>CALFXE010000059.1 GCA_937927845.1 uncultured Paludibacter sp.
ACCAATCACCAATCACCAATCACCAATCACCAATCACCAATCACCAATCACCAATCACTAATCACTAATCACCAATCACCAATCACTAATCACCAATCACCAATCACTAATCACCAATCACCAATCACCAATCACCAATTACTAATCACCAGTCACTAATCACCAATTACTAATCACCATTTTCCATAATAAACACTAAAATAGTTTCAAAGAAGTGCAAAAATACTTCAAATTTATTACTTTTGCACAACATTGAGCGATAAAAGTATAGAATTGAGTGTAAAAACATGGCAAAGAAGAAATTCTACTTCAATCCGGAGAGTTTAAGTTACGAACAAACAGATCATACCTTCTTTTTTAAATTTAAAAGGTTTCTTATTAATCTTTTTTATGGTGTATCATTGGGTATTGTTTTTTTCTTTGTTTTCGTATGGTTAGTTCGTTCCCCTGAAGAGGTCCAACTGATTCAAGAAAAGAGCAGATTACAGGCGCAATACAAATTATTGGAAAGAGATATGGAAAATGTGAATGAAGTCCTTGCTGATTTGCAGCAGCGGGATGATAATTTGTATCGTGTTATTTTTCAAGCTGACCCAATTCCATATTCTATTCGAAAATCTACATCGGCAAACAGTGAATTTTACAAACAGCTTCTAACAATGACCAATTCTGAAATTGCTGTTGCTACAACTCAGAAGTACAATGAGTTGAAAAAACAATTGTATGTTCAATCTAAATCTTATGACGAGCTTGTAAAATTAGCAAGTACGCAAGAGGAAATGTTACAATGTATACCGGCTATACAACCTATTTTGAATAAAGATTTAACGCGAACTGCTTCAGGCTTTGGGTGGCGTATCGATCCAATTTACAGGACAAGGCGTTTTCATGAAGGTATGGATTTTTCAGCACCTGTTGGTACTGATATTTTTGCTACAGGTAATGGTACAATTACAAAAGCCGGATGGCAACAAGGTTATGGTAATGCAGTGGTTATTAACCATGGGTTTGGTTATGTTACGTTATATGGTCACATGCATAAAATATTAGTCAAGCCCGGTCAGAAAGTTAAAAGAGGTGATATAATAGGGTTGGTAGGAAGTACAGGCAAATCGACAGGACCACATCTCCATTATGAAGTGCATTACAAAGGACAAATCATGAATCCGCAAAACTACTATTTCTTAGATTTAAATCCCGAAGAATATGATCAGATGGTGCAGTTGAGTAATAATGCCGGGCAGATGTTTGATTGAGCAAACCCATACTCATGATAATAATTTCAAATTAAATATCTCCCAAATATTGTTTTTTTATAAATTTAAAAGCAAGTTGATTTAAAAATCAATTATATTTGCATCGTTAGGTTTACATAAATATTCTGATTAATTTTTTTAAGATGCAAACTATATTTCAATCATATCTCAAGCTAAATAGAAATCACAATACATTACTTTCGGAAAATGAAAAATTGGAAATTAAGAATCTTTTTTCCAAATTTTTCGATACGCAATCTATCAATAAAAATGATTTTTCGAAATACTTAAACTATAAAATACACATAATTGACATAATTTTAAATGAAGTCAGCTTAGGTAAGACGGCTGTCATTGCTTTTCTAATGCAGGATTTGGTGAAGAGCGGAATTGTAACTGTAGAGGATATTGAAAAGAAATTTAAAGTTCATGTTGGAATTATTATTAACGGTCTTGCTCGAGTGCGTGAATTATATGCGAAGAATACCTCGCTTGAATCTGAAAATTTTAGAAAATTATTATTGTCATTTGCCGAAGATATAAGAGTGATTTTGATTATAATATCCGAACAACTTCATATAATGAGAATATTAAATGAATATACAGAAGATGAACGTGTAAATATTGCAAGAGAATCAGCTTATTTATATGCACCATTAGCTCATAGAATGGGGTTGTATGCTATAAAAACCGAATTAGAGGATCTTTCATTAAAACATACTAACAGAGAGATTTACTCTGAAATTGCCAAAAAATTAAACGAGACAAAACGTTCGAGAGAAAAGTATATTCGTGAATTTATTGATCCTCTTGAGCAGAAACTTTTGACTATTGGATTACCATTTTCTATAAAAGGTCGTACCAAATCAATTCATTCTATTTATAATAAAATTAAAAAACAAAATACTGCTTTTGAGAATATATACGATTTGTTTGCAATCAGAATTATTTTTGATGTTGCTCCTGAAAAAGAGAAATCAGTATGCTGGCAGGCTTATTCTATCGTAGCAGATATGTATCAACCTAATCCAAATCGTTTGCGCGACTGGCTTTCTATACCAAAATCAAACGGTTATGAGAGCTTGCATACTACAGTTATCGGTCCGCAAGGTAAATGGGTGGAAGTTCAGATACGAACTACAAGGATGGATGAGGTAGCTGAAAAAGGTTTGGCAGCACATTGGAAATATAAAGGCATTAAAGGTGAAACCGGCATGGATGAATGGTTGAAGAATGTTCGTGATATTTTGGAAAACCCTGATTTGAATGCCATAGATTTTATGGATGAATTTAAGCTGAATCTTTATGATGAGGAGGTTTTTGTATTTACTCCTACCGGCGATTTGCATAAACTACCTAAAGGTGCTACAGCTCTCGATTTTGCTTTTTCAATTCATTCAGGTTTAGGTTCTAAATGTGTTGGTGCCAAAGTTAATGGCAAGAATATGCCAATTAAATATGTGCTGAAAAATGGAGATCAGGTCGAAGTGCTTACTTCTCAGGCTCAAAAACCAAATCAATCATGGTTGAAAATTGTAACTACTTCGAAGGCAAGAAATAAAATTCGTCAGGCATTAAAAGAAATTGAATATAAGGAGGCTGAAACCGGTAGAGAAATTCTTGCGAGAAGATTTAAAAACTGGAAAATTGATCTCGAAGAAGGGAAAATTTCAAAATTAGCTAAAAAGAAAGGATTTAAGACTGTAAGTGATTTCTATCAGGAATTAGCTTTAGGCAAGTTAGATGTGTTTGAGGTGCGTGACGGTTATCTCGAAATTGAGAAAAAAGATGCCTTTGAATTGCCTGTCGAAACTCGAAGTGCAGAAGGTTTTAGCAAAGATACATTCACACATGAGATTGAGAATAAAGAAGATGTATTGGTTATCGGTCAGGATTTGAAGAATATTGATTTCAAACTTGCTAAATGTTGTAACCCAATTTATGGTGATGATGTTTTTGGATTTGTGACTGTATCGGGTGGTATAAAAATTCATCGTACTGATTGTCCTAATTCTCCGGAAATGATTTCTCGTTATGGCTATCGAATTGTAAAGGCAAGATGGTCGGGTAAGTCAGCAGGCTCTCAATATCCTGTTACTTTGCGAATTGTAGGGCATGACGACATTGGAATTGTTGCTAACATAACATCATTGATTTCTAAAGAGAAACAGATACAGTTACGTTCTATTTCAATCGACTCAAATGCAGGATTATTTGAAGGTAATCTTACTATCATGGTAAATGACAATAAGGACCTTGATATGATAGTGAAGAAAATCAGTCAGATAAAAGGTGTTAAGAGTGTTTTAAGGAACTAAGCATTCCACAGGCAGCAAAGATATCTTCACCGCGAGATTTACGTATGGTTGTCATAACTCCATTGTTAGTCAGATAATCTCTGAACGATACCATTCGAGCTTCATCCGAGCTATCTAAATCTATTTCAGGTATTTTATGATAGCGAATTAAATTAACTCTGCATGGAATATCTTTTAGTAATTTTACAACTGCGATTGCATGTCGCATAGTGTCATTTAGTCCGTTGAACATAATATACTCGAATGAAACTCTCCGTTGTTTTGAGAAATCATGCTTCTTTAACTCCTCAATAACGCTTTCAATAGGATATGCTTTTTGAACAGGCATAAGTTTTAAACGCTCATCAGCAAAAGGAGTGTGCATACTTACAGCTAAATGGCATGTAGATTTTTCGAGGAAGCTTATCATTTTCGGTAATATCCCTATGGTTGAAACGGTTATTCTTTTCGGACTCCATCCCATGCCGTAATCAGATGTCATAATTTCGAGAGAAGTCAGTAAATTATCGAGATTATCCATAGGCTCTCCCATGCCCATAAAGACTATGTTGGTAAGTTTTTCCGATTCAGGAATGGAATAATATTGATTTATAATCTCAGTAGGAGTAAGTTGCGAACTGAAACCTTGCTTTCCTGTCATACAAAATAAGCAATTCATTTTACAGCCAACTTGCGAGGAAACACATAATGTTGCTCTGTCTTCTTCGGGAATATAAACACTCTCTATAAATTGATTTTTGTGAGTTCTGAAAAGATATTTTATTGTACCGTCAACTGAAACTTGACTTTCAACGGGTATGCTACGACCAATCTCATATTTCTCGTTAAGCAAATTTCTGTTTTGCAATGAAATATTACTCATTTCGTCTATGGATGTAATTCGCTTCTTATAAATCCAATCGGACAATTGTTTACCTGTGAATGCAGGCATACCAAGTTCTACAGCGATATTTTTTAATTCACTTAATGTTTTTCCCAATAGAGGTAATTTTGTCATATTCCAATGAGATTTATCGAGATGTTGTTTGAACCGTTTTTACAAAAATGACGGAATGAAATACATTCACTCCGTCATAATTTTCAATTTATCTAAATTTAATAGAAAGTTAATCTATTATCTGAAATCTCTGCATTATTTCTCATATCCATCAAAATCATATTTGACAATGAGTATTTCAATCTTGATGATAAGTTTTGTTTTTCATATGCAATGTCAATTTCAGAATCATCTTTAGTTACATCGTTTACTTGTACCATAAATACGCCTGAGTTACCTTTTATAGGTGAAGATAATTTGTTGTCAGTCATACCAGCAACTTTACCAATCACTGATGGCTCAAATCCTTCAGACCCAAATTGATATGAAGTGAAGTTTACATTTTCGGCTGATTTTACTTCGAGTTGTAACTCTTCTGCTATACCCGATAATGTATTTGCATTTTTAATTTTATCATTAAACTCTGCAATTAATTTTTCAGCTTTCTTATCACGTATTATTTCACTGCGAATCTGGCTTGACACTTTATCAATTGAGCGATATTTTGATTTGTTGACATCTGTAATAACAGCAACTATTAGTTCATTGTCACATTCAAATACATCAGAAACAGTACCTTTAGAATTATCAAACACCCAACGCACGATATTGCGTGAATGAGGTATGTTCTGAACATTATCGTTTGATTGATATATATCATTTGCCTGACGAACAATAAAGTTATTTTGACGTGCGATACTGTCGAAATCAGCAGCTTTCAGTCCGGCTGCAAAACGTTTTGCTTCATTGAAAATAGCACTTTGTGTTTTTGAGCTTGCAACTACACTTCTTTCTAAAATAGCAAGTTTAACTTTCTTCTTAGGAGCAGTTTTCTCCATTATCTGAATTATCTGTGTGCCTTGTGCATTTTTATAAGTGAAGATATCTTTTACTGGCTTTGCAAGTGCATTATTCATAATTTCTTTGTCCAAAGCCTCTTCACCATCCACAATCCAACCTATTTCACCGTCATTATTTGCAGTTTGTGTAACAGCAGAATACTTCTTAGCCAATTCGCCAAAGTTAGCACCTGATTTAACAGCTTTTATAATGCTATCAGCTTTTGATTCCTGTGAACTTAGCAAGAAAATATGTCTCAATTTAACTGAATCCGGAAGTGAAATGCCGGTTTCTATGATACGAGCCATACTGTATGCATTGTTTACGAATGCAGGTTCGGTAACATCACCTTTCTTGCCTGAGAATGCAAATTCTTTATAATATGCAGGTACTGTTGATGCCGAATAGTTTCTTCCTGTATATTGTATATCAGAATTCATATTTACCACTTCTATTATATCGTCAGTAGAAGCAAATTCATCTTTTAAGTTGTTGATAAATCTTTCGGTTTCCTCATAATCAACATCTCTTGGTTGAATTGGTAAACTAACGTAGTTGATAGAAACATTAGGCTCTTGTCGATACCTGTTGATTTGCTCGTTATATTTAGCTTTAATTTCTTTGTCTGTTACTGTGAATTCAGCATCCTGTAATGAATAATAAGGCTTAACTAAATACTGAACATCGAAGTGCTTAGTGCTTAAATCGAAGTTTGATTTAGCTTGCAAACTGTTAGCTACTACCACATTCGACATTAAAATATTATATTTTTCTTGAAGGATAGAAAATTTAACAGTCCTCTCAAGGAATATCCATAGTTTTTTGTAGTCATTCAATGTTTCTTGCATTTGATAATCAGTTGGTTCATCATCTTTGAAGTTGAGAAACTGTAGTAATAAAGTTCTATTGAAACGACCTGACTCATCAGCAAAAAATCTTCTTTGCTGTATCATTGGATGTATGTTATTGCCAATCAGTTGATCTGACAATTCTTCCTTGCTTACTGTTAGTCCAATCGCTTCTGTTTCTGTAAGCAATAGCTTTTCTCTAACTAACTGATCCCAAACAAAAGCACGAATTTGCTGCATAGTTTGTTCGTCAATGTTTTGTTGACCGGTTTCAAATTTTTGAAAAACTGTAATTTGATCTAACATGTCTTGATAAGTGAGGATGCTAATTTTTTCGCCATTAATTTCGGCAACAGTTTCTCGTGCCTTGTTAAAGAATGTAGATCCTTGGGTTAGAAAGTCCCCAATGATAAATGATAGAAGGGCTACCCCAACTACAACTAAAAGTAAAACTCCTTTACTTCTGATTTTTTCTAATGTTGCCATTTTGTTACTTAAATCGTATTTAATTTACTCAATATTATCAAAAAAATAACTCTGTTTTTTGAGGGCACGAATATACGAAAATATTTTTATTCACCCAAAATCAATCTTATTAACTCAATTCTGTTGTTTGTTACTTTTATACACTTAATTGTGAAATTTCCTATTTGAATGATTTCATTAAGTTTAGGAAAGTGCTGATGATGAAATAAAATGAACCCTGCAATTGTGTCATATTCATCTGATTCAGGAATATTTAGCTCAAATTTTTTGTTAACCTGTTGAATTTCTATTCTTCCGGATAACAAAAACTCTTTTTCGCTAAGTTTTTTTGCAATAAATGTTCGATTGTCGTGTTCATCTTCTATTTCGCCAAAAATTTCTTCTATTATATCTTCTAATGTTATAATTCCATCAGTACCGCCATGTTCGTCAACAACTACTGCCATACTCTTTTTTTGCTGCATGAATAGTTTCATCAGCTTATGTGCACTCATATTTTCCGGTACGACGGGAATTTGTTTGATGTAATCTCTCCACTTATCGGGATGTTCAAACATTTCCGAAGCATGGATATAACCTATAATATTGTCTATATTATTTTTATATATAGGTATTTTGGAATAACCTGTCTCTATAAATGTTAGTTTTAGATTATCCGTAGTTGTGTCATTTTCTAATGCAACTATCTCTGTACGTGGAACTAAGCAGTCTCTCAGTTTAATTTTTGAAAAGTCTAATGCGTTTTGAAAAATCTTTACTTCTGTATCTATTTCTTCCTTTTGAACTTTAGGATTTATACTTTCCTGAATCAGATAGCTTAGGTCTACGCGTGTAAAAATATCTTCATCATCTTTTTTGTTCATATTTGCGTTAAATAAACGAAGTATAAGTTTAGAAAGCCAAGTTGTAAAAAACGCAATAGGATACAATATTATATAGAAAATAAAAATTAATCCGGAAAATATGTTTAACCATAGATTAGGATTAATTCTGAATATAGATTTGGGTATAAATTCTCCGGTAATTAATACGATAATTGTAGCTATAACAGTTTGAAGAAAAGTGATAATTAATTGATTTGATGTAAAACTGAATAATGGAGTTAATAAATTAGCCATCATTAGTCCGTAAACAACCAAAACTATGTTGTTGCCTACCAGAATAGAGGAAATAAACTGTTGAGGTTGTTGATAGAAAATATTCAGAATAGAAGATGTTATACTACGTTGTTTTTTTTCTAACTCAAACCTTAATTTATTAGACGAAACAAAAGCAATCTCCATCCCTGAAAAAAATGCAGAAAGCAATAATGCAATTAAAATGTAAAGTAATGTATCCAAGTAATATAATATAGATTAAAGGCACAAAGGTATATAAAAAATACTTGTGTTTAAACAATAGTTAGTTAATTTTTCTGTTAATTATTTGATTATGAGATAAATAGTCTTGTTTTTATTTATATAAATAGTTGGGAATAATTATCTATATAGATAATACAACCTTCTATTAATCATAATTGGCGGACATGAGAATAAAATTGGCAATAGTGGGAACATCCTTTAAAAGGGAATGGCATACATTTGTAGCCGATAGTTTTTAATGATTTATCGTCTATAAAATATGAAGTTGAAAGTATTGTTAGCCCTATGCTGTATCTCTGTCGCTATGTCGGCACAGGAAGTGTTGAAAGAACGCCACATTAGCCATACGCTGACATCAGTTTCTGATTACCTCCCCCAAAACCAAAGGCAGATTGTAAAAGTTAAAGGAAAAATGACTTGGCTATTAAGGGGATGTATCTCTTGAATGTACGTCTGGCAGATAATACATCGAAAGGGTTTAAAATTTTGGTAAAATAGATAATTACATGAATAAACTTATGATTTTGCTTCCGGTCTTTCTCGTGTTGTTCTCCGTCTGTTCAGGATGTGGTGAGGATGATACTGAGAATGTTTTTAAGCCTGTTTTAAGGATAAACACCCAGGAAAAAACGGTGTCTAATACAGCTGGTTCTTTCAATATCCAGGTAACATCCAATACGACATGGAGTGTTGAAGCAAAAAATACATGGCTCAAGCCTGAAAGGTCAAAGGGTGATGGCGAAATGTCTATTAAGGTCAATTATGATGCGAACACTACAGCAAAACGTTCGGGCGTTATTAGGCTTACTGCCGAGGGAGTTAACCCTGTTGAATTGATCGTGAACCAAACGGAACTCACTTTCACTAATCCTATAGCAGGGATACCGGACCCATGGATAATAAAACACGGTGAATTTTATTATTTCTGCAAAGCTGAAGGAGGAGGAATTAATATTGCGAAATCGAGTAGATTGTCAGAATTTCCACCAACCAAAAGGATTTGGAATCGTCCCTACGATATAGGGAATAACAAGCCGTGGAACGTGGAAAATATCTGGGCACCGGAACTTCATTATATTGATGGCAGCTGGTATATTTATTATGCAGCAGGACGTCCAACGTCAGAATCAAATGGATCGTATAAAATGCAGCGTAGTGGTGTGTTAAGGGCAAAAACTAACGACCCGATGGGAGAATGGGAGGATTTAGGTATGCTCTATACGGGTGATGATTATCAAAAGGGAATAGTTCCTGCTGCCGATAATACGAGCTATGCGATTGACTTAGGAGTGTTCCATCTGAACAATCAGTTATATGCTGTATGGTCGGGCAACCCGGCAGGAAGTGGAGACCAATGGTTGTACATTGCTACTATGGAAAATCCTTACACGATATCTTCTTCAAGATCGGTTATTTCGAAACCGGATAAAAGTTGGGAAGTTTATACAGGGAAACTCAATGAAGGTCCGGCATTTCTGAAAAACAAAGAGAAAGGCAAGTTTTTCGTGATCTACTCCTGTAACGGTTCATGGACAAAGCAGTATCGACTCGGTTACTTAGTTCTTAGCGACACCTTGGCGAATCCGCTGCAAGGGTCGAGTTGGACAAAATCGCCAAAGGATGTATTTTTCCGCTGTGATGATACATCAAGTGTTGATGGGGTTAATGGAGTAGGCCATTGCAGTTTCACAAAATCGCCGGATGAAGAGGAAGATTGGATCGTGTACCATGTTAAAAACCGTAATGACAATACATGGTCTTCAGGTCGTTCGACCTTCATTCAAAAGTTCACGTGGAAGGAGGATGGAACCCCTGATTTCGGAACTCCCGTGGGATGGGGCGAAACCGTAGCTTTGCCTTCAGGCGAAAGCCGATGATAGACAAAACAATAGTTAAAAATAAATACAAACATTTTTTTTTTACAAACATTTTTTCACAAACACTTTATTTACAAACATTTTTACAATATTATTATCATGAAAAGAATTACTTTACTTGGATGGTCTCTATTGTCTGTCTTCTTTTTGACAGGACAAAACCTGCTTGCGCAGGATGTGAATCTTACTCACTTGATAGTGAATAATGACTTTGATTATATGGCTGAGAATGAGCCAGTAACAGGAACGGGCTGGAAGCCGGAAGATACGAATACCGGTAGTGGTACTTACAATCATGGATATACTGAGTTTTACGGTTGGACTTGCGACTTGGCTATTTTAGCCGGTACATCAGCAGGCATCAATCAGGATTTTGAAAATCACAGTGGTACTTACGGTGCATGGATATCAGCAGTTGGTGGTAAGTTTCCTGCTTTTTATGAATTTTCTCAAACCATAGCCAAAGACGCTCTTGAATCCGGAACTTATAAAATTCAGTGTCTGTTGTCGGGAACAAAAATGCCGACAAGCCAGCGTTTGTTTGCCAATCAAAATGTACAGTATTTCAAATCTGCAGGAGATTATCTCCAGAATCAAACCGAAGGTGAAATAGCTACTTTCGCGGGTTATCTGGATCCGGTGGCAGATAAAACTCTCCAAGAAATGGTTGTTTATACTACTATCGGTGAGAACGATTCGTTGAAAATAGGTATCCGTACCGGTTGCATAAAAGGTGATGGTAGTGAAGGGGGTAATCAATGGGGTTGGTTTAAAGTGGATTATTTCCGGCTTACAAAGATAGACCCTGTTACGGCAGCCGATGCGAGTCTTTCTGGCATCACATTGAGCATTGGAAGTCTCGAATTTTTGCCGGAAACATCTACTTACGCTGTTACTTTACCTGAAGGAACTACCGCTGTTACTCCTACGGCTACTGGCAATGTGCAGGATGTGAAAATTACTGGCACGGAAGAAGTTGATGTAACATCCGGTTCGGGAACTTCAACCATCGTTGTGACTGCGCTTGATGGAATTACTACAAAAACCTATACCATGCATTATACAATCTTCACAGGATTGAATGATGTTAATACAAACGCCATGAGCTACGATGTAATCAATGGTAGTTTGACGGTTAAAGGAGTGGAAGCATACACGGTTTATAATGTTAATGGGGCAAAAATAGCCGATGTAAAGTCTAACACACAGGGAACGTCATTAAATTTAATGACTGGTGTATATATTGTAAAAGCAGCAGCTGCCAAAACATTGAAAGTAGTGGTGAGATAAACATTAATAATTATAAATTTTAAAAATAAATATCATGAAAAAGAGTGTATTAATTATTTTAGTTATGGCTGTATTTGCAGCCGGTCCCGTATGGGGCAGCGAATGGAGTTGGGATATTCTGGATAAATCCATGGGGGCATCTTGGAATATGGACGAAGGTCTTAGTACCAATAAAGCATGGAGTCAAAACCATGGCGGTTCGGCTGCGGACATCGTAACACAGACAGGCAACTATTTGAATATCGTAAAGACGGAAACAGGTACAAGTGCAAGGTATGGATAAGACATGCCGCGGCGCTTGCCGAATTAACGGCTAATACGGCTTACACAATTGAAGTGAAAGCACGTGCAGGGGAAATTGATAAAACCCAGTTTCCCGATGGCACCTATTTCGAGGCAAGTCAAATTTGTCTTCGGATAGGAAGTGAAAACCTCGCCGCGCCCATTTTCCTGCGTTACGGCGACGGAACAACCGGTGGTTCGATAAGCACGGTTGCCAACGGCTCGAATGCTTATGTATTAAATACGTCGGAATGGCACGTTTACCGCATCGTTCTTCAAAAAGACCATACTACATACAACGTTTATCTCGACGATGAGAAAGATCCCATTTTCGCGAATGCAGCGAAAGGTACTACCGGTGACCAAAGGGGTGTATATTTTGGAGCAGAATCAGCGCATCGTGTCAATATTGATGTCGAATATGTGAAAATGGGAACGGGCGATATGATGGCTAATTCCAACGCCCTTTTGTCTTCGCTAGGCGTAGATG
>CALFXE010000060.1 GCA_937927845.1 uncultured Paludibacter sp.
CCGGCTCTGGGTACAGAAACGGAAGAAACGGATTTTTCATCTGTTTCTTCTTTTTTTTCTCCTTTTAACACATTGGTTTCTTGAAAGATATACTCTAATACTTTGTTATAGGAATTGGTTCGATAATTTTCACCATCAAATTGAATTTTTTCAGGAAACATCGAACCAATGAGTTGAATTTTATGTTCGGCCTTTCCTGTAGACAGTATTACATCCATATTCCTTATTACATCAATTGCGTAATCAAATTTATTTTCCAAATCTGAATTGCCAGGCTGCAGTAAAGTTAGTCTGCTATTTATATTAAACTTTCTCTCATCTATACTAGCTTTCATCCTCATATAATCTTCTCCACTTATCTTTCCATCCATGAAATTGGTGTCAATTGATACTAAACGATTCTCCTCTGTAGTCAGGTCGTTTTTTAGCTTTGATATCTCTTTTAATATTTCCGACTTATTCTCCTTTTTCAAGTCTTTAATGATTTCTTTATATAATTCCAATATTGAATCATTCGGTATAAGTTGTTTTACATATTTTACAAATTTCTCATTTGCCTTAATTGCACTATAATTAAATTTATTGCAGTGAGGACACTTATAATACCCATACAGTCCTCCATTACCCTTAGAATAACAAGCGGTTAATACTCCTCCACAATGTGGACAAACTAAAAATCTTCTTAGATAAAAATCGGGATCAGCCGCTCGACAAAGTTTGGTTTGTCTTGGTTTTTTTCTGAAATGAAGTTCTTGTACATCCCAAAACACCTTCTCTTCCACTATCGGCTCGTGCAACCCTTTTGTCCAATATGCTTCTTCATCAAGCCATGCCTTAACAAATACTTTTCCTATATAAACTTGGTTCTTTAAAAGTTCAGGGAATGCTGATTTTCCAATTTTAACACCTTTTCTATTGACCTCTTTCCTAACGTATTCAATACTTTTAACACCCTTGGACAACTCATTAAATGCATATTGAATAATCGGGGCTTCAGTTTCGATAGGGACAATCATTCTATCCTTATCAGAATATTGTACATTCTTATATCCTTTTGGGGCTTTGTTGGTAAATTTTCCAGCTACTTGTGCGGCGTGTGTCCCTTCTTTTGTTCGTTTCGATATTTTATCGTTTTCAATCTCTGGCATTACCAAGTACATAGCGAGGAGTATTTTGTTGTCAGGGTTCGACAAATCAAGTGGGTTTTCTGCAGAATTGATTTCAATGCCAAGTTTTTTGAAATGTTTTATTTGAGCCATCGCCTCCTCATGATTTCTTGAAAAACGATCCCATCTACTAAATATTATCGTATCAATGTCACTCTTATTCTTTTTACAATATTCAGTTAATTCAAGCCATTTGGGTCTATTAAAATTCTTAGCAGAATGATCTTCTTCGTAATACTTGATTACCTCATAATTATTAATTTTACAATAATTCTCCAAGAAGGTCTTTTGATACTGCAAACTATTACCCTGAGACTGTTCTTCAGTACTAACTCTTGTATATAGTATTACTCTCTTCATATACCTTTCTCCTTCTCTATCTTAATCTCAATTGATGCCCATTCGTACAAAAAAGACCTTATTAATTTTATATCGTCTTTAGAAATTTCGTTTTCATTATATTTTGTTAAAATTTCTATACATTTTTCATCTGATACCATTTTATGAATTCATAAAAGCGGTGGAACTATGTTGGACAGTTCAACTATGTTCCTTATTTTTTCTTTTGTTGCAACACTTCTGCAATCTCTCCAATAAAACAACTTATGAAAAAATCCCCCAAAGAGAAGCGTACTTAAAACCTTAATCCATATTTTAACTATTTGATAATAATATATGTAAAAAAAATGAGAAAAAGAAATTACATGGCTGATTATTAGCATTTTCGCCATAGATTAATCCATAATAAAGGGACATTTCGTATTTGAACTGCAAGCAAATGAGAAAATTACTCTCAACGCTGAATATAAGCACATTGAGAAATTATTTCCAATTAACCCCATTCAAAATATTGTAAATCGACAATAGGATTGACAGTAATCTCCGGTACCAAACAAATTGTAAAACAGATCGCCCCGTTAAGACGGGACATAACAGGTGAAATGGACCGATTTAATCGTACTAAACAACATTTATGGTGGAAGGAGCGGATCTGCAGCGGGAGAAGGAGCTAATTAAATGGTACTAAACAATTTGTGGAGCAGATCGCCCTTGCAAAGGATGAGATTTTACGTGTCAATAACACTCTTACATGTACTAAACAAATTTTGTTACTGTGCGGATCATGCTCCAATAGAATTCCCTTTTCAAGATGATTGTTAATCCAGTGTTATTGAGTACATTCCATAATTGAATTTTTGTACTAAACAAATTTCTGGGTTATATCAACCCGCTCCCCCCCCCTCCCAGTATATACCCAGTCCCCTACCCTCCGTATCCGCCCTCCCCTCCCCCTTTTTCTACCATTTATATAGTGAGCACAATGGTCTCTCTGAAATTTTTCCAAAATTTTCTATTATTTTGGATATTAGTCATTTGGATAAAAATATTTTTTGCCAAAAAATTACAAATTACAGAAGGGGGGGTGGACGAGGACAAGATAAAACCTCATTTTTGAAAAGTTTCCGGGAAGGACGGACAACGAAAGTGGTATACTGATTCTGGCATCCGTCCGTCCAGTAAAGTTTTGATTTTTATCAATTCATCTCGTACCTCGTCCACCTTGGAAAAAAACATGTATTATACTTTCTGTAAATTGGAATAATTCACCGGCTATATCCCAGAGCAAATTTGAGGGGTTAATTTTGAATTGTAACCCTGTGGCCAATATTCTTTATCCGCCCGTACTTTGAAGTGATTAAATCAAACCTGGGATATACTGGATTTGATCCGACATATTATTTACTAAAATGATAATTTACGCTTGACTTTTTGCATAAATTTTCATATATTCTTTTCGTACATATTTATTAGTTGCGAGATAAACGGACGTACATAAGATATATAGGTACCCCCTTGAGAGTAGTTTTTCGCAACAATGAAATCTTGGGGATTACTTTTTAAGATGTTTTCATGTTTTGAAAATGGAATTAAACAACAAACTCCAAATAACACAATTGACCTCTCGTCTTTGGTCAAGAGAATAAAACATAATCCCCAAAAAAATCTGATTGAAAAAATTCGGATTCTGAGAAAATCAAAGGATCAATCCTACAAACCTTTAAAGGAAAAATTATCATTTGTGACTCCGAGCTGTATTCTAAAAGCGAGGAGCCTCAATAAATCCAATTTCAAGGACAATTTTATATCATTCTCCGGCTATTTGTATTTCGATATCGATGACGATTCCAACGTTCAAGAGTTAAAAAGTCGAGTTATCAGCACTTATCATGATGTTATTTCTCTGGTATCAATATCATCAAGTGGTGGTGGAATACTTATCCTCGTTAAAATAACGAATCAAATTTCTTCTTTGAGTGAGTATGAGAATATATGGGAACATATAAGAAGCACAATTTTTGATGCTGAGGAAATCGATAAAAAGAGCAAAGGAATAAATCACCCTATGTTTATCTCATACGATTCTGAAGTGTTCGTAAATTATGAAAACGAAACTTATTTAGATACGTCATTAATTCAAGTTAAAAAAGGTATCAGTCAATCCATATTGTATACTATTAATAATAATCTATTGACTGATACCTTATCTGTTTTGCAGTTCGAAGAAGTATTAAAAAAAATAAAAACCAGAACTGAAGTTCAAACTGATAAATTAAATGTAGATTATCAACAGGTTGATTTTGTAGAAATTAGATTTCCAAATAAGATAAGAGATAACACTAAGTATAATATGTATACTGGATTTATCCACATACTGGTATATTTAAATCCAGGAATTGATCCCAATTATTTGTATTCATACCTATATTATATAAATGAAAGATACGCAAACCCCAAAATGCGTATTGAAAAATTGAAAAGCCTATTCTTATTTGTATATAACTCAATTATCGGCAATGAAAATTACAATTTTTACCGAGTTAGAAATAAATATATTCACTTCAGCAAGAATTCACAATTAACCGGAAGAGAGAAAAAAGTTATCGCAAGTAAGTTAAATGGGAAAATCAGACAAAACGCATCAATTGAAAAGATCCTTAAAGCGAAGGAAGATCTGTTCTGCGAAGGAAAAATAATAACGCAGAAATCTGTTGCTGAGAAATCAGGTCTGAGTTTGATTACTGTAAAAAGATATTATAATACGGAGAAAACTACTGACATTCCAACGATGATAGAGATATATAATAGTCCTACATTTAAGGCAAAATACAATAACATTAAGGAATACGATTTTCTAAATCGACCAATTGAAGAGGAAAATGTGAACATATCATTGCAAGAAAATTAACAATTTACATCGATTAGTTAACTTTCTTCCATAAGGGGGAAGTAGATATTATGGTATAGTGATAACTTGCAAAACTGTAATGGTCTAAAAATTTTGGACAGGAATTAATAAACAATTAAATTTCTGTCAT
>CALFXE010000061.1 GCA_937927845.1 uncultured Paludibacter sp.
CGAATGGATGTGACGGTTTCCTTTCTTAAAAGGAACTCAACGGGTCCGTCCGCATCGTCCGGAATATCAAAGCCGCTTTCCTCGCCGTCATCGGAGCGGTACATAGGTTTATCGATTTCGAGGTCACCGTGCTTGGCCGCTTTCACCGTCCAGCGTTCTTGTGACTTGAGGTCGGCGGCGTTTGCCTTGTGGGTATCGTCACCCATAACGTTTCTGGGAAGCCGAATTGCCATCTCGCGGTCGGGACTGTAATACCAGCGTTGAACGAAGGGGTTGTCCGCCGTAGGTGCTTCTGCTGGAGCAAAGCACTCCTGTCGGGTGCATTCGACCGTCTCGCCACTGGGACGCATACGGTAATAGTGGTGGTAGTGGAACTGTTGGTAGTTTTTCATCTGATTTTCTCGTTTTCCCCGCTCCGAAGGGCGATGGATACGTGAAAATCGTTAAACCGAGATACTCCGTCTTTGCGTAAATGGGCGCAGCAAAGCTACGGTGGACACTACGGCTTTTGCCGGGACCGAGATGGTCACTTGGCATCGATTTCCGTGTTTCCACCGCCAGCTAATGCGCACTCGCTAAGCGGTTTTGATAATACTCTCCCGGCTTCCCAGGAGGCATTATCATTATATCAAAATGAGTAAGTTGACGGATTTACTACATAAACCGTCAACTTAATAAATGATAGTTAATGAAAAAGTATTGTAATTCGGCATACAATCTGCTATAATTTATATATCAAGTCCAAATGATATTGCATTGAAAGAGAATTGTAATGGTTTTGCTATATAGAGGTGATGTATCTCATGAACCAACCCTTGTCAAGAGGTTTTTCAGAGATTTTTCTGAATAATTTATTTGAGTTGGACAGCTACGCCTGCGAATGCGAAAAAGACATAAAAAACGTGGCTCCGGGTGAACCTCCGGAAACCACGCTAAAGTTGTACAGCAATATGGAACAGCCGCTGCATTATTCGTATGCTGCAAAAGAAGGGTTGAATTTAACCGGCAATAATGGTGGCGTTTTGGCGAAGAATATCCTCGGTCAACTGCTTGCCTTAAAAGACGGAGACGTAAAGGGATATGTACGATTCATAAAAAAATACGGCTTCATGTTACCAGTTGCGTTTGACAGTTACGAAGCTGTTCAAATGGATAATCTTGTCGAAATAATCAAAAGGATAAAAGCAACAGTCACCCTTATGAACACAGTTGACAGCAAGTCCGATTATGAAGAAATGTTCAATGCTGTGACATTCCTTCTTTATCGCAAGCCCGTTGTATTGAAAATGAGTAGTGGTGAGTACACCACTTTCGTGCATGGTTATACAGAAAATGTTTATGGGACACCATTTCTGCGAGATTTTCATGGTGACTACAATTATTTAATAGACCAAGGTTTTTTCACCGTAAGTGATGTCACCGTTTCATCCGGTACTACAAAAATCTCAAGTGATTTGTACCTTGATGTCGCACAAGGAGAGAACAACGGGGTTCCAGGGAAAAGCAGTCAAAATTACCGAAACCTATTTGCAATGTACATCCATGAAGCTAAGTCAGAGTGCGATTATCAACAAATCATCGATTTCTATGAGCACTACCAGATGGACTATCCTGGCAAAAAGCGGATTATTGACTTCGTCGATCTTAACAAAATCACTTACTACAACCCGGATGCTTCATTCTCGCTCTCCGATGATTTAAAGAAAGTACTTCCTGTCGTAGCGCGGATGGTTCTTAGCCAAGAAATGAACCACAATATCGTGGGAATACACCTTCAGTATGACGGTGCAGGGCTGGCGCCAAAATGGAAAGTAGAAACACTCCTGCAGGCTCTGTACTTTTCGGTTTTTTACATGAAGCCGGGCGTGGAGATTTATAAGCGTTGCAAGAATCCAAATTGTAGGCGCGAAGTGTTCTTCCTCACAAACAGAACAAAGACAAACAAGGAATACTGCTGTGATCAATGTCGAAGTGCGGCGGCGGCACAGCGCAGCAGGCAAAAGAAAAATGAGTAATAAAAAGACGGCCCTCCTCATAGCTGGAGAGCCGTCTTCGATTTGTTTTCTGTTTTAGACCAACATAGCTTGCGTAATACCCGGTCGTGAGAGAACTCGCTCGATGCATTCTGCAAGTTCTTTCTTTTGCTCATCTGGCGTGCCAATGTAGTTATACATAAGATATCGAGTGTCTACAACGATCCCTTGGACTCTTTCGTAGTTTTTCATGTGCGGGTTTGAAGGATCATATCTCCAGTCACCAACCGCTTCACCGATATTCTCAATGACACCAGTTAAGTTGAAAAGATTCTCTTTGCAGTTGTAGGGTAAAATGAAGGCGTTAAACAATTGTTCGTTTGGGATAGTCCTTGTCTGCTCAATATACTCTCCGTAAGTTATCTGCTTGTTTATATCTGGCCCGCCGGGTAGATGGTCAGGGTTTTCGCTCCACCCGTATCGATAGCACTTCGCATCAAGCACATAGTATTTACCACCATAAATCATAATGGAATCCGGCTGCAAGGATGTTCGCTTCCGTCTGGATGCAGGTCCTTTATCAAGGAGCCACGTTGCCTTGGGGAAGTATTTGCCCTTATCAGAGATGCCAAAGGCAGCATCAATCATATTCTGCCATACATACTCAAATCGATCCGTACCAAAGAAGAACCGATTGTTATCGTTTCGCGTGTCTATGTAGGTCAGAATCTGCCGCATTGCCTTGAACAGGTTACGT
>CALFXE010000062.1 GCA_937927845.1 uncultured Paludibacter sp.
TGATCAAAATCAACTCGTATTATTTTAATCTTATATCGAACTCACGTTAATTTATCATCATAAAAATTTAATCTTTTTGAATATTATATTTATCAGTGTCAAATATGCACTGAAAATAAATTTCACAAAGTACCACAGAGGAAACACAGAGTATTACTATGTAATATTATAAAATATTGTGTAACACCGCGCAATACATTGTGAAGCACTGTGTAACTCCCAATTTCACAGAGTAAAACTGCGTAACTTAGACTATGCAATTCAACAAAAAAATACAGTAAAAGATAAAATTTACCTTTTACTGTATAAGTTTTTGAAAAGCAATGATGAAATGATTTCTATCAAGTATTCATTCCACCACAAACATTAATTACCTGTCCGCTAACATATGAAGATAGGTCGGATGCAAGGAATAGTGTAACATTAGCTACTTCTTCAGGCTTACCTCCTCTGCGAAGGGGAATCATTTCAGCCCATTTAGCTCGCTGTTCGTCAGTCAAAGCATGTGTCATTTCTGTTTCGATAAAGCCCGGAGCAATTGCGTTAGCACGAATCCCTCTCGAACCAAGCTCTTTAGCAACTGATTTAGCCAAACCAATCATACCAGCTTTAGAAGCAGAATAATTTGCTTGTCCGGCATTACCTGAAACTCCGACTACCGAACTCATATTTATAATTGAACCCGTACGTTGCTTCATCATAATTGGTGTACAGGCATGAATGAAGTTAAAAGCAGATTTTAAGTTTACATTAATCACTGCATCCCATTGCAATTCGCTCATGCGCATCATAAGTCCGTCTTTTGTGATACCGGCATTATTTACCAATATATCAATTCTGCCAAACTCCTTGTGAATCTCTTCAACAACAGTATGTGCATCGTCAAAAATTGCTGCGTTTGAAGCATATCCTTTAGCTTTTACTCCTAAAGCTTCTATTTCTTTTTGAGTATTTAAAGCATTCTCGTCAATATTAAGATCTGTAAATGCTATTGCAGCACCTTCGCTTGCAAGTTTCAAAGCAATTGCCTTACCGATACCGCGAGCAGCACCTGTAACAATCGCTACTTTTCCATCTAATAAACCCATAATTCTAATTATTTAATATTTAATATTTAACTAATCACCAATCACTAATCACTAATCACCAATCACTATCTCTCACTCATCATGGATAATAAAAACTCATCATTATTATCTGTTCTATCCATTCTATCTTTCATAAATTCCATTGCCTCTACGGTATTCATGTCTGAAAGATATTTTCGAAGTATCCACATTCGGTTCAGAGTATCACTATCATGCAATAAATCATCACGACGAGTACTTGAAGCCATAATGTCGATAGCAGGGAAAACACGTTTGTTCGACAAACGACGATCGAGTTGTAGCTCCATATTACCTGTACCTTTAAACTCTTCAAAAATCACATCGTCCATTTTGGAACCTGTTTCAGTAAGTGCAGTTGCGATAATAGTCAAGCTACCACCACCTTCGATATTACGAGCAGCTCCAAAGAAACGTTTTGGTTTGTGAAGAGCATTAGCATCTACCCCACCCGATAAGATTTTACCGGAAGCCGGAGCAGCAGTATTATATGCACGTGCCAAACGAGTAATTGAATCGAGCAAGATTACAACATCATGACCACATTCTACAAGACGTTTTGCTTTTTCGTGTACCATAGCAGCAACACGAACATGTCTTTCAGCCGGCTCATCAAAAGTAGATGAAACAACCTCTGCCCTTACACTGCGAGCCATGTCTGTTACCTCTTCAGGACGCTCGTCGATAAGCAATACTATCATATAAACTTCAGGATGATTAGAAGCTATTGCATTAGCTATTTCTTTCAGTAACACTGTCTTACCTGTCTTAGGCTGAGCCACAATCAATCCGCGCTGTCCTTTACCTATCGGCGAAAATAAATCAACCATACGAACCGACAAAGGATCGTTTCTACCTGAGCAAAGTGTAAATTTTTGATCAGGGAATAATGGTGTCAAATGCTCAAAAGGTACACGATCGCGCACATATTCGGGAGTGCGACCATTAATTTTTGTAACACGGATAAGCGGGAAATATTTTTCACCTTCTTTTGGAGGGCGGATAGTACCTGTAACTGTATCACCGGATTTCAATCCAAATAGTTTAATTTGTGATTGTGATACATATATATCGTCGGGTGAACTTAAATAATTATAATCGGCAGAACGTAAGAAACCATAACCGTCAGCTACCATGTCGAGCGTACCGGTTCCTTCCAAGATACCATCGAAATCGTATTGTTTTTCGGGTCTTTGTGGAGTGAACTTAGGACGGTTTGCATTAGCTTGATGATGTTGCCCGTTAGTTTGGTGATGACCTCCTGATTGATTATAGTGAGATTGTTGTGTCGGTGGTGTTTGAGAAGATTCAGAAGCTACGACCTCAGGTTTAACTTCAATACTGTCTGATTTAACTTCTTGTATAACTTCAACAGCATTATCTTGCTCATTTACAACCTCTTCTACAATATCTTCATTATCTGATATAGCAGCTTCAACATCTACAATTCCTTTCTTAACAACAATAGGCTTTTTCTCTATCTTTGTTACTTTCTTCTCTTTATCCTTACCGGGCTTCTTTTGTTCCGGCTTTTTAGGTTGCTCGACAGTAGTTGCGTCTTTCTCAACTGTTATTGTTTCATCAGCCTTTTTAGATACAGTAGCAGTTTTTTGAGCAGCATCAGTTTTTACTTCAGCAGATGTTTTCTTTTGAGACTTGGCAGGAGCTTTTTTAGACTCAGCAGGCTTTGCCGATTTATCAACATCTTCTTTTGCTTCAGTTGGTTTCGGATTCTTTTTTAGTGTAACTCTTGAACGTTTCGCCTTGGCTTGTTCACTCTTCTCTTTGGCTGCGGCAGCCTTTTGTTGAGAGTTTACTACTGCCTGACGATCAAGAATATCGTACACAAGTTGTTGCTGAGAAATTGAGTTCGAAACTTTCAACTCCAATTCTGACGCAATTTTTTTAAGCTCAGTCATATCTTTTGACTCAAGCTGGGTGAGATTGTAATTACTCATATAATTTTGCTGATACGTTTATCCGGTAAGTTTATTTTAGGATTCAACGTTTGAAATAAATAATAATTTTATAATGTATATCAATATATGGTTATAATAAAGCAGATTAGCTTTGTATTAGAACAGAAATATGCTGCAAAGGTAAAAGAAAATTTTTAAATAACAAATCTTTGTTTAAATTTGTCTGTTTTTTTGAGATTTGATAGTAAATATATTTCAACGAAGTATTGATATCTCTTGTGTATAAAATCTTAATCATATATTAAAACATGGGTCTAAAATTCAAACTTACGATTATGAATTTCCTCCAGTTTTTTGTCTGGGGGGCATGGATGATGACATTGGGTCATTATGGATTTGTTGAAAAACAATGGAATGGGGCTCAGTTTGGGTTGGTGTTTTCAACTATGGGCTTTGCTTCTCTTATAATGCCAACCTTATTTGGTATCATTGCCGACAAATGGAAAGCTAATTATGTATATGCCATCTTACACTTGCTATTTGGTGCCACCATGTTGTTTCTACCATCAATCGATTCTCCTATAATATTTTTCTGGGTATTACTTATAGCAATGAGTTTTTATATGCCGACCATCGGTTTAACTAATTCAGTAAGTTTCAGTGTTTTAAAAAAAGGTGGTGAAGATCCTGTTATTGCCTTTCCTCCTATCAGGGTTTGGGGTACTGTAGGATTTATTGTTGCCATGTGGGTAGCTAATTTCTTTACAAAAGAATGGGGAATGGGATATAGCATAAAAGTTTCGTTTATAATATCTGCAATTTTTGCTTTTGTATTGGGACTGTTTTCTTTATTTTCTTTACCAAATATATCTTCAGACAAAAAACTTACAGACAAGAGAAGTTTAGTGCAGAAATTAGGATTAGAAGCTTTTGTTTTATTTAAACAGAAGAAAATGGCATTATTCTTTTTATTTAGTTTACTGTTAGGTGCTGCATTACAGTTGACCAATGCCTATGGTGATAGTTTTTTACAAGATAGCACAGTCTTCCCAAAAGGAGAATTAATTAATAATTTCTCAACTATCATTCTGTCTGTTTCACAAATTTCAGAGACATTATTTATACTTACAATACCATTTTTTATGAAAAGATTTGGTATCAAGAAAGTTATGTTATTCAGCATGTTAGCGTGGGTATTAAGATTTGGATTATTTGGATTGGCAGGCAACAGCATATTAGGTTTCACATTGATAATCGGCTCTTGTGTTATTTATGGTATGGCTTTCGATTTTTTCAATATATCAGGAGCTTTATTCGTGGAAAAAAACACAAACGAGTCGATTCAATCTTCTGCACAGGGCTTGTTTATGTTGATGACTAATGGTGTGGGTGCTGTGTTAGGTAATATTATTGCCGGATTAGTAATAGCAAAATGGTTTGAAGATCCTATTACTCATGTAAAAGACTGGACCGGTATATGGATGGCTTTTGCTGCATATGCATTATTAGTGGCAATCACATTCTCATTTGTATTCAAATACAAACATAATCCTGATGAAATTAAGAATATTACACATTAAAAATTGATTATATAAAAGGGCTTTTTAATATATTTATCTTCATGATTCAAGAATATAATGACCCAAAAAACTCAATTTATTCTTGTATATTTGCACAAAATCAATTCACTGTAAAAGTATGATGCCTCTGGCAGAAAGATTACGTCCACAATCCTTAGATGACTATATCGGTCAGGAACATTTGGTTGGCAAAAATGCAATTTTGCGACAAATGATTCAAACCGGCAATATTGCTTCATTTATTTTATGGGGACCGCCGGGCGTTGGTAAAACGACCTTAGCCAGAATTATTGCTAACCAGTTAGAGAGGTCTTTCTATACTTTAAGTGCCGTAACATCAGGTGTTAAAGACGTGCGCGATGTGATAGAAAAAGCTAAATCAAACCGTATGTTTGCCGGCGGTAAAAGTCCTATTCTATTTATTGACGAGATTCATCGTTTTAATAAAGCTCAGCAGGACTCGCTTTTAGGGGCAGTGGAAACAGGCATCGTAACATTGATTGGCGCAACTACCGAAAATCCTTCATTCGAGGTTATAACACCATTACTGTCTCGCTGTCAGGTATATGTACTGAAAGCTCTGACAAATGATGATTTGCTTAAACTGCTTAATCATGCGATTACCACTGATGTTGTACTTAAAGATTTTACGATTCATATAGATGAAACTGATGCGATTTTACGATTTGCAGGCGGTGATGCACGAAAACTTTTAAATATTATTGAACTGATTTGCTCATCGGAAAGTGATAAAATAGTTCATGTAAACAATAAGGTGGTGGTCGACCGTCTACAGCAAAATCCTATGGCTTATGATAAAAATGGAGAAATTCATTATGATATCATATCGGCTTTTATTAAATCTATTCGTGGAAGCGACCCTGATGCTGCCATATATTGGTTGGCTCGAATGATAGCCGGAGGCGAAGATCCTAAGTTTATTGCCAGAAGATTAGTTATTTCTGCTGCCGAGGATATCGGTCTGGCAAACCCTAATGCTCTGTTGCTTGCCAACACATGTTTCGATGCACTTCAGAAAATAGGATGGCCCGAAGGACGTATTATCTTAGCTGAAACGACAATCTATCTTGCTTCCTCTCCAAAAAGTAACTCAGCATATCTTGCTATTGACGATGCACTTGCCATTGTTGAAAAGACCGGTAATTTGCCTGTACCATTACATCTTCGTAATGCTCCAACTAAACTTATGAAAGATTTGGATTATGGTGCAAATTATAAATATTCACATGATTATCCAAATCATTTCGTAGCTCAACAATTTTTACCCGAAGAAATAAAAAATTACTCCATCTGGAAAGCGCAAGACAATACTGCCGAAAAGAAATCAGGCGATTGGCTTCGCTATTTATGGAAAGATAGATATTGATTTTTATAGAACGCTGATAAAACGGATGCAAGCAACGCTGATATACGCTGCTCTATAATCTGCGTTTGAAAATCTGCGTCATCAGCGTTCCATAATATGTTGAGACAATATGAAACCAAATATATTTGAAATAATATTATGTAGTTTATAAAATATTTCTTATCTAAATCTAATCTTAGAAGCCCCTGATTTACTTTGACTTAAATGCAGCGGTCTTCTTTCTGATTTAAAACTGCTTGCTCCACTGACATCCACAAAAAGAGAGTCATATACATTTGCACTTATTTTACTTGCACCGCTACCATAAACTTTTGCATTAGTCGCTTTGAAATCATCAGCATCCAAATTAGAAGCTCCCGAAACATCAGCAAACAGTCTGTGCGCCGAACCATCAATTTCTGCTTGTGACGCACCAATTACACTCATTTTTAATTCATTACTTAACTTTAAATCTAATTTAGAAGCACTTGCACCGGTCAGCTTCACTGTCATATTTTCTCCGGAAATCTGCCCAAATGATGTAATTTTACTTGCACCATTAGCTGATAGATTTACAATCTTTGGTACGCTAACCCTTATCCGAACAGGTTTTGTTATGTTTAATTTGGTTGTATATATGTTTAAAACACCATTGTTATCTACTTCGGCTGAAACATACGGTAAAAGAGATGGCTGTGTACTTATTTGTAAATACTGAATGCTATCTTGTCTTATATCAATATTAAAATTTCCTGAAACATCAATAGAATTGAAAGGATCAACAGATCTTACTTCATCAACATTACCTTCTGAGTCATCTACAACATAAAACTCAAGTGCTCTAAAACTATTTTGACCTAAATTCACTATAGTTCTTGCGCTTAATCCAAAGAAAATAAATATACCTATAAACCAAAGTATTATTAAAATCCAACTTAAAGCAGAACCTTTACTACCTCTACCACTTAAAATTTTTATTGCCCAGAATATCAGCATAAATATAGGTATACCTATAATCAGTACTAATGTGGTTATCATTAAAGTAGCTCTATCAGGTGAAAAAACTATCAGATTTGGTGGTATAAAACCGGCTATTAATGAAGGTTCGAAAATCCATAATACTAAAAGCAATAAAAACACACATAAAAGGACAAAGCCGACAAAGCCCATCAAACTACCGATGATTGCAAAAATCACTTGAAAAAAAGCTTGAAATATTTCACCTATTTTGCTTCCTATGCTTTGAGCCGAACTTTTAAACTTATCGCTTTCGACATAGTTTTTCAGATTGTTTATCTCTTCTTTAATCCTTTCAGTAGTAACGTTTTCACCATGCATTTCAAGTTTTTGAGAAATAGTTTTTGCCGGCGGAACTATTAGCCATAATACTAAATAAATCGGAATGATAGTTCCCCATCCAAAAAACAATATCAAAACGAATATTAGGCGAACAATAACTACATCCCATCCAATTAATGCTGCTAAGCCTGATGCAACTCCACCTAAAATCGAATTATCTACATCTCTATAAAACTTCCTGTTTTTCTTGTCGAAAGAAGTACTTGAGCCCGTACTACCCTCTTCGTCAAATTCATTTGGTTTACCCAAGACTTTAATTATCTCTTCGACATCGCTCTTGTTTATTACACTTTTTCCTCTGATTAATCGGACATTAAACAGTTCGGATATTCGAATTTCCACATCTATCATAACCTCTTTTCTTTCGTCAGGTGATAATCTGGATTCGACATCATGCAAATACTTCTTTAACAATTCATATGCGTCATCGTCAATATGGTAAACCGTATTATTAAGATTAATGGTAAGTGTTCGTTTCATATGTATCTGTTTATAAATAAATTATACATCTTTTTATTATCTCTATCTTCTTAGTTTTTTTATAATATCATTAACTTCTTCCCACGCTTTCTCCAATTCGTCGAGAAATTTAAATCCTTTCTCCGTGACTTCATAATACTTGCGCGGTGGACCCAGGGAAGACTCTTCCCATCTATAATCGAGAAGATCTGTATTTTTTAGTCGTGTAAGCAAAGGGTACAATGTACCTTCTACTACAATCATTTTTGCATCCTTCAATTCGGAAATGATATCTGAGGCATAGCTTGCCTTTTTCCTTAGAATAAGCAAAATGCAATATTCAAGGGATCCTTTCCTCATCTGTGATTTTAAATTCTCTATATTCATTTTAACAACTCCAATACTTTCACTCTTAAAATAAATTCATACTTAGATTGTGATAATTCAGACAATACTAATGTTAATGTGGATTTAGCTTGATACAACTCATAAACTGATGCTCTTTCGGCTTCATATTTCTGCTCTGCATATCTAAATGCTTCTCTTGTTGCAATTTCAGATTTTTGTGCAGCCTGATACCTAGCTTGTGCTGCCAAAGCATTCTGATATGCTTGTTCTATTTTCTTACGAAGCTCATATTTAGCATTTTCTATTTCAAGTCGACTACTTTCAATAGCCAATTTCGAATTTTGAACTCTGTTTTTAATCTCAAATCTGTTAAATATCGGGATATTCAAATTAAGTCCAACGTGACTTGATAGATTATCATTTAATTGCTTATTAAAAGAATCGTTAGGAACACCTTTTAGATTGTAATACCCTGAACCCATTTGAGCGCCCAAACTTAATGTAGGATAATAAGCAGAACGTGCAATATCTGAAGTTTTCTGATAACTGATTAATCGGTATTCGGCGCCTTTTATTTCAGGTCGATGCTGTACTGCCGATTTATAAACTTCATCAGCCGAAAGAATCATAGTTTCAGTATCTATCTCTCCTTCAGCTTTTTCTACATCAAAATCTTCAAAGTCTTTTAATTCTATAATTTGAGCTAAATCAAGTTTTGCAAGCTTCAAATTATTTTCTGCCTGAATGATATTGAACTCCTCCTTTGCCAACTGTGCTTTAAGCTCATACAACTCACCCTCAGGTAGTTTGCCAGAATTTACCAATGCAGTTTTTTGTTCAATCTTCTGTTGTGTCAATTCAATTTGGCTCTCCTGTGTATTCAGATTTTCTTTGTAGAGAAGGACTTGTAGAAACGCTACGGTAACATTCAGTTCTATATCTGATTTAATTTTTTCAACATCATATTCAGATGCTTGCATTTCAGCCTTCTTTGCATCGATATTATATTTCATTTTCAAGCCATCAAACAATGTAAGGTTACTGCTCACATTAAAAGAACTTTGAGATGAATTTACACTTTTATATGTATTATCAGCGGTTAACGAACGTCCCATAGTAAAACTTTGTCCCGCTGATGCATTCAAATTAGGTAGTAAATCCATTCGTGCCTGTTCGTAAGCAATCTCCTTCGACTGTCGATTCAGTTCCTGCTGTTTGACATTCCTATTGTTGTTCATGGCAGTATCAACGCATTGTTGCAGTGTGTAGACTTTAGTAGCATACATCATATTACCACCGAACAGCAATATCAAACAAAATATATATTTCAGATTATTCATAACTTTAGTTTCAAATTCAATTTTCATTAAGATTTATTCTACTACAATATTTGACTTTTCGATAACAACTGAACCTCTTATTTTATCCTCTAATTTCAAACCTTCTGTTATCTCGATGTTTACGCCATCAGACAATCCTGTCTTGACCATCTTTTTCTCAAACTCCTGAGGGTCTGTATTTTTTAAGATGTGAACAAATGTTGTATCCTTACTAAACTCCAAACAACTTTCAGGTATAACTATCACATTTTCAGCTTTTGCAAAAATAATTTCAGCATTTGCACTGTATCCGGCTCTAATAAACACATCATCAGGAACATGAACGGCAGCTTTCATATCGAACAATACTGCACCACCCGACTCAACACCTTTAGGTGCAATGTATTCCAACTTTGCATTTAAAGAAACATCTTGAAGAGCACCAATCGAGATTTTCATCTCGGCTCCCTGATTGACTCTGCCAACCTCAGTTTCATCTAATTTACCGACAAATAACATATCACTCATATCGGCTACAGAAGCTATGGTAGTGCCATCGTTAAAATTATTCGACTGAATAACTGAGTTACCTACTTTTACAGGTATATCAAGTATGGTTCCTGTAATAGTCGAACGCACTAATGTATTGCTCAACATGGTTTTATCACTCGTAATACCATCGCGAGTCAGACTTAAATTATCTTGCGCCGCTTTTAAATCAGCCTTATCATTATTGTATTGAAGCTGGCTCTTTTCAAAATCTTCCTTAGAAATAACTTTTTCCTGATATAATTTTTTGTCACGTTCGAAGACACTGCTTGTCTGATCGAAAACCAATTGAGCGCGAACCACTCTGGCTTCAGCATTATTCAATGAAACCATATCGGGTATAAGTTTAATTTTAGCTATTATATCACCTTCTTTAACCTTGTCGCCCGCTTTCTTATATATATCTGAAATTATACCGGATAACTGTGGCTTGATAAGTATCTCATAACGAGGTTCAACCTTACCTGTTGCAATAGTTTTCTTCTCTATGCTACCATTGTTTACCTCAACAATTTCATAAATAACTTCCTTAGGTTGAGACTTTTTCCATAAAAATATGAAAGTACCTATTACCCCTAAAGCTAAAACTCCAATAATAAAAAATTTAAAAAACTTCTTCATAATGTAAATGATATTTAATGTGCTAATATGTTTATATGTCAATGTCTCTCTATAGTCTATGGTCTATTGTTTAATGTTTAATGTTTAATGTTTAATGACTCCAAACTATTGACTATTGATCAATCACTAATCACCAATCACTAATCACTAATCACTCAAAACTACTCCTCTCTTATTGCTTCAATTGGTTTGATTTTCATTGCTCTGTTAGCCGGAATAAAACCTGCTAATGCTCCAATTATCACAATAACGATTAATGCTCCAACTGCAACATTAAAACTTATCTGAGGATCTTTAATCATATTATCAGTATTTGCTAAAATCTTTCCGGTAAGTGTCAACATACCAACACCAAACATCAACCCTGCAACACCGGCGAGACTTGTAAGCATAATACTCTCGCTTATAATCTGATTTACAATTAATCTCGGAGTTGCACCCATAGCACGTCTTATCCCGATTTCTTTGGTGCGCTCCCTCACTGTAATCAACATAATATTACTAACACCTACAGCACCGGCTAATAAAGTACCAAGTCCGACAATCCATATTAGTGAACTCACACCAATACTTAAATATAAAAACATAGTAAACATCTCCTCCATATTCATTCCACCAACAGCAATATTGTCATCCGGAGATATTTGATTTGCCGCTTTTAGAGTTGCTTTTACTTTATCTTCAACCACCTTAACTTTCACGCCCGGATCAGCAGTAATAGCCATAAAATGTATATATTTCCCCATGTTATATACCTTTTGCATAGTACTAAAAGGTAATAAGACTGTTTCTTTACCATCTCCCCCGATATTAATATTAGCATTGCTACTTGTTACACCAACCACCTGGAAATAAATCCCTTTAATCTGAATACTTTTACCAAGAGGGTTTTCATCATGCGGAAACATCACCTCATAAACTCTTTCACCTATCACACACACCTTTCTTCCTTCGGATATATCAACCTCATTTATAAACCTTCCGAGTTTTAACTTCTGATTATCTATTAAAGTATATTCAGGGATAACACCTTTAATATAATATGCACCGGCTTTATCGTTTCTTGTAACATTATTCGACGAACTACCAAGGAAAATCATGGGGGCCATATACTGAATTTCGGGAATATTAGCTCTAAGAAGCTCATAATCTTTATTTTCCATATCCCAATGTCTGCCTTTTTTAAATCCTTTATACGGAAGGGATGTTGGCTGTGTCCACACAAAGCAAGAATTAGTTGCAAAACCTTCTACTTGCGACCACATTCCTTTTTCAAGAGCAGCACCTGCACCAACCATCATAACAAGCATGAACATACCCCAAAATATACCAAAGGCAGTCAGCACACTCCTCGATTTATTTTGTGTGATGGTAATCCAAATTTCTTGAAATTTATCTAAGTCAAACATAAAACTTTAATTTTATTATTTTTCATCCCTCATTGCCTCAATTGGCTTAATTTTAACAGCCTTTCTTGCAGGCATATAACCGGCAATTACCCCACCGACAACCATTATTAAAGTGGAAAAATAAACATAATTCAAATTAACCGTAGGATTTTTAAAAATCGACATACCGGAAGAATCACCTGCTGCAGCTTGTTCAAGGATTATATTTACAACTTCTGTTATCCCAATACCCGCAATCATACCTATATAGCCAAAAGTTGCAGTTATCAGTATAGATTCAATAATAATAGAAAATAAAATTTGATATGGCGGTGCACCAATTGCCTTTCTGATGCCTATTTCTCTGGTACGCTCTTTAACAGTAACAAGCATGATATTGCTAACACCCACCACACCGGCAATTAAGGTGAAAATACCTATAATCAGTACAAAAAGATTAATACCATTAAATATTTTCATGGTTTGTAAATAACTCTCCATAGAATTCCAAACCCATAAAGCCTGCTTATCAGATGGATCGAAAAGCATAGTTGGAGCAAGCTTTGTTCGCAATGATTCATCAAATTTAGTATTTGCATCTTCGGTATCCAATCCTTCAATAGACATCAGCATAATGTTAAATCTACGTCCCGGATTATATATCATTTGAGCAGTACTAAAGGGTATATATGCATTCCCTCCGCCCCAATTCTCTTTTTTAGAATTCACACCTATAACCTGAAACATTATTTGATTAACATTCACATACTTACCTATTGCCGATTCATTTTTAAACAATTCATCTTTTACCTTTTGATCTATTACTATAACCTTTCTGTTTTCCTGTAAATCAGCTTGATTTATGAAACGTCCACCTTCAGTTTCAAATTTCAGATGAGAAATATCTTTATAAACAGGTAATATGCCTTTAACTGTATATGCACCATATTCATTTTTATAACTTATGTTCATACTATGCCTATCCAAAACCGGAGTATAATCAGACACTTCATCAACATCATCATTTATAGTATTAATTTCTTTATTTCCGAAATTAACACCACGCCCCTCTTTATAGCCTTTAAATGGCTTTGATGTAATCCACGCTGTTAACTGAACTGAATTAGTAGCCCTATCACTAAAGTTGGAAGTAACACCGTTTTTTAGTCCGTTACCTGCACCTAATAAGATAATTAAGATGAAAATACCCCAAGAAACAGACAAACCGGTTAAGATAGTTCTTAACTTATTATGCTTTAAGCCCGACCATATTTCCTGTAAAATATCCATTTGGTAATTAGTGATTGGTTATTGGTGATTAGTGATTGGTGATTAGTGATTGGTGATTAGTGATTGGTGATTAGTGATTAGTGATTATTTTCGTTTATACTTTCGATCAGACCATCTTTAATACGAATAATTTTTTTAGTAGTATCTGCAACTGATTTTTCGTGAGTAACAATAATGGTAGTAATTCCTGTTTTATTTAATTCAGTGAGGATATTCATAACCTCTTCAGTAGTTTTACTATCCAACGCACCTGTCGGTTCATCGGCAAGGATAACTTTAGGCTCAGAAATCATAGCTCTTGCGATTGCAACCCTTTGTTTCTGACCACCCGACATCTCACTTGGAAGATGATAAGCCCAATCTTTAAGTCCCATTTTATCAAGATATTCCATTGCAATTATATTCCGACGCTTTCTACTGATTTTTCGATAGTATAAAGGTAAAGCTACATTCTCAAGAGCATTTTTAAAATTTATAAGATTAAATGATTGGAAGACAAATCCGATCATCTCATTACGATACTTAGCAGCTTGGCGTTCCGAAAGATTTTTTATTAATGTACCGTTTAGATAATAATCTCCCGTATCGTAATTATCCAAAATGCCGAGTATATTCAATAAAGTAGATTTGCCCGAACCCGAAGCTCCCATAATTGAAACATACTCTCCATTTTGAATTTCCAAATCAATACCTTTAAGTGCATGCAGAGATGTAGCTTCTGTGTAATAAGTCTTATTAATATTTGTCAACTTTATCATAAAGATTAGTATTTATCGATGCAAAAGTAAATAAAATATAGTACCTTGCAATACATAGTATTATAATATTTATAGTTCTATAGACACAAGATAAGTTTATATGCATATAATCAGTCGATTAAGAAAATATATTAATTTGATATTTAACTTTTTTTATGATTATAATATTGTTTTATTTAAGTCTTTATCGATAGCTTCCCATGTATTTTGCATCAAATCCGACAGATTTTCCGGATTAAACTGAGCAGTATCAATTGGTTCATGGAAAATCATTTCAATATTACCTGGTTTAACATAAAAAGTATTTCTTGTCATACGTTCGAAACTACCTTTTATAGTTACAGGAATTATAGGAAGCGATAAATCAGCAGCAATGCGAAAGGCTCCTTTCTTAAATTTAGACATTGCTCCGGTTTTTGTACGTGTACCTTCGGGAAAGATAACTACAGATATACCGTTAGTTAATTGCATCTCAGCCTTTTTGATACTTCTTTGTGCTGCAATCGGATTAGAACGATCGATGAAAACATGTCCCGCTGTTTCACAAGCTTTGCCAACAAGAGGGATTTTTCGTAATTCAGCTTTCATAATCCACTTGAAGATATTGGGTAACCAACCGTAGAGAGCAAAAATATCAAAAGCAGATTGGTGATTGGCAGCAAAAATATAAGATTTATCAGAATCGAAATTCTCGATTCCTTTTAATTTAACACGAACGAACAACAAGTAACAAATACATCTACTCCACCATTTAGCAGGAGAATTAGCAATTTCACTATTTGGAAAAATTGGATATAAGATAATAGTAAGCAATGCTGTGATTATTGTCAGCAATATAATAACCGGCAATGCTATCAAATATTGATACAATAAGATAAAAGGATTGATTTTCATAAGTAAATAATTTGTTAATAATATGCTAATGTGCTAATATGCCAATCCCGATAAATCGGGACAAGTTATGCTAATGTGGTCTATGGTCTATGGTCTATAGTCTATGGTCTATAGTTTAATGACTCCAAACTATTGACTATTGACTATTGACTATTGACTATTGACCAATCACCAATTATCATTTTAACTTCCGAATTAATCTTCTCCCACGTTTCCTCCGACATTTTCGCACCTATCACTTCAACCACCTGAGATGAGACATACGAACCAATTTTTCCACAGATATCCAAAGGCAAATCACGCGATAAGCCATAAAGGAAGCCTGCTGCATATAAATCACCTGCACCTGTAGTATCGATACAATCAGCAACATATGGTTCAATTGTGTGCTTAATGTTGTCCGACATAACATACGAACCATCTTTACCAACTTTTACAACAGCAATATAAGAGTTTTCAGCAATTTTAATCAAAGCATCCTCAGGTTCTTTACCAGTAAAAGCACGTGCTTCATCTTCGTTTGCAAACACAATATCGACATACTCAGCAACGAGTTTTTTTAAAAAGTCCAAATTTGCTTCAACCACATTGTAACTTGCCATATCGATAGATACCAACAATCCTGCTTTTTTAGCATGTTTAACAGCATTGTAAATCAAATCATGATTTTGCACTAAATAACCTTCGATATGAAAAATATCGTAACCTTCAAACATCTCCGGTTTTATATCATCCACTTCTAATTCGGCAGCAGCACCAAGGAAGGTACACATAGTTCTTTCACCATCTTTTGAAACAAGCACGGTGCACACGCCCGACTGATTACTACTATAACTTAATATTGGTGCTACCCCATTGTTAATGGTATCATTACGAAAGAAATCTCCCGTTTCATCATTACCTACTTTTCCGACAAATCCGGCTTGTCCTCCTAAGCGTGTTATTCCATTTACTGTATTAGATGCTGAGCCACCGGCAGCCTTTTTAGAAGTAAGCATATCAAAATGTGAACGAATTTCTTCTAATTTTATTAAGTCTATCAGGTTCATTCCACCTTTCAATAAATTTAGATTAAAGATCACATTATCATCATTTATCTGCAACAATATGTCTGTCAGAGCATTGCCCATTCCTAAAATTTTCTTCATTCTTTAAATTGCTTTTAAAATCGTTTTTTTTTGCAAAGATATTGCATAATTCAGAAAAACCTATTACTTTTGCAACGCATTTGAAGAAAATGTGAACAATTCTTCCTTAGCTCAGTCGGTTAGAGCATCTGACTGTTAATCAGAGGGTCCTTGGTTCAAGTCCAAGAGGGAGAGCAAAGTATGTAAAACCCCGCTTATTTTGGTAAGCGGGGTTTTGCTATATGTGTATATGTCAGCATTTTAGTGAAATGGGGATATATTAAAAAAAGCCTCTTTTCTCATGTTTGTCGCCAAATTTGTCGCCAATTTTTTTTTTAACATATGAGACTACATGCGCAAATAATTAATACCCGAAAAAACGGTATGTGTCCGGTTTATATAATATGTTATATAAACAGAGAGCGCGTAAGATTAAAAACAAATGTGGAAGTAAAATACAATGAATTTGACAGGTCACAGGGTGTTGTATATGGATATGTGAAAAATGCAAAGGATAAAAATTTACTGATTAACAACATCAAAAAACAAATTACAGAAATAGAGATTAGATATAGATTGAGAAATTTGGACTTTACAGCTAAAGATCTAAAAAATGAGTTTGAGAAACCACATTATAATACATCATTCCTTTCCTTTTATTCTCAAGAATTAGAAAAACGTAAAACTGCCATTTCTATAAGTATGTATCAGAAATATAGCATAACATTAAAAAAGCTTCAAAAATTCAGGAATGAGATAACTTTTAATGATTTAAACATTGATCTGTTAAATGATTATTCAGCCTTTTGTAAAAAAACCGGAAACTGTCAAAATACAATCAATGCAAATTTGAAAAATATCAAATATTTTGTGCGCCTGGCTTACAAAAAGAAAATGATATTGGAAGATATTTTTACTGATTATAAAATATCAAACATCCAACCTCATAGAAATTTTCTATCAGAAAAGGAATTATATAAACTGGTAGATTATTACAAAAGAAAAATCTTTACTGAAAAACAATTAAAGATACTTCGCCCTTTTCTGTTTTCTTGTTTTACAGGATTAAGATTTAGCGATATAGAAAACCTTCGATTCGATAATATAGTAGAAGATACCATTATTATTAAGCCTATTAAAACAAGTTATTTAGATAAAGTGGTTAGAATTCCGCTTTGTCAACAGGCTATAGATTTAATTGATTTTTCAATAAAGAGAAGACGTGTTTTCACTCTCTTTAGCAGCCAGTATATAAATCGAGAATTGAAAAATATTTTGGATATGGTTGATATAAAAAAGTATATAACCTTCCATTGTGCACGTCATACATTTGCTACATTTTATTTACGTAAGACAAAAGATTTAACCGGATTACAGCGACTTTTAGGACATGCAAATTTAGCTGATACAATGATTTATTTACATGTGATTGATGATGATTTACGTGTTAACATTAAGGAGCTGGATAAAGTATTTACATAACAACTAATATCAACAATTTAAATTATAATTTTTATGGGTAGAAATTTATTTGTCGACTGCGAATGGTTCTTAAACCAGCAAATTTATTTAATTGGTTATGGTTACAATCTGAAAGAAATTAACCAGCTTCACGATTATACTATTAATCGTTTTTCTTTTGCTTCAATACTGAGAAATGTTGATGCAATATATTGTTATGGTCCGGATATAGGAATGTTGGAAAAATTCTTTAATACAGATTTAAAGACTTATTATTACTGCTTTAACCTGTTATCAATAATTAAAAAACTTGAACCGGATTTACCATCATATAAATTATGTGATCTGGAAAAGATAGCAGATATTCAAAGAGAAACGATTGAATATAAATCTAACATTTGGCAGCTTCATAAAGACTGGATGAATCCGTTAAAGAAATATTATGCTATGAAGTATAACCGGGAAGATGTAGAAAATTTAATGCGTATAAAAAATTACTTTTTTCAAAAGCATGGTATAACAAGAAAAGATATTGAGCATTTAAGAATGTAGATAAATTAAAACCCCTGCATGTGGATGCAGGGGTTTTTGGCTTCGTTGTCCAACATCTAATAATTGGTATCCACTTTGGGGGGTTCTTAATTTTCCGTCTAAATTTTAGCGAGTTTATATTTGGCTATATTATATGACTTCCCATTTTCAAACCGGAACAAATGTAATATTTATTTTTTCATATATCTTCTAACTTTGGTAAAATTTATTGTTTTTGGCAATAAACGATAAATAATGTAAATTAAAGTGATAAGAATTATTATTAAATACAGTTTACCCATGAATATAAAAACCTTATCATACCATTTAAAAGGTTTTTCAATATATGATATTTTTTCTTCTATAACCTGTTTAAATGATTCCGTTTTTGCATCTGAACTAAAAACTTCAGAATTTTCATTCTTTAGAAAAACATTGTCAGATGCAACATCTTTTAATAATGTTTTATTTGATTTATTTATTATTATTATTTTACTCTCCGGAAGCTTACCTGTTAATGTGTTAATCTCTTTGGTAGTGTCATATTCAATGATCTGAATTGATGATATATTATCAACTGAAATAACTGATTCTTTCACTAAATTTTGAATTATCTCCAATACGTTATTATTTTCTTCCCGGATTGAAGCAGAAACAACATGTTGAGTATTTTCAACTGTAGATATTTTTTCTGCCGGCTTGCATGACAACAACAAAAATGAGATAAATATAATTTGTATAACTTTCATTTCTTTTGAAGTTTTAAAACGGTTTTACCATTTATACGAAGATCGCAGGGTTCACGATAACAGGCTTTTTCTTGCAGTTCCTTAATTACCTTACCTTGTTGCTCCAAGTTTTCCCAAAGGGATTTAAATTGCTTGTCTATAACATCATAATTAATGACATTAATATCAGCCGTTTCTTTCTTTTTGTTAAGCAGCTTATTTACAACCATAGTGGTTATACTGCCGGCAGTTGCACCTATACCGGAACCAACGGCAATAAGTGCCGGATCGGAAAAGAAATCATTTATAACCTGTAATATCATATTAATCTAAAATAGATGTTTCATCAATCCAAATAGTTTGAGCATTAACATTATCAACTCCACATTCCGCAATGAATTTTTCTTTTGTATCTATTCTATTAGGAAGATTAAGCAGATTAGTTAAATTAGCATTTTTAAAATTTGCTTCTTGAATGGTAAAAATACTGTGAAAATTAGCTCCCTGAAGGTTTGCACCTCCAAAATCAGTTCCTTGACAGCTTGTACCTTCAAAATTAGCTCCCTGAAGGTTTGCATCTTCAAAATAAGCGTTATGAAAGTTTACATATTCAAAATTAGCATTTTCACAAATTGAAAATCTAAAATCAGTTCTTTGACAGTCTGCACTAGAAAATTTAGTATTCTTACAATTTGCATTTGTAAACATAGCATCCTGAAGTTGTGTACTGTAAAGGTTAGTCTCCTGAAGGTCTGCAAACTGAAAATTAGCTCCCTGACAGTTTGCAGTTTCAAAATTAGCTTTATGTAAATTTGCCTTTAAAAAATTAGCTCCCTGAAGATTTGTACTTTCAAACATAGTTCCTTGACAGTTTGCACCTGAAAAAAATGCTCCTTGAGCGGTAAAAGCATTTACAAGAATAGCATTCTGCAGGTTTGCATTAGAAAAATTAGTTTCTTGACAGTTTGCATTTGAAAACTCAGCATTTTGACAGTTTGCATTAGAAAAATTAGTTTCTTGACAGTTTGCATCCAGAAAGAAAGCGTTCTTACAATTTGCACCTTTAAAATCAGCTTCTTGACAGTTTGCACCCATAAAATCAGCATCTTGACAGTTTGCATTAGAAAAATTAGTTCCTTGACAGTTTACGAATTCCATTGCTAAGGATATAGTATATTTCTTAAAACAACAATTTTGTAATGATATATTAACTCCTATTTTACTATCATTCTCTTTTACTAAATAAAATTGCATTGTTTCTTTTACGGCAATGAATGGATATTCTTTATCCAATAAATCATCATAAGTAATAGAATCAATCTCTACAAGAGTATCTACATTGATAATATTTGAAAACCTCTGAGATAGAGGGATAAGACTTATGTCAGCCGATAATCCTGAAAATGCAAACGAATCCCTTTCAAATGAAAAACCCAAAAACATTTTATCAATTGAATATGAGTTAGTTTCAAAATTTTCGTTATTATAGGCATCCATTGCCCCCACAAAATTCAAATACACATGTTCAGGTACATGCACTAATTCTGTGTAGTTATCCCAGTTCATAGTTTTATTATGATTGTAGAAGTTGATTGTAATTGGCTTCTCAAATGTGGGCTTTTTATCTTCAGAAAGTGCGTTAATAGCTTTAATTACATCTGATAGATATTGACCTGGACGCATGTCAATTATGCCTTGTTTATTAAGACTTAATTTGTTTTGTAGAATTAACATGATTATATATTTTTAAAATTAAACATCAAATTTTATATCTTTTGAAAATAGTATTGTTCTATGAGTGCTTTGGGACTAACTCCTGTACCGGCAAATCGAATATAAACAGGTACGTCTATAACAACATCAGGATCGTTTTTCCAATGCCACATTAAATTTGCAGCTATTTGAATATTATCGTTGATTATAATGACATCATCGCCTGTATTGGTCACTTTTATTGTCGAGTAGCCGTCAACCTCTATTAATGAGTTTTCGGTTTTTACGCTTGTTCTAAATGTTGTTTTATACATATTATTTTCTTAAATGTTTTAATAAAAAATAAATACCTGCACTGATAAATAATAATACTCCGGAACCTATTCCTACGGCTGCTACGGTTTTAAAATCAATTTTTTTTTTAATGTTGCCACTATATTCATGATTTTGGTTATGTACTCCGGATCTGTCGCATAACCACCTTTTTGAATTTCTGTAATATATTGCAATTCATTATCAACATATTGCAATGCCTTTTTAAACCAACTTTTTGATGTTATCAGCTTTGCGTAATCTTCAAAACTTTCTTCCGGTGTGTTGTATGCTCTGAATAATGCCTGTACGCTGGTATATTTACCGTTGATAAATTCTTTGGTCCATAACAGTTGTGTTTTGCCGGACCATGTAGAACTAGCTTTAATTCCAAAATACATATTACCCGGTGCACTTTTACCCCAACCGGTTTCAAGTGCCGATTGTGCCATAGTAACATATGGATTAAGTCCATATTTACCGGCAACATTTAAAGCTGCCTGTTTGGTTGCCTGTATGAATTGTTCCTGTGTCATTTAGCGTATGAATTGTAATGCTGCAAAACCTGCTGTTAACCATTTAAGCCAGGATGATTCCTTTTTATAATCTGTATCCTGTAAATCAAAATCTACATCATTCTCACGAAACCAACCTACCGGCATACGATCGGTATAAAGTAGTTCTGCTTCAATCCAGGTAACATCAGCTTTGTCAGTAAACATATTACCGGTAGCAAAACCAATTGTATTTTCAACATCTAAATCGCGTAAGAGCTTACGATCAAAAGAACGGATACAATAACCCCTATTCCACTGCGGATATGCCATAGCATTTGCCCATGTACATTTTATACCTAACTTCTGACCTTTGAGTTTTGAAATGAATTTTTTCATATCTTATTTTTTACGAGTTGATAAATATTTGTCAATAAAATAAAAACCTGCAAAACCGACAGCTAAATATTTAACCGTGTTAAGTGTTGTTTTTCCTGAAGCCTGATCTATAGCTTTATTTGCAAGTTTTTGATTTGCTTCATTTTCTTTCATCAATTCTTGATAAACATCAGGAGGTAATAATTTTACTAACTTGGCTGTAAGATCTGCCGAATATGTGAAATCCGCTTTGCTTTCTGCATGCAGTGATTTAAACAGGGCATAAGCTGCTGCAAATGTTCCTGCCACCAAAACAACACTGATAATGATTGCAATTGTACCGGATATAACTATACCAATGCCGGGATTATTTAAAAAATCTATAAGATGTTTATTGTATACGGAAAAATCAGGAGATGATCCTTCCTCATATTTTTGTAGATATCCGGATTCTTTTAATTTTTGATCTCTTTGAGATAATCTGTATTGAAGATTATAAAGCGTTTGTCGACTTTTAATCGGTATAACTATACCTCTTTGTTTTGCATAATCGAGTATACGAGCGCAGAGAAGATTATTTTCAAGGATTTGCTGATTGTAAGATATAATTTCCTTAATCAGATTTTCAGCTTTTATAGCATCTGAATTACTGTCGGTTGGTGCAGTTAATGAAAATTCTTTTAAATCTTCAGAGAATATATAACCCCATTGATTGGGTTCCAATGATGGTGATGATAAATTAAAGCCATACTTAACCTGTACGATCACTCTGTCTTCGGATATCGGATAGTATCTACCGGTCATTAAGAGCTTTGAGTTTTTGCTAACTGTAACTGATACAATTCTAAATTTTCCGTCTCTGGTTGGTTCGGGATAATTCATACCGATAACATCAGTATTATGCAAAGCCCAAATAGCTCTGTTAATGTATTCTCCGGATAATGTATTTGGAAATTTATCTTCAAACATAATTACTACTTTTTAATAAAACCTTTTGCCATTGTATACATGTTATCCCCGCTTGCTGCTAAATCGGCAATAGCTTCTAAAAGACCTATATAATCAGGATCTGCATTAGCCCACTTGATAAGTGCCGTTTCAATTCTGTTTGCATCCTGTGTATTCTGCGTATCTATATCAGTTTCATCATCATTTTTTTCATAAACGTATTCCGGTTCTTCAACCGGTTCTGCCGATGCTATGGATACTGCCGGCTGATCTGGTATTAATTTATTCACTAATGATGATGCTATCGTTCCTATATATGGTTCTAACTTTTGCATAATACGCGTACCTACTGTATCAACTTCTTTTAAAGATTTTTGAAGTTGTATATTTTGTTCTTTCAGATCCTTTAGTTCACGCTCTCGATTAGCTTTATCTAAAGCCTCTGTAATGCGTTTTTCTACCTCTTCAGGTGTGATGCCTATTGTACCCACAGTATGTTGAGAGGGTTGTAAGCTGCTTCCCTGATTGTTTTGAAATTCTTCCTGGAACATACCACGTCCGGAACTTTTATTTGATTTTGCTTTAATTACAAAGCGATTACCAAGACTTAGGCGCATGGTATCTCTGAAACGCTGTTTGCGTGCTTCTAAAGCTTCATCATCTAAAGAATCAAACACTTTAGCATTATCATCTTTTGTAAGAGAAACTGTCCACCATTCAAGATTATTCAGTTCTAACCATTTAATTACATCTTCTACGTTTGCTAACATTTTTTCAGAGTTTTAAAGTTGTTATTATCATCAATAATGCAGTTGAAGAATATTCCCTTACCATTATCATCACCAACATTAAGTATATATGATTTTTGAAAATCAAAAGATATATTTTGTAATCTTAATTTGAAATTCTGATTGGTCTGATAAAATAGATATAAAGGGATATTAGAAAAATATTCATTAGAATTCCTAACTAAGGTAATGAATTTTGTTTTTAATTCTGAATCATCTATACTGGTTATACCTGATGGTAGAACCGTCGGTAATGCAACCAATATATTTTGATATTTTTTATTGATTAAATTTCTAAATTCAGAAAAATATGTTTTTGTTCCTGACAACTGAATGTTGAAACTTTCAATAATGGTTCTACAGTTTGAAGGGATTTGTTCCCAGTTTCCGGGTTCATCATACCAAAAGACTAAATAAAATGAAGTATCGCTAAGATTTGCAGGATTACCTGTTAAGTCTATATACGATTTTTGAATATCAATAATTTTATTGATAAATAATCTGTTGCCTGATGCATTCAATTCATTAACAGGGAGCTGTGATATTTTTTCTTCCTGTGTGTTTGCCTCTCTTAAAGTCAGTAGTATACCTGATGTTAATTGTGAAACATCACTTCCTGATGGAGTTTTTTCCAAATCAGGATAAAAACAAAAATCTATATGCTTTATCCTTTTGTTTCTCAAATATAAAACATCAGGCAAAAAATATCTAAAAACGTTGTCTGTCAGTGGTATTTCAATACCAATTGCTCCTGATACTAATTTATTCATAATGATTAATAATAAAAAGTGATTGAACGTGTAAAATTGGATACAGGAAAAGGTGTTTCATCTTTGATTTGAGATTTTTCAAAATCAATTTCAACAGGATCCAAATAGAAATGTTTATGTGTGTTACGAACAAAAAAAGATTTTGCAACCAGGTCAAGAACTCTATCATCTTTACCTTTTATAAATAAGCCACCTCTGAAATTTGTATCTATTCGTTTTATTTCTTTATCTCTAAGAGTATGGTCAATAAATTTATCTAAAAATGATGATTTATCAGCATTATCAAAGAATATTGTTTTACTGCCTGATATTTCATCATTGAACTGCTTGAAATTTTGAGTTTGATATGATATAAATAATCTTATTTTAGCCTTTCTTGTTATTCCTGCTTTACTCCGGTAGAATAAATATGACTTGTCAAAATCAACAAATTGATTTATATCCCATTGAATAAAACTTTGATAATCATTATCAAAACAAATGTTATTGGTTGATAATTCTGTAACTATTTGTTTACCACATTGATCAAAGAGATTTAGGTAAAGCCCGATTGATTTAATCTCAGTGGGACTAAGATTAGGATTTGGTTTGGGTGGGAAATGTATAGGTCCTAAATAAGGCACCCCGGATACATAAATAGAAAGAATTTTCTTATTGCGAAGTTTATCCACAACAAATCTAATTTCGTTATCATCGGGATTGAATGTCAATTCTAACATTTCAACATTCTGGAGTATTTGCATAATAAATAATTTTTTAAAACCTCACTCCCAAATTTTACAAGCTCTCTGAAAACTTGTTTCAGGAGTGAGGCGACCTTAAAAACACTAATTGACCTATTTAATAGTCGTCGTGGTTATCAAATTGCTGAACGATACGGATTTGCTGAATCTCGTTTGTATTCCTCGTTTGTTGCTCCTTCATACAACCATCCTTCAATGAGCAATACTAAGAATGCTGTTGTTCCATCAGGACCGGCAATGTCAGTAGTGCTGCTTGCAGGAATATCAATTGTAATCTTGTGATCTTGTGTACCGGCAAATACAACCTCTTCAGGAAGTTCGTATAACAGATTATCCAAATTAAATTCAGGAACTAAACCTGCTGATTGGAAATCACCGCTATCATCCAATATAACCACAGGTTGAGTTTGTGGAACATGCAGAAAGCCTGCAAGTGGAAAACGAGAATAGTTAACATTCTGACCGGTTTTCATTGTCAGTTCACCATTATACACCGCATAGGCATCTGTATTGGTTAAACCATTAATACCGGACGGAAGCGCATCAGATTGTAGAAGCGGATATGACAGAAGCGGTGCATGACCAACTTTTGTATCTGTTTCTATCATGAGTGCAACTCCAAAAGCGCGTGCAATAAATAAATCATTGCGTTGCAATATCTTTTCTGTAATTCTTTTGACAGCTTTTTTCAGATCAAAATTGTAAGAACTTTGACCTACTGCAAAAGGCATTTCAATACGTAATTGTGCGGTTTGAGGATTGATCCCTTTAGGACCGTAATATTTATTACCTCTATCAAACCTTTCTCTGTTAAAACGAATATCTTTAGACATTTTATAAAAATTTTTTGTTAATAAATTGTTCTTACTGTACTACTGCCCCCGGATTGGCGTTTTGTTTTCTTTTGCCGGGATTCTGAAAAACCGGTTTCCAACCTGAACCAACTGAATATTGACCTGGTAAACCAGCTGCTGCTGGTGTAACTCCATCGTTTATACCTATTTTGGATGCTAATCCTAAACGATCAGACATTCTATACACTCCAATTGCTAACAGCGCATTACCGGCTGATGCAACATAAGGAGATTTAACCAATTCAGGAAGCAATACACCGCCTCCTATCATAACATAATCCATTGTTTCAGGATCATTCACTAATACAGCTTCTTTCAACACCTGTGCTACTGCTCCGGTACCGGCTGTAATTATTGCATTCATTGCGACTTTTTTAAAGTCAATTTTACCAACTTTTGCCATTTTAATTAAGTTTTTAATTTATTACACTTTTTGTTTGATACCGGCAACACGTTTTTTTAAGGATTCTAATTTTGCGTTTTGAGCCTTACGTTTTGCATTTTCTTTGTCAATCTCCTTGCAACGTTCGATATATCTTTCGAATGTTGTTACCGAAGCCGATTGTTTAGGTTTCTTCGGATACTTTAGCATTTTAAGTTTTGCCATTTTTGTTGAATTTTGAGTTAATAAAAAAGTTTATTTTTTGTTTACTTGCGAAAAAAGATAGAATACAATTGCACCGCCCAGTATTACAGGTAGGTATTGTCCCATAGATGCCTGAGTGACTTTATTACTTTCACCGGTGTAACTCCCCCATTCAGATTTGACAGGAGAATTATCTGATGTATTTTTGTCGAACGTCAAACCTATTGCACTGAATAGATTAGCTATCAACTGTATTATTTTATTCATAGATCCCCAAAAATCGGTTTGTGTACCTTGTGCATCAAGAACTGATAGCTGGTTCATGCTTACACCTATCATTTGTCCTTTATCATTAAGATATTTACCGGATTCTGTATCATGATAGATATTACCAACAACTTTTGTCCCATCACCACTAACTATGTATTCTCCACTACCTTTTAAAACTACCTTACCAATAGCTGATATTGCTGTGGTTTTTAAATTTTGAAGATGCAGTGAATTGATAATCTGAATAGGAGATAAACCGTTGTATTTAGATTTAATTCCATTATCCACTATTGTCAATAGTTGATTGTAGCTATATATGCTAATACCTGCAATAAATTTTAAGATTGCTATTTGATTTTTTCTTTTACGTAATACGGAAGCAGCATAATGACCATTAGCCGGCACAAATACATAAAGAAACCATGCAGCATTTTTTGCAAGCAAATCTGATACTATTCCGGAGATTTGACTATTCATTTTTTTTATTTTTACGAGTTAATAATAAAGTTCCCAATAAGCCAAGCCCAAGTAACAATCCGGAACTTTTAGCTAACATGGAATCGGCACCGTCTGAACCGGTAGAAGTCCCTGTTTTTTTATTTACATCATAGAGTTCATTACCTGCATCCGGCACACCGTCTTTATAATTATATTCAGCAATTTCAGACTTAGGCCATAACATCGAAATTATTTGAATAAGTGATATTATTATTGTTAAAATTGTAGCTATAGCCGTTAATATTGGACCACCTACTTTATTTTTATCATTTTCCTTAACCACTGCCTTTATATAGTTTTCCGGAGTCATTCCGGTTCTTGCAATGATACCGGATCTGAAAAATGATTTTACAGTATCAGCCGAATGAAATATATCAACCTTATGAATAACCTTATATATGTTATTTTGAACATTACGTTTTTTTGTTACGGCTGCCGGATAATTTTTCAGATCACTTTCAGGAATAAATATGTATAGAAAATAAATACCTGCTTTTTTCAGTGCATCAGCCACAGGTGTCCAACCTGTTATCCCATTAATTGAATCCAATTCAACCGGATCGTTATTTTGAATAACCTCCTGATTAATTAAATTCCACCATGAAACATCCATGGATATCGGAGTTGAAACTTTAATGAGTGAAATCATGGAATTAAACCAAATATCACGTTTAACAGGATCAGTTTCAGAAGAATTAAATTTACCTTCAGCAATTAAAGAAACAATGACATTTGCCAAATATTTAAACTGATCTGTATTACCATAAACCGAATTATAAGCCCAGATAAGCGCACTGATAATTGATATTTCATCATATAAACGTGCAATTTCTTTCTTATCAGTTTCTATATTTATAAGCTCATTGAGTAAATCATATTTTGCATACAGCCATGCTTTACCCGGTGTGATATCTTCCTGTGATTCACCGGCTGTCCAAACTTCATAGCGTTTCACATCGGTTTTACCTACTGCTTTCTTTGCAGCCGGTAAACCCGCCAAATATGATATTTTTGTTCCTCTCTCTGACATATCAGCTCTGAATGTATATTTTACTTCACTGTTGAATGGATAACCAAGCTGCACAGTTGCAACCGGATCTATCACTATATTGTTATTTGCAACAATGTAAACATGAGTTGCGCGTTTAATTTTATTATATGAAACGAATCTAAAAAAATGCGGGATACCTAAGTACCGAAGTATCACCGCTGTGAAAAGACTGTAAGATTTACAATCGCCTTTGCGATCGTGTAACAGCCTTGCAGGAGTTCTGATCATTTCACCGTCTTTACCATCTGAATCAGCTTGATAATTAATATTATTCAAGATATATCTCCATATGTTTTTACAAGTATTGTAAACAGTATCACCTCTCAATTTTTCCGCTAATACTCTAATTTGCGGATCGTTTTCTATTTCATATGCATACATCACAACATTAATGATATGAGATGTATTACCATTTTCATAGATAACTTTATTGATGTTTCTTATTCTCATTTTTAGAATTAAAATCTTTCATACGGTTATTCCGAATGCATAGCCGGCTAAGAAAGCACGAAACAACTCGTTTACTTTACCATTTTTATAATAATATCCTTTTGTCCATAATTCTTTATCTTCTTTCTCATAGGTTACACCGTATGTTATTTCTTTAGCTGCCTCTTCAAAAAACTTCATAGATTCATAAAATTCTTTTGAAAATGGTACTGTTGGAATACCTATACCGGCATTATCTCTATTTTTATTTCTAAACATCAATAAACTTAATGTGGCTAATCCGGTATAAAGAATTATGTTATTTTCATTTCTCATTTTTGCCATTTTGTTTAGAATTAAAATCTTTCATAATACCATAAGCAGCCGGAGCTGGATAAACAATACCTTTCAATGTGCATTTTTCAGCATCTTCACGATTATAGTATTTTTCAACTATAGTAATACGCTTCAATCTTCCGAGATTTTTATGTTTGCGTAATTTGATATATGCAACTCTCATATTTATAATTTTAAACTTTAATAATCAACATATAAATATCCATCACGTTTTTTGAGCCATTTTACAAATAATTCTAAATCATGTTTATTAAAAAATGCACCAAAATTGTTATTTCTATGATTTACAGCATATGTAATTTTTCTATAACCATCATTAGAATTAATAAATTCTTTAATGTCATCTACATATACATAATGAGTTGAACCAACTCCCCAATGTAATGTATCATTACATATCTTTTCATTACCGGTTTGTCTGTTTTGCCATGCAGCATTCACAACTGAATCAACTGTCATTTCTTTTAATTTTCCAATACCTGATAAAGAATCTACACCACTTACACCCTTTGAGTTTACGAAATCGGTAATTGTCCACATTGAATTATAAGGCAGTCGTTTACCATTAGCCACAACATATCCTTTTAGTTCTAATATAAAATTTTTTAAATTGATATTGATAGCATCGCGCCAAAGTTGATCACCAAGATTATCGGGAGATAGTTCTATTATACTACTGATAACCTGCTCACGTCCCGGTAATAATGGTACGCTATAGGTTTGATTAATTGTACCAATTTTGAAACCATTTAATAAAACATCTGCGGATAATTGATTTAGATCTATGCGTGTTCTGGTAGGATTGAAATACTTAATACCGACATTTAGCCGTATTAGTTTATCTTTTATATCAATAGGAATAACAGAAACAATCCTTATATTGAGTTTAACCAGACCTATAATTGTAGGCAGGTAAATAATAGCAGCAATTCCGAGAGCAATAAAAATTGGATTCACATTCTAAATATTTGAATTAAACTTATCAGAATGCAAATGTATTTTATAGATATTTTAGGTGTGGTAAAAAATAAAGGAAACGGCAATAAACGTAATAAATGATAATAATTATAGAAATTAATAATTAATTACCGTATGGAATATCATGATATCTACAGAATTCTTCAATAGTAAGAATTATACTTTTATCTTTTTTATTTAAAGCATCTCGACATTCTCTTATCCATTTGGAAGCTGTAGTATTAGATATCGGATCTGAAAATAAATTTTGAACATTTTTGATCGTTGCAATTTTCATGATTATATCATTTTGTGTTAAACTGAAATTAAGATACAAATATATAAATATTTTAATTAAAGTCAATAGATTACATAGATTTTAACAATATACTATTTCAGTGTGAATATCATGGAAATATCAACGTGTTTTCAGCATATTTATATAGTATGTTTACCTACTATATATAAAGCCCTGAAAACTCTTTAAAAAACGATAGGAAAACTATGTTTGAAGTATCTTTTTTTAATGTGTTTAATTCCATTGTCCCGATAAAAATTCAACTTAATAATTTTTTTAATAATGAAATGAATAAAAAAATATTGTGTTGAATCGGGCATTAATTAAATTATCTTATTCTGTGCAATTTGTGAAAAACCTTTCACATTTTTCACATTTTTCTCAAAACGCTATAAATCAATATCTTGCAACGTGAAAAATAATAATAATTTAAATTTATTTTTCACATGATTTTTCACATAAAAATATCTTTTGTGAATTTTGTGAAAATCAATTATCTATCAAATAAAAATTTTTCACATAGCTAAATACCATATATTTAATGCTTTATGTATCCTTTGTGAAAAATGTGAAAAATGTGAAAGAAAAAAACGCTTAAAAAATTTTAGCTTGCTGCAAAAAAAATCCGAGATAGTTAATCCCGGATTTGATATTTTTATTTGTGTAGTGATAATTATTCGTACACAGATTGTCTATGTGCGATTTTAATTACTTCTATGGTAAGTATATTATCTTCTATAGTATAAATTATACGGTAAACTCCAACACGAATACGGTACGTATCATCATACCCTTGTAATTTTTTATATCCGTTCGGACGTGGTTCGTTTTCTAGATTATCTATTGCTATACGAATAGTTTTATAGTATAACTTAGGAATTTTTTCTAATTCCTTGATTGCTTTTTTGGAGACAACTATTTTGTACATTTATTTTAAACCATGTTTTTTGTCTAATCCTGCTTTGACTTCACTCCATGGTTTAGTTTCATCTCCACGACGAGCTTCCACAGCTTGTCCGTCAAGAAAATCTTCTAACAGTACATTATTACCATATTTACGCATATTTATTTTGACATAGATTTCCATGCCTCTATGGTCGGTAGTTGTTGTTATTCCTGCTATTTTTGACATAATTAACTCCTTTCTCTTATTTATATAATACTGCAAATGTACAAAAATATTTTCTGAATATTCAATAAGGTACTTTAAGTTGTTCATTTTCTACTTCTACACTTTCATTTATATCCGTATTTTCCATATTCTTAATTTCATCTTCAGTAAAATATTCTTCAATACGAAATTCGTATGGAGTACCTGTTTTTTGTTTTTTGACTTTAGAAACTTCAATTATATTGCCGGCTTCTGAAACCTCCGGTACATTATGATATATTTTATACCACATTTTTCGCTCCGGTTGCTTTTTAACCTCATACCTCAAATAATCATTTATATCCGATTTATCGACTTTAAACCGTCCGCCCTGATCATTCATTTCCTGTGCCAGATCAACCGGTGCAAAATGAAGTACACGCTGATCATGTGTAATAAATTGAGACCTTAAAAATTCTTTGATTTCCTTGGTTAGTTTTCTTTCTGTCCTTTCCATTACTGTTTTTAAGGCTTCAGTTTCATAAACTGATGAATGAAAAGAAAATCTACCTTGTTCAATAGGATATTTCAATTCTCTTTCAGACAGGTAGGATAAAAAAGCGGGTATCTCCTTTTCGCAATCATTAATGATGTTCGGATTGTCAATTTGCAGTTTTGGAATTTTTAAAACACAAAATCTGTTTTCACCCTCATCTATTTGCATAAAATTAGATTCATCATTAGAACACATTACCAGATGCATGAAGTTATCAAGTTCATAAGATTCTTTTCCTTTGCCCTCACTCCAAACAGTTGATCCGGTTGAAAAGTTTTTAATACGTTCTTTCATTAATTTTTGCTCCATTGGAATAAAACCCTCATCTAAGGCAACTATTAATTTATCAACAAAATGAGATGTAAATTTACCGGTAAATCGTTCGTTATCCAAAATTGCCATATTATCCTTAAAAATCAGTCTTAGAAATTCAAGAAATTTTGTCTTACCTGTATTACGTTCGGCTGATACCGGACACAGTACAGGTAAACGTTGTTTGGGATTGAAAAAGGTTATTTGTATCCAGTCAAGCCCAAATTCATATAAATTTTCACCTGTTGTATTGTTCGATGAAAAAATATGTTGTAAGAGTGATTCTATCGTATTCCAGTTACCTGGTGTCATATCATGTTCTAATTCGTTATATCTGTTATAAAATCTTGATGTCATACCTTCAAATGTTACTTCTATTATACGTCTATATTGGTTTGTGTTTTCGGGTAAATTTATAAACCCGTCATATTTAGGGATATAAGAAATAAAGTTTTTATTGTTATTAAAATCTCTATTTATTTCTCCAATTTGCCATTTATCCAGGGTGAGAATTGGTTTTTGATGCTGTGGATCCTTATGCGGATTAATGCGCCACACACGCTTATAATAATCGCATCCAATGCGCAGGTATTGTTTTGCTTCCTGCATCACGGCATTAATTACTTTGGTACCATCGAAGTAATAATTTCTACCGTTGAATTTAAATTCTTTGTCCTGGATTACATCTTTGTAATACTCGTAAAATTCAGAAACTGAATTCAGATTGAAGTATTTATACAGCTTATCGGAATAACCCGGGCGCAATGCCTGTATATTAAAGTAAGTACCTACACCACTTGAAAGATTTTCTAATTCATTTCTAACTTCTGTAGGATCTACATCCGACAGGTTTAATAAATCATCTAATCCTTTAGCTGCAATAGCGTATTTTGCGAGTACGTGCCCGAAATATACATTTACATCATATTTCATCAGCAGCTCTCTAAAACCGCTTATTGCATCGTAAAATGATTTTAGACGTAATGTAAGATCTTCATTTTCCTTGTATTTTACAGCCAAACAATCGGCATCATGCAGAATAACAATATTATCAGGTTTATTAACTTCAATGATTTGAAGTAAATAAGGTTCTATAATATTAAATTCCTTATTTTTGTAATTATGAATGCCACCTATAGCAATAAAATCAAGTCCTAACTTATAACATGCTGCAATTGCTTTAAATTCACCTTCGACAATGTAAAGTGTTTTTATTTTCTCTTTGGCTTTATATTTCTCAACTATTTGCGGTGGCAGATAAGAATAAACGCCGGTCCCGCGCGGTTGAGAATAACGCATTGTTTTTCTGATGCCTTTTTTGTCGGTATATTCTTTAGGTATCCGATATCGTATCCGTTCGTAGTTTATAATTTTCTTACCGTCCTGGTAGAACTCCGTTTCGCCGTCAGGCTGCAGATAAGGAATATGTAGAGCATCATTTTTATCATTTGGATAAAAGACCGGCACTTGTTGAGTTCTGCCCTCATAAGCTATTATACGCTTATTCGTATCTTCAGTTAAACCGCACTCAATTAGTCTTTTTTGATAATAGCTATTTAATTCTTTGCTTATACTCATATAATAAATTTGGATGATTATAATTTATGCATATCTTTTAAAACCTGCTGATAGTGCAGTAAAACCAATTTGTTTTGGACCGGATCATCAAATACATAGTGATTGATGGATTCGTATCTATAGCTTAATATCATTGGTTCTTTGGAATAAGAACGATATATATACTCCTTATTGGGTATTAGTTCTTTGGGGTTCATTTCCAATTTCCGTTAACAAAATTAAAATCTCTACCTGCTTTATTACTAAACATCTCAAATATTCTATTTTCATTTACTCTTAGTACGCTAGCATAATATTTTAGTGGAAATAAATCATATTCATCCATACCAAGGTAAAAAATCATTTCAGATATATTCATTTTATTTAAACCTATATAAGTACATGATCTAATAAAATAATTATTTAGAGAGGTTAAACTGTCCGGATGAATAATTTCGCCTGCTATCATTACAGGTTCTCGAACAATATAATCATTTATATTAATATCAGGTGGCAGAATATAACCCATTCCCTGTTTATTGTCATAAACAGTATAGTAGAATTGTAATGTGGGTTTAACATTACTCAACCATATTCTATATATAATACATCGTTTTGGAAAGAATTTTTTCATTTCCTGCCATGAGGCGAACCCATCACCGTGGGCAAAATGTTCAACATCTTTTATTTCATACCTTTGGTTGTGTTCCTCTTTGGTTGATGAAAGATGTATTACTTTGTTATCATCAGGGATTAGTTCCATTTTATCAACTACAGGACAAATAGCAGTACCGAATTGATAAGGGTTCTTAGTTACATTGCGAGGGTTATGTTTCCATAACTGGAGTATTTGTCCGGGTTTTATTCTGTCAGATTTTCTTAATGTATAAAGCTTCTCTTTCTTTAATATTAATTCGACAAAACGATCTTCACAAAATGATAGTATCATGGTTATTGTTCTTTAAAAAAATACTCATTAAACTGATTTTCGATATCTCTGAATAATTTTTCTTTATTTATTTCAGGTTTTATTGAAAAAATAAAGAAACCACTACCATCATCATATTTTTCAACCTTTTTCAATCTATCAACTTCTTTGATTGATCTGATATTAATTTCTGCAAAATCTATAAAATTCAGCGGATTGAAATTACAATTGATGATTAGGAATATTCGATATCGGATACCGACGGTTATTTGATAACCATCTGGACTTTTTAGTTTTAAAAAATCTTTCCACATATTTTATTTATTTACCGGTTAGTAATATATTTCGTAAACCTCGATTGTCGGAGTTGGTTTAACTGGTACTTGCTTTTGTGATGTACAGGAAGCAAGTAAAATGAGCATTAGAGTAAATAGGGATGTTTTCATAAATTTTAATTTTTGATTTTTAATTAAATACAGCTTTACCTGCTATTTCGTTAATAATTTCCTGTGCTAATACCGGCACTCTCGAATTACCGGCTTTCCAATGTCTGAACTTTTGTTCAGTGATTTTACACTTATCAATAATTTCCTTTCTGATAATAGGATACTCTAAGACAGTTAGAGAATCTAACCAGTCTTTTAATTGATTTTGATTAATTCTTTTCTTCATGTTGATAAATAGTTTAATATTTGTTGTGATGTTCAAAACTGAACACTGCGCAAATGTAATATATTTAATTACATGTAATATCTAATGATTACATAATTAATCATTATTAACATTTTTAAGATTACGAAAATAAATTTCAAGATTACAAACAATATTAATTTTATGGTTATGAAAATAGAAAGAGTAAACATCGGAGAGATTATTAAAAACAAAGTGATAGCTAAAGAAATACCTATAGCAACATTTGCTAAAAGCATTGGAAAACAGCGACAAAACATTGAAAAAACAGTTTTTAATAAGCAAAGTCTTGATACAAATCTTTTGGCTCAAATATGTGAAGTTTTAAATTTTAATTTTTTTCAATACTACCAAGCAGAAAAAGAAGGTAATAAAAAAGATTACGAACTAAAAGAAGTAAAAGCCACTCTTACCATTGAGATGGGACAAGAGAAAAAAGATCAAGTTTTCCGCTTTATTTTCGGAAATAATGATTTAGAAATTTTAAATAAGTAAAGTATTAAAAAACAATATTATGGATGCACTTGAAAAACAATTACAGACATTAAAGGAAAATGTTATACATCTTACAGAAAGTGAAATTAAAAACTTAAAATTCCCTGAAAAATCAAGAACTGAAATTCTGGAAAATCCTAAAATTTACAACAAGGGAATAGTTGAACGCACAGATGGATTTTACTTTTTATTTGGATATAATAAAAATGGAATAATAGAATATGTTTTGTATCCTATTCGTATGACTGATAATTCTACATTTAATTTTAAAGAAGTTAAAATTTTCTCTACATATTGTTGTGTTATTACAGACGATGATTTTGCTTATGATTCTATATATAGAGGTTTTAAAAATGCCTTGTTAAAATTATTTGAAATGAAAAATATAAAATTAATAGTTTCTACTGATAATGAGGATTTTTTCAAATAAAACACTATCCTGAATTAGATGCGATAATAATTAAAGAGCATCGAGCCGATGTAATAAAATTCAAATAACTATATGAAAGCAAAACTAATTTATTTTTTATCAGGCATTATATTAATGTTTCTGATTTCTGCTGGTTATGAAAATTATGTAGTAAGTAAGCAAACCGCTAATGCTGAGAGATATCAAAATGTTTATGTATTTACCGACAGTAAGCCGGTAATGGAGTATGAGTATTTAGGAACTGTAAAAGTTAAATTAGGCATTACCGGATATTACGATGAAACAAGGGATATTTTAATTAAGAATGCCAAAAAAGAATATCCGCAATTAGATGCGATTATTATTAGGGAATTTAAAGCAGATGTAATAAAATTCAAGTGAATTAATTAAATGTCGCCAAATGTCGCCAAAATATTAAGATTGAGAATTATTAATTTATTGTTTAACAGGCAGTTAAAATTTGTTTCGATAACAAGAGGGAGAGCAGAAAATCGCTAATAGTTTATAAAGTAGACTGTTAGCGGTTTTTCTTTTTGCATTTGCACCACATAGTATGATTATGAATGGATTGAGTCGAAAAGTCAAGGAGTTGTAGATAAAGTAATCAAATGATCCGAAAATTTCCGTAATTTTGTGCATGCGGAAAATTATTCATATCGATATGGATGCCTTCTACGCTTCTGTAGAACAACGCGACAATCCACAGTTACAGGGTAAGCCTATTGCTGTGGGATATAGCGAGGCAAGGGGTGTAGTAGCTACAGCCAGTTATGAGGCTCGGAAATATGGTGTTCGCTCCGCTATGCCTTCTCTCACAGCTAAAAATAAATGTCCCGAATTGATTTTTGTCCCACCGCGTTTTGATGTTTATCATCAGATATCCGAACAGATACGAAATATTTTCTTAGAATATACGCCATTAGTTGAGCCTTTATCACTTGATGAAGCTTTTTTAGATGTAACCATCAACAATAAGAATAACCCATCTGCTATACTAATAGCAAAAGAAATTCAGAAACGAATTTTTAAAGAAACAGACTTGACGGCATCAGCAGGTGTATCTATTAATAAATTTCTGGCAAAAATTGCATCTGAGCAGAAAAAGCCTAATGGTATTTTTGCTATTCTACCGGATGATATTGATAAGTTTGTCGAATCTTTGAAAATAGAGCAGTTTTTTGGTGTGGGTAAGGTTACTGCTCGAAAAATGCATGATAATGGTATTTTTACAGGACAGGACTTAAAACAACGCTCAGAAAGAGAACTTATACAGCTTTTTGGTAAAGCAGGACATGATTTTTATCTTTATGCAAGAGGAATAGATAAGAGGGAGGTACAACCCGAACGTACAATTAAATCAATCAGCAACGAAACTACATTTCTACAAGATAAAGATAATCGGATTTTACTGACAGTGGAGTTGTATCATTTAGCACAAGAGGTCTTTTCGCGAATGAAGAAAGAAGATTTTTACGGTAGAACAATTACTGTCAAAATCAAATATGCTGACTTTAAAATTATTACGCGTAGTCGCACTTTGACTAAAAAAATTACAAATTTTGAACAGTTTTGGCCTATTGCAAGAGAAATGATGAAAGGAATTGATTTCTCTGTCAAACCTGTCCGTCTTATTGGTTTTGGTATCAGCAATGCCAATAATGATGACGAAGAACAATATACCCAATTGAATTTAGATTTAGACTTCAGCTTGTAACTTATAATCTTTAAGATAAATTTTCAAACACTTCCCAAATTTTATCTTCTTTTGGTACCGGTGCTGTTATTTTAATCAGTTCTTTTGAAACAGGATGAATAAATTCAACATAACGAGCATGTAGAGAAATACCTCCATTAGGGTTTGAGCGTGGGAAGCCATATTTTAAATCGCCTTTGATAGCAGAACCTATTTTGGCAAGCTGACATCTTATCTGGTGGTGACGACCGGTTTCTAATTGAACTTCAAGCAAATGGTATTTATCGGAATGACCTAACAATCTGTATTTTAATATAGCTTTCTTTGAATTTGGTACTTCTTTGTCGTAAGCATATGATTTGTTCTGTTTTTCATTACGCACTAAATAATGTACTAAAGTATTCTCTGTACTTTCGGGAACTTGTTTAACTATCGCCCAGTATATTTTCTTGATTTGCTGAGTCTTAAACATTTCATTTAATCGTGTTAATGACTTACTTGTGCGAGCAAACAGCACTACCCCACTCACCGGACGATCTAATCGATGAGTAACACCAAGAAATACTTCCCCCGGCTTATTATATTTTTCTTTAATATAGTTTTTTACACTTTCAGAAAGTGGTTCATCGCCCGTTTTATCGCCTTGTACAATCTCAGATGAGGATTTATTGACTGCAATTATATGGTTATCTTCGTAAATTATTTCCATAAAGCAAAATGACTATTACAAAATATTTACTTATATACTTCTTTGTCTGACTACTTCATACAACATAACACCTGTTGCCACTGAAACATTCAGGGAGTCGATAGTTCCAAGTATAGGTATTTTCACTAAATTTTCACAAATTCTTAAATGAGCAGGGTTAATGCCTTCATCCTCAGAACCCATTATAATAGCAATCGGATTGTTATATTCAACTTGCGTATAAAATTTTTCTGCTTTTTCTGTTGCAGCAATAAGTTTTATACCTGAAGCTGTTAAAAATTTTAATGCGTTTACAATATTATCTTCTCTGCAAACAGGTATTTTCATTAAAGCTCCGGCAGATGTTTTTACAGCATCGGCATTTAAAGCAGCACCACCTTTTGCAGGAACTACAATAGCATCAACTCCGGCGCATTCGCACGAGCGTGCTATTGCACCAAAATTACGCACATCAGTAATATTATCGAGCACTACAATAAACGGATTACGACCTTCTTCGTAAATACCAGGGATAATATCTTCAATTTTCTGATAAGACACAGGCGATATAAAAGCAATCACTCCCTGATGATTTTTCATAGTTATCCTGTTCAATTTTTCTAAAGGAACTTTTTGAACAGGAACATTAATCTCTTCAAGTATAGAATAAAGTTCACGAGCCAAATCACCACCCATATCTCTACGGATAAGGATTTTATCTATTTCTTTACCTGCCTGAATTGCTTCTATTACGGCACGAATGCCAAAAATCATGTCTTTTTCGGGGCGTGGTTTGTTTTTGTAATGTGGAATCATATCTGTCTGATATTGCTTTTGTTGAATATTTGTTTTTAATCGTGCAAAGATACTACAAATTAAATCCTAATGATATGTTTTTTAACTCCATTTTGAGATTTTACAAAACATGAAGCAACAAACGCTTTATCAGCATTATTAATTGTTGATATTCAGTTAAATCAAATTGAAATTTAATTGTGCAACAATTACCCTTTAAGTTAAATAAAGTTAAACTTAGAGCAATTCAAGTTACATATTACACTATGTAAGTATAATTAGTATAATTTTGTACTGTGTTTATTTCATAAAATAATTAATCAAGCAATTATGAGTACAGATAACCGTAAAAAGACCTACATAGACAAAGCGATTAACGTATTTAAGCAAGAAGGTTTAAGGCTTTCCTTAGAGGAAGTTGCCGGCAAAATGGGCATTACAAAAAAAACTTTATATAACAATTTCACTTCAAAAGAAGAGTTAGTGAAAGCATGTATTTTGTCCATTTCATCGGATATGCAGGAAGCAATGAGCGGATTGGATGACCCTGCCCATTCTGCAATCGAAAATCTACGAACCGGATTTGTGAAGTTAAACCATTTTTTCTATGCGCTAAGTCCCATATTTTTCTATGACATTATGCGTATGAGTCCAAACGAAGCAACAGCAGAGCATCTTGTCGGATCAGGACTGTTTCAGGCTAAAATGGAAGCAAATCTACGTAAGGGGATAAGTGAAGGTATTTATATGCATAGTATTAATGTAGAGTATCTTAGCAGTTATATTTCCTACTCGGTTTTCGGGTTCTACATAAACAGCATCATCAAGCGAAACCCATATTTGCCAAAATCCCACTTCGAAGATGCAGTTGAATATCACCTTAGAGCTATCGTGTCGGAACGAGGAAGAGAATTGCTTTAAATAAAATTTACAAATATGGAACGATCATGAGGATAAATTGATAGCCAAACGACAGTAAATTAGATTATTATATTTTTTAGTATAAACCGCTGATGTTCCGATTCTTGATTGACATATTGGCACATTAGCATATTAGCACATTATTTACGTATGAAACCACTTGTAATTAAAACGGTTAACATAGCGTGCATAATTTTTATCAGTACGCTTAGTGCATTATCTCAAACAGCTTATACATTGCAGCAGTGCCTCGAATACGCCGTTGAAAATAACCGGAATCTGAAAAAGGCTCATTATGACCAAGAAAAAGCAACTTTTGCCCGCCAGGAGGTATTGGGCACTTTGCTGCCTCAAATCAGCGGATCGGCAAGTTTGAACGACAACCTGAAAAGGAGTAAGTTTATAATGCCTAACTTCATTAACAGTATGTTACCACCTGCAGCACAAGATCCTAATGCCGAAAAATACATGACCATCGAGATGGGAATGACTTTCAATGCGAATGTAGGAGTATCACTCAATCAGCAAATATTAAACTTCTCACTTTTTAATACGTTGGAAATTGCAAAAACGGCTGAGAAAATGGCTGCTTTGGGTGTGGAGTCGAACGAAGAAGATATTATTTATCAGACAGCTAACCTGTTTTATGCCATTCAGTCCACCGAATATGCAGTCGTACAAATGGAAAAAAGTATCGAATTAGTGAGTAAAATGTTGAGTACAATGGAGGTAAACTACAAAAATGGTTTGGTAAAAAAAATTGATGTTGACCGATTAAAAGTGAATTTAGTAAACCTGACCACTCAAAAAGGCTCTATCAAAAATGCTGCGGATGTACAGAAAAACCTACTAAAACTGCAAATGGGATTCGATGTAAACAACCCGATTGATATTCAAGAGGTTAATCTCGCACTTTTCGAAGAAAAGGCGACAATCAATGCCAATATGTCATTTTTCATAGAAAATCAAACGCCTTACCGACTGCTTATGAAAAAAATGGATATGGTGAAACTACAACGAAAATCTGCCGTGTACGAAAATCTTCCTACGCTCGCGCTGATACTCAATTATCAGTACAATGGAGTGAGCGACGAGTTTTTTAGAGGAGAAACCAACTATTGGTATCCAACGTCTGTTGTCGGACTGAATTTACGAGTTCCGATATTTAGCGGACTTTCGCGCAAAGCGAAAATTCATCAAAACAGCATAGAAGTTCAAAAAACAGAGGAAGATGCCAAAATACTTGAACAGTCGTTGAGCGTAGCATATCTAAATGCCCGGACAAAGCTCAATGATGCTCACAACACGATTGCACTACAACGTGACAATCAGAAGTTAGCGGAAGATGTATTTAACGTTGCCGAAAATAACTTCGTGTTAGGGTTGTCTTCCATGTCCGATATTCTCAACGTGAGCCAGTCGCTTGTGCAGGCACAGTTGAGCTACGCCAACGCGCTGAATGATTACATGAAAGCATTCATTGATTTGAAAAAAGCTAACGGAGACATCCACAGTTTAACAAACGAAAATAATTAGAAAAAATAAGGTCGTATGAAAAAAATAATTTATATCCTTTCAATATGCGCAGTAGTCGCAACTATTGTGGTTGTTTTAGTGATGAATAAAAAAACAACCAAAGAAAAAACACAAATGGTAGCCGATGTTTCATCTGCCGTTGCCGTAAAAATTATTACTGTAAAAGACAGTACTTATGTAGTTGGTTTTTCATCAAGTGGCGTACTTCAAGCATTGCGCGAACTACCTTTTGTCTCTGATGTGTCGGGGCGCATTGTAAATATTTATGTTGACGAAGGTAGTGTTGTCAACAAAGGAACACTACTGATTCAACTTGACAGCGAAATGCTTAGTGCTGATGTTGCCTCGGCAGAAGCTGCTTTTGAAGGATTGAAAAAGGATTACGAACGCTATAAAAACTCGAACGCACAAGGTGGCGTTACCGACCAGCAGTTGGATAATTTACACACACAAATGGTGGCATCAGAAAGTCGTTATGTTACCAGCAAGCGTCATCTTGCCGATGCTTCAATAAAAGCACCTATCGCCGGAACCATAAATAAACGGTATGTGGAGGTAGGCAGCTATCTGAATCCCGGCTCCAAATTATTCGATATTATAGACAATTCGCAACTGAAAGTAATGTGTTTTGTTACTGAAAAGCAAATTTTGGACATATGGAAAGGTCAAATGGTCAGGCTTGTGAGTGAGACATTTCCTGGTGAAACCTTTGCTGGCAAAATCGTTTTTATAGGCGACAAGGCTGAACGCTCTCTAAACTTCCCTGTAGAAATAACCATTACAGACGGAAAAAAAGAATTAAAATCAGGGATGTTTATATCAGTTAATTTCAATTCAGATACTCAAAAAAATGGAATTATCATCCCTCGTAATGCTATCAGTGGAAGTGTGGAGGCAGCAAGCGTATTTGTTATAAAAAGCGGAACTGCAAAAAAGCAGAGCATTGTTGTAGGAAACATGGTAGATGAACAAATCGAAGTGTTGCAAGGATTGCAGTGTGGCGATAGCGTGGTAGTAGGTGGTTTAATAAATATCACAGAAGGCTCTAAAGTTAAAAGTGTTCAATAAAGTTGGATAATAAATAAGTAAGAGTATGAAAATTTCAGAATTATCAATCAAACGCCCAATATATGTCATAGTAATGTTTTTACTGTTGATTGTTTTGGGATACCTGAGTTATATAAGTTTAAGTGCCGAACTTATGCCTAAATTTACTCCGCCGGTACTTAATGTACAAATTATTTATCCGGGTGCTTCACCCAGCGAAGTGGAGAACTCGCTTACCCGAAAGGCAGAAGATGCTCTTTCGAGTATGGAGGGGATTGACCAGTTACAGTCGTTTTCATTTGAAGGTATGTCAATGCTTATTGTCTCGTTCAATTACGGAACAGATATCAACAAAGCCGTAACAGATGCGCAAAACTTGTTAGATGCAAAACGTGCAGAATTACCACGAGACATACTTTCGCCTACTATCTCTAAAATATCAGTTGATGAGAAACCAATTCTGATACTCTCGGCTACTTCAAATATGGAGCCCACAGGATTTTACGATTTGGTTGATAAGCGTGTAGTGCCGGAACTTTCGCGAGTTCAGGGTGTAGCTAAAATCACTCTTGTTGGTGGCATGCAACGTGAGATTCAGGTTAATCTCAAACAAGACAAACTGAAGGCATTGGGATTAACTCCTCTGATAGTGCAAGGTGCTATCCGTGCTGCTAACCTCGATTTTCCGACCGGATATTTGCATAGTGACGAATCGCAAACCGCTATTCGACTTTCAGGTAAATTAGATAATGTTGCTGAACTGCGTAATTTAGTGGTCAGTACCACGCAAACCGGAGCTCAGATACGTCTCAGCGATATTGCCGATGTGTCGGATGCAGTAAAAGACCCGGTGAAACTTGGACGAGTAAATGGGGAAGACGCTATTCTTATTAATCTCCAGAAACAATCGGATGCAAATGCCATAAAAGTAAGCAATCAGGTGATGAAGGCCATTACTCAACTGCAAGAAACTTACAATGCTGAAGGTTTACAAATCGGCGTTGCTCAAAACACAACCACCTTTACGCACCAATCCATTAATTCGGTTATCACCGATTTACTGCTTGCAATTTTATTGGTTTCAGTGGTAATTCTGCTTTTTCTGAACAGCTTTCGCAATGCCCTTATCGTGATGGTGGTTGTTCCGGTATCACTCGTGGCAACTTTTATCGGAATGAAGATGTTCAATTTCACACTCAACTTGATGTCGTTATTAGCCCTGTCATTAGTTATAGGGGTACTCGTAGACGATGCCATCGTGGTTATCGAAAATGTGTATCGCCATATCGAAATGAGAAAAAACCGTGTGAAAGCAACATTCGATGCTTTGAACGAAATAGGATTCACGGTAATAGCAGTTACAGTTGCAATAGTGATGGTGTTTTTGCCCGTAATCTTCACAAATACACTTGTATCTGATATTTTACGCCAGTTTTGCGGCGTTATTGTCATTTCCATTTTATTTAGTTTGTTGGCTGCACTTACCTTAGTGCCACTTCTAACTTCAAGGTTTGGAAATATACAGGAAATTAAAACTAACAATATTTTTGGAAAATTTCTCAAGGGTTTCGAAAAGGTTATTTCAGATTTTAGCAATTGGGTTTCTGAAATTCTGAAATGGAGTTTAGGACACAAACGCTGGGTTGGAATGGTGGTGCTTATCATAACCGTAGCCGTAATGTCGCTGTTCCCGCTTGGGTTTATCAACTTTGAATTTCAGCCTTACATTGACCGTGGAGAATTTATGGTACAGCTGGAGATGCCAAAAGACATTTCGATGGAAAAGTCTAACGCTTTAGTTCGTCGTGCCGAAAATTGGTTTATGGGTCGCCCCGAAGTGGAAAATGTTGTTACTATGTTAGGGCTCACCAGCGACAATACGCAAAGCACAAAAGGAACACCTTATTTAGCTGAATTGGACGTAAAACTGAAAAAACAGAAAGAGGACACCGAAACTTACATTACCCGTATCCGCAAACCACTATCGGATTTTTTGGTGGATGCTAAGGTGAATGTTTTTAGTGTAAGCTTAACCGGGACAGCGTCAAAGGCTGCGGTTGAATATATCATAACATGCAACAATACCGATTCAGTTATGATGTTTGCCGGACAAGCGTTGGACATATTGGGTTCTATTCCGGGCGTGATGCAACAGGAACTTTCAGTTGAAAATGCCACTCCCGAAATTACTGTTACCGTAAACCGCGATAAAATGTCAGAACTCGGACTTTCGCTCGACAATGTGGGGATGGTTATGCAAATGAATTTTCAGGGAAATAACCAATTGAAATATACAGAAGGAAATTATGAGTATGATATTAATATTCGCGCTGACAAAGCTTATCGCAAACAATCCGAAAATGTAACGAACCTTGCGTTTGTCAATAGTCGTGGCGAAAGTGTAAAGCTGTCGCAATTTGCCAACATTAGCCTGGGAACAGGTCCAAACCGTCTGGAACGATTCGACCGGAACAGCTCTGTAACATTACGTTCGCAAGCTTTTGGCGTTCCTGCCGGTGCCATTGCAAAAGAGTTTATGGCAAAAGTGGATAAATTGCATAAGCCTGCCGGATTGAGTATACAAGCTACCGGTGATATGAAAAAGATGAGTGATTCGATGAGCGTGCTCACTACTGCCCTACTTTTATCACTGATGTTGATTTACTTCTCGATGGTTGTGTTGTACAACAACTGGACAGATCCATTCGTTGTGATGTTTTCCATCCCGTTCTCTATCGTTGGTGCAATTCTGGCTTTGGCACTAACAAATACCGCAATGAGTATTTATGCCATGCTGGGATTGGTTATGCTCGTTGGATTAGTAGCTAAAAACGCAATTTTGCTGGTTGACTTTGCCAATGACGCTCGACGCGAAGGTAAAAACATTGACGAAGCATTGATTCAATCGGTAAAAATCCGTACCCGTCCCATTTTGATGACTGCCCTGTCAACCGTTATCGGGATGTTGCCTGTTGCCCTATCAACCGGTTCGGGAGCCGAATTACGCAATGGAATGGCATGGGTGATAATAGGCGGGATGACCATGTCCACACTTTTAACCTTAGTAGTAGTGCCTGTGGTGTACAAAATTATGCATCCGGAGAGGAAGAACAAAAAAGAAAAAGTTGATATTGATAAGTTGATGTATGCTGAAAAGTGATTAGGTAATATTATTTAATGATAATAACTCTACATTTCATACTTCAATAAGAAATTTAATGTAATTTTGTTGCTTTTTATAAAATGATACTTTATGTATAAAGGCGAAATTGCTGCTTTTGCAGTTGCTATATGTTGGACTTTAAGTGCATTATTTTTTGAAAAGGCAGGTAGAAAAATAGGCTCTATTTCTGTAAACTTCATAAGAATAGTGCTGACATTCATCCTGTTAGGTTTTACTCTACTATTTACTGGAAACAACTTCATTCCTTTCGATGCCTCAGGTTACCAATGGTTTTGGCTTGGTTTATCGGGTGTTGTCGGGCTTTTTCTCGGCGATATGTTTTTATTTAGATCGTATTTATTGATAGGCTCGAGAACGGCAGCTTTGATTATGAGCTTGGTACCGGTCATCACAACTATTATTGGATGGTTCTTTCTGAAGGAAGTATTGGCTCTAAAAAGTATAATTGCAATAATTATCAGTTTCTCAGGCATTGTAATCGTAATAGTAGACAAAAAATTAAAATTTAGGATGCCGTTAAAAGGATTAATGTTTGCATTTTTAGGAGCGACCGGACAAGCTTTAGGTTTAATATTAAGCAAAAAAGGCATAGGAAGCTACGACCCACTTGCAGCAACACAGATAAGGATAATATTCGCTTTGATTTTCTTTGTTATAATGCTGACATTCAGCAAACAATGGCATAATGTACATAAGGCGGTAAAAGACATAAATGGTCTAAAATCAGTAATAATAGGTTCATTTTTCGGAGCGTTTATCGGCATTACTCTTTCTCTTTATGCTGTTCAGCAAACAAAAACCGGTATAGCTTCAACTTTCATGTCCTTAGTTCCTGTACTGATAATAGCACCTTCTGCCATTATGTTTAAAGAGAAAATTAAGCCTCATCAGGTTATTGGAGCAATTATCAGTATTATAGGTGTTAGTATATTTTTCTGGTGAATGATAATAATTCAGCTTATAAATCGTTTGCTAATGAGGAGACAAAGTGAGGTGAAACTTCATTTTTTTTGTTAAATTTGCACACTAATTTTTTAAGGAAACCTCTCAAGAGTCAAGTTATAGTAAATGTTCAAAAAAGTCATAATATATTTCATTTTTTTTCTAACATCTTTTTCTATTCTCGCACAATCCAAATTAAGGGTTTTCGGATATGTTATTGACTCCAACAACAGAGGTTTAGAGATGGTTAATGTATATTTTGACGGCACTACAACAGGTACAACTACAAATCAAAATGGCTATTATGAAATCTCAACTACTGTAACAGATTCTATGACGATTGTTTACTCGATGCTTGGTTATAAAACTATTCGTCATACAATTATCCCCAAACAGGCGGTTATGCAAATTTCTGTTGAACTTCGGTCAAGTGCTACACAAATGCAAGATTTTGATGTAGTTGCACAAAGAAGGCAAACGTCTACGATGGATTTTATTAATCCTGAAAAAGCTAAGCTAATTCCCAATATTTCAGGAAATTTTGAATCTATATTGATAAGTTTTGCAGGAGTTGCATCGAGTAATGAGTTAAGTTCGCAATATAATGTTCGTGGTGGCAATTTTGATGAAAATCTTGTGTATGTCAATGGTATAGAAGTATACCGACCATTGCTTATTCGCGCCGGGCAGCAAGAAGGCTTGAGTTTCATTAATCAGGATATGGTGCAAAAGGTTGGATTTTCTTCAGGTGCCTTTAATGCTGAATATGGCGATAAAATGTCATCAGTATTGGATATAGAATATAAGAAACCCACAGAATTTGAATCATCAGCATCTTTAAGTTTGTTAGGCGCAACAGCATATGTCGGGACTTCAAAAAATAAATTCACACAAATACATGGAATACGTTATAAAACAGCAGCTTATCTACTTGGCACATTAGACACTCAAGGAGAATATAATCCGTCATTTGTCGATTATCAAGGATATTTTACCTATAAATTGAATGATAAGTCGGAGCTTTCTTTTCTGGGAAACTTTTCTCAAAATCTCTTTAATTTCGTACCGGCTACACGGGAGACTTCATTTGGCACATACAACATGGGTCGACAGTTGACAATCTTCTTCGAAGGTCAGGAAAAAGATATATTCAGAACGGCATTTGGTGCTTTAAGCTATCATTATCATCCACAACAAAACATAAAATTAAGCCTTACTGCTTCAGCATTTCAGACAGATGAATACGAAAGTTTCGATATTTTAAGTGAATATCGACTTGATGAAGTGAAAATGAATTTGAATGAAGAAGAGCGCAAAGGATCTCAACTTGGTATAGGAAAATATCATGAACATGCGCGCAATACATTAAATGCAACAGTAGCAAACCTTTCACATTCAGGCGAGTTTAATGGGATATTCCACAAACTGAAATGGGGCGTCAATTTTCAGAGAGAGATAATAGCTGATAAAATAAGTGAATGGCAATGGAGGGATTCAGCAGGTTATTCATTACCATATAATGATGAAACTGTAAACTTATATTATAATTTGAAGTCATCGAAAGTATTGACAAGTTGGCGGACTTCAGCATTTTTTCAAGACACATACAAATGGCGTAACGAAGCAGGAGGTTTTAGTGCCACAGGAGGTTTGCGAGCCAGCTATTGGACATTCAACAATGAATTTTTATTAAGTCCGAGAGCTTCCATATCATTTATCCCCGATTGGAAAAAAGATTTCAGTTTCAGATTTGGCACAGGATTATACTATCAATCACCATTTTACAAAGAAATAAGAGATACAATAAGCGATGTTTTAGGCAATGTTTCGATATTACTCAACAACAAAATACAATCACAAAGATCGGTACAGTTTGTATTAGGAGGCGATCATTATTTTAGAGCCTTTGGTCGACCGTTTAAGTTTACCACAGAAGCATATTTAAAATTAGCAGACCGAGTTATAACATATGACGTCGATAATGTAAAAATCACATATTCAGGAAATAACAACGCCAAAGCATATACAGCAGGAGTGGATTTCAAACTCTTCGGCGAATTAGTTCCGGGTACAGATTCATGGATAAACCTATCATTAATGAATTCGAAGGAAGATATAATCGGCGATAGCTATCTGCAATATAAATATGATGAATATGGTGAAATCAGCTCATACGCAAGAGTATGGCCCTCATGGAATTCCCGTCCAAACGAACAACGATACGCATTTTCGATGATGTTTCAAGACTATCTACCAAATAATCCCAACTACAAACTACAACTTAAATTTGTTTATTCTGACGGTATGCCCTTTAGTCCGCCGAAAAATAACCTGTACAGAGGTGCATACAGAGCACCAGCTTATAAGCGAGTCGATATAGGAGGATCGCGACAGTTAATCAGCGGTAAAGATAAGATAATGAGCAAGAAGTGGTTAAGAGGATTAGAAAGCATCTGGTTGAATTTAGAGGTGTTTAACCTGATGGATTTTAAAAATGTCAATTCTTATTATTGGGTAACAGATATTTACGGACAGCAATTAGCAGTTCCGAATTATCTTACGGGACGACAGTTTAATGTCAAGTTGATAGTAGATTTTAAATAATTTCACTACTTTTGCAAGCAAAATTTATATAATCATGCCACATACATCACAGCGAGGCGATTCTATGCCCGCATCACCTATACGCAAATTAGTGCCACTTGCTGACAAAGCTAAAGCAAGAGGTGTAAAAGTATACCATCTGAATATCGGTCAGCCCGATTTAAAGACTCCACAAGTAGCCATTGATGCTATTCGTAATATCGACAGAACTATACTCGAATACAGTCCGAGCGACGGAATAAAAAGTCTACGTACAAAATTGGCAAGTTACTATCAACGATTCAATATAGACGTAACTGAAGATAACATCATTGTAACTACAGGTGGTTCGGAAGCTGTTAACTTTGCCTTTATGAGTTGTTTAGATCCGGGTGATGAGATAATTGTACCGGAACCGGCTTATGCCAACTACACAGCATTTGCAATAGCAGCAGGAGCAGTTATAAAACCTTTGTTGTGCAGTATAGAAGATGGATTTGCATTGCCTCCGGTAGAAAAATTTGAAGAATTGATAACACCACGAACAAAAGGCATTCTGATTTGTAATCCTAATAATCCTACAGGATATCTTTACACACGTTCGGAAATGAACAGCATAAAGAAACTCGTAAAAAAACATAATCTATTTTTATTTTCAGACGAAGTGTACAGAGAGTTTTGTTATACAGGAGCACCTTATATTTCAGCATTTCATCTTGACGGTATAGAAGAAAATGTAGTATTATTCGATTCTGTATCAAAAAGATATAGCGAATGTGGCATTCGAGTAGGAGCATTAGTAACCAAGAACCAAAAAGTAAGAGAGAATGTAATGAAATTCTGCCAGGCACGTTTAAGTCCGCCTCTAATTGGTCAGATTGCAGCCGAAGCATCTATCGATACTCCGGAAGAATACATGCTGGAAATGTATAATGAATATGTAGAACGTAGGAAATATCTGATTGACGGATTGAATCGCATACCGGGAGTGTATTCGCCAATACCGATGGGAGCATTTTACACAGTAGCAAAATTACCGGTTGATGATGCTGATAAATTCTGTGCATGGTTATTATCTGATTTCGAATTTGAAGGACAAACAGTAATGATGGCACCGGCATCAGGTTTTTACACTACACCAAATGTTGGGCGCAATGAAGTAAGAATTGCATATGTACTTGAAAAAGAAGCTTTAAAAAAGGCTTTAATTGTTTTAGAGAAAGCTTTGGAAGCATATCCGGGCAACACTCTTAAAAATTAAAATGAATCTTGAATATTTCATAGCCAAACGTATACATTTCAGGCAGGATAGGAAGAATGTTTCCCGTCCTGCTGTTCGTATTGCAACAATCGGAATTGCAATTGGCATGATAGTTATGTTACTGGCTGTATGTATAGTAACCGGCTTCAAAAAAGAAATAAGAAATAAAACAATAGGCTTCGGCGGCCATATTCAAATTACTAATTTCGACAGCAACAACACTTACGAAACAGAGCCTATTATCATTAGCGATTCGCTGAAACATGCACTTGCATCAATAGAGGGAGTAAAGCATTTGCAAGCCTTTGCCACCAAGCCTGGGATAATAAAAACTAATGAATTATTTCAAGGAATTGTATTGAAAGGTATTGATACTGACTTTGATATAAGTTTCTTTAAGAATAATTTAGTTGAAGGAGATTTTATTAATTTAGAAGATTCCTTGGTTAATAATGTAGTAATTTCAAAATATCAAGCTGATTTATTTCAATTAAAATTAGGCGAGTCGTTTTTTGCCTATTTTATGCAAGATCAGATAAAAGCTCGAAAATTTAAGATTACAGGCATTTATTCCACAAACTTCATTGAATATGATAAGTTATTTGTACTGACCGATATACGTCATATTCGGCAGCTCAACGAATGGAATGATAAGGAAGTTAGCGGCTATGAAATTATTATCAGTGATTTTGACCGTATTGATGAAATTGGCAATAAGGTTTATTTTATGACGGCAAATAAGCCTATGGCAAACGGTAATTTACTTTTCACACAGACAATACGCGAGATAAATCCGGAAATATTCTCATGGCTTGAGTTGTTGGATATAAACGTATGGGTTATATTACTTTTAATGCTGGCTGTCGCAGGTTTTAATATGATTTCCGGTTTGCTTATACTGATTTTGGAGCGTACAACTATGATAGGTATTCTAAAATCGGTAGGTGCAACTAATTGGTCGGTCAGGAAGATATTTCTGTATCATTCTTTCTTCTTGATAGGAAAAGGTATGATTTGGGGCAATATTATTGGCCTGGCTATATGTGCTTTACAATACTTTTTTGGTATTATTCCTTTAGATCCGGAAGCGTATTATATATCAAAAGTGCCTATACTGTTTAACTGGTCGCTGATTATAGCTCTAAATATCGGTACTCTGATTATTTCGGCTTTGATGATGGTAGGACCCTCCTATTTAATAACCAAAATTCTACCTGCAAATATAATTCGGTATGAATGATTAATGCATTGCATCTGATTTATTTTAACATAAATATCAACTAAAAACAACATATTTATTAGTTCAAATGGGAAAAAAACATCAAAATGTTTGTTATTTGAATTTATCTCTTTATATTTGCAGTCGAAATTTTACAAAACAAAAATGTCATCAAATTTTAATAATATCGTCAACTTAATCTTAGTCGTGCTTTTGGTCGATCATCAAGGGTGAGAATGGTTATGTGATAATATTATTAAATCATAAATAAATTGGATAAGCCTTTCTCACCATAAATGAGAAAGGTTTTTTCTTTTATAAAGCTGAAATATCAATTAAAAAATTTCAATAATTAAAACAAAATGAAAAATATTTTACGAAGTCAGACCAGCACAGGTGGTAGAAAAATGGCAGGTGCAAGAGCACTTTGGAGAGCAAATGGTGTTACTAATGAACAATTTGGTAAACCCATTGTTGCAATAGTAAACTCATTTACCCAGTTTGTACCCGGTCATGTTCACCTTCATGGCATTGGGCAAAAAGTAAAAGCTGAGATTGAGAGATTAGGCTGTTTTGCTGCCGAATTTAACACAATTGCTATTGATGACGGTATTGCAATGGGACATGATGGAATGTTATATTCACTTCCTTCGCGCGACTTGATAGCTGACAGCGTAGAGTATATGGTTAATGCACACAAGGCAGATGCGATGATTTGTATTTCCAATTGCGATAAAATTACTCCCGGAATGTTGATGGCTACAATGCGACTTAACATTCCTACTGTATTTGTTTCCGGCGGACCAATGGAAGCAGGTGAACTTGATGGCAAACAAATCGACTTAGTAGATGCAATGGTACAAGCAGCCGATGATACGATTTCTGATGAGCAGATTGCACGTGTTGAAAGCTCGGCTTGTCCGACTTGTGGCTCTTGTTCGGGCATGTTTACTGCAAATTCGATGAATTGCTTAAATGAAGCTATCGGTCTTGCACTTCCTGGAAATGGAACGGTAGTAGCAACCCATGCAAATCGTTTTAAACTTTTTGAAGATGCTGCTAAATTGATTGTTGAAAATGCATATAAATATTATAGAGATGGTGATGACAGCGTTTTGCCAAGAAGCATTGCAACGAAAGATGCGTTTTTGAATGCAATGGTGCTTGATATTGCTATGGGAGGTTCAACTAACACAATATTACATACTTTGGCAATAGCACAGGAGGCAGAAGTTGATTTTACAATGGATGATATAGACGCACTTTCACACAAAACTCCTTATTTATGTAAAGTTGCACCGAATACCGATAAATATCATGTTCAAGATGTCAATCGTGCAGGTGGTATACTCGGTATTCTTGGTGAATTAGCAAAAGGCGGTCTTTTGAAAACAGATGTAAATAGAGCCGATGGTCTGACATTACAGCAAGCTATTTACAAGTACAGTATCACTGCTGAAAAACCCGATTCTGAAGCTTTAAGAATTTATAAAAGTGCACCCGGACATAAATTTAATTTAGTTATGGGTTCACAGAACGCTCAGTTTAAGGAACTTGACACTGACAGAGAAAATGGATGTATACGAGATATCAAACATGCATATTCTGCTGATGGAGGTTTAGCAATTTTAAAAGGAAATATCGCACAAGATGGTTGTGTTGTTAAAACCGCCGGTGTTGATGAAAGTATATGGAAATTCAGCGGTCCGGCTAAAGTCTTTACTTCGCAAGACACAGCATGCACAGGCATATTGGGTGGCGAAGTTGTTGCAGGCGATGTTGTTGTAATAACACACGAAGGTCCGAAAGGCGGTCCGGGTATGCAGGAAATGCTCTACCCTACCTCATATATCAAATCGAAAAAACTTGGAAAAGAATGTGCTTTAATTACAGATGGTCGTTTTTCAGGTGGAACTTCCGGTTTATCAATCGGACATATATCACCGGAAGCAGCAGCAGGAGGTAATATAGGCTTAATTCAAAACGGTGACATAATTGAAATAGACATTCCAAATCGTAAGATCAATGTTAAACTCAGTGAAGAAGAATTGGCTTCGCGAAGAGCAAAAGAAATAGCAAGAGGAAATGAGGCATTTACTCCAAAAGATCGTAACCGAGTCGTCAGTAAAGCCCTGAAAGCTTATGCTTCAATGGTAAGTTCGGCTGATAAAGGGGCAATAAGGATAGTTGAATAATGTGCTAATATGCTAATGTGAGAATGTGCTAATATGTCAATGTGACAATATGCTAATATGATAATGTGATAATGTGGAAATTAAGGAATGTGCTAATGAGTTAATATTTTTCATTGCACATTAAAAGATAAAAATACTATTAAAGATTATAAAATTACTGACTAAAAACTATTACAAATAGTAAATTGTAAAATTGTAAATAGTTTTGTCAATTATAAATTAAATAAACATGGAAAAGAAAAAAATGACAGGATCTCAGATTCTGATAGAATCGCTTTTGAAGGAAGGCGTTGATACACTTTTTGGTTATCCTGGTGGTGCGATAATGCCTGCATTTGATGCACTATATGACTATAGAGATAAAATTCATCATGTTTTGGCTCGTCACGAACAAGGTGCTGCACACTCGGCTCAGGGTTATGCACGTGTTTCGGGTAAAACAGGTGTTTGCTTGGTAACTTCCGGTCCGGCTGCTACAAATACTGTTACAGGTATCAGTGATGCAATGCTCGATAGCACACCTTTAGTTGTTATTACCGGTCAGGTTGGTGCTGCTTTATTAGGTACTGATGCTTTTCAGGAAATTGATGTAGTAGGTATTACCCAGCCAATCACAAAATGGGCATATCAAATACGAAGAGCAGAAGATATTGCTTGGGCAGTAGCACGTGCTTTTTATATAGCCAAAAGCGGTCGTCCCGGACCTGTTGTGCTCGATTTAACAAAGAATTCTCAAATACAGGAAGCTGAATTCGATTATAAACCTTGCACTTTCATCCGTAGTTATATTCCTGTTCCTGAAGTTAATAACGAACAAGTTGCTTTAGCAGCAGAATTAATAAACAACGCAAAAAAACCATATGCATTAATAGGTCAAGGTGTTGTGTTGGCAGGAGCAGAAAAAGAACTTAAAGAAATGCTCGACAAAGCAGATATTCCTGCAGCTTGGACACTTTTGGGAGCTTCAGCAATGCCAACTGATTACAGATTAAACAAAGGTTTTCTGGGTATGCATGGAAATATGTCGCCCAACATGAAAACTAATGAATGTGATGTGTTAATTGCTATTGGAATGCGTTTCGACGACCGTGTTACAGGTGATTTGAATACTTATGCCAAACAAGCAAAAGTTATACATCTTGATATTGATATTGCTGAAATCAACAAGAATGTGAAGGCTGATGCACCTGTTCTGGGTAGTGCAAAAGATACAATACCCGCTATATCAGCATTGTTAAAACCGGCTAAACATACTGAATGGATTGATTCTTTCAAGGAATACGATGATAGAGAGTACGAAAAAGTTATTAAAAAAGAACTTTATCCTGAAACACAATCAATGACTATGGGTGAAGTTATTAATAAAGTTTCGGAAGCAACCAATCATAAAGCAGTTATTGTAACTGATGTTGGTCAGAATCAGATGATGGCAGCACGCTATTCCAAATACTCTCAGACACGCAGTTTGGTTACATCAGGAGGATTAGGCACAATGGGCTTCGGTATTCCTGCAGCGATTGGTGCTAAAATCGGAGCAAAAGACAGAACGGTATGCTTATTCTGTGGAGATGGTGGTTTTCAAATGACAATACAAGAATTGGGTACTATCATGCAAGAAAGGATAGGTGTTAAAATGATAATTCTTAACAACGATTTCTTAGGCATGGTTCGTCAATGGCAAGAAATGTTTTTCGATGAAAGATATTCATTTACAGAAATTGACAATCCCGATTTCATTACTATTGCTAAGGCTTATAAAATTGAAGGACGCGAAGTATCAAAAAGAGAAGATCTGGACGATGCTATAGCTGATATGGTAAAAGATGACAAACCTTATTTATTGGTTGTTAACGTTGAGAAGAAAGGTATGGTTTATCCTATGATGCCTGCCGGAACAAGTGTTACCAATATAGTATTAGGTGATTAATTATTATAAAATCATTAATGAAAAAAAATTATCATCATGGAAAAAAAATTATATACAATCACAGTTTTTTCTGAAAATACGGTAGGTTTGTTAAATCAAATAACCATTATTTTCACACGTAGAGCGATAAACATCGAAACCTTATCGGTGTCTCCTTCTGCAATTAAAGGAATTCATAAATTTACAATTACTGTTTTGGCAACTCGTGAGACAGTTATAAAAGTTGTAAAACAAATTGACAAACGTATAGATATTCTGAAAGCATATTTTAATACTGATGAAGAATTGGTACATCAAGAAATAGCTCTTTATAAGCTTGCAACCGATAAGTTACTTGCTTTAGGCTCTATAGAAAATCTGATACGCCAGTATAGCATTCGTATTTTAGAGATGAATGAAACTTTCGTAGTATTTTTGAAATCAGGACATTATGCCGAAACTCAACAATTATTCGAAGAGTTGAGTAATTCAATAGGTGTTTTGCAATTTATCCGTTCGGGTAGAATAGCTATTACGAAATCAAAGGTAGAGCGTCTCACCGATATGCTTGAAAATCTGAAAAAATTTGAAGATCAACCGATTTAATTATAAAATAACAAATTATTAATACAATTAATTACAAAAAAAATGGCAAATTATTTTAATTCATTACCTCATCGACTTAAAGTTCAGGAATTAGGTAAATGTGACTTTATGGACAGCAGCGAATTCGCTGATGGTGTAAACAAACTTATCGGAAAGAAAGTTGTTATCGTTGGATGTGGTGCACAAGGATTAGCTCAGGGCTTGAATATGCGTGACAGTGGTTTAGATGTAGCATATGCGCTTCGTAAAATTGAAATCGACGAAAATCAAATCTCTTATCAGAATGTAGTGCAGAATAACTTTGAGGTTGACACTATAGAAAATATGATTCCTAAAGGTGATTTAGTGTTAAACTTAACTCCTGATAAATATCATACTCCTGTTGTTAATCAGATTATGCCTTTAATGAAACAAGGTGCTTGCCTGTCATATTCTCATGGTTTCAACATTGTTGAAGAAGGTATTCAAATCCGCAAAGACCTTACTGTAGTTATGGTTGCTCCAAAATCACCTGCTACTGAGGTGCGTGCAGAATATCTAAGAGGTTTCGGTGTACCTACTCTTATTGCTGTTCACTTAGATAACGACCCTAATGGTGATGGTTTAGAAATAGCAAAAGCATATTGTGTTGCAACAGGCGGTCATAAAGCCGGAGTTTTACATTCATCTTTTGTTGCTGAGGTAAAATCCGATTTAATGGGTGAGCAAACTATTCTTTGTGGTTTGTTGCAGACAGGTTCAATTCTTAGCTTTAACAAAATGGTTGAAAAGGGAATTGATAAAGGTTATGCTTCAAAATTAGTGCAATATGGATGGGAAGTTATCACAGAAGCATTGAAAATCGGTGGTATTACCAATATGATGGATCGTCTTTCAAATCCTGCTAAAATTAAAGCTTTCAAACTTTCAGAAGAATTAAAAGAAATTATGACTCCGCTTTTTAACAAGCATATGGATGATATTCTTTCAGGTAAATTCTCAAGCACAATGATGGAAGACTGGGCTAATGGTGATAAGGATTTGTTGACATGGAGAGCTGCTACTGCTGAAACAGATTTCGAAAAAACACCTGCAGGTGATATGGAAATCAGTGAGCAAGAGTACTTTGACAATGCTACTTTGATGGTTGCATTTATCAAAGCCGGTGTTGAATTAGCTTATGAAACTATGGTAAAATCAGGCATCAAACCTGAATCAGCATATTATGAGTCATTGCATGAAACACCGTTGATTGCCAACACCATTGCTCGTAAAAAACTATATGAAATGAATCGTGTAATTTCTGATACTGCTGAATATGGTTGTTATTTGTTTGATCATGCTTGCAAACCATTATTAGCTGATTTCATGAGTAAAGTCGGTTCATGTGTAATTGGTAAAAACTATAATGATGGAAAAACCAATCATGTGGATAACTTTGAATTAGTTCAGATTAATGCAGCAATTCGTAATCACTCAATTGAAATTTGCGGTGCAGAATTACGTGAAGCTATGACAGCAATGAAGAAGATTATCGAATAATCTGATTTTCTTTTTAAAAATTAGATGTGTCTGCATGGTAAATAACCTATAGGGGCACAAATTATTAAACTTGTAGAGACGTAAAACTAAAAAAATGCGTCTCTACTTTTATATAAAACTCACAAAAACACAATGGACATCACAAACGATTCTCTTTATATATTTCATAATGAGATTTATTCTCTGTTTCATACAGCGTTTCCTCTGAGAGAACAAAGATTGTAATCCGACTTAAAATATTTAATAGAGGCAAACTCATATTTTAATATAAATGTATACAAAATTATATGAAGAACCTACGATATTGTTCATCCATTCCTTCAAAAGTAGTACTTTCCACTTCTTATACATTCTGAAAGTGAATTTAAAAGAATTCTTATCTTTGCACCTTCATAAAATTTGTAATGGATAATCTCAAAAAATATATATTAATCACATCAGGATTTGTCAGTGTAGGGCTGGGGATTTTAGGGATGTTTTTACCAATATTACCCACAACACCATTTTTACTGATAGCAGCAGCATGTTTTGCCAAAAGCTCAAGAAGAGCATATAGGTGGCTTACAACTAATAAATTATTTGGAAGATATATCAGTAATTACAGAGCAGGAAAAGGTATACCGCTAAGAATTAAAATAATGGCTATAAGTTTTCTATGGTTAACAATTTTAGCTACAGTTATATTCTTTGTTGATAATATTTATGTCAGAATTCTGCTATTGATTATAGCCATTGCCGTAACTATACATATTTGGACAATAAAAGCAAAAGGTAACGAATAATTTATTATAAAATCTTACCCGCTACCCTTTCTTCAAAAATCAAATAATCTGTTCCAACTTAGATACATTAGCAGCAATATCTTCGTCAGACAAAGAATAATTAACTAAATCACCCGCAAGATACTGATCATAAGCAGCCATATCAACCAATCCATGACCGGACAGATTAAATAAAATAACCTTCTGCTTACCTTCTTCTTTAGCTTTATTGGCTTCATTTATTGCAGCAGCTATAGCATGAGCTGATTCAGGTGCAGGGATAATACCTTCAGTTTGAGCAAACAAAACACCTGCTTCAAAAGAATCTAACTGTTTAATATCTACAGCCTCGATAAAATTATCTTTTAAAAGTTGACTTACAAGAGTACCCGCACCATGATAACGTAAACCACCGGCATGAATATGTGCAGGTGCAAAATCATGACCTAAAGTATACATAGGAATAAGTGGCGTATAACCGGCTTCATCACCAAAGTCATACTGAAAAATACCACGTGTTAATTTCGGACAAGAAGACGGTTCAGCCGAAACAAATCTTGTTTTTTTGTCACCTGTAAAATTATGACGCATAAATGGGAATGAAATACCTGAAAAATTAGAACCTCCACCGAAACAACCGATAACAACATCAGGATATTCTCCTGCCATTTCCATTTGTTTTTCGGCTTCCAATCCTATAATTGTTTGATGTAGAGAAACATGATTTAAAACACTACCTAAGGTGTATTTACAATTAGGTGTATTCATGGCAAGTTCGATAGCTTCAGAAATTGCAGTACCCAAACTACCCTGATAATTAGGATGTTCAGTAATGGTTTTTCTTCCTGCTTTAGTCGACATGGAAGGAGACGCAATAACCTGTGCACCCCAAGTTTGCATCAGAGAGCGGCGATAAGGCTTTTGTTCATAACTTATTTTCACCATATAAACAGCAAGTTCCAACCCGAACATCTTAGAAGCTAACGACATAGCTGTACCCCACTGTCCTGCTCCGGTTTCAGTTGTAATATTGGTAACACCTTCTTGTTTGCAGAAATAAGCCTGTGCAAGTGCAGAATTTAATTTATGTGAGCCAACCGGACTAACACTTTCATTTTTGAAATAAATATGAGCAGGTGTGTCTAAAGCTTTTTCAAGATTAGTAGCACGCACCAAAGGAGTTGGACGATAAATTTTATATTTATCTAAAACCTCTTCTGGGATATCTATCCATGCATCTTTCATATTTGTTTCCTGATCAACCAAACCCTTTGCAAATAAAGGATATAAATCCTCAGGCTTGATTGGTTGTTTAGTACCAGGATGCAGAATAGGCATTGGTTTATTAGGCATTTCAGCAAGAACATTATACCATTTTGTTGGCATATCTTTTTCGGAGAGTAAAAACTTTTTTCTTTTTTCCATGATGTTTTATTTTAATTTGAAAGCAAAGATATTAAATAACTTTTAAATTAGAATATTTTTTAAGCTTTTTCTAATGTTTTATAATTTAACCACCTTATTTTTACATCAACCGACTACAACTGCAGAGGAGTTCCCTCACTTCGCTGTGCTCGTTCGGGAGGACACGAGCGTTAGCGGGCAGTGTAGCCGGTCGTTTGGCATCGTAAAACGTAACAGCTAAAACGCACGACCGGTGTGAAGCTCCCCGTACCGCCACTGCAAAAAGATGATGTTACAGAAACACTTCGAGTGGCGGTATACACCGCTCGCTAACGAGCGTGTCATCCCGATGGAGCGCAGCGACTGAGGGAACTCCTCTACAGTTGCAGTCAGCCGGATATCGAGCAGTGAGGGAACTCCCCATACGTTGCAATCGGCTGATGTGAAAAATCAAGATAACTTCAATTTAACTATAAATTATGATTAAAGTTTTTCATCTTTTACGCTCCAATTCATACGGTTATGAAAAAAAAACTTACTTTTGTCGAAATAAACATACAGAATTATGGTGCAATCAATGACAGGCTTTGGAAAAGCTACAGGTGAATTCAATGGTAGAAAAATAGTTGTAGAGATTAAGTCTCTAAACAGTAAACAGTTAGACATTTCAACACGTATAGCCGGGCTGTATCGCGAGAAGGATATTGAGATACGTAATGAAGTATCTCAACGACTTGAAAGAGGTAAGATTGATTTAGCATTATATATTGAAAACACAGGAAAAGAATCAATTACTCAAATAAATCAGACTGCTGTCGAATCGTATTATAACCAAATAAAAGCTATTGCCGATAATACCGGTATCGATATACCCTCTAACTGGTTTGAGATTTTAATGCGTTTACCTGATGTTTTAAAGACAGAAAGTGTTGAGTTAGATGAAGATGAGTGGCAGGAAGTAAAAAAAATCTTGTCGGCTGCAATTGAGCAAATTATTATTTTCAGAAAGCAGGAAGGAAAATCGCTAGAACAGGTATTCCGCACAAAAATTGCAAATATTGACAGGTTATTATTAGATATTGTGCCTTTCGAATCGGAAAGAATTGATAAAATAAGGACTAAGTTAGAAGATAATCTGCAAAATATTGCTGATAAATTTGATTATGATCAGAACAGATTAGAGCAGGAGTTAATCTACTACATTGAAAAACTTGATGTTAATGAAGAAAAAATCAGGTTGAAAACACATCTTGATTATTTTATTGAAACTATGGATAAAGAAAATGCACCAGGTAAGAAATTGGGTTTTATTACTCAGGAAATCGGACGTGAAATAAATACTTTAGGTTCTAAGTCAAATCATGGTGAAATGCAGAAAATTGTTGTTTTAATGAAAGATGAGCTGGAGCAGATTAAAGAACAGGTGCTGAATGTGTTGTAAAATCCGTGTCAATCTGTTATATCTGCGTCATCAACGTTTCAAAATATTTTTGATACAACATATTATAGGTAATAGAAAAAGTATTAATTATCGATATGACTGATAAAGTAAATATATTTAAGCGTATAACTCAGTTTTTGCTACATGATGTATGGCGTATGACTGAGAATGAGTTATCGAAAGGTAAGCGTATTCCTTATCGTTTAGTAAAGGTTATTGTGATAGCATTCAGGGGATTATCGCGCGATAAACTACCTGTTAGAGCCTCAGCACTCACCTACTCCATCATGTTTGCGATTGTGCCGCTAATAGCTTTATTTATAGCTGTGGGCAAGGGCTTCGGATTTGATGATATCATTCAAAGATGGCTCGAAGATACTTTGGTGGCACAGAAGGACTTGATACCTTTCATCATGGATTTTGTACAGAAATATCTTGAAACAGCACAAGGTGGGGTGTTTATTGGCATAGGTATAGTAATATTGCTTATATCCGTTATGAACTTCTTCAAACAGTTTGAGAATGCTTTTAACAATATATGGGAAGTACAAAAATCACGTTCATATTTACGACAATTCACAACTTATTTTTCAGCTTTATTTCTTATTCCTGTATTGATCGTCGTATCAAGTGGAATCAGCATATACATAAGCAGGTTAGCTTCAGACACACAATTAACACAGCTCCTGTCTCCTTTGTTTAAGTTAGGAATGAAGGTAGCCCCATACTTCATAAGCTGGATTGTGTTTACTCTTATGTATGTTGTAATACCAAACATTAAAGTAAAATTCGGTAGCGGTATAGTTGCCGGTATTATTGCCGGGACTGCTTTTCAGGCATTTCAATCAATATATATCTTCGGTCAGGTTTATCTTTCACGATATAATGTCGTTTATGGTAGTTTTGCTGCTATTCCACTGTTGTTGTTATGGTTACAGATCTCCTGTCTGATAGTTTTGTTAGGAGCTGAAATTTCGTATGCATCACAAAATCTTCAAAATTACGAATACGAAGGTGATAGTAACAATATCAGCATCAGATACAAAAAGTTTTTAAGTTTATTTTTAACTTATGCAATAGTAAAAAGATTTGAAAATAATCAGCCGGTTTTAAAAAATGACGAAATAGCTGCACTGTACAAACTTCCCATCAGATTAGTCAATCAATTATTAACAGAACTATCAGATACGGGTATAATAGTAGAGATAGCAGATGACGATTTAAGAACTAAAGCATATCAACCTGCATTAGACATTAACAAACTCACTATAAGCATGATAACAGAAAGACTTGAAACTAAAGGTTCAGAGCTATTCTTATCAAATAAAAATCCGGAATTAGATGAGTTCTGGCAAAAGCATCTTGAGTTTTCAAAATGTCTGCAAGCTAACAAATCAGAGTTATTGATTAAGGATATATAAGATATATACATATATGCCCCGCAGGGGTATTATTATGCATAACCGTATGCAAGCGAAGCGTAGCTTACGGATAATGCAAGCGAAGCGTAGCTTACGGATAATTACGGATAATAGCAATAAAAATGGTAATAGGAATCACAGGTGGCATTGGTAGTGGCAAATCGACTTTAGCTAAGTTGGTTCGTTCTCATGGTTATCCGGTATACGATACAGATATGGAAGCTCGCCACTTGCAAGCAGAAGATCCATGGGTAATATTACAAATTAAGAAAATATTTGGCGAAGATATATATCAAAATGGAGAACTTAACAGAAAAGCTGTTGCACAGATTGTATTTGCAAATCCAACCTTATTAAAAAAGCTTACAGACATTGTGCATCCTGCTGTCAAGCAAGATTTTCAAGTCTGGAAGAGAAAATTCAAATGCGAAGATATTATATTTATGGAAAGTGCAGTGCTCTTCGAAGGTGAATTTGACATTCTAACTGATAGAATAATTTTATTGACTGCTTCTGATGAAATTCGTATTCAGAGAGTAATTAACAGAGATAATATTACTCGAGAACAAGTACTTGCACGAATAAAAAATCAGATTCCGGATAGCAAAAAAGTACTGAAATCTGATTTAGTTATCAACACCGATAATGGTTTACCAAAAAATGTGATGCAGTTAATAAGGGGTATTTGTTGAACTTTTAGAATGGAACGAATGTAAGAAATGGAACGCTGATAAAGCGGATGCAAGCAACGCTGATTTACACAGATTTTAATCAGCGTTTGAAAATCAGCGTTATCCGCGTTCCAAAATACTTTTGATTAATTATAATAAGGCAATACAGAATAATCTCGTGAATATCTGAGATTCTGATCTATATAGTTTTCGTCGTAACTTACTTTTACATCAATTATATTATCCGATTTATCTTTTACTAAGGAATAAACAGGATTTACAAAACCTTTATAAGGGGCAATATTTAATTCTGCATATCGACTTAGTACTTCCGTATGAATTTTCTGATCAACTTTTACTGCATAGGTCTCAATCAAATATTTTGCACCTTCGAAATCTCCTGTAGATTTAATTCTTTGAATTTCAGCAAGTAACTCACCGAATAAATCTCTTAATTTTTGATAATCGTTGATAACAACAAAGGTTTTTCCATCTCGTTTTTTCAGTTCAACAACATTATCAATCGTACCTTTATCGAAAACCCACGAAGCAATAAGCTGACGATTTCGCATATGTGCCTGTTCAATATTTTTACCCGGCTGAATACGTGTAAGCTGTGTCATCAATCCATTCATTATATATTGATAATAAGCTGCTTTATAAGCATCTTTGTCGGGCAACAGACCTAAATCGACCATCTTTTTATCTGCCATATAATATAATCCAAACAAATCTGCACGTGCTTCTTCTATGGGAGAACCATAGGCTTTCAAGGCATCAGGACTAACTCCCGGAAGTAGTTTACCGGAACCATGACCAAGACACTCGTGTAAATCGGTATGCAGATTATTAGTTAGCGAACCATATTCCTTAGCCTGTGCTATTTCATTATCGCTCCACATAAATTCTTCCATAAAGCCACTACCTTGCGAAGCTTTATCGTAAGCATCCGTTATATTTTCAATAGTTACCGATTTCGAACCATAATCTTTACGAATCCAATTTGAGTTTGGCAAGTTTATACCTATTGGAGTTGACGGATAACAATCGCCCGCCAGAATTGCAGCAGTTATAACCTTGGCACTCACCCCCTTCACCTCATCTTTTTTGAAACGATTATCAACAGGTGAGTTATCCTCAAACCACTGAGCATTTCTGCTTATTATTTCGGTACGTTTTGTTGCATCCAAATCTTTAAAATTCACCAATGCCTCCCATGTAGCCTTCATGCCAAGCGGATCGGTATAAGATTCGGTAAAACCATTGATAAAGTCGACCTGCGAATCAGTATCTTGTAACCATTTGATGGAATACTCATCATACTGCTTCAAATCTCCTGAAATATAAAACTCAATAAGAGATTGTATTACAGCCTTTTGATTGTCGTTTTCAGCAATATTGGCAGCCTTTTCGAGCCAACTGATAATACGTTGAATAGCGGCATCGTACATACCACCAACTTTATAAGTCTTTTCAACAAGCTGTCCGTTTTCCTTAACAATTTTACTATTCAAACCATAAGCAACTGGCGTATGATTGTTAGGATCAACCATCTTAGCATAAAAAGCCTCTACTTCTTTTTGTGTAACGCCTTCATAGAAATTATTAGCAGAAGTTAAGATTAAATCCGCTCCATCTTCCTGATTTAAACGCTTGGGATATAAATTAGCATCGAAAATTACAGGAAAAATTCGAGTTTTAAATTGCTCTATATTCTCATCTGCCAATAAAGGCAATAAAGAAATATCCACCTGGTTTATAGCATTTGTAAGAAAATCTTGTGAAAAAGCAGGTTCAAACTTTTCTTCCGAATAATGATGATGAATACCGTTACCCATCCATACCTGTTTCAGATAAGTTTCGAAAGCAATAAAGTCAGTTGATGTCCTATCACCTTTATAGTTCTGATAAACAGTCTCTAATAATCTGCGAATGGTTAGGTTATTCTTATGATTTTGATCATATAAAATATCACGACCTTCCAAAGCAGCTTCAGAGAGATAATAAATCAGTAACTTCTGATTCAAACTAAGCTGTTCGAAATTATGCACTTGATAACGCAAAATTTCAACATCAGCAAATTTATCAACTGAATAATTAAACTCGGATTTACTATTCCCTCCACAGGAAGCTAAAATAATCATACTCATTATGATAAAAGTAAGTTGTTTCATATTTGTTCTTTTATGTCAATAATCTATAGTCTATTCGTTTTCATTAATACTTTATTTTTTTCTTGATAAAAAAACAAAGCAAATTTCTTTTACTTTCTTTTTGCTTGCTCAAAAAGAAACAAAAAAGCAAGACTGCGCCTGCTTCGCTCAAAAAATTAGCGTTCGTTCGGCTAAATCGTCCAAACTCGTTCGCTTCGCTCTCTCAAACAAGGACGATTATTAACGCCTCACTCTCTTATTTTTTGGCTCATCAGTCAAGGTCGGGGGAACATATTTTAAATGAATCGCTGCTCCGCAGCTTTATCACCAATCACTAACATACAGACGCCCAAATTGGGCGTCTCTACCAATTACCAATCACTATTCACTATTCACTAAAATCAAACAAACGTGCAGACGCACAAATTGTGCGTCTCTACTAATCACTAATCACCAATCACTAATCACTCCTTCTTCGTTTCCTGCCAAATCGCCTCCATTTCCTCCAAGCTCATCTTCTTGAGATCTAAGCCTTTGGCGATAGTTTGAGATTCTAAATAGTTAAATCTTTTGATGAATTTGCGGTTGGTGCGTTCAAGTGCATTTTCAGGATTTATGTCGTACAAACGTGCTGCATTTATAATACTGAAAAGTAAATCACCAAATTCAGCTTCCATCTTATCTTTATCCATTACTGCAATTTCATCTTGCAACTCGCCTATCTCCTCCTTTACTTTATCCCAAACTTGTTCTTTAACATCCCAATCGAAGCCTGCACTACGTGCTTTATCTTGTATGCGATGTGCTTTCACAAGAGCCGGCAATGAAGGTGGCACCCCTGCAAGCACCGATTTATTACCTCCTTGTTCCTTAAGTTTAAGATCTTCCCAATTTTGTTTTACCTTTTCAGCATTATTAGCATCTACATCCCCATAAATATGAGGGTGACGATAAATCAACTTAGTGCATAATTTATCAATCACATCAACGATATCGAAATCGCCCGTTTCGCTACCCATTTCGGCATAAAACACGATGTGAAGTAACAAATCGCCTAATTCCTTGCTGACTTCCACCTTATTATCATTCAGAATAGCTTCAGCCAACTCGTAAGTTTCTTCTATGGTAAGCGTACGCAAACTTTCGAAGGTTTGTTCTTTATCCCAGGGACATTGCTTGCGCAAATCCGACATGATATTTAACAAACGGGCAAACTGTTCTTTCTTTTCTTCAAGACTATGCATGTGAATAGGATTATTGATACTGATTCATCTGTGATTCAACTTCATTGTTGATCAGTGAAGCAAAATCGGCAACCGACATAACACCTTTATCACCTTCACCTTGACGACGAATTGAGACTTCTTTGTTTTCAGCCTCTTTTTCGCCCACAATCAACATATATGGGATACGTTTCAATTCATTATCACGAATTTTACGTCCGATTTTCTCATTCCTATCATCAACTTGTACTCTGATTTCCTGCATATTAAGCTCTTTGGCTATTTCGTATGCATAATCATTGAATTTCTCGCTGATAGGAAGAATAACAACTTGATCGGGAGTCAGCCATAATGGGAATTTACCTGCAGTATGTTCTATAAGGACAGCCACAAAACGCTCCATAGAGCCAAAAGGTGCACGATGAATCATCACCGGACGATGTTTTTGGTTATCCTCACCGGTATATTCCAATTCGAAACGCTCAGGCAGATTATAATCAACCTGAATAGTACCCAATTGCCAACGGCGACCAATTGCATCCTTCACCATAAAGTCGAGCTTAGGACCATAAAATGCAGCTTCACCTAATTCCACACGAGCTTTCAATCCTTTTTCTTCACAAGCTTCAACGATAGCACGTTCAGCACGTTCCCAGTTTTCTTCTGTACCAATATATTTTTCTTTATTTTCAGGATCACGTAAAGATATTTGCACTTCAAAATTTTTGAAATCCAAAGCATTGAAGATAATAAAGATAATATCAACTACTTTAAGAAATTCACTTTTCAGTTGGTCGGGTGTACAGAAAATATGGGCATCATCTTGTGTAAATGATCTTACACGAGTAAGTCCATGTAACTCACCACTCTGCTCGTATCGATATACGGTACCAAACTCAGCCATACGCAATGGTAAATCCTTATATGAGCGTGGTTTGACTTTATAAATCTCGCAATGATGCGGACAATTCATTGGTTTCAGCAAATATTCTTCTCCTTCTTCAGGTGTGTGAATTGGCTGAAATGAATCCTTGCCATATTTGGCATAATGGCCGGAAGTAACATAAAGCTGTTTATTACCAATGTGAGGAGTCATAACTTGCTGATATTCAAATCTCCGTTGAATCTTTTTCAGAAAATCTTCAAGACGAAGACGCAAAGCGGTACCACGAGGTAACCACAAAGGCAGACCTTTACCAACCGTTTCAGAGAAAGCAAATAATTCGAGTTCTTTACCAATTTTTCGATGATCACGTTTTTTAGCCTCTTCGAGTAGAACTAAATAATCATCAAGCATTTTCTTTTTAGGAAAGGTTATACCATAAATACGGGTAAGCATTTTGCGTTTTTCATCGCCACGCCAGTAAGCACCTGCAACACTAAGCAATTTAATAGCCTTGATAGCACCGGTATCAGGAAGATGCGGACCGCGACATAAATCGGTAAAATTCCCTTGTGAATAAAGCGTTATAGTCCCGTCTTCCAACTCACTGATTAGCTCAACTTTATATTCATCACCTTTATTTTGGAATTTTTTCAGGGCATCAGCTTTTGTTATATCCGACCGCAGAATAGACTCTTTACGAGCTGCTAACTCAATCATTTTAGCTTCTATGACAGCTAAATCAGCTTCTTTAATAATTGCAGTACCTGGATCTACATCGTAGTAGAAGCCATTTTCTATAGCCGGACCGATACCGAATTTAATACCGGGATAAAGCTCTTGCAATGCTTCAGCCATAAGGTGTGCCGATGAATGCCAGAAAGCATGCTTCCCTTCATCATCATCCCATTTATACAATTTAATAGAAGCATCATCGGTTATGGGTCGCGATAAATCCCAAGTTTGATTATTTACAGATACAGCGAGCACCTCTTGTGCTAAACGCGGGCTGATACTTTCAGCTAATTGAAGTCCGGTTATACCTGCATTATATTCGCGCACCGAACTATCGGGAAAAGTTATTTTTATCATAATGTGAACCTTACAAATGGTTTTTAAAAAAATCGAAACGCAAAGGTAAAAAAAATAGCTTAGAATGACAATTATTAGAAAATAATATTTATCTTTGCACTCGCTTTTACGGAATTGCGGCTGTGGCGTAATTGGTAGCCGCGCTAGACTTAGGATCTAGTGCCGAGAGGCGTGGGGGTTCGAGTCCCTTCAGCCGCACAGAAAGAACGAAAAGAGTGATGATCAAATGATTGTCGCTCTTTTGTGTTTTTTATGGTATTGGTTTATTTAAAATAATTATAGTAGGGGTCTAATAGGAAATGTTTCATTTCAGTACTTTAACTTGTAGTTTGTACCATAATGCTCATTTAGTCTTTTTTCAAGCTTTCCAAACACCTCCTCATGTGTAAATGTTTTAGTTTCACCTATTGATTCAGTCAAAGGATATTCTACCCTAACAGCTTTCTTATGCTTTTCTAATTCCTTTACTAATCGGCGTCCAATTGGAGTAGAAATGTCAATATGTGCTATTACTTGATTCATAATAATATATTTTTCTCTACTAAAGATATGTTTTTTCTATTGATAATTACAAATAATATCCAAATTAAAGTTTATACTAAAAAGTCGTCTTGGCTTTTCGCTGTTCGACCGACTACAATTACACAGGAGTTCCCTCACTTCGCTTCGCTCGTTCAGGATAACACGAGCGTTAGCAGGCGTGGGTAACCGGTCGTTAGGCATCGTAAAACGCATCAAATAACTTCCAAGAGCTTTTATATCTTCTCACAACACATCCAGCATGTTTCTTATCTTAGGATAATTTCGACGAGACACGAAAATATCATCGTGTACTTCATCAAATGGTGGGCAAAATTGGCAGCGTAACGATTTATTTGCAATACCCAATACATGATCGATATTAATGATGTATGCAGGATTTACAAGAATGAAAGACATAGCAATTTTTGTTATATCTCGATGCGATGTTCCTGGCTTGAGACTGTATTTCTGTCCGTTAGTGAGTACAACCTGCCAAACATTATCTATACGCTCGAAAAAAAGTGCTTCGTCTTTTGCAAATAATGACAAGCCTGAAACTGTTTGCACAGCAATTTTACGATGTATGTTAGTCAGTTGAAGAAGTTGATTCGCAAGATTATCCTGTGAATTACACTGTTTATGTCGTACTCGTTTCAGAATCTCATCTAATTCTTCCTTTTGGTATGGTTTCAATAAGAAATCGGTAGCAGAACTACGAAACGCTTCGAGTATATATTTGTCAAACGCACTGTGAAAAACTATACTCATCTGCCAATCAATCATATTCTGAATTTCTTTTAAAAACTCAAATCCCGACATATTGGGCATCTCAATATCGATAAACAAGAGCGAAGGACGAAAACTAAGCACTGTTTCTCTTCCTTTGAACACAGACGTACAAGTGTCTATGACTTTCACATCGCAATAAGTGTTCAGATCTTTTTTCAGAGTTTCTATGCTACCTTTCTGATCGTCTATAATGACGGTTGTAATTATTTTATTCATAGGCGTTAATAATGTGCTAATGTGTTAATATGCTAATATGCTAATGTGTTAATGTGTTTTTTTATAATGCAAAATTAAATTCTTGTGGAATTTTGATTGATACCATTGTGCCATGCAATGGTGTATCAGTATTATTTTTAATTATTGTTGTCCGGTAAAACCGGGATTAATATTTATTGTTACGTAAACAGGAC
>CALFXE010000063.1 GCA_937927845.1 uncultured Paludibacter sp.
CTTCGGATATGAAAGATACAATCTCAGAAGTAATATCGATTTGAAAGTGAGCCGAACTACCAACCTAAGCATCGATTTGGCTGGTCAATACATCAACAAACTTACGGCAAACCGTTCTGCTGATGATATATTTTCATTCATGCTCCATACTCCTTCTCACCTTTTTCCTGCCATATACAGCGATGGAACTTTGGCAACCTATGTTAAGCAGAGTGATTCGAATAATCGAAACCCCTTTAATATGTTGTATAATCAGGGATATCGTAAGGAGTTTGGAACGAGAATACAATCCAACGTGGGGATAACACAGGACTTAAACTTTATTACTCCAGGGTTGAGTGCCAAAGGAAAGATAAGTTTCGATTATGACGGTAATGCGGCAACGCTCAGGAACTATTGGCCAAGTCTTTATAATGCAAGTGGCCGCGACACAGAAGGGAATCTTGTTTATACAACCTCTGTTTCCGGGGCACCGGAGTTGATAGACCCAGAGTTTACATCAACAGATTCCTACCGTAAAATATACATCGAAGGATCAATCAATTATGCACGGGTTTTCAAGGAGCATACTGTCGGAGGTATGTTGCTTTATATGCAGAAAGAAGATCAGCTGAGCGGCGTGGTGTTGCCATATCGAAAGCAGGGCGTGGTTGGACGTGCAACCTATTCGTATGGTGATCGTTATTTTATCGAGGGTAATTTTGGTTACACCGGTAGCGAAACATTTGCACGAGGTAATAGGTTCGGATTCTTTCCGGCGGTTGGAGTGAGCTACTATGTTTCAAACGAGCAATTCTATCCATCTGCGCTGAGGGAGGTAATGAACAGTGCCAAAATAAGACTTTCCATGGGTCGCGCCGGTAATGATAATACAGGGAGCGCTCGTTTCTTGTATCGCCCGACTTTTTCGACCGATGGATACAATTTTAACCAAGGAATAGGTACATCAGGTGGATCTAATGGTCTCGGTTCAGGAATATATGATCAACGATTCGAGAACAGTACGATCCGGTGGGAAATAGAAAATAAACGCAATATTGGGCTTGATTTAGCCTTCTTTAAGCATGCAATAGATTTAACGGTTGATTATTTTAACAATCTTCGTACGGATATATTACTGGAACGTAATACAATTCCGGCTACGTCTGGCTTCCATGCAAAACCTTGGGAGAATTACGGTAAAGTTAAAAACTGGGGTATTGATGGAAGTCTGAACGCACGTCATACTATTGGTGATGTAAAGTTGAGTGCCAGGGGAACTTTTACTTTTGCCCGGAACAAAATAATAGAATATGACGAACTAGAGCAGGAGTATTGGTGGCAAGAAGTAACCGGTACGAGGGTTGGGGAACGTGAAGTTTATATTGCAGAAAGATTATATACTGAGGATGATTTTATCAGCACCCAAAATGCCAATGGTACCTATTCTTATGAACTAAAACCAGGGCTTCCGGCAGTAGCATTGGGAGGTATTCTCGGTCCGGGCGATATCAAATATTCTGACCTGAATAATGATGGAATTATTGACAGTAAGGACAAGAAAAGAGGAGTGGGACATCCTTATAATCCAGAGATAAACTACGGTTTTGGTTTGAATGTAGAATACAAGGGTTTCTATGTTAGTGGATTTTTCCAAGGTACGGCAAATACCTCGATCCTATTGAGCGAAGGCAATAATACATTCTGGCCATTCAACTGGGGGATAGAGAAGTCGAATTACCGTACAGATTTTCTTGATCGCTGGACGGCTGACAATCCGAAGCAGGATGTGCTGATGCCGCGCTTGCACGTTGGTTATGCGAATAACGTCAACAAAGAACCAAGCTCGTGGTGGTTGTTGAATGGTAATTTCTTGCGTTTCAAGAATCTGGAAATAGGATACAATATCCCGAAAAGCACCATGCAAAAGCTGAAGATGGATCAGGCACGGATATACCTGCTTGGTCATAATATTCACGTGTGGGATCAGTTTAAATTATGGGATCCGGAAATGGGAAATCGCAACAAGGGGAATAGCTACCCTATGTCTCGTACTTTTACTTTGGGTCTTGAATTAAATTTCTAAAAATAACATCGTATGAAACGAACATGAAATAATTTAATCAATTATTTTGCCCATGCGAATGATTAAATTATTTCATCGAGAGTTCCATATGACAACTAAAAAAAACATATTTAAACATATGAAATCAAAGAATATAAAAATATTAGCAATTAGTTTTATCATCGGATTTTTCACTTCATGCAATTATCTGGATGTGTCAGATGAATTGGCAGGAGGTATCACCGATATTTCGCAGGTTTTTAATAACGTGGATCGCACCAAAAAATGGTATTCACAGATATTCGATAATGTACCTGATTATTCCAGAATGTGGGCAACTCCAGGTATGGGGAATATCTGGGCTTTTTATGCCGATGAATTATATTCAAGAATTGCAAACAACTCGGGAAAGTATTCGGAGTGGAACTCCAGTAATACTGAATCGACAAGATGGTACACGCTGTATGAGAGTATCAGACAAGCGAATATATTTTTGGAAAGGGTTAAGCCTATCATCGACGAAGGTGGTCCTGATGCTGCGAGACTTACCGAAACTGAGGTGGATCGCTACAAAGCAAATGTGCGCTTCATGAGAGCACTCTACTACTATTATTTGATGGAACAATTCGGTCCGGTACCCATCATCACAGAATCGAAATCATTGGCTGATGAACTTGATATACCACGAAATTCACTCGATGAAGTGATTAATTTTATTGACTCTGAATTGCTCGAAGCAATGGACAATATGGAGCCGGAACCTTATCATAGCAACGAAAGTTTCCGCGCCGTTCCAACAAAAGGAGTTGCTATGGCAGTGCGAGCAAAGTTATGGATGTATGCTGCGAGTAAACTGTTTAATGGTGGTTTTACAGAAGCACTTCAGGTAACAAACAAAGATGGCAAACAACTATTTCCCGAGTTTGACCAAACGAAGGTAACCAAAGCCAAGGATGTCTGTAAAGAATTTATCGATTATGCAAACGATGGTAACCGGTACACGCTATATCATAGCACAAGCAACGATCCAGCGCTATCTGTATATGAACTCTTCCAGGTCTACAATCCGGAGATAATATGGGCTACGGCAAAAAACCAATGGGGAAGTTTGGGTGCTCAAAATTTCGACACGATGACTACCCCGCGTAGCGAACCAAGTGGTTTAGGCGGGATACATGTGTTGCAAGAACTCGTTGATGCTTTTTATACAGCCGATGGTTATCCAATAGTAGCGACATCTTTCCTGCCAAAATCGTCTACTTATGTTGAATCAGGCTTTGGTACTCACGATGGTTTTGAAGTATCTAATATGTACATAAATCGCGAACCCCGTTTTTACAACACGATAACCTTTTCTGGGAAAAAGTGGCACATCAGCGGGAAAGAAGTGCAGTTTTATTATATGGGTAATTCAGACAAACGCGTGCCGGACGGCGCACCTCTTACAGGTTATCTTCTTTATAAAAGATTGAACCGAACCGTACATGGTAATACTCCTGGGGTAACTTCAAAATTCAGACCTTCAATCATATTTCGTTTAGCTGATTTTTATTTACTCTATGCCGAAACTTTGAACGAAGTTTCTCCTTCTGACCCGGACGTACTTAAATATGTGAATCTTGTACGCGAACGTGCAGGACTTCCTGACTTAGAAGTTCTAAATCCGTCAATAGCAGGAGATCAAATACTGCAACGTGAAGCAATTCGCCGCGAAAGACAAATTGAACTGGCAACTGAAGGACAGCGTTATTTCGATGTTCGCCGTTGGATGATAGCCGAAAATGCACCTGGTCAAGGTGGTCAAGGTGGAGACTTTACCGGCATGAATCCTGATGGGAATAAGGTAACTTTCCATACACGCAAGAAACTCCACACGCGTTCATTCAAAAGAAAGAATTATCTGTATCCTATTCCTTTGGTTGAAATGCAAAGGAGCGAAGTGCTTGTTCAAAACCCAGGCTGGTAAGTAGTGATAAACAAAACGAACATGTATAATAAAAGTTTAATTGCTTAAAATATATCATATTATGAGAAAAAATAAATTATTTAATTATTTAATCTTCTTTTCAATATTCGGGATCTTTATCACAAGTTGTGATGATAATATGCCCGTAGTAAAAGAGATTGGGGTTGAAAGCATCACGCTGAGCGAGTGGCTTCGTGACGGGGTTTTAATGGAAAAAGGCTCTTCTATCAATATTGCTTGGAATGTTACCCTTCTGCCTGAAAATGCGACCGACAGGGCTGAGAATTATTATTCGTCAAATGTGGAAGTGGCTACTGTAAATGCCAAAGGGCAAATAACAGCTAACACAGCCGGAACCAGCGAGATTACTATAGCCGTGGGTGGTAAAAGCATTGATTTCACTTTGACGGTTATTGATAAGATTATTATTCCGGCAACCGACATTGAATTAGCTATAACTAATTTGGAGTTGATGATTGGTGCAGATTACGATCTGTTCTCTCAAATAAAGGTTTTGCCGCTTGAGGCAAATGACGGGTTCGATTTTTCATCGTCTAACCCATTAATCGTTTCAGTTAACGAGGAAGGTGTTCTTATCGGAGTATCGGAAGGAAATGCGGTTATTACCATTGCCTCAAAGCAAAATTCGGCAATTAACACCACTTTGTCGGTGTCAGTAATAGATTTTTATGGAGACTACCCGCGTGATACTTGGACTATGACAGCATCACACCCGCTGAATATTTCGTCAGGTGATCCGGAAAAAAATTCCTTGTCTTCGGCATTTGATGGTGATTTCTCGACTAACCTCAGTTTGGTAAGGCCAGGGAAGAATTACGGGGTTAATCCAAATGTCGCCGTACCGCTGGGTGATGCTATATATTTTATCGTGGACATGAAAAAGTCTCAAGAGGTTAACTATTTCAGAATACGTCATAGGGATACTTCGCAGGCGTTTATAAGATGGTATGCTTTCGACCAAATACTGGGTAGTGATGATGGCGAAAACTTTGAATTAATTGCCTCGAACATTACCATCACGAATGCTGAAACTGCTTCTCAGCAAGTATCACCTGATATTACAATTCCTACATCAAAATACAGATACTTGAAATTTTACGGGAAAGAAGCAACATGCTTCTACCAATCATCGTACACATCTCAAGGTTCTACTGTGCAAATACAGGAATTATATATTGGACGATAATCTTGTTAAATATCAACTCCGGGGTTACAATGGTTTCCCGGAGTTGATAAATATTATGAAAAAACGAACCTTATTTTCGCATTACTTCTTTTAACAGGTAGTTTATTTGCCGTTGTACATGCCGTGGCATTAAATCGAACTGCGAGAATAGTGTATGTTCAATTTCTTAAAGATGGAAAAGTAGCCTCATCAATTTCTCGCTTAAAGCGAAATTATAAAATTTATTTTGTGGAATTAAAAAAAAATAATACCTTTGCGGTCGCTTTTTAAGAAAAGATTCAGTAGCTCAGCAGGTAGAGCACATCCCTTTTAAGGATGGGGTCCTGGGTTCGAGCCCCAGCTGAATCACTATAAAAAGCTTAATCCTGATGATGATTCAGTAGCTCAGCAGGTAGAGCACATCCCTTTTAAGGATGGGGTCCTGGGTTCGAGCCCCAGCTGAATCACAAAAAGGAATGTGGCAATGTACCAATGTGAGAAGACGATTTTCTACTTAACTTCCCCTTTCCCTTTATAGCTTTCAAAAAAATCTAATGTAATAAAACCAATGTAAAACCAATAAAGAAAGCATGTTTCATAAATCAGTTGAGATATATTTCAATCCTACCACGAAAGTAGAACCTTGATAAAAAAACTTTTCTGCTTATATAACTGTCGATTTATTTGTACTTTTGTTGTTTGTCATAAAATTATTGATGTAATTTTAAAAATTAACTGATTAATAAATGGATTTTTTAGAGGATTTAAATGAAAGTCAGCGATCTGCTGTTGAATTTGTTGATGGTGCATCTCTGATAATTGCGGGTGCAGGTTCAGGGAAAACAAGAGTGCTGACGTATAAAATAGCATATTTACTCAAAAAAGGATTGGCTCCATCTTCTATTTTGGCTTTAACTTTCACTAACAAGGCAGCAAGAGAAATGAAAAGTAGAATTGCTGAATTAGTTGGTGATAGAATTGCAAGATATTTATGGATGGGCACTTTTCACTCAGTTTTTTCAAGAATTTTAAGATCAGAGGCTGATAAATTGGGATTCACCAAGAACTTTACTATTTATGACACTTCAGATTCAGCTTCTTTAATAAAATCAATAGTTAAAAGTCTAAGTTTGGATGATAAAATATATAAACCCGGCTTTATCCACAGTAAAATATCTGCTGCAAAGAATAATCTTATTACTCCGGGTGCTTACGCAGCTAATACTGATTTGATACGTTCTGATATGCACTCACGTGTTTCGCGTTTTCACGAAGTTTACAAACTGTATACTCTCAAATGTAAACAAGCTGATGCTATGGATTTTGATGACTTACTTTTACAGACAAATATTCTTTTTAGAGATTTCCCGGAAGTGTTACAGAAATATCGTGAGCATTTTAATTACATCTTGGTTGATGAATATCAGGATACTAATTATGCTCAGTATCTGATAGTTAAAAAGCTTTCAGAACAGCATGAAAGAATTTGCGTAGTAGGTGATGATGCACAAAGCATATATTCGTTCAGAGGTGCAAATATTGATAATATTTTACAGTTTAAAAATAATTTTCAAACTACTCAAGTATTTAAATTAGAACGAAATTATAGATCGACACAGACTATTGTTAATGCAGCCAATAGCTTAATAGACAAGAATAAAGATAGAATACCTAAAACAATATATTCAGAAAAACTAAAGGGTGAAAAAATAAAAGTAATGCAACTATATTCTGATTTTGAGGAGGGGCTTATAGTTGCAGAAAATATCAGAGATTTGCATAAATACGAGGATTATTCATATCAGCACATTGCAGTATTATATCGTACAAATGCTCAATCACGTGTATTGGAAGATCAACTTCGTAAAAGTAATATACCTTACCGGATTTATGGTGGTTTGTCCTTTTATCAAAGAAAAGAAATCAAGGATGTAATAGCTTATTGTCGTTTGATATGTAATCCTGCCGATGAAGAAGCTCTAAAGCGGATAATTAATACGCCAACAAGAGGTATAGGCGACACAACGGTTAATAAATTGTTGGAATGCTCTACTTTATATGAAGTTACGGCTTGGGAAGTTATGGGTGACGTACTAAAATACAATTTATCGGTAAATGCAGGAACAGCAACTAAACTGTCAAAGTTTCGTGAAGTAATAAATACTTTTACGGAACAAAAAGAGGTTCTAAATGCTTATAGATTAGTTGAATCTGTAATAAAAACAACCGGATTGATAAGTGAAACATATTTGGATACTTCACCTGAAAGTATTAGTAGGAGAGAAAATATTGAGGAGTTGTTAAATGCAATTCGTGAGTTTTGTGAGGCTAAGGAAAAAAATAATGAGTCGGCACTTTTAGTAGATTTTTTAGCAGAGGTGTCATTGTTGACAGATCAGGATACTGATAAAGATGCTGATGAAGAGAAAGTTACGCTGATGACTGTACATGCCGCTAAAGGGTTGGAGTTCAGAGCAGTGTTTATTGTTGGCATGGAGGAAGATTTATTTCCGTCTGCATTTTCCAGAGATAATCATCGTGAGCTGGAAGAAGAAAGAAGACTTTTTTATGTAGCAATTACAAGAGCTGAGGAATTGTGTTATATCACTTATGCAAAATCGCGGTTTAGAAATGGTCAATTTAACTTTGCCAATCCGAGTAGATTTATTAAAGATATAGACTCAAGGTATCTCGATTACCCTGCGGATATTAAGTTAAACAAAACCAAATCGTTTTTTGATGATGATTTAGATTTTTATAATGATATTAAGAGGCGTGCTGATAAGCCAAGCCAACAATTATATAATAAGAGTAGCATTAACCATAAATCGGATAATATTACATCAAATCCTGTTTCAAGAAAGCTCACGAAAATAGGTACATCAAATTCTGATACTGCAAGTGTAAATTATAATCCTACATTACCTGTTGGAAAGTATGTGAAACATCAATTGTTTGGAATTGGTAAGATATTGTCAATCAGTATGTCAGGTGCAAATGAGAAAGCAGAAATAGATTTTGGAGAGAAGGGAATAAAATCCCTATTATTAAAATTTGCAAAACTTGAAGTGATGGATTAAGTAGTTCAACATTATTCTATAAATTCGTTTTGGCTATTATAGATTGAATTACTAATCCTGCTAAGGTCATACCAAACATAGCAGGCATATACGAAACCGTACCATTTATCTTTACTTTTTTTGCATCCCAGCTTTTATTATCTTCTGATTTATCAACAATAATATTATCACCTTTATTTTCAAAAATCTCATCACTAAATACACATTGAAACTTTTTGCTCACTCCACCTGATTTGCGTATTTTGCCACGTAATGCAGATGCAAGGGGACAACCATAAACTTTCCAAAACTCGGCAACTTTTATCTTTGATGTATCCGTTTTGAGTGCAGCACCCATAGACGAGAAAAAGGTTGCATCTGTTTTTGTAGCTTGTTGAATCAAATGAACTTTATTTGTAAGACTATCAATTGCATCAATGATGTAGTCATAAGAATTAAGTTCGAAACTTTCATATGTATCATTACTATAAACCTCTTGGAGTGCAATAATATTTACATCAGGATTTATTTCTAATAGCCTCTCTTTTAGTACTTTGGTTTTTGCTTCTCCCACTGTCTTTGTTGTTGCAAGAAGTTGTCTGTTGATATTTGTCTCACTAACAACATCGGAATCTACTATAGTCAGGTGTCCAATACCTCCTCTGACTAATGCTTCGGCACACCAGCTACCAACACCACCTATTCCAAAAAGTATAACTCTTGTTTGTGAAGCAATTTTTATATAAGAACTCCCAAGTAAGAGTTCTGTTCGTTGAAATTTCTGCATATAAAGTGCTTAAAAGGTACAAATATACAACATTGAAGTCATGGAATAATAAAATAACCACATAACCAAAATATTTTTCATGAATAAAAATTGAATTTTATTTCAAAAATGACCATAAATGATAATTTTAGCATACGTAAAAAGTAAAAGGTAAAAATTTTGCGGTGGTTTGTGAGGTTTTTACGTTTTACGTGTTAAATTTTATTTTCCGATTATAATTTTGTGTCGTTAAAAGTTCGTCAAACAATCCTAAAATTATTATGAGTTTACTGTTGTTTATTTTACATTCAAATGAGTTAATAATATTAATTCAATGTTTGTTTCTACGCTCCCCCCCTCATATTGTAAATAACATTTTAATTTTCAGGGGGGAGCGTTTGAAAATATAAGTTCCCGATTAATAATTATTAGAAAACTATTATCATAATCATATTAACAATTTAATTTATCTATAATGAAAAGAAATATAAGTTTTACGTTTTTAATTTTATTCCTATCTATCTGTCAACTATCTGTTTTAAGTCAAACAGTTTATTTACAAGAGAATATTCAAAATTGGACAAATAGGACTAAATATGGGAATTACACTCAAATAATAAACATAGCATCTGCAGAGGATAGTATATTATTGACAAATTGTTTAGTATCAAATGCAGCAGCCGCATCCGGAGCTTGTTCTGCCGGCAGAATACAATTAATGGAAGCGGAAGGCTCTGTGCAATTACCCGAACTTCCGCCATTTTCTATTATCGAATTGGGTATTGTTGCAGGTGGTGCCGATAGGACAGTTAAGCTACAAAAGTTGAATGGTACTTTATGGGATGATGTGGAAGTCATAGAGGATATTTCTAAAGAAGGAAAGATTTTTACATATGTCTCTACATATAATCTTCCGGCAGTTTATCGAATTGCATTTCCAAGTAAAGTGATTTATATACATGATATTATTGTAAAGACACAGACATCATCGGATGATTTAACTAATCCATACATGACTGTTACTCGTAACAAATCTTCTATTCTCAAAGCTAATATTGGAGAAAGTTGTTCGGATACAATTCGTGTTTATGGTGAAAATTTAACTGCTGATGTTAACTTGCAAATAACAGGTAATGGTAAAGATAAATTTACCTTAAACAAAACTAAATTAATTCCGGAATTAGGTGTTGTTGATAGTGAGGTAATTATTACTTTTTCACCAACGGAAACTTTAACAGATACTGTTAAATTTATTGTCTCAAGTGATGGCGTAAATTCAAAAGAAATAGAATTAGTAGGCATGGCAAGCTCGTTAACCGGTGATGGTTCTACTGATAATCCTTTTACTGTAATTGATATTAAAACCATTAATAATAGCTTTGCTACAACTACAAAATATTGGGTTTGTGGTCATGTAGTTGGGATTCCCTCAGCAGGCAATGCTTCAGGTAATTTGACATCAGTTAGAACAGAACCCCCTTTTTCAGGAAAAACGGCAATTGCGTTAGCAGATATACCTAACGAAACAGATCTTATGAAAATGATAGGTGTTCAATTACCAACAAGTGGTGGTATAAGAGAAGTGCTTAATTTAGAAGATAATCCTGCGAATTTATCAAAGAAGGTATACGTATATGGTACATTGGAACCATATTTTTCACAAGCACCGGGAGTTAAGAATATCAGTTCATGCGCTTTTGTAAGTACTTCTTTAGCGAAGAACCACAATTTTAATTATAAGATTAATAGAGTAGGAGATATGCTTGTAATAGATAGTGAGAAAGAAACCAAAATGGCAGTGTATGATCTTATGGGAAATCTTGTTGTTAATGCTGAATTGCATGTAGGAATCAATTCTATAAGTTTTAAGAAGGAGATTCAGTATCCGTTAATCATCAGAATTGGAGATGAATATTCAAAGATATTTCTTTAAAATAACCTTTTGAAATAACTGTGATATCTGATCAGTGAATGCGTTTGTTTGCACACAGATAATTAAGATATATTGATGACCATAAAGTTGCAAATTAATATTGTTTAATTGGTTTAAAAATTCAATATAACTATATGCTAATTAATTATCTTAATTATTCTGTGTTCTTAAAGTTTTAATGGATACTCACAGTATTGTCATCTCATTCAAGGAATAATCATCTCCATTGCTTCGGCTAAAATACTTACTGTTAAAGGAGCAACATAATATGATATTATGCCATCCGTCTCAAAGTATTTACCGTTTTGAGTTTTTAAGATTATATTTTTTATCCTGAAAGATTCTATAGCCTGATGTTGTAATATTTTACCATTGAATATGAGAGGCAAAAGCGTAATAATATCATTAAATGTTGGTTTTTTTAATAGCATAGTGTCAAAAAGACCATCATATGGAACTGCATGAGGGTTTTGTTTAATACCACCACCGCTATAACATCCATTGGCAATATTCATGGTAAACAAGGAATCTTGAATGTCAACATCATTATAGTTTAAGTGGATAGGTTTTGATTTATATTTAAACACAGCCCATAATAATGCAACTAAATATAGAATTGAATGACTGCCAAGAAAACGTTTTAGATAATTAGTATTATGTGCTACTATAGCATCCAAACCAAAACCTATTGAATTTATGAAAAATCTTTTTTTAGGCTCTTCTTCTAAAAAATAATCAACTCTACCAATGTCGATTTTTTGGGATTTACCTTCTAAGAAAATATCAATAGACTTTTTATAGTTACGTGTTAACCCCCAAAATCTTGCCCAATCATTTCCTGTACCTCTTGGAATAATAGCTATCCTTCTTGAGTTATTCTCAATGTTGGAGTGAAAAATACCATTAATGACTTCACTGATTGTGCCATCACCACCAACGATTAAAAAGTTTGAAAATTTTTTATTGGCATAATTTTTTGCAATCAGTTCAGCATGACCGGCAAATTCAGTAATCTTATATTCATATTCAATATTCGCCAGCTTTAATTGTTGGAACAAATAATTAATTTGGATTCTAAAGTTTTTTTTACCTGATTTTAAATTAATTATTACTATCCATTTGCCATTATTAATCATACAGTTGCTTTTGCATTTAAAAATAAATCGACTAATGTAAGCGCTGCCATAGCCTCAACAATAGGAACTGCTCTAGGTAATACACAAGGGTCGTGTCTGCCACGAGCTTTTAGTTCTGTTTCTGTAAGTGAGGTTGTTACTGTATTTTGAAGTTTAGAGATAGTTGCAACAGGCTTAAATAATACTCGAAAATAAATGTCCTGTCCGTTACTTATTCCTCCCTGAATACCACCTGAATTGTTAGTACGTGTTGAGACTTTCTCATTATTAATTACGAAAGCATCATTCATTTCAGATCCCTTTAATGAAACGCCATCGAAGCCTTTTCCATAATCAAAGCCATGAGAGGCATTAATGCTCATCATTGCTGAAGCTAATCTTGCCTGAAGTTTGTCGAAAATTGGCTCTCCCCAGCCTGTGGGTACTCCTTTTACAACACATGTTATAATCCCTCCCGTAGAATCACCCTCTTTCTTTAAATCAGCAATATATTTAATCATTTTTTCAGCAATATCAGATTGTGGACATCGAACTATATTACTTTCGATAAGTGATAAATCGGCAGTTTCATAGGTCTCAGTCATAGCGATTGGTCCGACTTGCGAAGTGTAAGCTTGAATACTAACACCAATTCCTTTTAAGATTAGCTTTGCTATTGCACCTGCCACAACTCTTGAAGCTGTTTCTCTCGCCGAGCTTCGTCCACCACCTCTATAATCACGAATACCGTATTTTTGCTGATAGGTAAAATCAGCATGCGAAGGTCGGTATACATCTTTTAAATGATTGTAATCTTTACTTTGCTGATTTTGATTCCAAATGACAAAAGCTATGGGTGTTCCTGTTGTTTTGCCATCAAAAATACCCGATAAAAATTCTACTTTGTCGTCTTCTTTTCTTGGAGTTGATATGGTCGACTGACCAGGTTTTCGTCTGTCAAGCTCACTTTGAATATAAACCGTGTCTAATTCAATACCAGGAGGGCAACCATCAATGATTCCCCCAATACCAACACCATGAGATTCACCGAATGAAGTGAATGTAAAAAAATTACCTATAGTATTTGACATAAGTTATAAATTAAGTGTAGTATACTACGTGAAAGTTATTGATAAATTAGTTGCAACCGCATCCGGAACCGCAACCGCCATCATGATTGTGATTATGATGATCATCATCTCCGCAACCACAACCGCAACCACATCCTTCATCGCTTCCCAATAAATCGCTAAAATCTTTTTCTGTAGATTCGCGAACTTCTAAGATTGTTCCTTTGAAATGTAAGTTTTCTCCTGAAAGTGGATGGTTAAGATCTACTTTTACATAACTATCCGTAACTTCTACAATCATTGCATTTAGACGATTTCCCTCATTATCCATTAAAGGAACTAAGTTACCGGCAAAAATCATTTTTTCATCTAATTTACCATTGATTTCAAATATTGAACGGTCGAGATCAAGTATGTTTTCTTCTAAATATTCTCCATAAGCTTCTTCCATAGGAATAATGAAATCATATTGATTGCCGGCTTCCAATCCAAAAAGATTTTCTTCGAATTTGTTTAACATCATCCCTGCTCCAAAAATAAATTTTAAAGGTTGGTCTGAAGTAGCTCTTTCCATTAATTCTAATTTACCTTCCTGCTCGCCGTCAACAAATAGCTCATATTCAGTAGCTATGAATTTGTTTGCTGTAATTTTCATTTTAATTGTGTTTAAAAAATTATTTATTGTATTTATTTGTTCTATTATTATCAAAAATTTTTAAGTCTGTAAAAGTACTATTTATTTCTAACAATTTATTTTTTCAAAGTCATTTATATGTTTAATCAACAATATTAAACTCAATACCAAGTAATATTGTTCACTCCATATTCACTGCGCTTATCATATTTCAAATCAGCTAACATACTTGAATTGACTCCAATATGAAAGTTGTATGATTTATAAGTTCCAAATGGAACAATACTGGCTGACATACTCCAACAATGTAAGTTTCTATTAACCGATATACTTGTGTATGTAAATTGCTTAGCTTTAAAATCATAGGAAGAATTCCCACTAATCTGCCATTTTGATGTCAGGGATATACTTCCGCTTATACTGAAGTTATGAGTGAAATCCATCTCATACTCCATTTTTTCTTTATTAAACACATTAGTATTTCCATATCTTACAGAATAATTTACGTTTAAGCTCCATGGTATGGTTACTTTTGCATATCCGTCATCATCTTCAATTGTAGCTTTTGGCTTTTTGGCAGATTGTCTGTTTTCGTCATTAGGTAAATCGTCTGTATTGTGTTCACTTCCAATATCATCATGTTTGGGTTCGGATTGACTCTGTGCTGTATCATCTTTTTTCAAACCAAATAATTTATTGAATGTGTCATTATTAAATGTATAGCTGAATGATGTACTTGTGCCTTGAAACCTGGGAAATTTACCATGATTCCATCGCAATTGATTTACTCTGACCGGATTACCTGAGCTGGTCAGTGCAAACATATAAGGATCGAAGCTTGTGCTAAGACTCAAAGAATAATTAAGAGGTAATTTTAATCTTATGCTCGACGAAAAATTTGACCAATTCATCGAATCGGCAGCAAGATTATAACTGCCACTTAAACTGAAATTATCAATCAAACTTATCTTTTTAAAAGGCTCTTTCCCTGTAGTATCTTTTTCGTTTTTCAATTTCATTTCAAGATTATTTCCTAATGAAAAGTTGATATTCCCGGATTTTCCTCTCCCGGGTGTACCATATAATGAGCCTTCAAACCTTGAATACTGTACTTCAGAGTCGATATAAGTTGTAGGGTCAGAAGATGAACGCACGCTTCTGGTATACGAACTGTAATAACCCCAATTAGAATCTCCAAAATCGGGTGTATAGCCAAAACCAATACTTGGAGTTACAACATGCCTGATTCTATCAATCTTATTACCGAAAATAGACCTTATCGGAATATAAAAACCATAAAGTTTAGTCGAAGCAGAAACGCCCATATTGAAATCGAATACCCTATAAAATCCGTCTGTAGTATCTTTTACTTCTTTCTGATTATCAATATCCCATGATTTTGTAACCGAACGAAGATACCATCTTTCATTATAATTAAAACTTGGAGAAATATTAATGTATTTCAAGACATTAAAGCTTGCAGAAACAGGGATTGAATGTCGCATTCCGTTTCTCCAATCACGTGTAAATGAAGATGTAAGGAGTTTGTTTTCTTTTGTATCAATGCTATTGGCAAATGTTCCGGAATATGACATAGCAATCTTTTCGTACCATCTTTCTTTTCCTACAGCGTTCTTACGTTTCAAAGGATAAAACCTGCTATATGAGATGTTTATGTTTGGCAGACTTAGGTTTATTGTTGAGTCTTTGGTTCTTTGATTAATTAAAACACTCCCTGATAAATTCAGTGATGGGATGTTTGGAAATCTTTTAGTGAAAGAAATACTCGAACTTTTAGTATTTTCAGAATTTAATTCAGGTCGATAATATGAATTAACATTACTTCTATTATAACCGCTTGTTGAGAAGTTTACGCTGGATGAAAAAGTGAAATTTGGATTTGCCTTCTGATCTTGAGAATGTGACCATCTGATACTCATGTTGTTAGCTTTGTTGTAGTCAGGAAAACCTTTCTCGCCAGTCACATCTTCTCTATAGCTAATATTGAAGCTGCCTCTAAATTTATATTTTTTGACATAACTTGTAGCTCCTGATAAAGCCCAAGTTCCTTTTGTATAAATATCACCTTTTAATTCTAAATCCATGTAGTCATTTATTGCGAAATAGTATCCTCCGTTAGTTAAGCCGAAGCCACGCGTCATTTCATCGGTATAGTTAGGCATTATTACGCCGGAAGAATATTTGCTGGTAAAGGGAAAGAAACCAAAAGGTATCGCAATCGGCAATGGTACATCAGCAATTACTAAATGAGCAGGTCCGGTAACTACATATTCTCCGGGCTTGACTTTTCCTTTCGAGATACTTAAATAAAAGTGTGGATGATCTTGATCTTCGCAAGTAGTATATTTCCCATCAGCCATACAAAAAAGATTGTCAGGTGTTTTTTTTGTTTTTTCACTGATAATATAACCTTCACCTTCCTGTGTAACAACATGACGTATAAATCCTTTCTTAGTTTTAAGATTATAACTTAACTCTCTTGAATTATATGAGTTTTCACCTTCACTAAAAACAGGTTCGCCTATCACTTCTCCATCTTCGTTCTCAGTTCCCTTAGCATCAATCTGACTGCTGTCAATTTTCACTTTAACTTCATCAGCTTTCAAATTGATTGATTGATAATTAATCTCAGTATCGCCATGTAAAAAAGCGGTACCATTAGCAAATAAGACTATAGAGTCTTTAGCGCTATACTTAATAATATCATCTATCTGAGTTTGTGACTGATTTGAATAAGCCATAAACGAAAAAGTCATCATGCTGATTAGCAGAATGATGAATTTATTGGTTCTATCAGTCAATCTATTATAAAAAATCATTAGGTCGATTTCGACTTAGTTTAAATGCCTCGCAAAATTAGTCAAAAATTAGCAGCAAGCATTCTAAATAACTTTTTTTTATCATTAATTTGAAATATTACTTATTTATATATTGATTAAACGGTTTTATATAGTATTTTTGCATACTCTATAAAAGTTGTATTATCCTCATGGAGTTAAAGAGCCTATTTAAGTATATATTTATTTTTTTCTGGATTTTTATATTTGTAAATCCTCAGTTATCTTTTTCTCAAAAAAAGAATTTTGTTGTAGTTTTAGATGCCGGTCATGGCGGTAATGATCCGGGTGCTGTAGGGAGAATATCCAAAGAAAAGGACATTACATTATCAGTGGCAAGGATGGTTGGTGATCTGATTTCTAAAAACTTAAACGATGTAAAAGTAGTTTATACTCGCAAAACAGATGTTTTTATTCCATTGGAACAAAGGGCGGCAATAGCTAATGATAATCATGCCGATTTGTTTATTTCTATTCATGTGAATGCAGCAAAAAGTAAAACAGCCTATGGTGCAGAGACTTACACGCTTGGTTTGGCTAAAACGAAAGCTAACTTAGATGTAGCTATGACTGAAAACTCCGTGATTTTGTTGGAGGATGATTATCAAACTAAATATAAGGGTTTTGATCCTTCATCGGTTGATTCATATATTATGTTTGAATTTATGATGGATAAATATTTAGATAATAGTATAGCTTTCGCGACAAATGTACAGGATCAGTTTGTGGGATATGCAAAAAGATCTGACAGAGGTGTACGTCAAGCCGGTTTCTGGGTTTTACACCGATCTGCATGTCCAAGTGTTCTGATTGAATTAGGATTTATTTCTCATTATAATGAAGAACTTTATTTAGCAAGTACATCGGGGCAACGAGAATTATCTCAATCTATTTATAATGCTTTCGTAAAGTATAAAAAGAATCATGATAAGAAATTGGGATATAATCAATCTTCTAATCAAACTGATACTGAAACAACTTCTCAGATGGCAGTACCTCAAACTCAAGTTACAATAGTTGATAATCCTCAGGTCAATAATGATACAAACATAGCTGAGAATGAGAATAATAGTCTGGGAAATACTAAAGTTAATCAACCTGTTTTCAAGTTGCAGATTTTTGTTTCATCAAATAAACTGAAATCAAATGATTCTCAACTTAAAGGATTAAAGGATGTGGATTTTTATCAAGAAGGAGGTTGGTATAAATATACTGTTGGTGCTGATACTGATTACGATAAGGTTAATCAAACCAGATTAGACCTTAAAAAACGATTTCCTGACGCATTTATAATCGCATTTTTAAACGATAAAAAAATTCCTGTTAAAGATGCGCAGAACATGGTAAAAAAATAAAATATTAACATAATGAAAAAAATAAAATTATCACGAGAAATCAGAGTCGGAATAATGACGATTGTTGCTATATTCCTTTTATATTTTGGCTTGAATTTTTTAAAAGGAATAGATATTTTTACCCCAATTAATTATTATTATGCTGTTTATAATGATATCGATGGGTTGGTTCCATCATCTCCGGTGTTTATAAAAGGATATAAAGTAGGACAAGTCGAAGAAATTAAATATGATTTTTTAAAAGACTCGCCATTTGTTGTAAAAATATCTGTAAGTAAAGATATTAAATTGCCTAAAGAATCTATAGTTGAGTTATTTGATGATGGTTTGATGGGAGGTAAGGCAATTCAATTAGTGAATGTACAACAATCTCAAGAAGATGTTTTTTATCAATCAGGTGATACTATTAAATCACAGATTGGCTCCGGCTTAATGGATCAGCTTGCAGGAGATTTGATGCCTAAATTAGATGTTGTTTTTGAACAGACAGATTCTCTTATACGTTCTGTGAGATTACTAATTGATGGAGGAAGCGTGCAAAAAAGCTTATTAGCAATTGAAAAAACCACATCAGATTTATCTGAAAGCTCTGCTGCAATTAAAAAAATTATAAAGAATGATATGCCACAATTAATAAATAACGTTCAGGATATAACAAGTGATTTTAAAATTGTGAGTAGTAATATTAAAAATATCGACTTTGCTAATACTTTTCAAAATCTTGATGTAACTATCAAAGATTTAAAACAGATATCAGGTAAACTTAATAGCAATGAAGGAACAATAGGTCTTTTACTTAATGATAAGACTCTGTATGTCAATCTTTCAAACATGTCAAAAAGTGGAGATGAATTACTTGTTGATTTGAAAAAGTCTCCTAAAAGATATGTACATTTTTCATTATTTGGGACAAAAGATAAGTGAGATATTATTTAAAATCATTCTAAATAGCAAAAATATTGTATTTTTTAATAATTGATAATTATATGTCTTTAAACACTTGGGTTATCAAAGATTACTGACTCTTTAAGAGTAGTAAAACGTAAAAAAGCATATAATTGTTAATTTGCTTATAATCAATGGTATTCATGTTTGATTGTGTGTAAGTAGCTGAAATTCAATAGGGTGTTATAATTAGCTGATAATTAGGGTGGTGCAAAACATACAAATGTTGAAAAAAAATACACTTTTTGTAATCTCAAAAAACTTTCTGAAATTTGTATCCCCGCGTTTGCGAAGAAAAATCATGTGTAATATACTTCATGTTTTTTTGTGTTAGTTTTTTTAAGTTTAATCTTATTTATTTTCTTTACATAATTAGTATTATGATATCTCATTTGCCGGAAAAGTTGTGGAATAAATGTTTAGAAATTATTAGAGATAATATTAATGAAGCGTCATTTAATACATGGTTCGTTCCAATCGTACCATTACAATACGATAAAAACGTTTTTATTCTACAGGTGCCCAGTCAATTTTTTGTAGAATATATTGAAGATAAGTATATAGATTTACTTAGGATGACATTGTACAGAGTAATTGGTGAGGGAACAAAGCTGGAATATCGTGTTCTTATTGATAAAAAATCCGGAGCAGGTACAACCATACCGAGCGAGAGTAATGAAAAGAAATCATTAACAACGAATACAACATCTAATTATATAAGTCCATATCACAAACCAAAATTACCTGAAATTGATCCGCAACTAAATCCTTCATATAATTTTAATAATTTGATAGAAGGAAAGAGCAATAAACTTGCACGTACGGCAGGTGTAAGCATAGCCAATGAACCGGGGAAAACTATATTCAATCCCTTATTTGTATATGGTCAGTCAGGCGTAGGAAAGACTCACTTGGCTAATGCCATAGGTGTAATGAGTAAACAATTGCATCCGGAAAAAAGAGTGTTGTATGTATCAGCCAATACTTTTCAAATTCAATATACTGATGCTGTAAGAAGCAACTCTGTAAATGATTTCTTAAATTTTTATCAAACTATAGATGTTCTGATAGTAGATGATATTCAAGAGTTTGCAGGAAAAACAGCAACGCAAAATACATTCTTCCATCTTTTCAATCATTTGCATCAAACAGGTAAACAGTTAGTGCTTACATCAGATAGATCACCATTAGTGCTTGCAGGGTTAGAGCAACGTTTGCTTACAAGATTCAAATGGGGACTTTCAGCCGAAATTGAGAAACCTGATTTCGAACTTAGAAGGGCAATCTTAGAAAATAAGATATACAGAGACGGTTTGGAAATACCTGAGAATGTTGTGGATTATATTGCAAGTAATGTTACAGATAATGTCAGAGATTTAGAAGGTACCTTAGTCTCACTCTTAGCACATTCGACTCTTGCTAATATTATAATAGATAGTGAATTAGCTGAGAAAGTTGTTAGCAGAATCGTTAAAATAACTCCTAAAACAAATACAGTCGAAAGAATAAGAGATATTGTTTGTGATTATTTCTCTTTGTCAGTTGATGCTATATCTACCAAAAGCAGAAAAAGAGAGGTTGTACAAGCCCGCCAAATAGCAATGTATCTTTCTAAACAAATGACAAAGAACTCATTATCCTCTATCGGAAGCATAATAGGTCAGAGAGATCATGCTACTGTTCTACATGCTTGTAAAACCGTAGGCGATCTTATTGAGATAGATAAAAACTTTAGAATTAGTGTAAAAGAAATTGAAGCTAAACTGAAAAGTTAATACAAAAGTTGTGTTTCTTCAATTCTTTTTCCTTACTAAGCCTATTAAACTGTTCTTTTTTCGATAAAAATTAGTATTTTTACATCGAAATTTTAAATCCTGATTTATGATATATAAATTTACTTTGCTTTCTGATGAAGCAGATAATTTTTTGCGTATAATTAATATAGATTCTGAAGCTTTTTTTCTTGATCTTCATAATATTATACTCGATTCTGTAAATTTTGAGAAAAATTTGCTGACCACTTTTTTTATTTGTTCTGATGATTGGGAAAAAGGTCAGGAAATCACATTAATTGAGATGGACTCCGGATATGAGTTTGATAATCTCGTGATGGAAGATACTAAATTAGAAGATCTTATATCGGATGAAAAACAAAAGCTGATGTTTATTTTCGATATGATGGATGAAAGAGCTTTTTTTATGGAGCTTTCTGAAATCATACCGGGTAAAAGATTAAGTCAGCCTGAATGTGTAGTTTCTAAAGGAGATCCTCCTTCTCAATCAATAACTGAAGAAGAAATATTGGCAGGCACAAGGTTAAATCTCGATGAAACCTTTTATGGTGATGAGGATTTTGATATTGATGAATTGGATGAAGAAGGCTATGGAGATATGAGCTTTGATGATGGTAATTTGTTTAATGACGATAATTATTGAGCTATTTCAAGTTTAAATAATCATAAAACTCTTCTTGTTATACTTGGACCGACAGGGGTAGGTAAAACAAATATCAGCCTTGAATTATCACGTTTCTTTAATGCTCCAATTGTGTCATCTGATTCTCGACAAATTTATAAAGAGTTGAAAATCGGAACTGCTGCACCTACAGAACACGAATTATCTCAAGCAAATCATTACTTTATCGGAACTCACTCTATTCATGATAATTATAGTGCAGGGCAATATGAATTAGATGCTCTTGAATTACTTGAAAAATTATTCATGGAACATGATGTTATTATAATGACAGGCGGTTCGATGATGTATATAGATGCTGTTTGTTATGGTCTTGATGATATTCCTTCTGTAGATGATGAAACTCGGCAATATTGGCAAAATTTATATTTGGAAAAAGGACTGATTTTTATCCAGGATGAACTGAAACGATTGGATCCGCATCATGCTGAAAAGGTAGATATGCAAAATCACAAACGTATTCTTCATGCACTTGAAATATGTACAATAACAGGAAAACCATTTTCTGATTTAAGGACAGGTGTAAAAAAACAACGTACTTTTAATATTTTGAAAGTTGGCTTAAACAGACCAAGACCTGAGTTATACGATCGAATTAATCATCGTGTTGATATTATGATGAAAGATGGTTTGTTGGAAGAAGCTAAACAGTTTTATTCATATAAACATTTAAATTCTTTAAATACTGTCGGATATAAAGAAATATATGATTATTTGGATGGTGATTATTCACTCGAAGAGGCTGTGCAAAAGATAAAACAAAATTCAAGAAGGTACGCAAAACGTCAATTAACCTGGTTTAATCGTAATGAAAGTATCAATTGGTTTCATCCTGACAATATTAATGAAATCTTTGAATTTATTAAGAAGTCAATAAAACAGGCTTATAAAAAATGTCTGCAAAATTAACAATATTAGGAGCCGGCTCTGCATTACCGACACGAACTAATTTCCCTTCATCTCAAATTTTGGAGTTGCGGGATAAGCAATATATGATAGATTGCGGTGAAGGTACACAAATACGCATCAGGCAGATGGGTTTGAAAATAAGCAGATTAGGACATATTTTTATTTCTCATCTACATGGCGATCATTGTCTTGGTTTGATTGGATTGATATCTTCGTTTGGTATGTTAAATCGTACTGCTGATTTATATATACATGGTCCGATTGGTATTTCTTCTCTTTTCGAATCGCATATTAATTTTTTTTGTGATAATTTACCTTTTAAAGTGATTTTTGAAGAATTTAATACAAATAAGCATCAGTTAATTTTCGAAGATAAAACGATGGAAGTGTATTCTATTCCTCTTAAACATAGAGTGCCATGTTCAGGTTTTATCTTTAAAGAGAAACCAAAAGAACGTCATATACTTCGTGAAATGATTGATTTTTACGAAGTTCCGCTTTCGCAAATTAATTTGATAAAACGAGGAGCTGACTTCACAGCACAAGATGGGGTGATAATTCCAAATAGCCGACTAACCACAGATGCCGATAAATCTATATCTTATGCTTATTGTTCGGATACAGCTTATTCTGAGAAGATTATAAAATGGATAGAAGATGTTGATTTATTATACCACGAAGCTACATTTGCTGAGTCGGAAAAGATTAGAGCTAAATCGACTATGCACAGCACGGCAGCTCAGGCTGCTACAATCGCACTGAAAGCAAAAGTGTCAAAACTGATAATTGGACATTTCTCTGCCAGATACAACAATCAACGGGTATTATTAAATGAAGCAAAAGCCATTTTTGAGAATACTATTCTTGGAGAGGATATGCAAACTTATGAGTTCTAACTATTAGTTCTGATTCTCAAGTTCTTTAATCGCTCTGCTTACAGTTTCATCATTATTAAAAAGTATTGGGAAGAAGCCCGAATCGCCTAATATATTTCTGGCAATATAAGCTTTTAGTCTTGTTGACATAAAATTTCCCGACTGCGTTATCTCTTTGTGAACAGGCTTAACTCCCTTAGATTCAGCATATGATATAAATTCTTGCAATAAATTTTGGTTGTTTAAATATTTAAGTAATGATTGCCAATCCTTGTGTTTTATAAGTGCCTGTCTGTTTTTGTCTGTATATTGAAATGCAAATTGATACAAGTATGAATTGTTTATTACTTTATTCAAATATGGTGTATATTCAGAAGTGTCGCGAGGAATAAATATATCAGGCATTATACCTCCACCACCATATACAATTCTACCTGATTTGGTCTTATATTCCACAGAATCAACTTGTCTGATACTGTCTTTTGTGTAAAATTCACCATGTAAAAATCTATTATAGATGTCCATATCATAATCTTCGCTGCTACCGTTTTTATATGGTTTTTGTATGCAACGACCTGATGGAGTGTAGTATTTCGCAACAGTCAGTCTGATTGCCGATCCATCTGATAAAGTCTTTTGTTGCTGTACTAAACCTTTACCGAAAGACCTTCTACCAATGATTGTACCCCTATCGTTGTCTTGTATAGCTCCTGCAAATATTTCACTTGCTGAAGCAGAAAATTCATCAATTAAAATTACTACCGGATTATTGATACACGAACCTGTACCATCAGATTTAGCATCAAATCTTGGATTAGCCTTTCCTTCAGTGTATACAATTAGCTGATTGGCAGGAAGGAATTCGTTTATCATAGCTATGGCTTTGTCTAAATAACCTCCACTATTTTCTCTCAAATCTATTATGAATTTTGTTGCTCCTTCTTTTTTCAATTTAGCTATTGATACAAGAAATTCAGAATATGTGTTTTCACCAAACTTATTTACTTTTATTAAACCTGTTTCCGGAGCAACCATATAACTAATATCAATTGATGTTACAGGAATCTGACCACGTGTTACCGTATATGTTAATTGTTCTTCAGTTCCGGGACGTTTAATTCCTAATTTAACCTTGGTGTCTATCTGTCCTCTTAATCTTCGCATTACCTTTTCGTTATTAATGGTCTTGCCGGTAAAAATAGAATCATCAACCGCAACAATCCTATCACCTGCAAGTAACCCTACTTTCTCTGACGGTCCGCCACTGATTACCGATATAATCATTATCGTATCGTTTTGAATATTAAATTGAACGCCTATACCTGAGAAACTTCCTTCGAGTTCGTTATTTACTATTTCTAAATCTTTTGCAGGAATATATACAGAGTGAGGATCTAATTTGGCAATTAAATCGACAGCCATTTCTTCTGAAAAATTACTTATATCTACTGTATCAACATAATAATTATCAATTAGTTGTAGAATTTCTGATATTTTATTGTTTTTCTTTATTGAAAAATCGAATAAATTACCAAGACGGTTGTTAGAAAGTTCTATATTTCTTTTAGAAACAAGATTTCCTAATAATAACCCGCTGATTAGGGCTACTAAAACTATTGCAACTAAGTTGATATTTTTTTTATTCATTATTGATATATTATTGTTTAATAGTATGTTATTTTTTAAATTCAGATTTCAAGTAATTCTACCTCTATACCTGCTCTTTTTAGTAAATCAACACCATCCATAATTCGATATTCTTCTCCATATATAACTCGTTTTATTCCAGCTTGAATAATTAATTTTGAACATTCAATGCAAGGAGATGCCGTAACATAAAGTGTTGCCCCATCGCTACTATTGTGAGATCTTGCAATTTTTGATATAGCATTAGCTTCAGCATGTAAAACATATGCTTTTGAATTATTATTTTCATCTTCACATTTATTCTCAAACCCTGATGGAGTTCCATTGTATCCATCAGAAATAATCATTTTATTTTTTACTAATAATGCACCTACTTTTCTTCTTTCACAATATGAATTTTCAGCCCAAATACGAGCCATACGCATATAACGTTGATCTAATAATTTTTGTTTGTCAGTCATTTTTTATTTTTACTAAAATATATTTTCTACTTATTTAATAACTCTTTGGCAAATTCTATCAAATTAACTCCTGAAAAATTTCCTGAAGTCATTAATAATAATGCCGTGTTGTTATAATCCATTTTTCTTAATTTTTCCTGTAACAAGCTGCTATCTGTATATACTGACAAATTCTCACCTCCAAATGCACTTTTTACCTCATTCGGGTTTATTTGCTTTAAACCTTTATGTTTAATAACTTCAGGATTGAAATATACAAAAGCGATGTCAGCCTCTTTCATACAATCTGAATATTGTGGTAGAAATGAATCGGTTAAACTACTAAATGTATGTAATTCCATGCAAGCAATTAGTTGTTTTTTAGGATATTGTGATTTTACTGCCTGAACTGTTGCTTGCAGTTTGGATGGTGAATGAGCAAAGTCTTTAAAAGCTACAGAAGTCGTGGTTTCACATATTTTTTGCAGTCGGTTTGATGCTCCCGGAAAATCAGAAATAGCATTGTTAAAGTTTTCTTCGGTAATTCCAATTTGTTTACAAGCCAATCGTGCAGCATTAAGATTTTGTAAATTATGTTCACCGAAAATTTTTAAGGGGATATTGCCTTTCTTAGTGATAAGATATGTTATACCATCAATAACTTCATGTGAAGGTGTGTTATATGGAAAAGGAATGATGTCCCTTCGCAGCTTTTCTGATATTAAATTTAATTCTTTATCTCCATCGAAATAAATCAATCGTCCCTGTATTTCCATCAAATCTACAAACTTCCTAAACTGCTCAACATAATTTTCAAAAGTAGGGAAGACATTGATATGATCCCAGGCAATGCCTGTAAGAATAGCAATATGTGGCTTGTAAAGATGAAACTTTGGTCGTAAATCAATAGGTGAAGTTAGATACTCATCACCTTCAAAAACGGCAATTCTTGATTCATACGATAGTTTTACCATATTATCAAAACCCTCTATCTGAGCGCCAACCATATAATCTGCATTAATCTTTAGTTTTTTCATCACATGTAAAATCATTGCAGTTGTAGATGTTTTACCGTGACTGCCTCCAACAACTATCCTCGTTTTGTTTCTCGTCTGTAAATATAAATATTCGGGAAATGAATAAATCTTTAACTTAAGCTCTTTTGCGCGCAATAATTCAGGATTATCTTCACGTGCATGCATTCCTAATATTACTGCTGAAAGATTTTTATGAATTTTTTCAGGAAACCAACCGGTTTTCTCAGGCAGCAAACCATGTTCTTTTAATCTACTCAGTGAGGGTTCAAATATCTCATCATCAGAACCTGTGACAGAATAATTTGCTTTTTTGCTGATAGCTATCGCAAGATTGTGCATGGCTGCTCCTCCAATAGCTATAAAATGAACTCTTTGCATAAAGATTTGTTGGAATAGGGTTTTTATTTAATTTTGTACCGACTATAAATGAACAACAAAAGTAATAAAAAATTTACAATGAAGATATATAAAATTGAAGCCGGGCATTTTAATGCAGATGGCGGTGCATGTTTTGGAGTTGTGCCTAAAAGAGTTTGGAAAAAACGTTATCCTTGCGATGACGAGAATTTTTGCAAATTGACAATGCGATGTTTGCTTATTGATACAGGAGAAAAGAAAATTCTTATCGACACAGGCACAGGAAATAAGCAAAAAGATTATTTGCGCTTTTACGGCATTAAGGATATAGTTGATTTTGAAGAGGCTCTAAATGATTTTGGGCTGACTTGCGACGACATAACTGATGTGATTTTGACACATCTTCATTTCGATCATTGTGGAGATTGCACTAAGTATGATGAGAATAAAAATCTCGTACTGACTTTCCCAAATGCTACTTATTGGGTTGGAAAAACTCAATGGGAAAACTTTCTGAATCCAAATGTAAGAGAGGGCGATTCGTATTTCCCGGAAAATATGCTGCCTGTACATGAAGCAGGAAAACTAACATTGGTAACCGACACGACAGATTTATGTGAAGGAATAACAATGAAAATTTTCAATGGTCATACGCCGGGTCAGATTGTTACATATATCAAGACTGATAATCACACCTTTGTATATGCCGGTGATGTAATTCCATCTGCTGCCAACGTACCATTAGCATGGGTTTCGGCTTACGATACATTTCCTGTTACATCAATGAGCGAAAAGAAAATTCTACTTGATGAAGCTATTGAAAACAAGCAAATTATAATATTTGAGCATGATGCTTATACAGAATGTTGTACTGTGACTGAAAATAATGGAAAATACAAGGTTCTTGAAACAGGTTCCTTGAATGACTTCTTGTAAATTACCTTGTTTATGGTATGAAATTACGCTAAAAAGGGTATTGAGTATTTTTCTCTATACCCTTATTTTTGCAGAGTAATTTAAAATATAAATTTATGAATAAGAATGCTCTTTGCCCAATTTCGTTTAAAAAGATTGATGAAAATGTTGCGAGATTAAATGGGCTGTTAACAGTTATTTTCTTAATATATGCTGTGTTTTCAAATAGTTATATTCCACTTATAGTTTTACTTTTCGACTTCTTTGTTAGAAGTATTGAGAAAAGTAAACTCAGTCCTTTTGCTTTATTATCAAAATTTACTCTTACTAAATTAAATAAACGCCCTCATCTGATTAATGCCGGTCCGAAAATATTTGCTGCACGTATCGGACTTCTTTTCTCTGTTTTAATCCTTATTGCACATATTTTTAATTTAGATACTTTATACTATAGTTTAGTTATTGTTTTTGGTGTCTGTGCTTTTCTTGAAGCAGCAATAGGATTCTGTGTTGCTTGTCAGATTTATCCTTTCGTATATCGTTTCACATATCAAAATAAAAACTTCTCTAAAAAAATAAATAGTGATTTTACGATATAAATTACCAATACAAAAAGCCAACTGTCTCGTAATGATTTAGTTGGCTTTTGTTTGTAAAGTTATTGTTAGAACTCTAACATTCTCTCATATCCCGCATAAGGAAAGTGTGTCTTATATCATATTCTCTATATTCCACACAAAAGCTCTTAACCCCATCAGTTCAGATGTTTGGTCGAGAGCTTTTAATTCTTGGAGAATATTATCAACTTTGTTATCTTCAACAATAGTCATTAATGCTGAATTTAAAGATGGCCAAGCATGTGAACCTAAGTGTGGTATACCCTGATGTGTTCCTCTGCCTTGCACTTCCTGCCATGCAGTGAACCCCCTAACATTATTACCTCTTAATATTGACAACACTTGTTCGTAATATGCCTGATCAAAGGCTATAAAAATTGATTTCATCTATTTGTAATTTATTTTGTAACTTTTACGGTTAAAGGATATCTTACTTCATTAGCAAACTGACGAACTGCGGCTAACCATTCCTTTTGAGTTGGAAATTTCCATTTGCTCCAACCTCCACCGAAGTAATATGTGAAATCATTACCGATACTGTAGTTCTTTATCAGCAAAGCTGTGATTTTCTGGATTTTATATTCATCTTCTTTATCGGGAAGCACAACACCAACATAATTTTTACCTACATTCTCCTGAGTTTCATCAGCTATAGCATCTTCTCCATATACAATCAAACCGGGTGCTCTTTGTAAAGCTCCTTTCCCATCATGAAGAAATATCCCTACTGCTAATTGAATGTCTTGTTGTTCACCGATATATTTCACTACTGCTTTGTTTAATACAGTTCCTGCACTTGTTGAAATTGTAATCTCTTTGGTGTATAATTTTCCATTTATTACCACATCATTGTATGTAAGAGTAAAAGTGGAGCGTAGCGGACCGTTATCTAAAACTTTGTGAGTATCATAATGATTACCGATTAATAATTCACCATTAACATATGGAGCAACGCCACCTGCACCTAAGGTATGTCCAACTTTGTAGCAATCTAAACCTTGTCCATGGTCTACATGATATGATTTGCCGTATTGAAGATCACCTTTATAAAAGCTGTCGACTACTAATTCATCTGTACGTTTTAACCATAGATCTACACCGTCTGAAGGATTTTCATCTGCTAATGCAGGTCCGTACATACGATATGCAGCCAAATCATTTTCCCATGTAAAATCATCTTTTCTTTCAGGTATGTAACGAGCATATGTTTTCGCTTTTATAGCTTTTGGAGTTCCTGATGTAAGTGTGTAAACGGCTTTAGTTCCTGTTTTAACATCAACAGGGAAGATGATGGATTGAACAGTTTCGCTTCCATTGTATATTAATTGATAAGGAATTTCTTTGTTTGTTGAGTCTTTAAGTACTAAGTTTTCACTTAAAGTGCTTCCGTTGAAATCCGATGCCGGAATCTCAATAATCTCATTAGCTCTGTCAAATGAATATTGATTAGTAACTTCAATTTTTGTTTGCGACGTTCCTATTATAGCTATCGCTGATAATAAGGCTGTAAGAATAAATTTGTTTTGTTTCATATGTATAATAAATAATGTGTTAATATGCCTGAGATAATGTGCTAATATGCCTGAGATAATGTGCTAATATGCTAATGTGTTAATGTGCTAATGTGGTCAATAGTCTATGGTCAATAGTCTATACACTCCATACTCCCAACTATTCACCAATCACCAATTACGCAATTACTAATTATCCTGATATTTTATCAAAAAAACATTCCCTGCAAAAATAATATTTTACAGGGAATGAAAAGATATAGTTTCTATAAAAACTGTGACAATATGTTAAAAGACAGAAGATATGCCGGTCTTATTTGGGTTGTTTACCAATATAAGCCAAAATACCTCCATTAATATATTAGTATGTGTCCATTAACATAGTCTGATTGTACAGATAAAGAAATAAGTCAGTATACCAATTTTCTGAATACATAATTTTATATCTTTGTACGATGTTAGATAATTATTTGTACAATATTATAACACAGGCTTTACCATTTGAGCCTACCAATCAGCAACAGGAGTTAATAAAGCAGTTAAGTGCGTTTGTGACAGACCCTTCCGCTGAAAAGGTTTTTATTCTTAAAGGATATGCCGGTACAGGTAAAACGTCGATTGTTAGTGCATTGGTGAAATCTCTTCATAAGTTGGAGCAGAAAACCGTCTTACTTGCACCAACAGGTCGTGCAGCTAAAGTCTTGAGCGGTTATTCAGGTTTTTCAGCTTTTACTATTCACAAGAAAATTTATCGTCAGAAGGCTTTGGGTGAAACTTCATTCCAACTTGCCGATAATCTTCATACAAACACGCTTTTTATAGTTGACGAAGCATCCATGATTTCAAATAGCGGTAGCGATGCTGAGTTTGGTTCAGGTTTTTTGCTCGATGATTTGATTCAATATATATATAATGGTGTTGATTGCAGTTTGTTGCTTTTAGGAGATACTGCTCAATTACCTCCGGTTATGCAAGAAAACAGTCCGGCTCTTGACGAACAAAACATTGCCGGCTATGGATTGAAAATAAGCACTTTCACATTAACCCATGTAGTCAGACAAGCTTTAGAAAGCGGAATTTTATATAATGCAACTTTACTGAGAAAAGCTTTGGAAGATAATCTTACATCGCATATGCCCAAACTGAAACTATCAGCATTTGAAGATATAAAAGCCTTATCAGGAATGGATTTGGTGGATGAAGTTCAACGCGCATATAATGGAGTGGGAGTTGAGGATACGATTGTTATTACCCGCTCGAATAAGCGTGCAAATATTTATAATAATGGTATAAGAGGAAGGGTAATGATGCGTGAAGAAGAAATTTCCAACGGTGATTTGCTGATGGTAACGCGTAATAATTATTTTTGGAATAAACCTTATAAAGAAATTGATTTTATAGCCAATGGTGATATTGTTGAAGTCGTAAGAATACGAAAACACAGGGAAATGTATGGATTTAGATTTGTCGATTTAACCTTGCGTTCGCTCGATTTCAACTGGGAAATTGATGCTCGTGTGTGGTTGGATATTTTGCAATCGGAATCACCTGCCCATACTGTTGAATCGAATCGTAAACTTTTCGATTTGGTAGCTGAAGATTATTCAGATGTCAGAAATAAGAGGGAAAAGTTTAAATTAATTTTCGAAAATGAGTATATGAATGCCTTGCAGGTTAAATTTGCTTATGCTGTTACATGTCATAAATCGCAGGGTGGTCAGTGGAAAAACGTATTTATAGATATGGGTATAATGCCTGATATGGAGATAGATCGCAATTATTATCGTTGGCTTTATACTGCTATTACCCGCTCTACCGATAAGATATTTCTTGTGAATTATTCTTCAGAGAATGATAAAAAATAAATTTGAAAAAATAAATTTAGAACTAATTGTATAATTATTTTTCTATCTTTGTGTGTTTATTTTACAAAGTATATTATGCAACGATCACATATTTACTTTTTACTTATAGCGTTGTTTTGTCTATTGAATATTGGTAACTTGAAATCTCAACTTATCAGTAATATGTATTTTTTAGATAATTCTCCTCTGAGACATCATTATAATCCATCTCTTCAGCCTGTTAGCACTTTTTATTTGGATTTTCCTTTGCTGGGTAACCTTCAGTACAATATAAATACAGATTTTCCTACTTTTAAAAATGCAGGTTTTGCTTCAAATCATATTTTAAATATAGAAAACGATAAAACTCAGTATACATCTGCATTTAAGCCAATTTCTAACCTGTATGCAGAAGCTTTTGTTTCTTTGATTGATATTGGTTTTAGGCATAACAGGAATTACTGGACATTTTCAATTGCCCAAAGAGGTGATGTCAATTTAAATCTTCCAAAAAGTTTTATTGATATTTATGCGAATGGATTACAGTTAACAGATGGATATACTGCTGATTTTAAGAATTTTAATCTGTCATTAAACACATATACCGAAAGTGCTTTTGGATATTCTCGTATGATTAACGAAAAAATCGGGTTTGGTACTAAGATAAAATTGCTTTATGGCAACAATCATTTTAATATTGATGTAGACAAAGCCGATTTCAATTATTCTGCAAATACAGTAAGATCACAAGCAGATATTACGGTTGTAAAAGCTTCAGATTTCGATATAGATAATAAACTTAAACTTGTTAAACCTACAAATTTTTTCCAATATATTTTGCCTGAAGGTTTTGGTGGAGCTTTAGATTTTGGAATGAATTATAAGCCAATACCCAACTTAACATTAGCTGCTTCCGTAACTGATTTAGGTCTTCTACAATGGACTAAAAGACAATCAGTTAAGTATAGGTTAGATTATACTTTTGATGAAGACGATGCTATTGCATGGAAAAATAATCATACTGATTTTACAGAAGTACCATCAGACTCAATTTTAGCTGATATAAGAGATAAGTTAACTACAAATCGAAGTGATTTACCCGGTGTGATGAATTATTTAGCACCTAAATTAAATGTATCTGCCGAATTTGGTGTATTGAAAAATGTTATAAGTTTTGGTGTTTTATCTCGAAGCATATATAGAGAAAATAAATTTTTGCATGAATTAACAACAGCACTCAATTTACGTCCTATAAAATGGCTTAATCTGGCATTATCATATTCAGTAACAGATGGAAAAGCAAGTACTTTCGGCTTAGGTGCAAATGTACGAACAGGCATCTTTAATATTTTCTTGTCGGCAGATTATATACCATTCAGAACCATCGGTTTAGATTTGCAGCAGTTTAATCCTCAAATTCCTTCATTTGCATTTCCTCTTGGATATCATAATGATAGAGTTAATATGGCAATAGGTTTTAATATCGGTATAGGTACACATAAAGATACTGATAAAGATGGTATTAGCGATAAATTTGACAGATGTCCGGATACTCCTTTCGGTGTTAAAGTTGACAGTCGCGGTTGTCCTGTTGATAGTGATAAAGACGGAGTGCCAGACTATCTTGATTTATGTCCGAATACCCCAAAAGAAGCACGTGCTTTTGTCGGACCTGATGGTTGTCCTTTAGACACAGATGGAGATGGAGTGCCTGATTATTTAGATAAATGTCCTGATTCATCACCTCTTGCACGTGGTTTTGTAGACGAAAATGGTTGTCCGATAGATACAGATCAGGATGGAGTCTTTGATTATATGGATAAATGTCCCGATACACCAATCGGCATTGCCGTAGATTCAGTAGGTTGTCCGATAGATACCGACAATGATGGTGTTCCCGATTATTTAGACTTATGTCCGGATTCACCTGCTGCGGCACGTGGTTTTGTGGATGCAAACGGCTGTCTTTTAGATAGTGATGATGATGGAATACCTGATTATTTAGACCTGTGTCCAGATACCCCAATTGAAGCTCGTGGTTATGTTGATATTAATGGATGTCTGATTGATGCAGATGATGATGGAGTGCCTGATTATCGTGATGACTGTCCCGATACCCCATTTGATGCCCGCGAGTCAGTCGACCATAGAGGTTGTCCGAAAGATTCCGATTTCGATGGTATACCGGATTATTTAGATGATTGTCCGAAAGTACCCGGATTGCCGGAATATAATGGCTGTCCTGAACCTGTCTTGAAAACCGGAAATAAAGATGAGGATACGTCAGCAGAATAACTCAACTCGCTAAAGCCAATTTTTTGCAACATTTGTTTCATGAAAACTATTCCGCCTCAAGGTGTAATCTCTTAACACTTCATTGGCTAAGGCATTCATATGCAACACATTTACTTGAATCTGGACTGATTTGCGTTACATACAAGAACTTTTAGGACACAAAAGCAGCAAAACGACAGAGATATATACCCATGTAACAGAAAAAAGTTTACTGAAAATTAAATCTCCCTTTGATAATTTATAATTTTTTAATACATTTGGCAAAAAAATAACACGCAATAATACTTCGCTAATCCGGTTAAATTTGGAGATAACACGAAATAAAGTTGCGGGTATAAACGAGTTGGGGACAAGCTTAAAATGAAAGACAACTTCAATGATAAACCACGAAGATATATTTCAAGCTATTCAGAGAGAAGACTGGGGTTTTCTCACATCAGTTTTACACAAAAACAGCAAGGATATTATTACTGACACCTTGCTATCTCAAGCTGCAAAAACTTTTGTGTCTGAATTTCTAAGACAAATAGACAAATATCCTGAAGACAAATTAGAAATAACACAAAATCTGGAAACTTTATGGCTTCTAGACAAAGGACGCTTTTACAGACTAACAGATGAAGAGTTGAAAATTGTTACATGTCAAATTGTTAAGAGAAAAAGAGATAAAATAATAGAAGCTTATAACTTTGCAAAGGAATATCCAGACGAATTGATTTGTAAGGAAGTTATTGAATTACACGAAAAAAACAATACAACAAAAAATAGCACATTCTCAATCTCAAAGAATTTCAGTGACAGAAATGAAAGAAGTTTCCGATGTTGACTATACAATAAGTCTGTTTAAATCAAAACAAGAAATTGAATTTTTCTATGCTCTAAAAAGGACTTTTGAGATGTATCAGATTTATCCGAATGTTTCAATCAGTTGTTTGCTTAATTGGACTTTATTAAAAAACGAATTGACTGAGAATGAAAGAAGATATTTCTTCACTGGTATAATTGATTTTGTTGTTTTTGACCAAGCAGAAGGATTTAAGCCAATACATTTCTTTGAACTCGACAGTATATATCATGACAACTCTGAAAGTGAAAAGAAGGACCAAATGAAAGATTCAATTTTAGCAAAAGCCGGAGTAAAAATAACCCGAATACGAAAACAAGACAAGAATGTTGATGAACAAGAATTTATAAAATTAATCCGAGAACTTTTAAATAAATAACAGAATGGCTATACAAAACAGCAAAGCAAGAGAAATTGCAGCTAATTGGAAAAGAAAAAAAGAAAAAAAATCCTGAACTCAAATGCGAGCACAAAAATCTTGAAAAAGAATACTATTTAGGTACAGACACGGGAGACTACGTTTGTACTGAATGTGGAGAAGCATTTACGAAAGCAGAAAAGGATAGACTCTAATGAAATAAAAGTCTAGCCCATAACATGCACTATGTGTGACCCATTCGGGTGTACACATAGTGTCGTCCGTCAAACTGTCTAAAACCCCCACTGCATTACTAACCAATTGATTTTTGATAACTAAATACTCAAAAACTTGCTCAAACCACTGATTTTAAGTGCCTTTACCTTATGAAATACATTCAAGGTAAAAACAGAAATCAAATTTAGTTTTATTGTTTGGAAGAACTTATCGAGCAAGATAACGAAGTGCGCTTGATTGATTTGTTTGTGAACAGTCTGCCTCTTTCTGAATATGGATTTAAAGAATTCAAACAACAAAATATTTGGGTAATAATGGCGGTTTTTAGACGGACTACAGTTATGTGCCATGTTAAAATGAAGAAATAATTTGCAGAAATACCAAATGTTGGTATATTTGCAAACACAATAAATAGCGAACAATTATGGCAAAGAATACTTCAATTTTACTTGGTGAATATTTCGAAAATTTTATAAACGAAAAAGTCAAATCAGGTAAGTTTACATCTGCAAGTGAAGTCGTTCGAACAGCTTTACGTTTATTTGAACAACAAGAAAACAAGACAACAATGCTTGTAAATGAGTTGAAAGCAGGAGAAAAATCGGGAATGATTAGTAATTTTAACAGAGAAAAAGCACTTTCTAATCTTCAGACAAAATACCTGCACAATGAAATTTGAAATAAGCGAAAAGGCGTTTGAAGATATAGAGAATATTTGGCTTTACACAATTGAAACCTGCTCTGTCGAACAGGCTGATCGATATTATAATTTGCTTTTTGACGAGATTGAGTATATCACAGAACATCCTTTATCTGGAAGAAATGCCGACCATGTAAGAAAAAACTACAGATATACAAAGGTTAAGTCACATTTGATATTTTACAAATACAAGAAATCGGAGAGCAAAGTGGAAATAATAAGAATACTCCATCAAAGTATGGATGTAGAAGATCGAATGAATAAATGAAATTCAGCACATAACACACATTAAGTGTAATCCTTTAGGGATAACACTTAGTGCCATTCGTTACCTGCAAGCATAGAAAACATGATTTGCGACGAATAAAGCACTTAATCGTTGCAATTATCGCGACGAAAGATGTATGTTGTGGAGAATATTTCAAAAGATATTGTATCTTTGCACTCATAGTTTTGTCCCAAAAACATAACTAATCGGGGACAATAAGAATAACAAATAAGATATGCAAACAGCAATAAATAAAATAGAAACAAAAATAAAAAATTACAAGCGTGGAAAAATATTTTTCCTTGATGACTTTGCAGGTTTAGGAACACCTGATGCCATTAAAAAATCGTTGCAACGCTTGACAAACTCGGGCTTACTTGTGCGACTCGCTAATGGTATTTATTGGTATCCAAAAAAAGAGAAAGAGTTGTATGGTGTGAAAATATCAGGCAAACCCACGCTTGACGAAATCGCCAAAGCCATTGCCAAACGTGACAAAGTACGTATTGTTCCAACAGGCTTACAAGCACTTAATTTGCTAAACCTTTCAACACAAGTACCTGTAAATGTTGTTTATTTAACGGACGGAACACCACGAAAAATAAGTATTGGCGAAGGAAAGGGCATTTTGTTTAAGCATACTTTTGAAGCAAAACGATTATCGTTTAAATCTGAATATTTAATGCTTATTGTTTCAGCATTGCGAGAAATTGGCAAAAATAACATTACAGACGAGCAACTTTCCATTATCAAAGAACATTTTTCACATATTACAAAACAGGAATTTGAAGCAGATATAAAACTTATGCCAGTTTGGATTCGTAAAATACTTTTGACATTATGACATTTTTACAACTCCCCGAAAATGAAAAGATTGAAATAATCAATCAGATGCATGAGGAGACCAACCTGCCTCAAGTAATTATCGAAAAAGATTTGTGGGTTACAGCCGTTTTACGAGCGTTATTTGCTTTGCCATACGCGGCAAATTTGTCTTTTAAAGGTGGCACTTCGTTAAGCAAATGTTGGAATTTGATAGAGCGATTCTCGGAAGATGTAGATATTGCCATAAATCGTGAGTTTTTTGGATTTCTCGGAGATACTTTTACCATTAAGCAAATCAGCAAAGATCTGAGGAAAGCAACTTGTAAATTCATTCGTGACACTTTGCAGTTTGATTTAGCAAAACAATTAATTACCAATGGAATACCTGAAAGTTTATTTTTTATTTCAATGGATATTACGGAAGTTACGACTATTGACCCTGAAAAAGTTTTCGTAGAATATAAATCTGTTTTCAACGCAAGTCCGTATATTAAAAATACAGTTGTTTTAGAAATTGGTGGTCGTTCCATGAAAGAACCATTGCAAAAGGTTGAAATTCAATCAATCATTGATAAACATTTTTCACAAGCAACTTTTGTCGAAAAATCATTTGCAATCAATGTTGTTGTGCCTGAACGCACATTTTGGGAAAAAGTTTGTTTGTTGCACGAGGAATTTTCTAACCCAAGAAAACAAATACGAGTAGAAAGAATGAGCCGACATATATACGATCTGGCAAGAATGATAGACACACCTATTGCAGAAAATGCACTGAAAAACAAAGATTTATTTCAATCAATCGTAGCACACCGTCGTATGTTTATCGCAATGAAAGATTTTGATTATGATACACTTTCACCGAAAACAATAAACATCATTCCGCTTGAAAGCGTAATTGCAAAATGGGAAGACGATTACAATAAAATGCAAACAATGATTTACGGAAAATCAATGTTATTCAGTGATATAATAGACAAAATAACTGATTTAAATGAAAAAATAAAAGGGTTAGAATGGTAAAACACCAGCAGGTAATAAGCGGATGACCAAATAGCACTCTTAGCCCAACTTCAACGTCAAAAAGTTTTTTCGGCTTTTTTTTGCTCTAATTCGAGGTA
>CALFXE010000064.1 GCA_937927845.1 uncultured Paludibacter sp.
GAAAGCTCTTATGAAAGAAGGCTTTGCCGAATACATAAAATACTTATTCAAAACTGTCAGAAAATTTTTTGGCGAAGCGATAGTAGTAACGCAGGAAGTGGAAGATATTATTTCTTCTCCGGTGGTAAAGCAGGCCATCATTAACAACAGCGATTGCAAGATACTGCTTGACCAAAGTAAATATCAGAACAAGTTTGACCAGATACAGGAATTGTTGGGACTAACAGAAAAGGAAAAGGCGTTGGTACTGTCCGTTAACAAATCCAACGACCCTACTAAAAAATACAAAGAAGTATTCATCAGCCTCGGAGGTATGCTAAGCAAAGTGTACCGTACAGAAGTTAGCCTGGAGGAATACCTCGCCTATACTACCGAGCAGACAGAAAAAGTAAAACTGATGGAATATGCTGCAAAGTTTGATGGTGACATCCGCAAAGGCATTGCGGCAATGGCAGATGATATAAGAAATAAAAGCTAAACACCTAACCAATGAAACTGAATAAACTGATCTGTGACCTGGGCTTAGCCATTAAAATTATCCTGCACTTTGGGAGGCAGCATCATGCTACACTCTCGATGATGGAAGGCATATATGTAAGACAGCCGCCACACAATGAAAAGATTGCTGGAGTGGATACCACCCTTACCATAAAGCCCTGTGGCAGCTTCTACCAGGTTACACGAACAGAATATGTAAGTAACACGCCTGAATCTGAAGAAACATGGTTGGCTACCTATGGATGGCATTCCAACGGCCACCTCATTGAAATAGGCGGAGATCGATATTGCGTTTTCGAGACAGTTTCAAAATCACTGTACCTCGAAGCACTGACGGAGCAGGGAAAGACAACGATTGAATTATTTATTAAAAATCTATAAGGCATGAAAAAGATATGGTTCATCACAATGTTAGCTACCATGTTACTGGTGGTAGCACCCACGCAACAAAGCCACGCAGTGGTTTGGGTTGTAGTAAAAGCTGCCGTCAAAAAAGTGATCAAGGCAATTGACCTGCAAATTCAGCGATTGCAGAATAAAACGATATGGCTGCAAAACGCTCAGAAAACCTTAGAGAATACTTTATCCAAATTAAAACTGGATGAGATTTCGGACTGGACGGAAAAGCAAAAAGAGCAATACCGGAAATACTATGAGGAACTGGCTAAAGTTAAATCCATTATATCCTACTACCAGCGCATCCGGGATATTACAAAGAAACAATTACGCCTTGTAGATGAATACAAACGCTCTTGGTCGCTGATCCGGCAGGACAGTCATTTTACTGTAGAGGAAATTTTTTACATGGAAAAAGTGTATTCAGGCATTCTTGACGAAAGCCTGAAGAACATTGACCAGATCAGCCTCATCATAAAATCCTTTACGACGAAAATGAGCGATGCCAAAAGGCTGGAGCTGATTAACAACGCAGCCGACCAGGTCGATGTCAATTATTCGGATCTGGTGCAGTTCAACAGGCAGAATACTTTACTAAGCCTTCAGCGTGCTAAAACCGAAACCGAAGTGCAGGCAGTAAAAAAATTATATGGACTTCCTTAAATCAGAACGTATGAAAAAGATACTCTTGTTTCTATTGCTGGTTGTGTCGGCAGGGAGTAACCTGCAAGCACAAACTTTTGCAGAATGGTTTCAGCAAAAGAAGACACAAAAGAAATACCTGCTTCAGCAAATTGCTGCGCTCCAGGTGTATATCGGCTATGCTAAAAAGGGCTACAACATAGCCAAAGATGGGTTGAACACTATCGGCGGCTTCACCAGGGGAGAATTTAACCTGCACACGGATTACCTAAATTCTTTGAAGTCCGTGAACCCGGAAATCAGGCGGTATGCAAAGGTTGCGGATATAATCGCCTTACAGGTAAAAATTGTACAAAACTACAACCGCACTTACGGCAGGCTTAACAGCAGCGACGCCTTTAGCAACGATGAGCTGGCCTACATCAGAAGGGTCTTTGGTCGGTTGCTGGACGACTGCGATAAAAGTCTGGACGAACTGATTACGATTACAACGGATGGCAAGTTAGAAATGAAGGACGATGAGCGCATTGCAAGAATTGATAAGTTGTATCTGGACATGCAGGACAAATACACTTTCTCGCAAAGTTTTTCCAACGATGCAAAATCGCTTGCTGCATCCAGAATCAAAGAAAAAACAGATGTACAAACCAGCCGTGTATTACAGGGCATTAAAAACGAGTAACTATGAAAAAGCTGATCATAATGATATCGCTATCCTTCCTGGGCATATTGCCTGCCTTTCGTGCATCTGCGCAGGCAGATGAGATAGCGCAGCTCATACTCAATATTGAGAAACTGGCGCAATTCAAGCAAATACTTAGCGACATGAAGAAAGGCTACGAAATTCTTAGCGGAGGATATAACACTATCAAGAATATTTCAGAAGGCAACTTCAGTTTGCATAAGGCTTTTCTTGATGGCTTGATGGAGGTAAGTCCGGCGGTACGCAATTACCGGCGTGTGGCAGACATTACCAATTACCAGATCATTCTGGTTAAAGAATACCGTAAGGCTTATGAACGCTTCCGGCAGGACAACAATTTCAATGCAGATGAGCTGGCTTATTTGGGTCGTGTATATGATAATCTGTTTAAAGAAAGTCTGCGCAACCTCGATGAGTTGCTTACGGTAATCACGGCAGGCAAAGCTCGTATGAGCGATGATGAACGCTTGCAGGCCATTGACCGGATATATGCAGACATGCAGGATAAACTGATGTTCCTACGGCATTTTAATAACAATACTACAATACTGGCAGTGCAAAGGGCGAAGGAGCGCAACGACGCACAGACCATCCGAAAAATCTATGGGTTAAACAATTAAACAGATAAATATGGCAAAGTGTAGAAAGGCCGCCTGGCTGGCGGCAGTGGGTTTGATATTGCCTTTTATAAGCCATGCGCAGGGAATAGCTGATGAAATGAAAGGCTTGCATGGTGTACTGGAGCAACTGTATGATGAGATGATGCCTCTGTGCAGCCAGTTAATCGGCGTAGGACAAGGATTAGCAGGCTTTGCAGCTATGTGGTATATCGCCTCCCGTGTATGGGGACACCTGTCAAGAGCAGAGCCTATTGACTTCTATCCGCTCTTTCGTCCCTTCGTGATTGGCTTCTGCGTGTTATTTTTTCCAACCGTCGTTCTTGGTGTGATTAACGGTGTGATGAAGCCTACGGTAACTGCAACCGCTGCCATGGTGGAAGGTTCCGATAAGGCTATTGCAGTTCTCTTGCAGAAAAAAGAAGAAGCCATCAAGAAAACAGATGTATGGCAAATGTATGTGGGCGAAAGTGGCAGCGGCGACAGGGATAAATGGTATAAGTACACGCACGATAATGAAGACCCTTCAGACGAAGGTTTTTTCGAGAGCATTGGCAATGACATCAAGTTTGCCATGTCCAAAGCCTCTTACAATTTCCGCAACTCTGTAAAAGAATGGATGAGCGAAGTGCTGAGGGTACTCTTTGAAGCGGCATCACTGTGTATAGATACGCTACGAACGTTTCAGCTAATCGTGCTGGCCATCTTAGGCCCTTTGGTGTTCGGGATTGCAGTATTCGACGGTTTTCAGCATACGCTTACCGTCTGGATAGCAAGATACATCAACATCTTTTTATGGTTGCCCGTGGCAAACATCTTCGGCAGCATTATCGGTAAAATACAGGAAAAGATGCTGGAGCTGGATATATCGCAGGTGCAAGACTACGGCGATACATTCTTCAGCAGAACGGAGATGGCCTACCTGGTCTTTATGATTATCGGCATCATCGGATACTTTACCGTTCCCTCCGTGGCTAATTATATCGTTCACGCTGGTGGCGGTGGCGCATTAGGTCATAAGGTCACCAGTTTATTCGGCAGTTCTTCCAGAACTGTGGTCAACACTGCATCTGCGGGTGCAGGCATGGCTGTGGATGCTATGGGCAGTGCAGCAAACCGCATGTCGCAAAGTATGGCAAGCAGTGGTGCATCTAACCCCTATTTCGGCGATAGCAGTAGCGGAAACTCTGGTTACATGAACGATAAACTAAAGGGCAATTCATAATAATCTAAAGGAGGATATATGTTCAAAAAGATGAAAAATATTGATACGGCATTCCGGCACGTCAGGAGCTTTACCCTGGTGGTGATCATCGGCTGTGTATTGATCTGCTGTTTTGCATTGTACAAAAGTTTCAGTCTGGTATCGCAGATGCAAAGCAAAATATACATTCTCGCTAACGGCAAGGCACTGGAAGCCTACGCTTCGGAGCGAAAAGATAACATACCTGTTGAGGCAAAGGATCACGTAAAAACATTTCACAAGCTGTTCTTCACACTTGACCCTGACGACACAGTCATTACCGAAAATATCACTAAAGCATTATACCTTGCCGATGGAAGTGCGAAACGTGCTTACGATGATCTGAAAGAAAATGGCTATTACGCCGGGCTTATTTCCGGCAATGTCAATCAGACCATTGTGGTGGATAGTGTTGCGGTAGATATAAACGAGTATCCCTACAAATTCCGGTGCTACGCTACACAAAGCATTGTACGCCCTACCAGCATTACAACCCGCAGCCTGGTAACCGATGGAGCGTTGCGAAATGTATCACGGAGTGACAATAACCCGCATGGCTTTCTAATTGAACGATGGAGTACGATTGACAACAGGGATTTAAAAACAGTAAGCAGGCGCCAATAAAAATAAAGATCATGAAACTATTTCCTAAAAGAAGAAAAGGCAATACCGAAGCTAAGTCCAATGCGATTAGCAAAGGCATGGAGGCAGGTTATAAGCGTTTGCAGGGTGGCTGGGCAAACTGGATGATGAAGCGTACGGAGAAATTCTCACGTCGTACATGGCTCGTGCTGCTTGTGCTCTTTGTGATGTTCACCAGTTCATACAGTGTTTATCTGGCGGTGAACGCTTTTACGGGCAAAAAAGGCAATTCAATCACTATAACGCCGATTAAAAAGCCGAAGCACGCTACTGAAACAGGAGAAACAAAAACAGACGCTGCCGAGGTATCGGAGGCAGAATACAGCCGTATCAAAAACTTCAGGGTGTATATGGATAGCCTGGCGCGAAGTCCTTCTGGAAAAGCCCTGTACGACAGCATCAATAACCATCGTCCGGGGCTGATGGATAGTTTGAGGTTTATTGAAAATTATTATCAACAATTAAAACAAAAATAGAAATGGAAAAGCAAGTGAAAACTCCGAAAATGATTAGGCAGCGCAGGTTCTTACTGGTATTGCCAATGCTCGCATTGCCTTTTATGACCATGATATTCTGGGCGCTTGGCGGTGGCAAAGTTGAAAAAGTTGAAGCGCAGGCAGCAGTGAAAAAAGGCTTCAACATTAACCTGCCGGACGCTAACCTGAAAGATGACAAGCCGATGGATAAAATGAGTTACTACGATCAGGCGCAACTGGATTCAATCAAATTTCTTGAACTGGTTAAGAATGATCCCAACTACAAGAACATTGGATTAGCAGATACGGATGAATACCTGTCAGGGAAAGAAGACACATTTCAACTACCTGCCGATGAAAGAGGGCTGAACACTTCTCTTTACGGTAGACGTGGGGGTAATGATCCCCATACGGACAAGATATATCGAAAGCTGGCAGAGCT
>CALFXE010000065.1 GCA_937927845.1 uncultured Paludibacter sp.
TAAGAATCCGGCGAATCCCATATTGCTTTTATAATCTATTTGAGTTTTGTTAAAGGAACCTCTTTAACAAAACTCAAAATCATTATGTTTCATGCTTATAAGTCAATAAGCTTATAAATAGGCTTTATAAGCTTATTGACTTATATAATATTATTATTTTAATTTTAGTTTAACAACAACCGGATTACTATCTTCTGTTAAATTTGGAAATGGAGAAGAAGAACCATCTTCAAAGAATGATGATGCATTTACTAAAAAATACATATCACCTTTATATATGCTAAAGGTTCCCTGATATATTATGGTTGCCAAATCTATATTTTTAAGATATTTATCTAAATCATTCTGTACTGGCTCTTTTGTATATCCATCTGTCTGACCTAAAGAATTAGCAAGCCCTAACTCATCATTTACTGTATACAATAAACTCTTGTTGAAAAGAGGCAATATTCCTCCAAACTTTTTTTTGCTATTAAACTCTTTTTCCTTTAAATCTCCAACCCTCAAATGAGCATAGCAATTCACATCCATAAATGAGTCGTCTGTTTTGAAAATATACATGGGTTTAATAGTTTTTAAGTCAGATGTTGCATATAGAGTATCAATAGCAAGATATTTAAACCAAAGTAAAGAATCTATATGAATGTATCTCATCTCAACATCAAGTTCCATGCGCACCCCCCTGTATATTGCATTAGTCTCAGGTAAGGGATTAGCATAGCGATATGTAATTGAGTCAGTATGGAGATCTTTAGCATAAAAGATATAGGGACCAATAATATTTAATATCTCATTCTTCTTAAAAGGACCATACCTGCGTTGCTCATAAATCTGGTTGTTAAGAAAGTATGTTCTTAGATCTATATTCGCTGTATCATAAGCTATACTTTCATCCAAGTAATCACCGTTAAAAGAATACGTTTTATATGTGTCTCCTATAGCATTTTTAAATGTGACATACCTGTCTTTTGAGTTAAAAGCCGCTGGCTCAGTTCTATGTTTTTTGGCTTCTGCTGGACCAGGCCCCTCAGGAAATAGTTTTTTTATAAACTTACCATCAGGGGTATATTTAAATATATTATCACCATCCAAATAAAGAGTATCATCAAATATCCGAATAGGCGAATAAGCAATATCATCAATTAATGGTTCTTCACTCAAAGAAATATATTCGATATTTGTAGCAATTTGAGAAAGCTTGATAGGAGTATCAATATGTTCTGCGGAAGTCATATCTACGGTAATGGGCCAGATCTCTTCGGCACTTGCTTCTGTAGATTTATTTTGCGTGTTGCAGCTTAAGAGTCCTAAAGTAAAAACTAAAATTGCAGCTAATCTAATCATACTACTATATTTAAGGTATTATAATCTATTCTCTATTGTTTCATAATACATTATCGATCTCAGTCTTTCAATTTTCCAATAAAGACGATATTATTATCATCTTCTGTGATACTGTTATTAAGATCCTTAATCTTCTTGAGCATCTCCGGGTTCAGTTTATCTGGTTGGGAAAGGGCTTTTCCCAATTGTTCTTTCAATGCATACGAATCAATAATGGCTGTAAAATAGCCTCTGCTGAAAGATATTTTATTTGGTCCGTCAATATTTCCCAGCATATCCAGTTTAAAATCTACATAGCATCCCCGCATATTTTTCTTGTCGACAAGAATTTTAGAAAAACGGGGCATCTCTGACCATGCAGCCTGGTCTATCAACCACACCAGATAGTGATTCGGTAATTCTATATAATTATGACGTATCACCTCTTCATTGAAATGGAGAGTGAATCTTGGCTGTAAGCGATTATTCTCCGGTTGATAATGGTAAAGCGTATCCCTTGTTGGTAGCCAATACACCAATGAAAAATCTATTTTACATGTATTTAAAGACTCCCAGATTTCATTGCTATAATCGCTTGGCTTAATCACAAACTGACCGGAAGGGATTTCCTGATGAACGTTACCCTTAAAATCCTGCTCCCAAATAACCGAAGGTGTGTCTAAAAAGGGAAGTACCATCATAGTAAGCATTTCCTTTTCCGGATGAATAATAAACCTTCCTTTATGCGTAACGTAAGGAAGAGGGATATGCTCTAACGCGTTACCTTCTAAATCAAAAACCATTAATTTCGTGGCCCTTCCAGATATCAGATATACTTTCCGGTTTTTTTCATCAATATAACTATCATAAATGCTTATGTAGTATTCATCCGGACCTTGCCCTGGTTTAGATAAAGTGCGCAGATAATTACCTTTTTTGTCATAAAGCTTGTAAGCCTTTGCCTTAAATGAAGCGATTCCAATATAATTATCACTTACCGCAACTACCCCATCTACAGCAGTTAACGCGTCTTCTGCATTTTCTAACCGAATTACTTCAAAAGAGGATAATAAGGAACTTAGTGGTATATTAAATGTATCTTTCACCTGTTCAATATCACAAACAATCAATGAATCGCCATTATTGCTTATACATTGAGCCACTACAGGGCAATCTGCGAACGTTAAAGATTTTTTCTGCCCAGACTCACGGCACGAAAATCCCGCGATGGCAATTATACCCAATAAAATACTAAATTTGCTTTTCATGATACCATCTAGATTAAAAAAACAGAAACTAGGTTTATTCACTTATAATGTATTCCAAATACTATCCCACTAATGACAGGGACTTCATTTACGCGACCACATCATTCGTAAAAATACTGGAGCAAAGTATATTTGTTTTCATAAAACCAAGTATAATAGGTTGTTAGATGCAATGATAACGAATATATTTTACAAATTAGATAAAAAGTAAAAATTAATTATCAATTCGGTAAATAATTTATTAATACTGATAAAAACAGTATTGCTTGTTCTATGTTATCTTCTCATAGTGAATTTGCGAAAATATCCTTCACTTCCTTCACTTTCCAACACAACACACTATTAATCAAAGCAATAAAGAAAAATCCGAACTGAATATCCTTCACTTTTGGCGTAATATCCTTCACTTTTGGTTTCACTTTTCAAATTATCCTTCACTTTTTGGATGCTTCAATAAGCTTATTTTCGGCTTCGTTGGTCTTGTATTAATTTACGGATTGGCATCAGGAAGCGTTCAATCAGGCGGAGATCGTCGGTAATGATTTCTGCATTTCCTGCCATCTGGCGGGTTAAAGGAAGCAGTCTATCATAATTGGTTGTCAACCCGGATGGGAATACAATCTCGAGCACATAGAAACCTTCTGGTGTAGGAATATTGGAAATACTTTCTACCCGGCCTATCAGATAACCGAATTCCTGATCCGGGAAGTTGTTGAGTCTCACATTTACCCGCTGACCAACCTTTACCTTTCCCGAACCTTGTACCGGAAGCAACGCTTTTCCTTTTGGCTGGTGTTGTGCGGCGGGAACAATGGTAAAAACAGTTTCACCTGTTAACACATTCTGATTGTTACTCCACACACCCATCAGATTTACAGTCCCAGATATGGGACTCACCATCAGGTAATCCCGTTCCCAGGATTTAATAGCCGTAACCAATTGTTCTGTAGCGGTACGCAAAGCCAGCATATAGCGATTCTCCAGTTCAGATGACTGCTGCTGTAAGTCGAGTAACGTCTCTTTACCTTGCGTTAACTGCATTTCCGACTGCTTTGCAGAAGCCTTCACAGACAAAGAAGTTTGCCTGCTTTGCAGGTAACTGTTCTTTGAAACTTCAAAATCCTCATCTGATAGTATTTTCCTTTGATAAAGAGCCGAATCACGCTGAAACATCGATCGGGCCAACTCAGACTGAACTTCTGTCAATTTATTCTGCTCCACCACTCCTCCGTAATACTGATGCTGCATACTAAGTTGCTTTTGCTGAAAAGCAATCTTTTGAGGATAGTAATTTAACGATTTATAATCCCTGTAATCCTGCAAGCTGGTAAGAAAAAGAGAATAAGCCCCCTGAACACTTCCAAGCTGAAGAGGACGAGCGCCAAAACGCTGGTGAGCCATTAATAGATCACTTCCTGATGTAATCCATTCACTAACTTGCGAAGACAACCAAAGTATATCTTCCGTACGGGCCGGATTCTGGATAACCGCCAAAGGAACATCGGCCGACACCTGACTATTATTATCTACATAAATCTTGTCTAGTTTACCTGTAGCTCGAGCGATAATACTTACCGGAGGATCTACAGTCGTGATGGTAACCTCAGCAGTAATGACATCCGGATAACGATAAAAGAAACTTACGCAAAGCAAGATAAGCAGAATACCAAATAACACAGCAATACCCCAGCGCAATATCCACGGCGGAACACGCCCCATCACCTCTTGCACCTCTTCGCTTCTTAGCTCTATCTCTTTGTATTTCTTTTCTTCTTCCATTTGTGTTGTACCGTCTTATTGTCCAAGTTCAAGCTGATTCTTCACCAGCTGATAATACTTTCCTCTTGTTGCAGTAAGTTCCTGGTGCGTGCCCTCCTCAACAATCTTACCCCCATCAAGAACTACAATCTTGTCGGCATCCCGTACCGTACTGAGTCGATGAGCCACTACCACCACAGTTTTACCTTTATAAAACTCATTCAAGTGCTCCATTATCTCCTTTTCATTATTGGCGTCCAATGCATTGGTAGCCTCGTCCAGGAAAATAAACTCCGGATTTTTATATACGGCCCGGGCAATGAGCATCCGTTGCCGCTGGCCCTGACTGATTCCATTACCTTCCATACCTATCTTGGTATTATACCCCAACGGAAGCGAATCAATAAAATCGCGGATGTTTGCCACTGTAACCGCATGGCGTAAACGTTCCGGATCTATCACCTCCTGCCCGGCAGCAATATTTCCGGCGATAGAGTCGGAAAATATAAACCCATCCTGCATAACAGAGCCGGTTTTACTACGCCACATATGCGGATTTAAATGCTTCAAGGGAGTTTCTCCCAATTTGATGGATCCCTTGTTTGGTTCATAAAACCCAAGCAGCAACTTAATCAGCGTTGTCTTTCCACTACCACTCGCTCCCACAATAGCAGTCACCTTGTTTTCAGGTATGGTAAGATTGATATTCTCCAATACATAGTCGCGGTCGGCGCCATCGTAGCTAAAAGACAAGTTCTCCAATTTTAATGTCCGATCATCCGGAAGCTCTTTAAGCTTTAGAGATATATTCTGTTCTTCATCTTCCCGTTGATGAATTTCACCCAGACGTTCCAGGCTGATCTTTGCATCCTGAAACGATCGGGCAAAGGTGATGAACTGCTCAATGGGAGAAGTAAGTTGCCCCACAATATAACTTAAAGACATCATCATACCCAGCGTCATCTGTCCCTCTACCACAGCACGTGCGGCAAGGAAAGAGATTAAGATATTGGTTGTCTGATTAAAAAATACCGACCCCATCTGCTGGTATTGTCCCAAAGCCAGCCCCTTCATGCTGATTTTGAATAATTTTACCTGAATACGTTCCCACTGCCATCGCTTCTGTGTTTCGCAATTGTTAAGTTTTATTTCCTGCATTCCGGTTATCAGTTGATACAAGTTACTCTGTTCACCGGCAGCCTGAGCAAAACGTTTGATATCCAACTCACGCCGATACCGCATAAAAGCAAGAATCCAGGCCACATAAAGTCCGTTACCCAATAGAAATAAAGCCAGAATCGTTAAATCGTAATACCCAAGCACAAAGCTGAACACAATAAAATTGACAAACGAGAAAAGCGTGTTAACAGAAGAACCTGTAAGAAATGACTCAATTCGTCCGTGATCTCCAATACGCTGCATAATATCCCCTATCATCTTGGTATCAAAAAAATGCAAAGGAAGCCGCATCAGTTTGGCCAGAAAATCAGAGATCAGAGCAATGTTGATCCGGGTATTCATGTGAAGCAATATCCAGCTGCGAATAAAGTCCACCGATAACTTCCCTACAAAAATAGCCAGTTGCGTAATTAGAATAAGTGTGATAAATGACAAATTCCCATCCCGGATACCCGTATCAACCAACGACTGAGTAAGAAAGGGCAAAATCAATTGCAGGATACTGGCTGTTACCATTCCCAGAATCAGCTGAACGAACTGGCTTTTATACGGAGTCAGGTAACGAAAGAAAAAGCGTAAATCACGTTTAACAGCGGTTTTTTCCTCCTTCAACTCATAAAACTCTGGTCCCGGTTCCAGCAGCAAAGCCGTACCTGTATCCTCACCATTCACTTTCGTACTTATCCAGCACCGCTTAAACTCCTCTTCCGTATACACCACCAGCCCCGATGCCGGATCTGCAATATAAATCTTTCCTTTTTTTATTTTATAGCAAACCACAAAATGATTCTGATTCCAATGGAGAATGCAAGGCTTTACAGCCTCATCGCGAAGCTGCTCATACGTAATACGCACCCCCGAAGTCCGAAACCCAATATTTTCAGCCGCTTCACTAATCCCCAGCATTGACACCCCTTCACGGGTAATAAACGATTTCTCCCGAAGTCCCTGCAAGGAATAACTACGACCATAGTGCTTCGCAATCATGCGAAGACAGGTTGGGCCACAGTCCATGGCGTCTAATTGTATATATTTAGGTATATAAACTTTCATTTTAGAATATCAAACCTTTGCAAATATATTTATTTGTTTGTTTATAATAATTGCCTTTATATTTCTTAAAAAAATTACATATATCAAATATGAGAATTATTTCCTTAGAATCTATTCCACTTATATATTAAGAATATTCATTTTAAATTTCCAAATTGAAAAATAACACCTTAAGCATTATATTATTGCATTTAAATAATATTGAAAATTATCTACAAATTCATAAATCTTAATTCAAATACTAATATGAATATTGGAAAATATAAAAGAGATATTCACATAATTTAATGCATTTCAATATGCTTTATAAGCAAATTACAATACAATGCGAACCTATTAGCTATTTACTATTCATCAAAATCAATTAGTAGTATATCATCAATAGTATACGTTAACGGTATTTTGTATCCATTAACTAGAATTGTTGGGGTAACTACAATATTTTCATGTATAATCCACTCTGTTTGTGATTTACACACATTTAGTTTAATATTTTTTTCATTTAGACTATATTTTTGAATAAAGTCCTTTGGTTTTTTTCGCCCAGTACTAAACCATTCGTCATATATTTTTTGGATTTCTTTATTACTACTCACAAAATATAAAGAAGTCAATAATTCATCTATATATTTTAGATTCTCAGAAAAAGAATAAAAAAGATATTGTACACAAAAATCCGGTCTAAATTTAATTAATTGACTTATTTTGAAATGTACTATTGCACATGGAGTACAGAATGGATTCGAAATTATAGTTATCATATTTACTGCAGATCTGTCCCCCAGTATAATCGATAATTCATTCTTGTCAATAGCGTAAAATTTTTGCTGAAATAGCAAAGTATTGAAAATCGATTTATTTAATCTTAATTCGTTGTAATCCTTAGTTGATTGTATTAATTTTCTATTTATAGATAAAAAATAGACCAATCTATTAATAAATAAAATAACAACAATATAGATAATTAATACATATACAAACATATATGGATTAAATGACAGAGTGAATAATGAAATATTATTAATATTAATACCCCAAAGTAACCACAACACAAACTGAATGCATAAACAAAGAGTACACCATTGTCTTAAGATCTTCTTTTGATAATAAATACTCCAAACGCTAAAAGGCAATGCTAATGAATTGAATATAAGCACATAAAAAAAAGTTTCTGAGAATGAAAATAGTAAAACGATATTTACAGAAAAATATCCCATACCTATTTCACTCCAACTAATTAATTCACATATTTTCGCAACTTTAGTATTTAATACACTATCACAGCCATGTTGTTTATTTAAAGCTTTACACACAAGTTCTGCAAAGCTTGACCCTATACTTAGTTGCTTAATCAACAATAATATAGACAGAAAGACTCCTAATGAATTAATAATAAAACAAATGAAAAAGATACAATAATATTCAATACTGAGGCTTTTAAAAAAAACAATCATTAACACAATACATGAAAACAACAATACACAGTTAAGAATAAATTCTAAAACATAACGTTTGAAATTACTCTCAAAGTTTGGTTCTTGGGAATCATCAGTTTTCTCAATCAATAATGTTAAACCTGTCCAATTATCAATAAATTTATCATATGACATCGTAAAATATTTACCATTCAAAAAACAACTAATATCATTATTTAATCGTTCAAGAACAACAATATTATTGGGCCCAAGTTGTGCTACAAATGGGCAGTTAAATTCCCTCAACATTTCGTTCTTTATATCAATTGACACAATCCCACTTTTAACATTGTAAAATGCTAACATTTTAGACAAAACACTCAACCTATTGTCTGAATTTGGATATCTCAACATTAGTGATGTGGTAAAGTTCGGTGTGTATTGAATATTAAGTTTTTCCAACACACATTCTAATATGTTTTTTTTTACAATTTTATTTATAAAAAAAAATAATATATTGGCTAAAGACATATGACTTATACATAATGGTTAAAAATAAATAAAATTCATTTAAGCTTTAGTAGGCAAAGTACATTGTTATCATCTTCCTTGAGGCGATTTGCAATCTCTTTAAATTCTTTCGCTTTTCCCGTTGAAAAGGCTTCTACTCCCTTTTTCCCAATTTCATCTTTCATTTCATCAGGTGATATAAAGTAATATTTGCTATTTTCATTGGATATTTTTAGTAAAAAAGATTTTGCAACACCTTTTGCCAGATCATCTTCAAATACCGGATTCAATATTGACTTTGTTTTTTTTTCGCTTTTTGAATAAGTACTAAGATAATTATCAAATTTCTTCTGAACAATATTACTCGCGAGAAGATCAATGGTAATATTCTCTTTTGTTTCCGATATGCTTTTTATTATCCAAGTAAAAAAGTTCCGTTTAAAAAAACCAACCTTCCACTGCTCTTCCGTTATTTTTAAGCCCTCCATATCTAAAGATCCCCTCGGAACCGGTTCAAAACGATTGTTTAGGACAAAGAGAGAGTCTGATAAATATTCATAATAACACCATTTTTCGTTATATTTCCAAAATTGATTGTTACCTGTAACAATAAAATAGGGTTCTTCTACTGATCCGGCTTTTATAATTCCTTTGCATTTACTAAAATCACCGGATTCTTTAACAATAGAGGATATATGTTTGTATACTGTTTCTTTCGAATCTACATTAACCACGCAATAATCGTAATAACTATTTTTTATTGATCCAGACCTGGATAACAACAGATTTCCATTGCCCATTGCATGGAACGATTCACTACCTAAAGCACTAACCGTATATTTATATTTATTATCAAAACTGTATGTCAATATTTTAGAAGGTTCTGCGTTCAAAACATAAATTTCTTTCCGTTCATCGTCAATCTCCACGTCAACAACATAGGTATATTCCTCAGGACCTTGTCCTTTGGTCCCCAATTTGAATAAAAATTGCCCAGTATTACGATCAAAAACATTCATATCGGCAATAATTAGCTTTTGTGAAATATCAGATATAATTCCATGCCTCCCCTCATTAATAAGACTTAACGATGTAGTCTGCAACGGAACATATTCTATATTTTCCACAAAATCGCTAAAGGGAGTGACTACCTCTTCCGGATTCTTAATTGAGTTACTAACATCAATAGAATAAAACTCGTCCGGTTCATTCTTTGTAACATTTTTCGCGGTATCAGTCTGGTTATTATTGGAATTACAACCAAAAGAACATAAAATAATAATGAATAAATGTATTATTTTCATAAATAGTTATTTTGTTTTCATCTTAACCTTGCAGAGCCTTTCATATTAATTATAATAGCCGATTACAATATAACAATAATACTAAACAAACTAAAATAGCTAAATTTGTCTAATTTAATATACAAAATCCCCAATCAATTTACAACAGTCAACATTTCTTATATGGTTAAGGAGAGATTTGATTCTCTCCTTAATACAGCTTAACAATGTGGAAGTTGCGTTCCATACCATTCTCCACTATAAGCCCAACCCCAACATTCAGAACTTCCTCCTCCTGAATAACCATACCCATTACTAGAGTTTGCATTACGATTCTCTGTACCGTATCCACAACCACAACAATCAGCCTCACCATTTCCTCCACGGAGAAGATTCATTTCTCTCTTTTTTAATTCGTCTTTACTCAATTGAGTTAATTTTAATCGCTTTAATTCTTCCATAACATTTGTTTTAATAAATTAAACTTAAGAAAACTATCTATAAAATATATTTTTCTTTAAATCACAAATTAACTTTTTCACTAAAAATAAGAACATACTAACGTAAATATATAAATCAAGTGCATTACGTATTTATTAGATATACAGTTATTAAAAATTCTATCGGACTTACTACTTAACAATAAAGCTAATGTACGATCAAAATAAAAACTATTTTAGAAACAACTTAATAGATGATTTAGATGAATATAATCAGGACCATTAATCAATTATCTGACATAAATTTGATTTACCAATAACATAATCATAATTTGATGGAGAAGGACACAACCATTGATATAAACAATCACTGCAAGGTTTCATTGTCCGCGTACGTAACCATGTATTATTATCACCAAGACACTTAAGAATCAATTCATTAATATTATTATTGATTATATTACCAATTGGGAGATTATTATAATTCGCATAAACTAATCCATCACAATTTATAATTAGTTTCCCAAAATCATTAATATTTACTGTTTGATTTGCATAAATATCCTTTTTTGTTAAATTAAATTCTTGTATATCATTTTCTGAAATATAAACATTATCAATAAAAAAGTTAATATCTCCATCATATACAGGAACTATAACCGAATTTGGATATGGATTATTCTTTAAATATAAGATTAAGGTTGTATACTCATTAATATTATTAACTATAAATTTAAATGTTGCATCTATATTATTCTGTAAAACATAAGTCTGTACTTTCAGTAATTCTTCCTCAATAACAGGATAATCAATAAGTATCACAAACACAAAATTATTAAGTTTCCCTTCAGTCATTATTTGTTTAAAATTTTTGTAGTGAACAAATAGACTAACTTTTTCATAATCTTTAAACAATTCAATTATTTCACTAAATCGTGGAAATTCTAAAATATTACCACCGATTAAACTAATTGGAATATGCCTTATTTGTTGATCAGAAATAAATAATTTAAGCAAATCAATATCAAGATATTTAACAATATTATGCTTATGACAAAATAAAGTTTGATTTTTAATCATGTCACATTTTATTGCACATCTCTGATTACAAGAATTTGTTAAATTTATAGTTAATTCTGACAAATTACTAATTACATTCGAATATCTTTCTTTTACGCCATCTGATTTATTTTGATCGAAATTTAAAAAAGGAGGAAACAAAATTGGTTTAACCTTACAACGTTGATCTGAAACCACATCTCCTAAATAATTAGACTTTATAAATAAGATAAAATTTGTAATATATTCATCTTGAAGTTCATCAATATTCAATTGAATAGTATACATATTTTCAATTTTCAATAATTTTTTCAATAACGGCCTTATACTATCATTCACATAAATTTTATATGATTTAAAAGTCAAAGAATCATATAATAATGCGTAATTATCCTGTAGAAAAAGAAAGACAAAAGGTTCTAAATATAAAAAAGAATTATACAATTTCATAATCTATTATAATAATGTTATTTCATTTACAATACGAGCATATTCAGAAGAATTGTTTTCTAATCTATAAATAGATCTCCCAAAATATGTTTCTAACATTTGCTTGTTAGTAAATCCTGGACACTTTTCAGAATAGTCTATATCTGTTAAATAGAAAATACACTGAGAACATCCATCAGAGCGATAACACTCCATACATTGTTTTACAATTTTAGAATATAATATGCCAAGCTGTTTAGCAATCAAATCAAAATCTAATGAAACACCAAATTCATCAATTTTCCCAAGACTAAATTTATGTGGGATTCTTTCACACTGCAATATTTTTCCAGAAGTAGTTAAAAATACTTTTCTGCTAAAAGGGAAACATGTACCAGTGGGATAATATGATATTCTATCTTTATTTGCAAAGAAATCATTAAAATACCTAAAATGATTTCCGGTATATCTATATAAAAAATAAACCATACTCTTGCTATCTGGAAGTCCAACAAACATATCTTGTTCAAGCATTGAATAATCTTCTTGTTGATGTAAACTTTCAACAATGTTTCGATATGATTTAAAAAAATCATTTTTTTTATCATTACGAACACCCATTAAATTTAGTTCTCCAATTGATGGAATTTTATCAAAGTGTTTTTTTACAAAAAAATAAATATCATTTACCGAATTACGATTATGTAGTACTGAATTAAATGCAACTTTTTTTGAAAAGTAATCAGGATATTTATTTTTAACATATTTAACACTTTCATAAACTAAGCCAAAAGAGCTAGAATTATTTTTGAAAACACGGTAGCTATTATTATAACGATCACCATCAATGCTAACCAAAATATCAAAATCATACTTAATCAAAAAATCGATATACTTTTTTAATAAAACAGCATTTGTTGTCATCGAATATTTAATTGTGCAGTGTTTCAATTTTTTTGTTTTTAAGTATTCTATAATATCTTGAATTAATGGCACATTCATCAATGGCTCACCTCCATAAAAACTAATATAAATCGTCTTTCCATGTGAAGTGTTAAAAGAAGAGTTCCATAAATCCGATAAATAATCAATAAGATTGAACGCTTTCTCTTTTTCTAAATTTACTTTATCTCTTTTGTCATAAAAATCATAAAGTTGTCCATAACCACAATAATAACAGTTTAAATTGCAATCATCTGTAACTTCAAAAACAATTTGATTAATATTAGCTAATTGTTTTTTAATATCCAAAGGATTCATAGCAACCGTATGATTATGAAAATATTTTTCGTCAGCATCATACAAACAAGATTCTTTCCAGTGATTGTATTTTTTTTTGTAATAAAAAAATTCTTCGTTAGAACAATCGGGGAATACCTCATGGATTTTATCAATAACTATCGCATCTATATGTTCACCATTATTAATCATAGAAATAATTAATTTAAGAACAGGATGAACATAGACTAAATGAGATTTAATTCTATTATAGAGATAATTATTCTCATGGTCTGAAGTAGTAATATGAATTAGGTTATTCATTATATTAGTTGTTTAATTAATTCCTCCATTATAGTTAAAGAATATCTATTATCATAATTTAATTTAATCACATCGCATAACAATTGATAGGATTTTTTATCTAATTTTAAAATATCTACAATTAAATTCGACAGTATAATTTCTGCTTTTAATGAGTTATTTATATGAAATTTATATTTCCAATCTTTGTCGTCAATCATTTCATTTAAACCAGTGGTTGTAGAAATAATCAATGGAATTCCAAACATCATCATTTCAATCGCAACATAACTACATTGCTCATGCATTGATGGCATAACTCCAATATCAGCAATTTGATAAAACTTATATAAATCATCCTTATTTAAGTGTCCTGTAAATGTAATTTTTCGCCAAATTCCTCTTCCGTCATTTAAATGCGACGACAGCTTTCCGTCACCAATAATAACCAAATGAAAGTAATTATAAGATTCAACTATCCTTTTAAATGCTTTTATCAAGATATCAACACCCTTAATTTCATCTAAGCGACCAACGAATAAAATAATTTTTTCTTCTAGAGGGATTAACAATTTCTTTTTTAACTCAGATTTTTCATTGTCTAACAAAACAATACCATCGTTTTGCAGCCCGTTGTATATCACAATTAATTTCTCTTGTGGTATTAAATACTCATCTCTTAATAAGTTATTCGTAAAATTTGACAAACAGATTATCTTATCTACTTCGTTTAATATTTTAATTTCATTTTCATAAGACTTTATAACTTCTTTTTCTTTTTCATTTAACAACAATTTGTCTGTATAAATAATCTGCCTAAAATATGAAACATCACCCTTCAAAGAAAAACACCAATCTTGATAATGAACTACAAAGTATATTTTACTACTAGGATATTGTGACTTAATCAACAATACTAATTGATAATCTTGATAGTAATTTATGAAAAAAATTAGATTATCACTTTTCAATGATTTAATAAAAGGATTAACAAGAAACCAAATATTTTCTACATATTTTTCTGAACTATTTAATTGAATGACAGAACTGCTTGGAATTGAGTATAAACGATAATTATCTATTACATCATGTGAAAATTCACTAACAGATGAATTTAAATTAATTATATTCAAAGAAACATCTCTAAATTTACGCAGAATAATAATCATTTGCTGGATATAAGTCCCAATTCCATATTCTGCCGCACGACTTCCTTCATTAAATATATATATATGTTTCATTTCAACATTAATTTAAGTCCGTAACCAGCACAACCATTTTCCAATCCTAACAACCATTCTCTAGCATTGTCTTTTACAATAAATTCATTAGCTATATTCAACAATATGATATTATCATTGGGAATATCATATTGTTTTAAACACATGAAATCAGAAAGATATTCCGAGTCAAAAGGTAATTTACCAGACTTATTAGATAGAGAGTTTATATGCTTACTTGCATAATAAATGATCCCCAACAACCCTGTTTTCAATGATAAATCAGTAACTCGATGTAAGTTTCGCTCCATAACCCTTAGATCAACATCTGCTAATATTTCTTCAGACTTTCCATACATAAATCCATTCTCAAGTAAATATTCTATTCCCCAACCAATTCCACATAATCCATTTTCAAAATTAATTGGAATATCATCACGAATTTCATCATAAATTTCATTTATCAATTTCCTTGCAAAGTCATTATATAATAAATCGCCTGTATAACGAGCGTAATGAACAAAAAACAAAACTATTCCCATTTTACCATGATATAATCCTAAGTTATCTAAATAACTCGCGTTTATAATTAAATGATTGGCAATTCTTTTTAATAAATCAAAACTCATAAATCAATAATTTAAATTTTACAAAACAACAAATAATTAATTTTGACATAAAAACTCATAAATATTATACCAATTGAAGACTTAAACAAAAAATATAACATGAACATTATTATTTTAAAATTTACAAAATTCCTCTAAATATAACTTAAAAAAGTTACTATATTTAAAATGAATTATTTATACCATGAACCAAAAAAATAATGAATCGCAAATGCATTATTAATTTTCTCGTCTAATTTACAAGGATCAATACGATCATTAATCAATAGGCCAACCTCGTTCTTGGTTAATGGAGATGTCATGGAGGAAGGGATTAAATATAACTGATTTTTTAACTTATAAGATTGATATACCCTAGTCAACATATAAGGTCCTGTAGTATTTAAAACATAATTAAATTGGTCATTAGCATCATACGCTAAAACATTTTGATTATTTAGGTCCTGAATAACTGCTTTCATAAATGGATGCCCAGCCTCAATGGCCATTAAGGCATTTGAAATTATATAAGGTTTATGAAAAATCTTAGCATGCTCATCAGGATCTAAGCCGATACAACATGAATGACCCTCAATTAAATCTTCAAAAGATTTCAAGCATTCATAATCAAAATCTACATAAACACCTCCAATCCTAAATAGTAGTAAATAACGTATAACATCCCATCTTTGAACATCATAAATGTATCCATTATAGATTGAGATAAAATCTGGATAGTATCGTTTTACAAAATTGTCCATTCTATCCTTATCCCAAAATTGATATTCCCATTTTGGATGTAACTTAATCCAAGTTTGGCTAATTTCTTTTAAAAATTCTGGTAATGGGCCATTGCTTCCAGACCAAACTTGATGTATTATCTTAGGTATTTCCATAAAATAAAATTCACTTTAAAATATATTGTAGCATTTAACAAAAGCTTATAATAATTAAACATTGTCATACAAATAATAAATGCAATAATGAATACAAATTACAACATTCATATATTATTGCAACAAATTGACTGCGCCAAAACTAAGCACTTAATTTGGCATAATAAATATAAAGTTGGTCACTTTTTGGTCACTTTTGGTCACAAATGGTTTTTAAAGCTAAATTGTTGATAAAAAATCATCTAAATCTGCTGCAGGACAATCGCATCGGTTTATTTTTTCTAGTAATCTTTTTCGGCTCATGGAAACTGCCGATTTGGTTCTGCCTATAATTTTTGCGATGGAAGTTACAGAAAAGCCTGCTTTAAGGAGATAGCAAACGCGGAGTTCTGTTTCGGAAATTTGCTCACAGCAGCTTTTTAAGCGTACGGCAAAGTTGTTATATATAGTATTTAGTTCCAGTTCCAAGGTGATCCAGTCTTCCTGGGTCATCTTTTTCCCTTTTTCATCGCTACTTATTTCTTTAAGCTTCAAGTAAATTTCAGTTTGAATAAAGTTTATCTCACGTAAATCTTCTTTCGAAAGATTAATAACACGAGCATTCTCTTTTTCCTTTAATTTTGCACGGGTATGATTAAGTTCTTTTGAAATGAAAACGATACTCACAATTAAAAAGGTTGAAACAAGTGTAAGCCCTTGATTCAAGTCTTTATGCGTTATATCTTCATGACTACAGGCAGAGAAAAAAAACAGAAATACAAAAAGAAAAATCCACTGAATGAAATTGAATTGGTAACCTATAATAGGCAATCGGGTGTTTTTCATTACATTATTATTAAAGGTTGTTACAAATAACTAATACTAGTCGCTCCAAATGTATCAATTAATTTATTAATAGCACAAGCTATTTAATAAATTAATCATAAAAAATGTCAATAGCGAATAAATGATCTTAGATGGTCGGTTGTAAAAAGACATTACTGTGTTGTAGAAAATATAAGGAATGAATTAGCAAGAATACAATGGAGAACTAGTGATGTTGACTATATAATTAGTATCTTTACAAACGAACAACTAATCGTTGGACCTAGGTCCAACAATATATTGACC
>CALFXE010000066.1 GCA_937927845.1 uncultured Paludibacter sp.
TATCTGAAGGAAGGGGATACGTTGAACGTTGGTACTCCCATTCTTTCTGTAGCCAATGAAGTGCAGCAATTGAACAAAGAAAATGCGGTACTCACCGCCCGGTATGCTGATGTGGCTTCCAATCAGGATAAGTTGTCTGATGCACGGCAAACTATTGACCTGCAGGAAAACAAGATGAAAAATGATTTACTCCTTTTAAACCGGCAAAAAAATTTATGGGAACAGAATATAGGCACCAGGAATGAGTTGGAGCAAAGAACACTGGCCTACGAAAGTACCAGAACAGCTTATCTCTCTGCGGTGAGTAAGTACCATGATTTAGAGCGGCAAATCAAGTTCACCGCGTCACAGTCCGAGAAGAACCTGCAGGTGGCTCAACAGCAGGCCAGTGATTTTACCCTTAGAAGTAAGTTTAATGGAGTGTTGTACAAAATCTACAAGAAAAAAGGCGAGTCTGTGAGCCTGCAAACGCCTCTGGCCTTAATTGGAAAAAATGATCAATTCATCCTGGAAATGCAGGTCGATGAATACGATATCTTTAAAATCAGGAAGAACTTACTGGAATTGGTAACGATGGATAGTTACAAAGACCAGGTTTTCAAGGCGAGGGTGTCTGCTATTTTACCGATGATGAATGAAAGCAGCAAGACTTTTTTAGTGGAAGCGACCTTTGAAAGTCCGCCCGCCCAACTCTATCCATTCATCAGCTTTGAAGCCAACATTGTCATTGATAAAAAAACGCGGGCGTTACTTGTACCGAGAAATGCATTTCTTAATGATTCCACCCTGGTAAAAAGCAATGGTGATAAAGTAGTGGTGAAAACAGGATTAAAGGATTATAAGATGGTAGAAATACTTTCCGGCGTTACGGCAAACGATGATCTAATCATACCAGCGAAATGAATCTGAAACTGATCGGCGATGTAGCCATGTCATTATTAGCAGCCCGTTTGAAACAAACATTAGTGGCTGCTATTGGTGTAACATTCAGCATCACTATGTTTATTGCACTGCTCAGTTTCATGTCTGGTCTGAATGATCTGCTGGATGGGCTTATCCTTAACCGTACACCGCATATCCGGCTTTATAACGAAGTAAGGCAGTCGGAGCATCAGCCGATCGCACTCTATTCAAAGGGCAGCCGGCAGTACAACTTCATTAGCTCGGTTAAGCCCGCCAATGAAAAACCGCAGATACGCAATAGCGGCGCCATCATTGATGCGATAAAGAAGGATAGCCGTGTGTCAGGGGTAGCTCCCAAAGTAGTGGTACAGGTATTTTACAATATTGGTACGATTAATCTGACAGGGATCATCAACGGCATAGACGTGGAACCGGAAAACAGATTATTCTCTTTTCAAAACTATGTCGTGGCTGGTAACTATATGGACCTTCAAAACACTCCCAACAGTATTATCTTAGGGATTGGTGCTGCTGAAACAATGCTGGTTGATCTTGGTGACATTATTCAGATAACTACTGTGAAGGGAGATCATGTGCAACTTAAAGTGGTGGGTTTCTTTCAATCAGGAATACTGGATATCGATAAAGTACAAAGCTATACCTCCCTCGCTACTGCGCAAAAAATACTGGGAGAATCCAATAGCTATATAACGGATATCCAGGTGAAACTGCATGACCTGTTGCTGGCTCCGGCTATGGCGAAAGAATATAACCAACTCTTTTCGGTCGAAGCGACCGACATCCAGACTGCCAATTCACAGTTTGAAACCGGCAGCTTTATCCGGACGCTTATTTCGTATGCAGTAGGCATTACCTTACTTATTGTGGCAGGTTTTGGTATTTACAACATACTCAATATGATGATCTATGAAAAGATGGATGGTATTGCGATTCTGAAAGCCACCGACTTTTCAGGCGGAGACGTAAAGTGGGTCTTTGTAACTATTGCGCTTACCATTGGCTTTTTCGGTGGCTTGCTTGGCTTGTTATTCGGATTTGTACTTTCTGCCATTATCGGACAAGTGCCGTTCGAAACAGCATCCTTGCCGACCGTCAAAACATATCCCATCAACTATAGTCCAACCTTCTATGTTATCGGAGGAGTTTTTTCAATCGTCACTACTTATTTAGCGGGATATTTCCCGGCTCGCAAAGCCAGCAAAATAGATCCTGTCATCATCATACGGGGAAAATAACATGACTGATATCGTACTGGAAGCTATTCACATCAACAAATACTTTCATGACCCTGTAAAGGTGAAGGTGTTGACCGATGTCGGATTCTCTCTGTTCAGAGGAGAATTTGCATCGATCATTGGAAAGTCCGGCTGTGGCAAATCCACACTCCTTTACATTTTGTCGACGATGGATACGGACTATGAAGGTGATTTGAAAATTGATGGAATCAGTATGCGGCAAAAGAAAGAGTCGGAACTTGCCAGGGTAAGAAATGACAAAATCGGCTTCGTCTTTCAGTTCCACTACCTGCTCAATGAATTTTCTGTACTCCGGAATGTTATGTTACCCGGCGAAAAATTAAGCAAACGCACAACAAAGGAGATAGAAAGTATTGCTTACGAAAAACTTAAAATACTGGGCATAGAAAAGGAAGCGCTTAAAAGACCAAATCAGCTTTCAGGAGGGCAGAAGCAACGGGTAGCTATTGCCCGTGCGCTGATCAACGATCCATTAATTATCATGGGGGATGAGCCGACCGGCAACCTCGATAAGAAAAACAGCGAAATGGTTTTCGATATATTCAGAGAATTGGCGGAGGTATATCATCAATCGTTATTGATCGTAACACACGACAACGAATTCGCCCACCGGACGCATCGCATTATAGAAATGGAGGATGGCCGCATTGTAAGCAAAGCCTGACTGGTTTGAAAGAGAGGGGAGTAATAACTTACGTGTTTCGTTGCCTTTTATTAAGATTGAATGCCAACTGCCAGATTAGCAAGACGTCATAACCCGTTCACTTCAGTCATGCAATGAATTCTATCCCTTGTTCTTATCTACAATTCTTGCTCTTAACCTGCTTAGAGACTGGGGTTTGATACCTAAAAAACTAGCTAATTGATGCTGAGGCACACGTTGAATAAGATCTGGTCTTTTTTGCATTAAGTTCAGGTATCGTTCTTCAGGGGAGGAATTTTTAAACTCGTCAAAGTCCATTCGTTGTTTGGCCAAAAGTTCTTCGGATAAAATTCTGCACATGGTTTCAAACTTTGGAAACTTACTGTTTACTTCTGCTTCCATATCGGAATTTGAAATCGTAAGTATGGTGTCTTCAATGCAACTTACATAATAGTCGGACGGCGTTTTGTTTATTACACAAGGAGGAGTTAAAACTTCCATTTCCGTATAGAAAGCAGTGGTTTTTTCTTCGTAATCTAAAATATAATATGTCCGGATGCAGCCTTTTAAAACAAAGTAGCTGCTTTTCGATTTTTGTCCTTCTTTGAGTAAAATTGTCCCCTTCTTAACCGAGTGGAATAGGTCCAAAGAAAGTATGGCGTTCTTCTCCTCATCTGTCAGAGAAATATATTTGGATATAAAGTCAAATAGGATGTCTTGCATTGTTGGTATATGTTGCTTTCTTGTGTACACCTTCTCCAGCTCAAAAGTAGGCGCAATTCCATAATTTTTAAAAAGGATATCTCCCTGTTTGGATTTCAAAATCATCGATTGTCGACGGAAGTATTACCCTGGCTGGGGTTTAATTTCTGCCGAATGGAGCTTCGGTTTACTGAGGGTCGATCGTCAGATATAGAATAGGTCGCCTTTGTGGTTTTGAACGCCAACAAAACAAAAAAGCCCCGAATTTCTTCGAAGCTTCCTGCGGACCGGACGGGACTCGAACCCGCGACCTCCGCCGTGACAGGGCGGCATTCTAACCAACTGAACTACCGATCCTTACCTTGATCAACACAAGTGTTAATCATTAAGGGACGGCAAAGATAAGGCGACACAATATTTCCTCCAAAAGTTTTTAGATTATTTATCTTTCACAACCTCAGCTTTTTGCATTTAAACCCTTTTCTGGATTTTTCCGTTAATTTAGCCGCTCATTTTACTATCTATTAAGTTATGCCCAGTAACGCCAACAGACAATTCCTGGACTTTGAAAAACCGATCAAAGATCTCATCGAAGAGATCGAGATCACCAAAGCCCGCCAGGACAAACACCACCTCGACCTCGGTGACCAGATCAATATACTCGAACAGAAGATCCTCGATAAACGCACAGAACTGACCAGCCAGCTCAGCAGTTGGCAACGCGTGCAGCTCAGCCGTCACCCGGATCGCCCGTATACACTCAAGTACATTCAGAAGATGACCACACAATTCGTGGAACTCTTCGGCGACCGCAACGTGAAAGACGATAAAGCCATGGTAGGCGGCTTTGCCAACCTCGATGGCGAAACCGTGATGATCATCGGTCAGCAAAAAGGCATCAATACCAAAATGCGCCAGCTCCGCAATTTCGGTATGGCCAACCCCGAAGGTTACCGCAAAGCCCTCCGCCTCATGAAACTCGCGGAGAAGTTCAATAAACCCATCATCACCCTCATCGATACCCCCGGCGCATTTCCCGGTCTCGAGGCTGAAGAACGCGGACAAGGCGAAGCCATCGCCCGCAATATTTATGAAATGATGCGGCTTACCGTTCCCGTGATCTGCGTGATCATCGGTGAAGGTGCCAGCGGCGGCGCACTCGGTATCGGCGTTGGCGACCGTGTATTCATGATGGAAAATTCATGGTACACCGTTATCTCGCCCGAAAACTGCAGCACTATTCTCTGGCGCAGCTGGGCGCAAAAAGAAATTGCGGCCGAACAACTCAAACTCACCGGCGATAAAATGCTGGGCTT
>CALFXE010000067.1 GCA_937927845.1 uncultured Paludibacter sp.
CACGCACGGTTCTTAGGGGGGAAAGCACCCGTAAGGGTGCTGACCTACCCGACCCTGACCTTTCTACAATCGCTTATAATCATTTACTGAACAATCAATTAGGCTACAAAAAAGTCCCCACGTTTTACGTGATAAACTTCGACGATCCGAGCCGTTCACACCGATGTAATCCAATCAACCCTTCTTTCATGGAAGATATTAGCGATGCTTACGAATCGAGTTATACAATTATGCTTAACCTTAATAAAACATGGGTGCAAAAACAAGGCGACTTCTTTGTGGAATCTCCGATAATTCTGTTTGCTGCTATTATATGGTATCTCCGAATTTATAAAGACGGAAAATATTGCACATTCCCTCATGCGATAGAGTTCCTGAATAAAAGGTATGAAGATATTTTCCCTATTTTGACAAGTTATCCCGAACTGGAAAACTACCTAAGTCCCTTTATGGACGCGTGGCTTGGGGGCGCAATGGAACAGTTGCAGGGACAGATAGCAAGTGCTAAAATACCGCTTTCAAGAATGATTAGCCCGCAATTATACTGGGTAATGAGCGGTGATGAGTTCACGCTTGATATAAACAACCCTGATGATCCGAAGGTATTAGTCGTAGGCAATAACCCCGATAGGCAAAATATATACGGCGCAGCTTTGGGACTTTACAATTCCAGAATAGTTAAATTGATAAACAAAAAAGGGCAATTAAAGAGTTCGGTCGTAATCGACGAATTACCGACAATTTATTTCAAAGGTCTTGACAATTTGATCGCAACAGCCCGTAGTAATAAGGTTGCTGTGCTTTTGGGCTTTCAGGATTTTTCGCAGCTAATAAGGGACTACGGGGATAAGGAAGCAAAAGTTGTGATGAACACCGTAGGAAATGTTTTTAGCGGTCAGGTTGTGGGAGAAACTGCAAAAACATTATCCGATAGATTTGGTAAAGTCTTACAGAAACGCCAGTCTATGACTATTAACCGCAATGATAAATCGACCTCTATAAGTACCCAGATGGATAGCTTGATACCACCGTCCAAAATCAGTAACTTGACACAAGGGATGTTTGTCGGAGCGATTGCCGACAACTTTGATGAACGTATCGAGCAGAAAATTTTCCATTGTGAAATAGTTGTAGATAATGCAAAGGTAGCTGCCGAAACTAAGGCTTATCAATCTATTCCTATTATTACCGACTTTAAAGACGAAAACGGAGTAGATAAGATGAAAGAGCAGATACAGCTCAACTATAACCGTATCAAAGAGGAAACCAAACAAATTGTTGCAGAAGAACTACAACGCATTAAGGATGATCCTTCATTGGCTCATTTATTACAGCAACAAGAATAAATATACATATATATATAATGTAGGAGAGCCGGATTTCCGGCTCTTTGTTTTTCCTATAACGCCACTCACTGCCAAATCGAAGCCACAAGCGACCACCTGCCGAAAAATCAACAGCTAACCTCTTGATTACCGCTACTTTTATTCTGCATTAATAGTGATGCAGAACAAAAACAGTTTTTATTATGGATGAAAAATTAAATCCGAAAGACAAAGTTCTCCTGATGCGAGATGAAGGAGAAGGCAACAAACTCAAAGTCGTGAAAGGCATCGACAAAAAAGGTAAAATTGATGCCATTGATCCCATGAAGGCGAAGCAAACCGATTTTATCAAAATTGACAAACACGCCGATCCCCTTGAAAACTTTTTCAAAAACTTCTTTAATCAAGCTAAAAACCCGTCGCATACAGGATTCTATGCGGTTACCGTCGATATGCTTGATAAAGTATTAAAACTAAGTGATGAAGATTTGGAGAAGTATCGTATCAATCCGAAAGATTATATGAATCAGCAGGAACAATCCACCAAAGAGAGTGAAAAGCAAGTTCAAACCGAAAAAAAAGAAGAAAAAATGGAAGCAACACCAGCAACCGAACAGAAGACCGAATTTAAGCAATTCGACACAAGCCGTATCCCTGAAAGTGAATATCAGAAATACGGTATCAAGCCCGAAAATCTGGAGGGCGAACTCAAAGCCATGAGTTACGGGTATAAATCTCCGCACCTTGTAGATATCAACCCCAAAATAGAGGGAGTAGAATATCCCATGAAAGCCCGTCTTTCACTGGAGGAACAGCCGGATGGCAGCCTGAAATTTACCCCGCATCCATACCAACAGCAGGTTGATTTGGAAAAACCGTTTCAGGGCATTATGCTCCCCAATGACGTAAAAGAAAACCTGTTAGCAACGGGTAACAGTGGTAGGGTGGTAGAACTGGAGCCAAGACCGGGCGAAAAAGTACCGTCGCTTATTTCTATCGACAAGCAGACTAACCGTTTGGAAGCCGTACCCCTTGATAAGCTCACAGTATCTCAAAACCTGAAAGGTGTTGAGTTATCTCCTGAACAACAACAGGCATTAAAAGAAGGGAAAAAGGTACTCGTAGAGGGTATGACCTCCAAAAAGACAATAGGTACCGATAATCCTAAAAAATTCGATGCTTATGTTCAGTTTAATGCAGCCAAAGGCGGTTACGATTTCAATTATGACGGATTAGACCGCAATAAGTATCAGCAGAACAATAGACAGGAACAAAGCCAGAACGGAGAACAGCAGAACCAAGTCCGTATTCCTAAAAAACTTTTAGGCGTTGATTTGGACGATAAACAACAAAGTTCTCTCCGGGAAGGAAAAGCCGTCTATGTTCAGGGTATGATGAAAGACGGAAAGGGCGAGCCTTTCAATGCCTATGTAAAGGTCAATCAGGAAAAAGGCAAACTGGATTTCTTTAAGTGGAACCCGGACAGAGCCAAAAAGCAAGGTGCGGATGTGAAAGTTGCCGAAGGCAATAAGACACAGGTAGCAGTCAATTCACAGGGTAAAACCAATGAAGCAACCAAACATTCAAATGAACCCCTGAAACAAGGTCAGCAAAACCCGACCGAAAAGCAGCAAGAGCAGAAGCAGATTAGGAAACCTGTGAAAAAGTCCACAGGACATAAAATGTAATACCAACCACTAAAAAATCCAATAGTAAATGAAAGTAATAATTGCAGAAAAGCCAAGCGTAGCCCGTGATATAGCGGCTATCGTTGGTGCGGATAACCGCAAGGACGGTTATTTAGAAGGGAACGGATATTGTGTAACGTGGGCATTTGGCCACCTCATAGGACTGGCAATGCCGCAGGACTATGGTATTACAGGATTTCAGGCTGAAAACCTACCGATACTTCCTGCCGAATTTAAGTTATTGCCTCGTCAGGTAAAGGACGGTAAAGAATACAAACCTGATCCGGGCACAATGAAACAACTTAAAGTTATCAAAGAGTTATTTAATAAATGTGAGCGTATAGTGGTTGCGACCGATGCAGGACGTGAAGGGGAGTTAATTTTCAGATATATATATAATTATCTGGAGTGTTCCCGCCCTTTCGACCGTCTTTGGATAAGCTCTCTCACGGATCAGGCTATCCGCAAAGGATTGGAGAACCTACGTCCGGGAAAAGAGTACGACAACCTGTATCGTTCGGCAAAAGCCCGGAGCCAAGCCGATTGGGTTGTCGGGATAAACGCTTCACAAGCCCTGTCAATATCAGCCGGGCACGGCGTATGGTCATTGGGACGGGTGCAAACACCTACACTCGCCATGATATGCAGCCGTTATCTGGAAAACAAAGATTTCAAACCGCAAACCTATTTTCAGGTAAAATTGCATACGGCAAAAGATGCAACCCAGTTCGCCGCTATTTCCACAGAACGGTACAACACAAAGCAGGAGGCAGACGACATCTTAAACCGTGTCCGATCCGCCGAATCCGTAAACGTGATAAGCGTAGAAAAGAAAGAAGCCAATCAGGAACCGCCATTGCTCTACGATTTGACTACTTTGCAGAAAGAAGCGAACAGCCGCCATAGTTTTTCAGCAGATAAAACCCTGTCGGTAGCCCAGTCGCTTTACGAAGCGAAACTTATTTCCTATCCAAGAACGGGCAGCCGTTATATTTCCGATGATGTTTTTGCCGAGATACCCGCCCTTATAGGTCAGTTATCCGGTTACGCTCCATTCGGCAACTATGCAAAAATAATGTCAGGGGCAAGCCTGAACAGGCGTTCTGTAAATGATAAGAAAGTAACAGACCACCATGCTCTGATTATCACCGAAAATATGCCGAAAGATATTTCAGCCGACCAACGTATCATATACGATATGATTGCTGCCCGAATGTTGGAAGCCTTTTCCGGCAAATGCACCAAAGAAAACACAAGCGTTTCTTTGGATGCTTCGGGCATTGCTTTTTCAGTCAAAGGTAGCATTATCCTTATTCCCGGTTGGCGTGCCGTATTGAACGCACCTGATGAAGAAAAAGGCGAAGATGATGCTCCGGCACTTCCATCCCTGTCCGATGGGGATGTACTTCCCATTAACGGAACGGACTTACTGGAGAAACAAACCAAGCCCCGCCCATTACATACGGAAAGTAGTTTATTATCTTCTATGGAAACCTGTGGTAAAGACCTTACCGACGAAACGGAACGGGAAGCGCTCAAAGAATCGGGTATCGGAACACCTGCCACCCGTGCCGCTATTATCGAAACGCTTTTCTCCCGTGAATATATTCAGCGTGAAAAAAAATCCCTTGTTCCTACCAATAAAGGATTGGTAGTCTATCTGGCTATCCGTGATAAAAAAATAGCGGACGTAGCTATGACCGGAGCATGGGAAAGCGCATTGAATAAAATAGCAACGGGAGAAATGGATGCCGATACCTTTCATAGAAGTATCGAAGTATATGCCGCACAGATTACCACCGAATTACTGGAGAAGAAAATCGAAGGCGGCAATACAAGAGAGAGCTGTCCATGTCCGAAATGTAAAAACGGTCAGGTAGTAATATTCCAAAAGGTTGCAAAATGTAACAATGAGGCTTGCGGACTGACAGTATTCCGGAATAAATCAGGAAAAGACCTGACGGACGGACAACTGAAAGACCTGCTTACCAAAGGCAAGACAGGTACTATCAAAGGCTTTAAGAGTAAAGAAAATAAGCCTTTTGATGCTGCCGTAGCTTTTGATGCAGAGTATAAAACGATATTCCAATTTGATAATTCCAAAAAGAGGAAAAAGTAATGAAAATAAGTTTGTTATTAAATTTAGGACAGGCATTGACGAGAAATGCAAATCTGGATAAGCCGACTAAAATGCTATATTCTTTTATTGATTATTGTAAAAGTCATGATTTTCCATATCCTACTATTCCAAGAATCGGAGAATTTATTTCATTGGAAGAGTTCTTTATAGAATGGGCGAAATCGCTTGATGACTGCGAATTAAATATGCTTGATAATATTAATTCGCTAACTACGTGTATCGGTAAGGAAATTAAGGTCATCAATGTTATTCACAATGTAAATCGCTCAGTCCTGTACTGTTCTGACTTGTATAAATTGGAATAAAACAGCTATCTTTGCCACTAAGAAGTTCATATGGCACAGGTTTTAATGAGAAATTATTAAATCTATCCTATTGAATTTTTTAGTGGTGGCACTGGGGAGGGATACCCCGGTGCCTTTTGCTTATCCGTATCAATAGTTTTCCACTAAAAAATTCATAGTTATGAAATACAATTCAAATTTAGAGCCTGCGGAAATGTCATACTTCCGGCTCAATCTACTTTCTTATTTACGTGATTCCCACCCCGACAAAGCAAATGACCTTTCATTTATTGCCGGACGTGGGGATATGGCAGCCGAAGCGTACAGCGAAGCCGTAAAAAGCGGTTTAGACCATATTCAAGCTGCCGAAATTGCAAACGAAGCCTTATTCAAAGGCTTACACTTTTCACCTTATAATATAGTAGTTGAAATACTTTGGAACGAGTTTTTCGACGAAGTTTCTCCGGGTGGTGCCCAGGCAAAGGCAAAAGAACTAATGCCCGAATGTCAGGCGGTATTTGCTAAATACAACCTTAGTGATGATTATGCCGAAACGACAGAGTACCAGTCGCTTTATACAGAGCTTGTCGGCACGATCCTGATACTGCTCGAAAATGAGTTACAATAAGCGAACTCATTTGCGTCAGAATATTGACGCAATAAAGTTAGCGTTAAGGCTCGACAAGGAACAAAAAAAGGCAACACCCGAAGAACGGGAAATACTCGCAAAATATTCAGGCTTTGGAGGGATTAAGGCAATCCTTAACCCTGCCGACAAACCCGAAGATATTGAGCGGTGGTCTAAATCCGAAGTCGAGCTTTTCCCGTTGGTGCAAGAACTCCACGAGGTACTCCGTGAAAGTTCTCCCACACCGGAAGTTTACAAACGCTATGTCAGTTCCCTGAAAAGTTCTATCCTTACGGCATTTTATACGCCGAAGCCTGTTATTGATGTGTTAGCGGATGCACTAAAGGATAGCGGTATAACTCCGACACGCTTTTTAGAACCCAGTGCCGGAACAGGTGCGTTTATTTCTTCTTTCAAAGATATTGCACCTGAAGCTAACGTAACCAGTTTTGAAAAAGACCTGCTAACAGGTAAAATTCTATCGCACCTTTATCCTGATGATAAGGTACGGATTGAAGGTTACGAAAAAATGGAAGGACGCTATTCACAGCATTTTGATGTGATTGCATCTAATATCCCTTTTGGAGATGTTTCGGTATTCGATCCGCTACTGTCCAACCATGAAATACCCGCCGTCAAACAATCGACACAGGCGATACACAACTACTTTTTTGTAAAAAGTGTCATGTCGGCCAGAGAAGGCGGGTTAATCGCCTTTATTACCAGTCAGGGCGTACTCAATTCGGAACAAAACAAACCGATACGGGAATACCTGATGAACTCTTGCGATGTTGTTTCAGCTATCCGTTTGCCGAACAACCTCTTTTCCGACCATGCCGGAACTGATGTCGGCAGCGACCTGATTGTATTACAACGGAATAATAAAAATATAGTTCCAAGCCAACGACAGCAGGATTTTATCGAATCCCGCAAATTATCTAACGGCATATCTATTAATAACCTGTTCCGTGATTTCAACAGAGTAGTACAAACCCGTTCCAAAATCGACACCGATCCATACGGCAAACCTGCTATTGTTTTTACCCATGAAGGCGGTATTGAGGGAATAGCCACAGATTTGCGGCAAATGCTGAAAGATGATTTTTCAAAACATTTGGATTTGCAGCGTTACCAAAACTATGCACAGGAAAACCCGGCACAGTCGGTAACACAACAATCTCAATCTGCAAAATTGGATAACAGCAATCAGATAACCGAACAGGATATTCAGGAATTAAGTGATTACGCTTCTGAAATGGACAGAAAACTGTATGCCGAACGTCCGCCACAACCCGAAGATTTTGGAATTAAAGAAAAAAAGCAGAATGAAACAGAAGAAAGACAACCGGCTGCTCCAAATACTTTTAGAGGTACTCTTTTCGATATGGATGATCCTGCCATTAAAAAAGCGCCGACTACGGAGGCGAAACCCCAGTCCGTAACGCAGGAACCATTAATAACGCTCTATGACCTTTTCGGCTTTACCCAAGAGGAACGCAGTCAGGTAAACAAACCCAAAAAGAGAGGTAGAAAATTCAAATTACAGGCAAGCAAGTCAAAGGAACTGCCGTTTATGGACTGGCGGGAAGAAATGGCGCATAATGCAGCGCAGCAACGGGAAAAGCTACAACAGGAAAGCGCCGAGGCCTATCCCGTATTCGATGCCCGTCGGGAAGAACAGTTGGAACGGCTGAAAGAGGAAGCCGAACGGGAACAGCAGGAACGCATGAAACCTGTTCCTTTCCTATTGGAAGATATACCGTCCCATTACCGTGATGGCTCACTTGTTACCGACGAAAATAATCGTATCGGTTATTTGCGTGATTTGAATGGATTTCAGCCGATGTTCCATCCGCTTCAGCTCACCGGAACACAGCAGGCGAAAGCATCCCTTTATATTGAAATACGGGACACTTATCACCACCTGTACAGCAACGAAGCAACAAGGTTGGAAGCCAATCCTGCATTAAGGGAAATGCTTAACCGACTGTATGATGATTTTACCCGCCGTTTCGGAAATATAAACGATGCGAAAAATCTTAGTCTTATAAAAATGGATGCCGGAGGAACGGAAATTCTTTCTCTGGAACGGTATATCGACGGTAAAGCCGTCAAAGCAGATATATTTCAACAACCGGTTGCCTTTAATCCCAATGAGATTACCCATGCCGATAATGCACGGGAAGCCCTGACCGCTTCGCTCAATAAACATGCAACGGTAAACCTTGAATATATGGCAGGGCTTACAGGGGGGACTTCGGATGAAATACTGGAGGAACTCAAAGGGCAGGTATTTTTCAATCCAATGATAGGCTCTTATGAAATTAAAGACAAGTTCATAAGTGGTAATGTTATCTCCAAAGCGGAACACGTAGAGCGGTATATAGAAAACCACCCCGACAATGAAGCGGCAAAAGAATCATTAAAGGCTCTGAAAGAAGCAATACCCCGTCCGATAGCATTCGAAGATTTGGATTTTAATTTCGGAGAACGGTGGATACCGTCGGGCATTTACAGCAAATACGCTTCACATTTGTTTGATACGAATGTATCGGTGCATTATGCTCAAAGCCGTGATGAATACACGCTCAAAGCCGACAGCAAAAATATCAAGATATGGGATCAGTACGCTGTTAAGGCAACAAGCCGGACTTTCGACGGTATCGCCCTGATGAAACACGCCTTGCATAATACCTCTCCTGATATAACAAAGAAAGTCAATAAGTTGATTGACGGGGAAATAAAAGAGGTCAAGGTACGTGATTCCGAATCTATTCAACTCGCCAATTCCAAGATTGACGAGATACGGAACGGTTTCGTTGAATGGCTTAACGAACAATCACCGGAGTTCAAAGACCGACTGGCAGATAAATACAACCGTACATTTAATTGTTTCGTCCGTCCGGAGTATGACGGAAGCCACCAAGAGTTTCCGGGACTGGATCTGAAAGGCTTGGGTATTCCCGACCTATACAATAGCCAAAAGGATGCAATTTGGATGGATAAACTCAATGGCGGGGGTATTATCGACCACGAAGTCGGGGGCGGTAAAACCCTGATAATGTGTGTAAGCGCCTACGAGAAAAAACGTTTGGGATTGGTAAATAAACCGCTCATTATGGCGCTCAAAGCCAATGTTCATGAAATAGCCCAAACTTTCTGTACGGCTTACCCCAATGCAAAAGTGTTGTATCCGGGTAAAGAAGATTTCACCCCTGCTAAACGGGCGAAGATTTTCAACGAAATGAAGAATAACAACTGGGATGCAATCATTTTAACACACGAACAGTTTGGTATGATACCCCAGTCACCCGAAATTCAGCAACGGATATTACAGGCGGAACTCGATAGCGTAGAAGAAAATCTGGAAGTGTTACGGGCACAAGGAAAGGAGATTTCCCGTGCTATGGAAAAAGGTTTAGTTAAAAGACAATTAAACCTTGAAGCCAAATTGGAAAATATAACCTACCAGATTGAGAACCGCAAGGATGACACCGTAGATTTCCGTCTTATGGGTATCGACCACTTGTATGTTGATGAGAGCCACCGATTCAAGAACCTGACCTTTACAACCCGACACGACAGGGTTGCAGGTCTGGGTAATGCCGAAGGCTCACAACGTGCCTTGAATATGCTTTTTGCCCTGCGTACCATTCAGGACAGGACGGGAAAAGATTTGGGAGCCACTTTTCTTTCAGGCACAACCATTTCCAACAGTTTGACAGAGTTATACTTGCTTTTCAAGTATCTCCGGCCGAACGAACTGGAACGACAGGGTATTAATACATTCGATGCGTGGGCGGCAATCTTCGCCAAAAAGTCGATAGACTACGAATTTTCGGTAACGAATGAAATTGTGCAAAAAGAACGCTTTCGGTATTTTATCAAAGTACCCGAATTGGCAGCTTTTTATGCCGAAATAACAGACTATCGTTCTGCGGAGGATATTGGTATCGACCGCCCTGTAAAGAATGAAATTCTGCATAATATTCCACCAACACCCGACCAACAGGAGTTTATACAAAAGTTGGTAGAGTTCGCCAAAACAGGTAAAGGTGAAATATTAGGACGTGCGCCATTATCGGAAAGCGAAGAAAAAGCAAAAATGCTTATCGCTACCGATTACGCGCGAAAGATGTCCCTCGATATGCGACTGATTGATCCAGTTAAATATGGCGACCATGTGGACAACAAGGCTTCCCATGTGGCTAAAATGGTATCAGACTACTACACAAAATTCAAAGACCACAAAGCAACCCAGTTCGTTTTCTCCGATTTAGGCACTTACAAACCCGGAGAATGGAACCCATGCTCCGAGATAAAGCGTAAACTGGTGGATGACTATGGAATCCCGGCTCACGAAATACGCTTTATTCAGGAAGCCAAAACGGATAAGGCTCGTAAAACCATGATTAAGGATATGAACGAGGGTAAAATCCGTGTATTGTTCGGCTCTACCGAAATGTTGGGAACCGGAGTAAACGCCCAGAAACGATGCGTTGCAATCCACCATTTAGATGCGCCTTGGCGACCGTCAGACTTGGAACAGCGGGACGGTCGGGGCATTCGCAAGGGCAATGAAATTGCGAAGCTATATGCGGATAATAAAGTAGATGTACTTATCTATGCTGTGGAAAAATCGTTAGATGCGTACAAGTTCGGTTTACTTCACAACAAGCAGCTTTTCATTCGCCAGTTGAAAAATAATTCACTGGGTAGCCGTACTATCGACGAGGGAAGTATGGACGAAAAAGGCGGTATGAACTTCTCTGAATATGTGGCAATTCTTTCCGGCAATACCGAATTACTGGAGAAAGCACGATTGGAAAAGAAAATCGCTTCTTTGGAATCCGAACGACAGGCATTCATGCGTGGCAAGTCATCATCACGTTACAAATTGGAGGATATTATATCCAATGTAGAGCAAAACAACGGGTTTATTAGCCGTATATCCAAAGATATTGAAGCGTTTAACACCCGTGTTCAGCATCAGCCGGACGGTATTACCCGCCTGAATCCTGTTCAGTTAGACGGATTACAGGGCAGTAACCCAAAAGAAGTCGGGCTGAAGCTAAATGAAATAGCCGACAAAGCCCGCACACATGGAGCGCATGAGAAAATTGGTACACTTTACGGTTTTGATTTAATGGTAAAATCTGAAACCACTAATAAAGATGGCTTCGATGTTATACAAAATCGTTTCTTTATTAAGGGAGAGGGCAATATTCTCTACAATTATAATCACGGGGTAATGGCTACTGATCCGAAGACCGCAGCACAAAATTTCCTGAATGCACTCGATACCATGCCTAAACTTTTGGAGAAGTATCAAGCGGATAATGAGAAGTTGCAAAAGGATATACCTGTACTGAAAGAAGTAGTCGAAGGTACTTGGCGTAAGGAACCGGAACTGAAAACCCTGAAAGACGAGTTAATAAAGTTGGATAGGGAAATTCAGCTCTCACTTACTCCAATCAGTGAAACTGAAGGACAAGCGGAAACTGTACCTGATAAGACTGTTTCTACTACCAATCAGAACCAGTCGCAAGGCAAGACCGAAACATCGACTGTTCGGGATGCACCATTGCCAAATACTTTGCAGGGAGTTAAAGAAATAATGGGCGATAGGCTTGTTATTGCATCGGTGGGTGGTAGTCCGCCGAAAGTGGATAAAAAGGATTCTTCTAAAAATTTCAAACTGTAAAAATAAAGCCCGTGCCTGTCATCACGACGGTACGGGCTTTTGAATATAAATTCATAAAAACTATAAATATGGAAATAGTAATGCCCTCACGGGTTTTTCTTATTGTTGCCCCTTTTCTTGTTAAAGTTTTCCCTGATGAAAATATGAACATCACTTTCTTTGTAGTATGTCTTATGATAAACTGTCTGAAAAGGCAGTTCTCCGGTACTACGATAGCGTTGCAGGGTGCGTTTACTTACATTAAGCAACATGCACAAATCCTGATTATCAAGCAAAATTTCTCCATCTAACATATTCCTACGTTTACTCATTTTATCAAGTATTTTATCTATTTTGTCGAAGCGATCCATGATACGCTCCATCCATGCTTCAAAATTTTCTCTATCTATATACATAGTATTTCGTTTTTAGATGATATGCCCTATCATAAAGTAGTTTTGATTGGACGGATCTTTTATAATTATATCTTTCTCTCGCATATATTTAATATAGCTTTTGGCGGTACGTTCCTTTACATCCATTATCTGCTGTATGCGGTCGCATAGGTCTATATAGGTCAGATGCCTTTGTGAATCGAATATCTCACGGGCAACTGTCGCCAGTTCTTTCTCTTTCCTTTTTTCTTTTTCCTCTCGTGGTTTTTCTCCGATATATATGTGCATACCTAATTCTTTATCCCACGAAAACTGCATTAAAGGAACGTCGAGAGGACTGCCGTCCCTTACTTTGAGCGCCTTCACCACTGATATTGACGGATCGCTGTCAAGTTCTATACTAAGGATTGCAGCAGCTTTGCGTTGTAATTCCGAACCAAGATGCCCACGCAATTTCAAGCCATTGGGTACATAATGAAGCACACATATAATACAGGTACGGTATATTCCTGCCAACCTGTATAGTTCATCCATAATCCTGATGCTTTCAACTTCGTCATTTGCCGATGACACTAAATCTGCTATCCCGTCAATGACAACTAAGCGAATGCCCTCATATTCGTAATGGTACTTATCCATACTCTGAACAATAGCTTGTAACCGTTCTTTTCGGGACATTCCCGTAAGAGAAAAAGCCCGTAGTTCTTCCGGTTTTTCTTCCAGTTTAGCACGCTTTAAAAGATTTGATACATTTTTGAAAAGCTGTACTTCCGATTGTTCCGTATCATAGAGCAAAACCGCTTTATGGTCGGAATTATCCCGTACATCAACGCCTAAAGTATCTATGGGACGATTGTCGTTTCTTATCGAACCTGCAATCAGGGCAGCAACATAGTTACTTTTTCCTGTGCCTTCACCGCCAGTGATACAAAGGATATTACCCTGTGTGCCCAGTGGTACGTCGCCGGCAGATATAACTTCCTCTGCTTTTGCCGGAGGATTGTTAAAATCAATTTCGCATGATTTCAGCATGGTCATTGTTTCATTATATAGGTTATCAAGAAAATCGAGAAATAATTGTCGGAACTCTTTCCGGCTATTACCCTTACTGAAATAGTCGGTAATATCTTTGTCCTTTTTTTCTCCCGAAAGTGGGAGTACAAGACGTTTAACACCATATTCGGACAATGCCTTTTCATGCTTCACCGCACTATCTGTTCCTGTTTTATCTGCATCATAGAGCAGTACAATATGTTTAAACCGGAATGTCAGTTTGTAGATGATCCCTGTCGGGATTATAGAGGTTTCACTATTAAAGCAGATAGCGTGGAATCCATGAGCGGCAAGTGTCATCACGTCTTTTTCTCCGCCGGTGATAAACAGCGTATCTCCTTTGGCGGGTAATTGCTCCAGTCCGAAACAGTAATTCTCCCCGATATTACCACCATATAAAAAACGGACTTCCGAAAACGGACGGTAAATCTTCACATACCGTTTACTCATATATCCGAAAATAGGCTCATTTTCTGATGAAGTATAGTAGAATGGTTTATTGTCTTTATTTTCGCTTCTAAATTCTTTCAGGGAAACTGTTTTGTAGTATTTCAATATTTCGGGCGTAATACCTGATTGCTTCCAAAAATCCAGTTCTTTTTGAGTGAATTTTTGTTGAATGATATTATACGGTTTGTTTTTGGGTAGTTCAGGCGTAGGCTGTTGTTTGTTCGATGTGATTGGCTGCGGAGTATGAGAGTAATCGGAATCACCCAGTCCTAATGCCATATCCCTGTTTATTGTCTTTAATATTTCGACAAAATCAGCTCCATTGCTACAATCCAAACCGTTCAATCTTCCAACGAAGAAAAAGCAATCGCCACTGTAATCGTCATTGCCGAAATCCTTAATTTTATAAACGCCATTACGACGGTCAAAATATACATTGCACGATGCTTTACGGTCTTCATACAAAGGATTAAGGAAATTACGTCCTGTTTTCCATTGGACTGGGATATAGTGTTTGAATACGTCCAAACCGTTATTCGTCCGTCTTAATAATTCGTCTTTGTTGAGCATGGAGTTTATGATTATTTATAAGGTCATTCATACATTCGTCAGAACTGCGTATCTTCTTTTCATTGAGCATCCGTTTTATTTCAGCAATGGTATAATATGATTTGCCGGAGATAATAGAATAAGAAATCATCCGGTTACTGCGTAAACGTTGAAGTGTTCGCTCACTGATTTTGAGAAAGGTGCATACTTCGTAACTGTCCACCCACATTTCGTCCGGGTTGGTAGTGCCATTTTCCTGATGATCTATCACGAATTTTGCTATGGCATTAATTTTAGAAATTAATTCTTTGTATGCTTGTGACTCTATTGTAATGACATCCATAATTGCTACTTATTGAATTGCTGCAAAGTTCGGAAGTTGCAAAAACGTAGAATGACAAGTTGCTATAACTATTTTTGAAATTTCATTCTAAATATCTAATAATCAGAATGTTTTAGTTTTGTTTTTTTAGGAATGTAAAGTGAGAATCTTTACATTGGGTATTTTTGGAAGAAAAAGACGTAAAAAAGCCCTGAAAATGATAGTTTTTCAGGGCTAAAAGAGGGAAAATCCGTTAAGATAAACTTTATATCATCTTTATATTGATTTTCTCATAACTTATTGATAATGAATTGATTTTTATAATTACTTCTGCTGTTTTTTTATTGACCACCTGACATTTTACCTGTTATCGTCATCATCCATTTTTTTGTTAAGGCTATCTCGCAATGAATCAAGATATAAAGTCCGGCTTTCTTTCCGGTTTCTGATATTCAAATAGATGCGGTAAAACTCTCCGGCATCGGTATTGAAAACATTACAGAAATAATCTATCAACTCTTTAATATCAATGTTTCCATAATTTATGCTTCCTTTTGCATATATAGCATAAATCAGTTCGACAAGTTCTGTTTTAGTTCCTGTCCAAGTATGTTTTATACGGGGAAATTTAGAGTTATCCATTTCGTTTTCAGGATGTTTTTCCAGTTTATTTAATTCAGCATTGAGATAAATACGGAGCATCTCATTGGCTAATATTTTAGAAACTTTGTAATCAAAACTGGTAGAAAAATTATTATCCCTTTCAAAGTAGAAGCAATCTACATTAAGTTCAATATTCGGCTCTACCCGAAGAAAATAATAACGGTCAAGATGAGTCTTCTCTGTCCTGTAATACTGGTAGAAATCTAAGTTTTTATCAAAATAATCTTTTATCCTGTCTAATTCCCTTATTATATAATTTTTCTGTGCCGTATCACTTCCAGTCGGTCGATTAGTTTCTATCTTATAAATCTCCGAGTAATAGATTAATTTGCTGAAAAGTTGGGGTTTGTACTCTTTAAAAAAACATATTTCTTCATCATCACTTTTGAACTTATAATCGTTCAGTTTCATCTTTAGCTGTTGCATAATTCCTTTTAGCAACAAAACTGCTTTTTTAGCTTTTCTTAAAGAGGCTTCTTCTTCCAGTTCAATAGCTTCAAGCTGATCATTCACTTTTTCGATTATAGTATTGACGTGTTTATTCATAAGGCTATATTTTAGGTACAAACCCCAACAGGGCATAATTAAAATTTCATTTTCAAAATCCTAATAGCGTTCAATATCGCCAATAACGATACCCCAACATCAGCAAATACCGCTTCCCATAAGGTTGCAACACCTCCTGCACCCAAAATCAACACAATGAGCTTTACACCAAAAGCCAGACTTATATTCTGTATAACAATTCGGCGTGTAGCTTTGCCTATTGTTATAGCCGTTGCTATCCGGCTCGGTTGGTCTGTCTGAATAATAACGTCTGCCGTTTCTATGGCAACGTCGCTACCCAGTCCACCCATTGCAATGCCTACGTCGCTCATGGCAAGAACAGGCGCATCGTTTATCCCATCGCCTACAAAAGCAATGTTATTACCCGGATCGGACTTCAACTGCTCTACATACTCAACCTTTCCTTCGGGCAGCAGATCGCCATGCGCTTGCGTAACGTTCAACTCTGTGGCAAGCTGCGAAACGATGGCCTGTTTATCTCCTGACAGCATTACAATATTCTTAATTCCTAACTCACGCAAAGCGTTCACGGCTGTAGCTGCATCCTCTTTCGGAGCATCGGCTACCAGAATATATCCGGAATAGATGCCATTGATAGCGCAAACAACAATCGTTTCGGGTATAGTCGCTATTTCCGGCGGGAACTCTACATTGTTTTTTATCAATAATTTAGGATTACCCACAAGAACTATTTTACCATTGATAGAAGCCTGTAAGCCGTGCCCTGCGATTTCATTCACAATCTCCGGCTTAATTACTTCGATATTCTGCTCTTTTGCATATTCCACAATAGCTTTCGCTATGGGATGCGTACTTTGCGTTTCAACCGAAGCCACTAAATTCACAAGGTCTGTTTCGAGCAGAAAATCTGCCGGAACAATCTTTTGTACCTTGAAAACTCCCTGTGTCAGTGTTCCGGTTTTATCCATCACCACCGTATTTACTTTGGTAATGGCTTCCAAATAGTTGCTTCCTTTAAATAGTATTCCTTTACGGCTTGCCGCCCCGATACCACCAAAGTAGCCCAACGGTATGCTGATAACCAAAGCACACGGGCAGGAAATAACGAGGAATACCAATCCACGATAAACCCAGTCGTACAACACAAAATTGAATGCCGGATTAATAGCAGAGTATGCCAGTGGTAATAACACTATAAGCGCAGCCAGTGCCACCACTATCGGAGTATAGATGCGGGCAAATTTGCGTATGAACTGTTCTGCGGGTGCCTTTTTTTCTGTGGCGTTCTGAACAAGGTCAAGAATACGAGCCAAAGCACTCATACCAAATGGTTTCGTTACTTCAATTCTTGAAACATTGTCGGTAAGTATCATACCTGCAAATACGTCCTCATTTTTCCGTATCGTTCTGGGAACACTCTCTCCAGTTAATGCCGAAGTATTAAAAGATGCCGATTCATTCAGTAAAATTCCGTCAAGAGGCACTCTTTCGCCTACCTTGACTTCCACAATATCACCTACATTTACATTCTCCGGCGACATTATTTCAGTTTTATCCATCTTAATAACTGTCGCTGTTTCTGGTCGGACATCAAGTAATGCACTAATGCTCCTTTTTGCACGGTTTACCGCTGCATCCTGAAAGAGTTCGCCTACGGCATAGAACAGCATTACTGCAACGCCTTCGGGGTATTCTCCGATAAAGAACGCCCCGATGGTAGCTATACTCATCAATGTAAACTCGCTGAATACGTCTTTCTGGCGAATGGCTTCCCATGCTTCTTTTATCACCGGTAAGCCTACCGGAATATAAGCGATGATATACCATGCGAGTTGTACCCACTTATCGGCAAAGAACGAAAGCCCGACAGCGGAAAAGATGATGCCTGCAATCAGCATCACAAAGGAGATAGCCGCCCGGATGTAACCTCTTTTCTGTGAGGTATCCATTTCCTGTTTGGTCTTGTCTATAACACAAGCCCCATCATTGCAATTTCCCATAATTATTTTAATTTATCGTTTATACTTCTTTTTATACAATTCCTCATTCAAAAACACAAATGGTAATAGTGTAAACAAAGTCCCAAAGAATAAGACTTCCTTTAACGGCCATCTATGAAAGAAACAATGATGATGGGGACATCTGGTTACATAATACCATAACAAAAAACCTAATGTAATCCCAATGGTTATACTTAACGCTACAATCCATTTTTTTGCTCTTGAACTAATCATTTTTTTCTTTGCAATGACCTTACTCTTTTTTTTCTTTTGCTGTCTTTTCATGACATCATTTTTTAGAGTTCTACGGCTGCAAGTTCGGCAAATGCCAGTTGATAATCCCTTTCGGCTGCAAGCGTCTGGTTTACGTTGTCGTAGTACAATCCCATTTCAACCATGTAATCAAGCAAGGATATTTCACCCGCATCAAGTGCTTTTTTCAACAGGATGGTATTATTTACGTTTGCCAGCGATTTACGATATTTGTCGGCAGTAGTTTTCAGTCCCATTGCTTTGGAATACTGTATTTGCAGTTGGCTGAAAAACTGTTGCTTGGTATCGGCTTCGCGGCTTTGGGCAGCAGCAACAGATGCCTTTGCCTGTTTCACCTGATTTTTATTCGACCATAGCGGTATGGATATACCAAGCGACACACCCTGATACCGTTGTCCGACTACTTTTTCACTCATGTATCCGGCGGTAAACTTAGGCAGGTTCATCGCTTTGCTTAGTGATACCTGTTTCTGGCTTACTTCGATTTCGTTACGCACGTATGCCAACACCGGGTTTTTATCTTCGGCTTGTACATACCAGTCGTTAAAGTTCAACGGAAGCTCACGGCTGCCGTAGTCTGCATCATTAAAGACTACGTCGATACCGCCGTTCAGCCTTTTCAACTGGGCAAGGAGTGCATCACGTTCTACTTCCATGCGCGATATTTCTCCTTGTATGGTAGAAAGGTTCAGGTTTACTTTGTTGTACTCCAAGATACTTACGTCGCCCCTGTCCATACGGTCTTTATAACCTTTGGCAATGGTTTCTGCATGTTCCAGACGCAAATAAAGTTCTTTAAGCAGGGAATTGTAATATATCAGTTCAATGCAGTATTGTTTTGCTTCGAGCAATATATTCATACGGTCGGCTTTGTACTGCCATTCCACAAGGTTGTTTCTACCGTTTGCTAACCGACTTTTCATTCCCGTAATGGTGGGAATGTCGAATGTCTGCGATACGCTAAAATCGGTACGATTACCTATATTTGAAGGGTTACCCCAGAGATAATTGAAGCCCACTTCCGGATCATCAAGGAAGATGCCCGTTTTGTTTTGCAGCTTATCCGCTTCAACTTGTTCGCGGAGGGCTTTCAGGGTTGTATTGTTCTCTTCTATCGAAGACAATACAGGGTTGATATTATTCTGCGCATTGAGCGTTATGCCTGCGAAGAGTACCAACATGGTTATTATGATTGTTCTCATTCTAATTCTAATTTAGTGTTGTTTACTTCAGGTTCCTCGTTGTCCAGAATTTCGGTTTCAACTACTTTCCTGTTTGTAATTAAGTACATGATAGGAATAATAAAGCCGTTGAGCAAAGTCGATGTGAGCAATCCGCCCAGGATAACCTTTGCCATCGGACTTTGTATTTCGTTACCCGGCAAATCACCACCCAATGCAAGCGGTATCAGTGCAAGACCGGAGGTTAATGCGGTCATCAAGATGGGGTTTAGACGGTCTAACGAGCCGGTCATTACCGCATCAAGTTTGCTATACCCCTCTGCCACAAGGTCGTTGTATCGTGAGATAAGCAACATACCGTTACGTGTAGCGATACCGAACAGGGAGATAAACCCGATAATAGCCGGTATGCTCAGAACGCCGTTAGTAAAGAAAATGGCAAACACTCCGCCGATAAGGGCAAGCGGCAGGTTAAGCAGGATAACAACGGACTGGTTTATGCTCTTAAACTGCGCAAACAGAAGCATGAAAATAGCAAGAATGGAGAAGATTGAGGTAATAAGCAGGGTGCGTGATGCTGCCTGTTCGCTCTCAAACTGTCCGCCGTACTCAATATGATAACCTTCGGGCAGTTCTATCTTTTCGTTTACGATGTCCTGAATGTCATTTACTACTCCGCGCAGGTCACGTCCGGCAACGTTAGCCGATATTACAATCTTACGGGCAACGTTTTCCCTATTGATGGTGTTGGGGCCTGTGGACGATGTTATTTCGGCTATATTACTCAATGGAATTTTACGTCCGTTGGCATCAACAATAAGGTTCTTTATCCTTTCGGCTGTTTCACGGCTATCGTCGTTTACTTTTAGGGTAAGGTCGAACGAGCGGTTTTCTTCGTACACCTGTGAAACGACTTCACCTGCGAGCATGACGTTTACAATCTTCGCAAAGTCGGGTAAGGTTATGCCGTATTTCGCCATTACTTCCCTTTTGGGTTCTATCTTCAACTGCGGACGTTCCACTTGTTGTTCTACGTTCAGATCGGCAATACCTTCAATGTCCTGAATGTTTGCTTTTATTTGGTTACCGATGGAGAACATTTTATTGAGGTCTGTTCCGAACAACTTGATAGCGATGTTGGCACGTGTACCGGATAACATAGCGTCGATACGGTGCGAAATGGGTGCGCCTATTTCTATATTCACTCCCGGCAACACTTTTATCTTTTCGCGTATTTCGGCAAGCACTTCATCTTTGGAACGTTTATCGAGGATGAACGGTGCTTCGATTTCCGATACGTTTACACCGAGTGCGTGTTCATCGAGTTCGGCACGTCCTGTTTTCCGTCCTACGGTTTGAACTTCGGGTATGGAAAGCAAGATATCTTCTGCTATACGCCCCATCTTGTCGGATTCTTCAAGCGATATACCGGGCATACTACTGATGCTTACGGTAAATGAACCCTCATTGAATGGCGGCAGGAAGCTACGACCTAATGAGAAGAAAATGATAACGGCAATCACTAAAACAACACCTGTTCCGCCAAGTACCCATTTCTTGTATTTGAGTGTCCATTTAAGGGCTACCTCGTAAACGATTTTCAGTTTCCTTACTATATACGGTTCACGTTCCGGTTTATCATCTTTTCGTGGTTTACCCAACAGGTAGCTACACAATACTGGAGTAAGGGTTAAGGCTACTACGGTAGAAGCTATCAATGCCATAATAAAGGCTACTCCTAACGGTGCAAGCATACGACCTTCCATTCCAGAAAGGAAGAACAAGGGAACGAAGCTGGCGATGATGATAAATGTGGAGTATAGAATTGGCATACGCACTTCTTTGGAAGCATCGAACACGACGTTGAGTACGGTTTTTTGCAGTTCCTTTGGTTTCTGCCTGTTCTCCCGCAATCGCTTGAACACATTTTCTACATCGACAATGGCATCATCCACAAGCGAGCCAATAGCAATAGCCATACCTCCGAGGCTCATGGTATTAATAGTAAGCCCCATGAATTTTAAGGAGAGTATTGCAAAGACTAATGACAACGGTATCGTTACAAGTGATATAATGGTTGTACGTGCGTTCATCAGGAAGATAACGAGAACGATAACCACGAAGATACCCCCTTCGTACAATGATTTCTGTACGTTATTGATGGAGTTGTCTATAAAACGTGCCTGACGAAAGATGTCGGTTGTTATCTTCACATCTGCCGGAAGCTGTTTCTGTAAATCGGCAAGCGAAGCGTCAAGTTTGTCTGTCAATTCGAGCGTACTTGTAGCCGGTTGCTTGGTAACAGTTATCAATACGGCAGCTTTGCCGTCGTTGGATGCCATACCCAGTTTAGGTGCTTTATCTCCTATTTTTACTTCAGCAATGTTTTCTATCAGGATAGGAACATTGTTTACTGTTTTGATAACAGCTTTTCCCAATGATGGTATTTTATTTGTTGAAAGCACGCCACGGATGATAAATTCGTTTCCGTATTCATACAATACACCACCTGCGGCGTTCTGGTTCATTTCGGTAACGACGTCGATTACTTCATTGAGTCCAACGTTGTAATGCTTCATCTTTCCGGGGTCGAGCAATATCTGGTATTCTTTGATTTCACCACCGAGAACGGTTACCTGTGCCACACCACCTGTTGATAATAAACGAGGGCGGATAGTCCAGTCGGATAAGGTACGCAAATCCTGTAGCGAGGTTGAGTCGGCGGTCACACCGATAATCATCAACTCACCCAATATGGACGATTGCGGCCCAAGCGTTGGATTACCAACGTTAGAGGGTAACTGGTCGTTGACTACGGCTAACTTTTCGGATACAATCTGACGGGCACGGTAGATGTCCGTTCCCCAGTTAAATTCTACCCATACGATAGAAAAGCCTGTAGTGGAGGATGAACGCACACGGCGCACATCGGTAGCACCGTTCAAAGCGGTTTCGACAGGGAATGTAACGAGCCGTTCGACTTCTTCGGGAGCCATGCCGCGAGCCTCTGTCATCACCACAACGGTGGGTGCATTGAGGTCGGGGAATACATCGACTTCCATGTTTACGGCTGTATAGGTTCCTGCCAGCATAAGCAGCAGGGATGCCACTAAAACAACGACACGGTTGTTCAGCGAGAATTTTATTATCTTGTTCAACATACTGATTCGTGTTTTAATGGTTAGTGACTATGTCCTTCGGGCATTACTGAAGAAGTTGCTGCCAGTTTCACCTGATATACTCCTTTGGTAACTACTTTGGCTCCGCGTTGAAGACCTGAAAGGATCTGCACTCTTTCGCCGTTATTCTGTCCGAGGGTTACTTCCTGTTTCTTATATTCTTCGTCGCCTATTTGCAGATACACGAAGTTAAGTCCCTGTTCTTCGGTAATAGCAGAAACGGGAACGGATATTACATTATCCTGTAAGGTCGAAAGCAGATATACTTCGGTATATGCTCCGGGAATAATATCGCCCACGTTATCAAACTCGAATGTAACAGGAATATAGAAAGATTGGTCAGTGGATGCTTTACCGAAAGATAAAAGCCGGCCGTTAAGTTCCGAAAGTTTATATACCTGATTGTCATAGGCAGGCTTAAAGTTAGCACTACTGATGCTTTTAAGTATCTTGAAATTGTTCTCTGATACTTCGGCTCGTAGCTGCAAACGCCTATTCTGCGATACAGTTGCAATGGGCTGACCTACTGAAACGTATTCCCCCTGTGCAACAAGCCTGTTCTTAATATATCCGGCAATGGGAGCTGTAACGCTTACCCCGGTGGCTGTCATATTGCCTGCCTGTGCCTGATATACTGTTTTCGCTGTTTCATAACGCAAACGAGCCTGTTCAAAGTCCTTAGCGGAAATAATCTGGTCTTTTACCAATGATTCGGCACGTTGGAACTCTTTCTGTGCAGTTTCGTATTCAATCCGCGCTTTTACGGACGGATCGCCTTCCAACAGTTTCTTTGCTGAAATAGTTACAATGGATTGTCCGGCTTGTACGGCTGTACCGTCTGTTATGGACGGATTGGTGAAAGATACAATACCGTTGGAAGTAGCTGCAATAACAGCTTCATCACCCTGCGAGGCTTGTATCTGTCCACTGGTTTTAATGGAATTGTAGAAACTACCAAGAGCAACGGTTTCTGTCTTCAATCCAACAAGTTGCGCTTGCTGTTTGGTGAAAAGTATTTCATCCGAATGGCTGTCTTCCATTGCTTCTGCTCCGTGGTCATGTCCGTCGCCCTCGGAGTGCTTATGATCTTTCTCGTTAGCGTGGTCATGCCCATCGCCGTCAGTATGTTTATGTTCTTTATCGTTTGAATGGTCATGTCCATCACCTTCGGAGTGTTCATGCTCTTTCTCATTAGAATGGTCATGTCCATCACCATCAACATGCTCATGTTTATCACTTGATTTTTGATTGTTTTTTCCCTGACCGGAATTGCATCCGGTTAATAATATTGCGATAACAACGAATAATCCTATTATGTACGTTTTCATTTTATTTTTTAATTATTGGGGGAAGTAAAGCATATCCTGATATTTGCTTTGCTTCTCGTGAGAAATATTGATTTTTATGGGTTGATATGTATATACCAATACCCTATGCCTTGAACATATCCAAATGCACAAAGCAGCATGACTTACAGCCTGTAAGTCAAAACATCAGGAAATTATGGAAGGAGGGGCGCGTAAACCGTGAAATTGGTTTGCTTCTGCGGATTTATAGAATGAAATAAATTCTCCGTACTCAAAGTCGGAGGTTGATTCTCCCGAATCGTAGATTAAGAAATCCGCAGCTAAAAAGAATATCGGGAATAAATGTGTAAGATCATGGTTTTGACAAGAAGAAACCTTGCACTTAGTTTCATTTGTCGTTTTGGGTGAAGTATATTTAGATTCAGCAATACAAGATTGTTCATGGTCACTGTCATTAGGTAACTCACGATGGTCTGTATGTTCATCGTTTACCTGATTATCCTGTTCGCATATCTCCATAACAATACACACCAATCCCTCATGATGATGATGTGGTACTATTGCAAGTATCAGTAATACTAAACTTGACAATGCAACAAACGATATGGAAATAATTCGTTTCACTAAATCTTTTTTTACCTGTGCAAAGATAAAATAAAAAGTCATGCAACTAAGTTGCAATCTTATCACATTTTCCGCTATAGCCTTTAATTACGAAATTAACGCTCTCCAATTCCATATTTCCCGGTAGTTCTATTTGAGGAACAGGCACGTTTTCCAAACAAAATGCCTTTTTACAGTAGTTACAGTAAAAGTGTAAATGATAATCACCTTCACTACAACCGCAATCCTCCTGACAAACCGAATATTTAACCGAACCTGATCCGTCGTCAAATTTATGAATCAGCCCATTATCATTAAAGAGGTGAATTATACGAGAAATAGTCGATTTATCAATGCTCAATAATTTTTTCTCTAAGTCCCCTAAACTGAATGCTTCGGTGAACTTTAGCATTGTATCCCATACTAAAATCCGTGTAGATGTGGGCTTTATGCCTTTTCCTTCTAATAATTTTATGATAAAATCGTCCACGTATTTCAAAGATTATTTATGTTATTTATTCTATAACAAAAAGGATGTGTCAAATGATGCTGATTTTAAAATCACTGCACATCCTTTTTGCATATAATATCTTAATTATGATGGTTGCCCTTATTATGAGAGCCATCGGCACTTCCATTGTGATTGTGGCTCTTATCAGTACAGGTATTCACATCATGATTTTGTTCCCCATTGTGATTATGACTTGCATCAGTGCAAGTGTTCACATCATGGTTTTGTTCTCCATTGTGATTATGGCTTGTATCTGTACAAGTATTCACATCATGGTTTTGTCCGTTATTGTGATTATGGTTTGCATCAGTACAAGTATTCACATCGTGGTTTTGTGTGTTGTTATGATTGTGGCTTACATCCATGCAGGTATTGGAATCATGGTTATTTCCTCCATGTCCTGTGCCTGTGCCATTGTGATGGGTACCGTCATGTTTAATTCCTGAATGTTGGGAATTTGTACAAACCTGATGTGTTCCGTCTGCAAGTATATCGCAGTTTTCGTGATTTCCGGCAGCACACTGATTCAGCACGCTGCTTTTGTAGATATCGCCATTTGAAAAACCGAGTGTAGATGCACGAAGCTCCAAACTTTGATCTATATCTCCAAAGTTGCTATCATCATCCTGGCTACAAGAAACGAATGTGATAACCGATGCGAGAACCGCTAATGAATAAAATACTCTTTTCATATTCCTTTATTGTTAAAATGTTATATGTTAATATACCGCATAAGAGTAATTATACCCTACCAAAAAATAAAATAATTTTTAACTTGAACGGAGAAAGACACTTCTCATAATTTTACCACAAGATTATCTCCTATTTTTGTAGAGGGCTTTTTCTCAATATACTCCCGTAATGAAAAATCTTTTCTCAATGCTCTATCAGAAATAAAAAGTATTGAACCGCCATAAATATCGGACATAATATCATCCTTTTCAGCTATGATAACACTCTCTCCTAAATATACTTTCATATTCTCTGGACGGCGGATTCCATAAACAATGTATTGTTTTGAATTTTCTGATAACTCAATCCCACTCTTACACATATTTTCATAACCGACATAGCTGTTCAGAAAAGGCATTTCAAAGGATACAATAAATATCACGGTTAAAATCCCTATTGATATGCTGTTAATCGAACGAATTATATTCTTTCGGAAAATCAGAAAATATAAAGAAAGGAATCCAAATAGAGCAAGTGAAATTAATCCCCATATTATGGAAGTGTGAATTTCATTCAACCAAGAAAATGTAATATCATTTTTACTCAATAAAAACAACGGCAAAGCCATTATTGCTATGAGAGATAACGCTATCATAAAATATACAATCCATTTCTTATTCTTTAATCTCATCAATATAATAACTGACAGATAAGCCACAAAAGGAAATACAGGCAACATATAAATTTCAATCTTTGCACTTACAATAGATAAGACAAGAAATGACGTTAAAACAACAGTCAAAAACAATTTATCTATATCTGTTTTTATCAGCTTATTTTTAATCCCTAACAGGATAAGGGCAAAGAATAAAATTGACCAAGGAGCGAAGGAATACCAAAATACCTGAAAATAATAATAGAACGGCTCCTTATGATGGAATGAGCTAACAGCACGGTTGAATGTCTGATTAAAGAGTAAATCGTTCAAATAACTATTTCCCGCTTCAACCCACACTAAGCTGAACCAAACAGAACAAAGCAATAAGAGTATTCCCCAAGTTCTAAACCCTAAATATTTTCCACTATCCTTAATTTTCCCTTTTATAGTTAGAAATGTCAGTATAGAGACTACCGGAATAATTATTCCGATTGGCCCTTTACTGAATATTGCGAGGAAAATACAAAGAGGAAGCAAATACTTATCATATTTTCTCTCTCTGCCTGAATACATTCTATAAAAAACATATAATGCCAATGTTATAAACATAGACATTAACATATCCATTCTTAGAATAATGGCTCCACCCATAAATAGAGCGCTTGTGAACAATAATAGTTTTGCACTGGATTGATATTCGTTTGGAAGTTCAGCTCGTGTCCACCTGTCCATCGTAAACTGAATGACAAAAGCGGGTAGTAATGAGAATAGCGACAAGAACCATATTTGATGACTTCCGAATATCTTTTTTCCGAGCATTATAATCCAGAAATATAAAGGCGGTTTATCGGCATATATTTCACCATGATTATAAAATGAGAAAAAATTCCCTGTTTTTAAGGCATCATCAACTATATTCAAATATCTAAGTTCGTTTGCAGGCGTATAATCCCGGAGTAGGATTAATGGGAACATTAATGCAAAAACAAGAATATAGTAGATGTGGTCAATCGTAAATAATCGTTTTAATGTCATAGTTAATAATTAAGGATTAACACCTATTGATTTTCCATTGAGTTAAACCACTCAATAAATGATTTTATTCCTTCCGGTAATACTGTTTTGGGCTTATAATGAATGTATCTGGTCAATTTGCTTATATCAGCATAGGTTTCCTTTACATCACCGGATTGAAAAGGGTACATTTCCAAATGAGCGTCTTTTTGCATTTCATATTCAATCGCTTCTATAAACTGGAGTAAATTAACTGGCTTTGAATTGCCGATATTAAAAATCTGATAGAAAGCGGAATCTGAATTTTTATCCGGAGTTTTATCCAAGAGTAAGACGATGCTTTTTATAACATCATCTATATAGGTGAAATCTCTAAGCATATCCCCATTATTAAAAACCTTGATTGTTCTGCCCTCCCGAATAGATCTTGCGAAAATCATCGGAGCCATATCAGGTCTTCCCCATGCTCCATATACAGTAAAAAGTCTTATTCCTGTGGAGGGCAAATTGAACAAATGACTATAAGAATGAGCCATCAGTTCATTACTTTTTTTTGTTGCAGCATAAAAACTGGCAGGATTATCAACTGTGGCAGATTCCTTAAAAGGAATTTTATTGTTCAATCCATAAACCGAAGAACTGGAAGCATATATAAGATGCTTGATATTATTATGCCTGCAACACTCTAAGATATTTACAAAGCCAAGAATGTTAGAGTTGATATAAGCATGGGGATTTTCTAAAGAATACCGAACCCCCGCTTGTGCTGCCAGATTGATAACATAATCAAATTGATACTTCTTAAAAAGAACACCTAATTGTATAAAGTCCGTAAGATCAATCTTTCCAAAATCATAATTGCAATAAAATGAACTATGGACTACTTCATTTTCTGTTATATCCTCTTTTCCTATTCCACATTCAGACAACCTGCCATATTTTAGGTTTACATCGTAATAGTCATTTATATTATCTATTCCCACAACGAAATTCTCTTTATTTTCAACCAATGCTTTTACCAAGTGAAATCCGATAAATCCTGCACTGCCTGTAACTAATATTTTCATTTAATCTCTTTTTTAGATTCATCCTCATTACAGTTTTTTATAATCAACCACACATTTCTGGAATATGTGATAAAACCAAAACTTTGACCAATAAGCAATACCGGATCTTCTCTGAATATTGCGTATGCAATAGTTATCAGAGAACCTATTATACTCAACAGCCAAAAGTTTAAGGGAAGGACAGATTCACCTCTCAATCTTGAATGCCACCATTGATAAACAAAGCGGAAAGTGAAAATTATCTGACCTGCGGAACCAAATAGAAGTAACCATAACGATATATTTGAAAATAACCTGTCAATGCTTACTTCATTGTTATATAGCACATAGCAAAGTGCGGCAGCAGGTATTAAGAGAATTACTGTTCTTATAGCTAAATGGATTTTTTTCCAGTTGTTTTTACTATTCAAATTCCATATATAGATATAATAGGAGAATAGTTGTCCGAGAATTATTACAAAATCTCCCCTTAGCCACCCATATATAGAAAATAATATAGAAGCTAATAAACTTAACTGCCAATAGATAGTCGGAGATACAACTTTTTTAGCCTTTTCCGATAAAATCCACTGAATAAGCATTCTGGCAGAAAATAACCCCTGTGCTAAAAAACCTAAAACAAAATACCAAATGTCGTTATTCACTTTTTGCTATGGCTTAATTAATACCTTCTTTTTCAATAGTATAGTTTATGTACCGTTTCTTCATCCATCGGAAAGCAAAGCAATCCATAAAAGGACTAACCAACCTGTTCCATAAATGAAATTTTGATTGACCTGCGGTACGTTCAAAATGCCTAACAGGAACCTGCTTTACCCTGCCATGTTGTAACTGAAGGAGAGCAGGTAGGAAACGGTGCATCCCCGTAAACATCGGAATGCGTTTAGCGTATTCGGTATGAATAATTTTTAGTGGACACCCCGTATCTTCTATGCCGTCATTAGTCATCATGCGGCGAAAACTATTGGCTATTTTCGACGATAGTTTTTTTCCTAAACTATCTTTGCGTCCTGTACGGATACCCATTACCATTTCATATTCATTTCTATATGGCAATAAAAGTTCAAAATCTTTAGGCGCTGTTTGTAAATCAGCATCTATATATCCGACAAATGACGACTGGGCTATATCTATCCCTGCTTTTATAGCTGCGCTTAATCCGCAATTTCGAGCAAAACTTATATAAAAAAGATGACGGTTTCGCTGACACACTTCCTGTATCAATGTTTTGCTTTGGTCTTTCGATCCATCATCAACGAATAGTATGCAGGTTTTTACTGATGAAGAACATACATATTCAGATAGTTCCTTTTCAAGTTTGTTTATATTTTCTTCTTCATTATAAACAGGAACTATTATGGTTAAATCATAATCTTTTGTAGAGTTCATATCATTTATATTTTAAAATTGCATTGAAAGCGATAAACCACCCTGCTGACCTGTGTAATAGGGGTAAAAAGCAAGATTTCGTTTGTTCTTTTTCTCCTGACCACCTTTAAATATTTTCTTTTCAACAGTAGGATAGAGCCAATAGGCAAGTTTTGTACTTAATATGCCAAGCCCGGCACCGAATGCGACGTCGCCTACCCAGTGCTTATTATTGTATATGCGGAATGCTCCGGTTCCCGCAGCGATAGTATATCCCGCTATTCCATACCAGATTGAAACATCTTTATATTCTTGCCAAAGAAATTCAGCACCCATAAAAGCGATTGCCGTATGCCCTGACGGAAAAGAATTTTTTGCGGATTTATCTGGTCTTTCAACTCGTGCCGTATATTTTAAACCATTCACTGAAGCCGCCGTGAACAGGCTTGCCATTCCTAAAATAATCGTCCTGTCTTTGAAATTGTGTTTGCCTTTTATCCCGACTAAGTTTAAAGCATATACACTCGCCGCAGGTACATATTGCGTTATATCATCAATCTGAAACTTTTCAGGTTTGTGTGTTATTACTTCATGCCCTATGGCATAGTTTAATAGGCGATTTTTGGGCGCTAATGTTGCTTCTATTGTTCCGTACAACATCAGGGATGCAGGTATTATTAATTGTTTATATGAGAATTTATAGTCATTTACCTGAATACTATCGCTTTCAGAAAGCGTGTTATTATTTGTTTGGGTATAAGCATTTGGGAGTGAAACCGAAAGTAATAACACAATGGTACACAATGCTTTTGTCAATTTTAAAAACATCTTATTTATATTATTTTTTTGGGATTGTTCGGAAAATTAGATATAGCGGTGGCTTAGTATCTACCGGAAGATAGATTACAAGCACAAAGGATAAAGACTATAATTTAGTCTTTCTGTTATGAAAAGGTGAAAGGAGGTGCCCGCAAACCATGAAATTGATTTGCTGCTGCGGATTTATAGCTTAGTATATACTCACCGTAATCAGATTCGATAAATGAACTATCTAAACTATAATTAAATAAATTTCCAACAAGGAAAAAGATAGGAAATAAAACAGTATCATTTTGATTATCTGATACTTTTAGTTTTGTTTCATCAACAGATGTAGGAATGATGAATTTTGATTTAGCAATACAGGTTTCATCGTGATTTTGCTCACTATCCGTATCGCTGTGATGTGTATGTTCATCGTTTATTGCATTATCCAACTCACACAACTCGATAACAATGCAGGCTTTCCCACCATGATGATGATGTGGAATAACTGCAAAAACCAAAAATAGTATGGTTGAGAGTACAATAGCGGATATGGAACATTTATTTTTCAAACTTAATATCTTAACTGTGGTTAGATAATTTTATTATAGGCAATGTGTTTTAAAAAAGGGATTCAATAAAGAAATTGTTTCCCCTTTATTGAATCCCATCGTACATAAAGGTTATTAATGGTGTTTACCATCATGCGAACCGTGTGAATGACCATCTTTGTCATGTGTTCCATGATCGGTTCCATTGTGATGGGTGCCGTCATGGTTTTTCCCTGAATGGTCGGAATATGCGCAGGCTTCGTGAGTGCCATCGTTATAAATATCACAATTTTCATGATTTCCCGCTGAACATTGCTCTGCTACACTTGCTTGGTAAGCTGCAACATCATCAAATCCTAAAGCCGCAGCTCTGGCTTCAATATCTTGTTTTGCTGATGTCCCAAAATCTTCATGGTCGTCATTACTGCAAGCAACGAATGTTACTGCAAATAAAACTACTGCCAACGAATAAAATAACTTTTTCATTTGATCTACTAATTTACGAATTTGTACTTTGTTTTTTTCTGAAGCGCTTTCGTAATAGTAACCGCATAAAGCAGGGTTTACCCTACCATAAATCAAAAAATAATTTCAAGAAATACCGTTGGAGTAAATGGAGTTGCTTTTGTGAAGATATTTGTTGCAGTATTTTGACCGGAAATCTGATAGTTGTATTTTATATTCTTAGTACCAAACACATTCAATAGCGATACGCCTGCTTGCAGCCTTACTTTCTTTATTTGTGCCCTGTATGTAGCACCTATATCAAAGCGGCTGTATGGCTCATCGGAATAATCCGTATGTTCGTGTTCGGAGCCATGCTGTCCTTCCTCATTGCCTTGTCCATGTCCGTGCCCTCCAGTGGAAATATAAGAAAAGCCTGTACCATAAACATAACTCAACGAAAAATAGAAAGGATCGAATGCCCCGATACCTCCGACTTTTATTTCATGCGAAAGTTCGTTTTGCGGTTTACTAAGGCGGTTGATGGAATACGAGCCATATAAAGTATGATTTCTGATTAGCTTTTTGGCAAACAAGTCTGCTCCTAAAATCGTATTATCTATTTTATAGACTGTATTATCCAAAAAATACTGACTGTTTTTTGTAGTCTTATAATATCCTTCCATACTGACCAAGAAGCCGTTTTTACTGTATGCAATACCTGCGGTAGTGTGCATTGCCTTTGTAAAGGTACTGTCTGCCATAGTCCATACGGTTTGAAATCCCGATTCATCATATTGGTATGCGGTACGGGTAAGAAACTGATTGTATAGTCCCCACGAAGCAGTTGCAGTTAGTTCTTCCGATATTTTATATGTGCCGGATAAACGGGGCTGTACATAGACTTTTTTATTCAATGGCATATCCACCCGTACACCTGCACTTAAAGTCAAATTATCCAATAATATATTATCTGTAATATAGACTGTCGGCTTATCCAGTTCTCCGCATAGCTCGTTCAGACTTACCCTGTATTGTTGCCACTCCCCGCCAACTTGTACTTTGTTACGGCTTCCGATATTAAAGTCATGGTTAAGTCTTACCGAAAACTCCTGTACCTCATTATCCAGATGACTAACATCGTCTGTTGTCGGCTTTTTATCTCCCAGTATTGTGAGATTATCCAACAAAGAGGTAAGCCGTGAGAATGTAGCCACAACTTTTGTAGTTGAGCCGTTTTCCCATACCCGTTTATAAGAAGCCGCCCCACCATATTGCCTGTTCTTTTCAGAAGCATTGACATCATACTCGTTTGGTTGATTTACCGAGTATTTAAAGCGGTCATTAGCTCCATACAGGCTGATGTAATAGGAATCATCCTTAAATGCTTTTCCTGATAGCTTTAAATTGGCATCATTGAAATGGTAATCAGGCTTTATATATATGCTTGAATAAATCGTTTGTGGATTATTTTCACTATTGGATAAATCCACATTCTCATTGTTATACAGGTTATAGAAAGTCTGCCTGTAAGCAGCAGAGATATTCAATTTCTTTGTCAAGGGTACCGAAGCAAAAAGGTTCATTGTATAATTGCTGACAGTTGCTTTTACAGACGGAGCATTAAAATTACCGTCTATACCTGTTATCTCCGTAATGGCACCGATACGTCCGCCCTGATTGGAGCCGTACCCGCCTTTCAAGATGCGTATGTCTTTTACCATATAGGGATTGACCGAACCTATATGGTCGTTATAGTTCTTTATACCGAATAGCGTATATCCGTCGTATGTTATCTTGCTTTCACCCATATTACTGCCCCACACAATCAGGTCTTCCGATGGCTCGCCCGATGCTCTTACTCCGGGCATCATCCGCATAAGGTTAAATACGGAATTATCATTGCTTCCGGGAATATATTTTGAAATTTGATGATTGATGCGGATTTCGCCGGGACTATTGCCGGATTGGATAAGCATTGTGGCGGGAGCAGGACTGACGATTACTTCATCCATAGTAAAAACAGCAGATTGTAGCCGGATTTCGTTTAGTCCGGGAGAAAGAATAGTATCTTGTGCCTGATAGCCCAAATACTGCACTTGTACACGCTGATTTCCTTTTTTCTCGGTTTTGAAAGAAAAATAACCTGCTTCATCAGTTGAAACGGTCTTTTCGGGAGTAGTGATATAAGCGTAAGGTAAACCTTCTTCGCTATCTGCATCCCTTATTGTCCCTGAAAACGTATAGTACCGCTTAACTTCAACAACAGGCGGTTGCTCTATCTTTTCAGTATAGGAAGCGATAACATAAACTCCGTTTATATTTTCGTGGCGAAACGGTTTATCTTTCAGCAAAAAATCAAGTGCGCTTTGAGGATTATTAAATTTTCGATTGACCGTTACCTTATATTGGGAAAGGGCATTATCATCAAAAGAAATTTCTACGGGTAATCCCCGCAGAACATCGTTAAGGGGCTTGTCATTAACGACCAAATGCAGCTCTTGTGAAAAAGCTGCAATTGTGCCTGTAAGGGTTATTATAAGTATAACTATAAATTTCTTCAATTACTTTATCTTAAATTCTATTCCGAACGGTTTACCTACTATTTTAAGCACATCATTCGGATCTTTAGCTTTCGTAAAATTACCTGAATATGAATAATTCAGATTTGAATTAGGCAATACTTCAATATCATACTGTCTTTCAATCTCCTGAATTACATCTTGCAAAGGTACGCTAACAAAAACAAATTTACCATGTTTCCAATTAATAGATTCTTTCGCATCTTCGACATCATTAGTGGTAAGTTTGCCATTACTTAATAATGCCTGCATATTCGGGGTAAGTATTACTGATTCCGATTTATCCGAAACATTCACCTTTCCGGTAAGACAGGTTACCTTAAAATTTTCGGCACGGGAAAACACATTAAAACTTGTTCCCAGTACACTTACAGTGTATTGCCCGGAACGTACATCAAATGTGCTTCCTTTTTCAACTTCAAAATATGCTTCGCCTTTCAGTTCTACATCACGGGAAATAAACCACCAGAGAGGTTTATAGCCGATTTTACTTTCGGCATTCAAATCTACTTTAGAGCCGTCGGGTAAAACCACCGCCAGATGTGTACCTCTTTCAGCAACTTCATTTTTTGTATAGAAAAATGCTATGGAGGGTAGAATTATAGCTATTGCAGCAATAGATGCAGCCGCATAAAACCACAATGATCTTTTTCGGGGAGCCATTTCAATAACTTTGGGAGTTTCTTCCAATCCTTCAAAGACACTATCCCAAATATCTTCTTTGCTTTTACTCCATTTAGGGGTTATTTTAATATCATCCGTTTTCATATCTTCTTTAATTATAATAGTTCTGTCCTAAGAAATTGCAAAGCAGCGCTCATCCGTTTTTCGACAGCTTTTACGCTTATATCCAAACATTGGGCTATTTCACTATACTTTAGTTCATCATTCCGGCTCATCAGGAAAACAACCCTTTGTAATTCCGGCATCTTTTCTAATGCTTTAGCATAAGTAGATGCCAATTCTTCAAAGTTTAATTCATCTTCGGGCGACAAGGGACTATCAATCTGAATACTCATACTCACCTCATAATCTAAACGGGTAGAACTTTTTCGATAATTGCTTATAACCATATCGTTTGCTATCTTATAAAGCAATGGTTTTAAATTAAGGTTATCCAGTTGTTCCCGTTTCTCCCAAATCTTCATAAAGACATCCTGTGCCATATCCGATGCTGCATCCCTATCGCCACAGCGATAGAAGATAAAACTTCGAATCGTATCAAAATACTTATCGAATAATTGTTTGAACTCTGCTTTGCTTATCATCCAGTTGGACATTTTACTATTATACCGCATGAAGATATAAATACCCTACATGAAATTATAAAGATTTTTGGTAATCAACTTTCAACACACCCGAATCATATACTTTTGTCTTTATTATTTCCCACTTAGATTCCTTGTTTTGTTCAGGAAATAAAGATATGCCTTTGCCCAAAATTATGGGGAAGTAGCAAATTTGCATTTCGTCAATCAAATCTGCGGCGAGCAACATTGAAATTAATTCTCCGCCTCCAACTAACCAAATATCTTTACCTTCCTGATTGCGAAGTTCAGAAATCGTTTCAATAATATTCTCCGTGATAAAACGTACATTCTCCTTTGTATCCCATTCATGGTGGGATACAACATAAGCCATCTGTTCCGAATATGGCCAAATTACATCCATGTTCATAATTTCACGGTAAGTACGACCGCCCATAATAACCGTATCAACCGAAGCTGATAGATTTTTGCAACCGTAATCTGTCTTTTCACGATTTGGGCATCCGGTAAGCCATTCCAATCCGCCGCCTGGCTCTGCAATCCGTTGGTCAAGTGATGCAGCGATGTAAAGGATAATTTTTTTCATGCTACTGAATTTAATTGTTTATACCATTGCTCGCTGTATCTCAAAAAAGAAGCGTGGAACTCACACTGCTCCGATACGAGGTACTGGTATACCTTTGAAAGAAACAGGCAAGCCCACGCCATACTCTCGTATAGCATGAACATTGCGCTATCTGTCCCTTTCAGTTGAAAATTACCAGTTTTCGTATCGAGACGTTCAGCGAACGTTATGTTATATATAAACGGAATTAATCCGCTAAAATTCTATTTATCTGGTGCAAAGATACCAAATTAGTTTAAGGTATTAAAGTCTTTCCAGTTGAGATTGTTGGTGCAAGGTGCAAGTATCTATATATAGATAAACTTGCACCTTGCACTACGTCTAAAAGATTATTTTTCAAAACCTTTGGTGATTTCAAAAATTGTAGTAACTTTGAACCCAAGTTTTATGCAGACAAATTGGCGTCAATAGCAGCCAGAACTGCCAAGAAAATAAGGCAGAAAAGGATATTGCTCCAATTCGTACCACATAAACAAAAAAAGATTTTTAATCACTGAATATATGCGTTTTGCGGTCGCGGGTTCGAGTCCCGTCCGTTCCGCATAAAAGGGGTAAAAATCCTTTTTGGAGCTAAAATATTAAATATCAGCGAGTTAATGAGTTTCATCCCTAACTCGTACCCCATAGGGGTTATGATATGTTACAATGATTTGATATATAGGCTAATAACGGTTTTGGGTGGTGTACCCGTCCATACCGCCAGAACAATTCGAAGAATGAAGCAAAGCTCTGAAATCCAAAGGTTTCAGGGCTTTTTCTTTATACCCCTTGCCCACGAAAAATAGCGATTTGACGCACTATTCACGGCACAATTCGTGGGCTTTTTTAATCCTCATTTTTTGTCCACGATTTGGGTTTTTATTCGTTGATTTTCAATAATTTGCATATCTTGTTAATGGGCTGCATAAAGTAACTTTGCAAAACTAAATTTTAAAGCCCATGAATGTAGTAAAATCAACGTTCAATTTGCTTTTTGTAATCAGAAGGCACAGGCTTCTTAAGAATGGAGAAGCCCCTATTTATTTACGTGTTACGGTAAACGGAGAGGTTGCCGATATTACCACTAAACGGAGTATTCAGGCCAAGATGTGGGATCAACGACGGGAATCCAGTTCCGGAAAGACGGTAAAAGACCGGGAGTTAAATCACTATCTCGAAACGCTCAAGATGCGGATGTATCAAATCCACCGTACTTTTGAGATTGACGGCAGGCAGATAACTGCGAAGGCTTTGCGTGATAGTTTCTATGGTCGGGATGAAAACGATAAAACCATTGTAGATATTTATCGGGAGCATAACAAGAAATGTCGGGCATTGATCGGTATTGATTTTACGAAATCTACCGTTGAGAAATTCGATACTTCGTTATCCCATCTTCAGGAATACATGCAGCATCAATATGGCAAAGATGATATGCTCTTATCGGAGATCAACGGTCAATTTGTAAGCGACTTCGATTTCTATCTGAAAACCGTTCGTAAGTGTCAGAATAATTCCAGTATAAAGCATTTGAAAAACTTGAAGAAAGTCATCCGCATTGCTTTGGCCAACGACTGGATGAAAAAAGACCCTTTCTTTGGAATCCAATTCAAGCATGATGAGACCCATGTGGAGTTTCTTACGCAGGAAGAATTGGAGCGGATTATGAATAAGGAGTTTACTCTTCCACGCCTCGCCCTTGTGAGGGATGTTTTCGTTTTTTGTGGTTTCACCGGTTTGGCATTTATAGATGTCAAGAATCTTACTCCGGAACATCTGATGAAAGATAACAATGGAGCATTATGGATTCGAAAGCCACGGCAGAAGACGGGTAACATGAGTAATATTCCGGTATTGTCTGTTACAAAGGGTTTGATAGAAAAATATGCCAATCATCCTGAATGTGTGAAAAAGAATGTATTGCTCCCTGTCATGAGTAATCAAAAACTCAATGCCTATCTGAAAGAAATTGCGGATTTGTGCGGAATCAAGAAGAAACTTAGCACCCATGTAGCCCGGCATACCGCAGCTACCGTTGTTTTCTTAGCCAATAATGTATCTATGGAGAATGTTGCCAAGATACTCGGACATTCCAATACGAAAATGACCCAGCATTACGCCAAGGTTCTCGACCAGTCAATTATGCGGGATATGGCTGATGTGGAAAAATGCTTTGCCAATTTGCAGAACCAGACATCTGCAAATGTTGTATAGCTCCTTTTTCATCTGAACACAAAAATAACCAAAGGAAACAAAACGTCAACCTCAAGCCCTTCGGGTTTTCTTCAGGAATCCCCACCCTTTGGGTAGTATTCCTTCGAAAAAGGTTGTCTAATTTATTTCCTCCAGCTTAGGGTGGTTTATCAGTCGAAAAAGGAAAAGAATAATCAAGGAGGTAAGGGGTAGTTTGGAGGTAGTAAGTTATTTCCAGCTATCCCGATACCCTTCTTCCAGCAATTTCTCAATATCCGAAGCCCGATACAAAATTTTTCCTCCCAACTTGATATAAGGGATACGTCCTTCATTTCGGTAGTCTTGGAGACTTCTCCGGCTCAATTTCAATTTCTTTGATAACTCTTCGTCTGTGTAGAAACTCTCCCCGTTCAAAGTCGGTTTTCGACTGACGAATAGGCGTTCCATTGCCGACGCAAGACGATCCAATGAAAGAAAAAATGATTCTACCCTTTCATTGTTCTCTGATGTAATTAACTCATTGCTCATATTCTTGTTTTTAATTGGTTATATCTTTCTCCCTGTTTTATATACCACCTGTTTCCGCTTTTTTTCAACGAGTGGTAGAATACGTTCCACGTCGGCAGGCTTGTAATAAATCTTGTGATTGATTTGGGAGTAAGCCAGCGTTCCATTATCCCGAAATGTTTGTAACGTTCTCGGAGATATATTCAGAAGTAGGCACACATCTTGATTATCCAACCACTCTTTCATATCCTTGTCGTTATGCAAGCGGCAGAGATGTTCCATTCGGGCTGCAAAGCTCTCGAATTTCGAAAGCATCGTCTCGAATGTTTTAGCTTCAATATTTACAATATCCATATTCTTTAGTTTCTGTATTTGATATTTTGTAGCGAAGGAAAGAAGAAAATATCATATCACAATGAGTTGGTAATGAGATGGAAGTGTGTGGCGTCGATTTGACTATGTATGAAGCCAGTGTTTGATAGATAAAGTATCTCGAATAGGGAGAATAGTAGGACTGATTCTTGTCAACGCTGCATAATAATGAAGTTTGTACCCTCTGCAATGAGACTAATATTGAAATATATTGCAGAATATCCCATACGAATCCAGCGCAAATACAATCCTGATTAATAGATCTTTCTTTGCAAGCGATAATCGGTTTACTGTATATACAGCAGCCGTAATATTCACTTTTAAAAGACTGAAAAGTATGGAAAGAAAAGAGACAAACAATGCAATGCAAAGGAAAGGTGGTGAGAAAAAACAAGTGCCGGATGATTTTAATCCCCTGATGCCAGGGAGCGTGAAACGGAGAATGCCGGAAGATTCTGATTCCTCGATTAAAAAACTTCTTCCAAATGATTTGATGGATAGCTTTAGTAAAGATGTAGATGATGCAAGTGGTACAAACAATAGTGTTTATACTAACGATACTGTCAATACAACCGATGCTGAAAAAACGATTGAAGCGGATGAAACTGTGTCTTCAGAACCAAAAGTATCTACCACACCAATAGTTCAGACTGTGCCCAAGCGTATCAGGAGCAAGCATCGGAAAGAATCATTGGATGAATATCGTGACACCTTCTTGCAAGTTCCGAAGCTGGACGACCGCAAACCGGTCTTTGTCAGCCGTGAGGTGCGGGATCGGCTGGATGAGATTGTCCGTAAATTAGGCGGACGACGATTGAGTGTGTCGGGCCTTATAGAGAATTTAGCCCGTCATCACCTGAGCGCATACCATGAAGATATCGAGGTATGGCGAAAGTTGTAACCTTCGGTTACGAAAGGATAAGCTGTGATATTTTGCAGCTTATCTTTTCCAATGGAACATGCGATGTTCGGGAGCAAGGTAATCGCACGGGTAACCCAAAAATCCCTGAGGGGCTTTTCCGATTCCTCCAGTGCATACCTTGCCCTGCGGGGCTGCGACCTTTAAAACCCGCTCCCGATGGTCGGCAGGTTCAAGGTCGCTTGACAATCCCTTTGCGATGCTCCCGATGGTCTCATTGCTCTGGGATTGTCCTGCAAGCCTGCATTTCATCTCCCGTTGGTCGCTTCCTCTTTGGCTTGCACGGCTATTTGCATAGCCGGAAAGATTCCATAACCCTTAAAAGGTAAATGTTATGGAAAACAGAGAGAAAAATAGGCGAAAACTAGGTCGTCCTACGAAAGAAAAGGCTAAGCTGTCCACTTCGATTAATCTCAAATTGACCGAAGCGGATTTCAATAAAATAAGGGAGAAAGCAGAAAAATTAGGTATAAAGGCCACACAATATGTTCGGGAAATGGTACTTAAAGGAAGCGTTAAATCTCGTTTTACATTAGAAGAACTCGACCTGATGCGTAAGTTGGCAGGGATAGCGAACAACCTAAATCAGATTGCTAAAAAGGCAAATCAGGCCGGATATATTATGGAAGCGATTGAGATAATGAAGATTATGACCCAAATAAAAAAGATGCTGAATGATCGCTAAGAATATCAAAGGGAAGTCATTCAAAGGCTGTGTTCGTTATGTGATGAACGATACCGCTCAATTGCTTGAAGCGGAAGGTGTGTTGGCCGGAACGACCGAGGATATTATCCGAAGTTTTGCCATGCAACGTTCCGGTAGAAGGGAAGTAAAACAACCTGTCGGACATATTCCTATATCGTTTGCTCCTGAAGATAAGGAGCGGATGACAAATGATTTTATGGTACAATTAGCCAAAGAATATATGGAAGAAATGGGTATCCGCAATACTCAATATATTATTGTTCGTCATCATAATACCGGTAATGAGCATCTGCATATTGTGTACAACCGTATCAATAACGACCTAAAATTAATATCCGTCAATCATGATTATAAGCGAAATATCAAGGTCTGCAAAAAACTCAAAGACAAGCATGGATTGACATACGGAAAGGGTAAGGAAAGAGTTAAGCGAGCGAAATTAAAGAATCCCGATAAAGTCAAATATCATATTTATGATACAATTAAAGCAGTTTTACCACAGTGTAAAGATGAAAAAGAACTCCAATCCTTACTCTTAAAATCCGGTATTCATACAGAATTTAAGTTGAAGAGAACAACGGAAGAAGTAGAAGGATTATCATTTCGTTATGGTGATTTTACTTTCAAAGGGTCCCAAGTGGATAGAAAATTCAGTTACGGAAACCTCAAGAAAGTGTTTCAGAAGAATCAATCGGAAGAGAAAAAACAAGTATCTCAAATCGAAAAAAATCGTGTTATATGGGGTGCAGAGATTACTCCCTCACAGGAAACAATATTGAGAAATGGAGGATGGATTTATCTTGAAAACATGGATCGGAATAACGGAGAAGGTAAATTTTCTTCGTATGTTTTTCTGAATGACGAGAAGAGCAAACTCTTTTTTAGCAAAGAACATCCTGATACTTTTGTGTCGTATGGAAAATACGAAATGCGTTTAAGAGATAAGATACTTGTCGAAAACAACCAAGTTGTCAAAGCAAAAGTTAAATGGTATGGTTTGGGGAGTTATGCTTATCCCTATCTCTGGAAAGCAAATAAATCTGATTCTCAATATCAGGAATCGTGGGATGATCCAAGAATTAAGAAAGTTGAAAATCGAGAAAATATCAAGCGACTGGTTCTGAAAAAGCAAGAGAAGACTGGCCGAGGAATTTAGAGAAAATCATAATAGTTTAAATTACAGTCATTTGTTGATTCTTTACTCTGTATACATCCCATTATCGGAACATACCTCAAAACTGGACATTTTGCAAATTAAGTGATATAGCCTCTTTTGGTGGAGGAAAAACTCCCTCTACAGCAAATAAAGATTTTTGGGATGAAGAAAATCATTTGTGGGTTACGTCTAAAGATATGAAACAACCCGTAATTGAAGATTCCTTAATGAAGATTTCAAATAAAGGGGTAGTAGGAATGCATTTTTTTTCACCTTTGACCATATTGATGGTGGTTCGTAGTGGTATATTACGAAGAACTCTGCCCATCGCTATCCTCAAAAAGAAAGCTACAATAAATCAAGATATCAAAGCTATTTGCTTATATGATAATTCTATTGTGAGTTATGTCTTTTGGGTATTGAAAGCTTTGGAAAGCTCAATATTAGAGAATTATCAAAAAGATGGAACAACTGTTGAAAGTATTGATTTTGAAAGATTTCAAGATATTGTAATTCCAATTCCTCCTGTTTCTGAACAGAAACGTATTGTTTCCGTTATTGAATCAACGTTCGCCTTAATTGATAAAATAGAAACAGAGAAACAGGATTTATTTCAATTTGTAAAAACAACCAAATCCAAGATACTCGACCTTGCTATTAAAGGAAAACTTGTTTCACAAGACCCGAACGACGAATCTGCTTCCGTTCTATTGGAACGGATTAAATCCGAACATCCAGAGCGTAAAAAGAAGCCCTCAAAAACAAGTGATAACTCACATTATCCATTTGAGATACCAGATTCATGGATATGGCTTCGTTTTTCTGACTTTTTAACGTTATTATCAGGAAGAGATTTATCAGCTAAAGAGTGTAACGAGAAATCAAATGGGATTCCATATCTCATAGGAGCGAGTAATATTGAGAATAATTCTATTACTATAAATCGCTGGACAACTTCTCCAAAGGTAATTTCTAAGAAGAACGATTTATTGATAACTTGTAAAGGAACTGTAGGAGATATCATTATTAACAATATTGGACAAGTTCATATTGCTCGCCAATTTATGGCTGTAAGAACTAATGATTATATCGAAACTCAATATCTTAGTTATTGTCTTCATTTTTATATTGATGTGATCAAAGACCTAGCAAGAGGGATAATCCCAGGCATATCAAGGGAAATTTTGTTATCTTTATATATTCCGATTCCCCCATTAAAAGAGCAAATTATTATAATACAAGAAGTTAATAAAGTTTTTGCATCCCTGCAAACAATATTAGCATCAATAGAAGCGTAGGTAAAATAGCCTACGCTTCCATCCTTAATTATTTACCAATTTACAATCTTATCCACAATTGCTTGCTGTTCGCTAGCTGTACGACGCAGGTAAATACGAGTAGTTTCGATACTCTCATGTCCCATAAGATCAGCCAATAAGGCTATGTCATTAAAGCGATCTAAAAAGTTTTTGGCAAACCTATGACGGAAAGAATGCGGATAGACTACTTGAATATTCAATCCGTATTTTGTGGCAAAATGCTTGAGCTGTTGAGAAATCCCTCGAGTGGTAATTCTTTTCCCGAAGCGATTGAGAAATATATATCCGGATTGGAGATTTTTAGCCTCTAACCATTTCTCTGCCTCGATACGGAGTTTTTGAGGGATATAGAGCCTACGGATTTTTCCACCTTTTGTGTACATATCCAAATATCCTAAATGTACGTGTTCTGCTTTGATTTGAAGCAATTCACTTACACGGGCTCCTGTTGCCGTTAAAAACCAAATGACGAAATACCATTCTATATGCCCATCCGATTTTAGTTTTGACTTAAAGAACTTATAATCAGCGTTACTGATTACGTTTTCGAGAAAATTCTTTTGCTGCACCTTAACAAACTTCAATTTTAATTTTTCCTTCTTGCTAAATTCAAGAAACTTGTTTACCGCTTGCAATCTTAGATTAACCGTTTGTGGCTTGAAGTGTTCCAATAAATATCCCTTGTAAGCTAATAGATTCTCCTTACTTACGGATTTGTAATTTGTAAGAAAATAATTAACCGTCCACACATACGATGTGATTGTGTTTTTTGACAAATCACTTTTGTCTAATGATCTTTGAAATTTTGTTACCATATATCTTTAACTTTTAGATTAATACGGTACAAAATTATCTGACCTATCTCACATTATGAGAACTTACCGTTTTTGATTCCAGAAACCTGGATATGGTGTAGGTTAGAAGATATTGCACAGAGTGACTTAGGTAAGACACTTGATAAGGCAAAAAACAAAGGAATTTATCGACCATACCTGCGTAGTGTCAATATTCGTTGGGGAAGCATAGATTTAAACGACCTCAATCAAATGAAATTCGAAGATGAAGAAATACCACGGTATACTATCCAAAAGAATGATTTATTAATTTGTGAGGGTGGAGAAGCTGGAAGATGTGCTGTTTGGGCTTATGAGGACTCAATATTATATCAAAATGCAATACATCGCATACGATTCCACAAACTCATTCACCCCTACTTTTATCTGTATGTTATTTGGTTATATAATGATATAAACCTGCTTGATGAGTTCACTAAAGGGGTAACCATTAAACACCTTACAAAATCAGCATTAAATAATATTCCATTTCCTCTACCTCCGATGAATGAGCAGATAAAGATTGTAGATATAATCGAAAACTTGTTCTCAATTTTGAAATCTATCGTAGATGAATTATAACATTTCTATTATTTCATCTAACTTATTAAAGAGTTTATGTATCTTGAGAACTATTCTAATCTGCTCATTATAAGGAGGGAGCGCAATCCGATAATTGATGATTTTTTCTTTTGAGATATTAGGCTGCGCTCCACCTTCTGCCTTCATCCTTAGATTGTTTTTCTGAGACATCAATAGGTAGAATAAGAATTTGTTATCTATCCCTGAATATGTTATGCAGGCACAACAAGCTTGATTTGTTGTAGAAGGAGTAGCAAGAATTCCTATTTTGCCAATTGTTGCTCCATACATTGCAATCAACACACTTCCTATAGGATTCAATCTGAGAGAACATTCTTCAAGAGCTTTTATAGTGATTTTCTCGGGAATGTCAGTAATATCTCTATCATTAAGATCTCCTGTTTTGAGCCAGTTAATAGTTCCATGATTATAATAGGATATGTTTGAACGATTAGGTGTTGCTCCAGAAGCCCAATTTCCAATATTTCCTAACAAGCATTCTGTCCATCCTAACGGTAAGTTCTCATAATGTGAGTTATCACTTGTTTTTGAGGGCTTCTTTTTACGCTCTGGATGTTCGGATTTAATCCGTTCCAATAATACAGAAGCAGCTTCATCGTTCGGGTCTTGTGGAACTAATTTGCCACCAATGGCAAGGTCAAGAATCTTGGATTTTGCGGTATTTACAAGCTGAAATAAATTTTGTCTATTAATTTCAATTATATCAATAAAAACAAATGCATTCTCAATTCTTTCAACTATACGATCTTGCTCTTTTCTTGGTGGAATGGAAATATATAACTGATTTAAGAGGCTGACATTCAATCCTGGTTGAGCTGCCCCAGCGGAATATTGATTAAGATTCATTACTTCCAGAATATAATAAAGCCACTTGCTGTTTAATGAAGCAAAACACTGAACAACAATCGCATGCTCTGTCGCATAAAATCTACCAGAGACATAATTTACATTTCCACATAGTGCCCCTTGCCGTCCAATTAAAGAGAATTCGCCTTCATGTGTGTGTGTCTTAACATATCCACGTAAACCATTTCCACCATAACAAGGATTTAGGTGTGGATCATATTCTTGGTTAATATCTTTAGCAGAGATAAATTGTCCTGCTTTCAAAAAACAAAAATCATCAAGCCTCAATATAATCCACCCTTCCGGCAACTCAAATGGCATTTCCTTCCGATAATGGGATGTATATGAAGAACTTTTTTTTATATTTCGCTTAATTTTTCCTTCTTTTATTAAGCGTTCTTTTTCTTCCTTGATACGTTCAAGTAGGACTGAGGCCGGTTCATCATTCGGATCTTGCGGAACGAGTTTTCCACGAATGGCAAGGTCTAATATTTTTTGACGAAGTTTCTTTGTATCCATAGCTATTCGTCAATTTTATCGATAATACTTTTCAGGGAATTAACGGCTTGTTGGATATTATTGCTTTTTTCCTCAATCATGACCATTAGTTCCGAAAGAGAATAATCTACTGTATCTTCACCGGATTTTAACCAAGTAATGTCAAGACTCGTTTTGTCTCGAGCAATAATTTCATCGTAAGTATATTTACGCCAGCGTCCAGTCGGATTTTCTATCGACCAAGTCTCTTCTCTCATGAAACGATTTTCGGGATTATAACATTTGACGAAATCTTCAAGATCACTTTCCTTTAATGGAGTCTTTTTTAAAGTGTGTTTGATGTTAGTACGATAATCATAAAACCACACTTCCTTAGTTTGATGGATTGGACTGGCATTTTTGTTCTCAAAGAAAATTACATTCGCCTTAACACCCTGTGCATAGAAAATTCCGGTAGGCAGACGTAAAATGGTATGCAAATCTGTAGTTTCTAACAACTTTTTACGTACAGTTTCTCCGGCTCCTCCTTCAAACAACACATTGTCGGGCACAACAACTGCAGCCGTTCCGTCAGCTTTCAGAATAGTGCGAATGTGTTGCACAAAATTAAGTTGCTTATTGGAAGTTGTCGCACAAAAATCCTGACGGTTATACACCAAATCTTCTTGCTCCTGCTCTCCTTCTTCATTGGTAAATGTAAGTGCGGACTTTTTTCCAAATGGAGGATTGGTTAGTACATAATCAAAACGTTCACCCGGATCGGAAAGGAGTGAGTCATTACGAGTGATTGGCGGAACACCCTCGAAATCGCTGATATTGTGTAGAAAGAGGTTCATCAAACAAAGACGATAAGTGCTTTGTACAATCTCCCAACCACGGAACGTATGGTATTTCAGAAATTCTTTGTCATTACGATTTAGTGAGTAGTTACTTGTTATAAAATCTTTCGCAGAAAGCAAAAAACCGCCACTTCCACAACATGGATCAGCAATCGTTTTCCCAACTTTTGGACGAACGCATTTTACCATCGTGTTGATCAAAGCGCGAGGTGTGAAATATTGTCCGGCACCGGTTTTGGTATCTTCAGCAATCTTGGCAAGCAAACCTTCGTAAATATCTCCTTTTACATCGGAAGACATTGCTGACCAGTTTTCTGCATCAATCATCTGTATGATCTTGAAAAGTACAGCCGGAGTATTAATTTTATTTTGTGCTCCGGTATAAATTTGCTGTAGTGTGCCTGATTGTTTGGCAAGCGTATCGAGGATATATTTGTAATGCTCAAAAAGTTCTGCTCCACTCTTATTCTTTAACGAATCCCAATTACAGTCAGAAGGAATTCCAATATCTCTGTTGTAAGGCGGACGATTAAACTCGTCTGCCATTTTCAGGAACAACAAGTAGGTTAGTTGTTCCAGGTAATCACTGTTTGACACTCCCTCGTTCATGAGGTGAGTTGCCATACTCCATATTTTTTGATTGATTGCTGCTGTGGACATTATATATTAATTTACAAGCTACTGTAGGATTGTTATGCCTCCCAGATTTCTTTTACTATACTGAATAATAATGCGTTTCGATATTCTAAAGCCTCTTTATCGAATGTTTTTATAGGCTTAAAATCAGAGCCTATTTCCTCTTTAAGTTTATGGTTAAATTTCTCGAACTTCTTGTTGGTATGGTAGAATGTATCAACTAAGGTTCTTCCCCATACTAAACTATTACTGTATGTTTTAAGCTTATCCTCATATTTTTCATTTCCTGAACTAATATTGTCTCTATTGTAAAGTAACAGTAATCCTCCAAGTCTATTGCGCTGTACCTCAAACTCTTCTTCGGTTTCAAAATATGATTTGTTTTCTTCATTTCTTGAGAAAATGTGCTCTATATGATAGCCAGTTTTATGACCTGTTCTAGTTGATATTTCATGAACACTGTTAGTCATACTTATTTCCATATTATCACAAATAAATTTTTCAATTCTTGCGAAAAAATACCTTAATAGACGAGTCTTCATATTAGTGTAATCCCGCAATAAAAATTTATCATATTCCAAAAGAGAACCTACACTATCAACATTGCGAGCTTCTCGAATAGACTGTTCAATCAAGGAGTCAAAAATATTTCTATATTGTTCAGACGTTTTTCCTGGTAATTGTTGGTTCAAATTGTATTGTAACTCTGCGAAATCGTTACTGTCATATACACCATTCAATTGCAACAATATATACAAACGGTCGATTTCTTTTGCTATAGTTTCAATTTTATCCTGTTCTTGTGGATCATTAATTTCACAAGCCGAAATAATATTTTGATATTGTCCGGATAGTTCATTAATGGAATTGTTATAACCTAGGAATAAGTATTCATTCTTTTTTATTCTGGAGTATAATGCTGAGTAATAAATGAGATCTTTTTCGATAAATAATTTTATATTTTTGGAATGATTCTCATCTTTCTTTCTGAATGATAAACTGTTTGCTATCTCATTATTGGCGAAAATATATCTGTGGTACTCGTTGTTTATAGCTTTTTCCACATCCGCATTCCTTTTATATATAAATTTCCCTTTCAAATAATCAATAAAAAATGAATCTTCATTTCCCCGCAACATATTTAATGATTTCTCCCATAATTCACTATATTTCTCAGTATCGTCTTTGTCTAAAGCTCCGATTAATTTACCTTTCAGAATCTCAAAAGGTTTGAGAGTTTCGCCTCTGTCATTAATAACTTCAAAAACCATTGGAGTATCATCTTTTTCAATCTTTAGCTCCACTAATACCAGTCTTTCTAAGAAGTATAAAATGAATGCCTGTAACTTATCTTTATCCTCAGATAGTTTTTTATCTTCAAGATAACGGTCAATATCTTTATATCGATTCAGCAAATTCTCTTCTGTTGTGTATTCAAAATCATTAGAGTATTCACTTCGAGGATTATCTAGAAGAAACTGCATGACTTTCCCTCTTTTTTCATTGTCAATCCAAAAGATATTACCCTTATATTTATCTTTACCAAAAATACAGTCCTTAATGGTGTCAATTATATTTTCGAAATATTCTTCATTTTCTTTTACATAATGGTATAGTCTAGTAGCAATTAAACACAAAGTTGTAAGTCTTTGTTGTCCATCAACAATATACTCTTTTCCGTTGATTGTATTGGTAATATAAATATTCAAATAATACCAATTATACTTAGCAATTACTTCGGGTGTAATATCTTTTCCTTTATGCTCTTGATAAGCTAGTTCAAAGGAGTAAAAGATATCGTCAAGAAGAATTGTAACAGTATCCTTATTCCAAACATATTCTCGTTGATAAAAATCAATATAATAAGGTCTCTGTTTAAGGCACTTTTCAACAGTTTGATTATTAGGAACTATATTCATATTTTGTTCATTTTTTAATGGCTTGTTACTATGCCGCCAATGCTTCATTTATCTCTTCCAAAACTTCTTCATATTTATTTCCAAATAACTGATAAAATTTCCCAAGCCCACCTTCGTCATCAAATGGAGCAAGATTTAAATCGTCTTTTGTTATTGAGAGCGAAACGGCAATATGGTCGCGGATCATTTGTAGCCATTTATCTTGTTCAGGAGTAAAATAATAGGGATTACCTGCACGTTTAGCAAATATCCAATCCCTATATTTCAAGTTCACTTCGGCTGCATACAAATCCAACTCTTTACTGTATCCTAACTCAAATCGGATAATGGAAACGATATCTATTAATTTCTTTACCGAAGTAAGCGATTTGACCTTCTCTGAGAACTTCACAGAATATGCCTGCCACAATTTATCAACAGAGAAGAAATAAGGACTGCGTTGCATGGCTGTATATAATTCTTCTATCATTTGAAGTGTTAAAGGCCGATTTCGATAAGTTTGTGAGTAAATGATATTTAATGCTGTAATCTCATCCTTATTGTCCTCAATGAATTGTCTGAATTTATGAATTATATCCTCCGCACCTTGTTCTATATCTTCTTTCCAACCCAATTTTGTAATCTTGTCAAGGGTTGGATCAATAATTTGATCATGTGCTTTTCGGGCATTCAAAATAAATTCACGCAATTGAGGCGAACAGATTGGTTCTACTGCTTTTCGAGCAAGAATTTCCATTGCTTTTTCTTCTTGTACAGTCGGTGAGTAGTTATGCCTGTCCGGAATTTGCTCAATTTGCTCTCTGATTTTATCTTCATCGAAAACATCCAGCAAATTGCTTGCGATAGAAGACAATGAAGCTCTATTATTGAGGTCTTGTACTTTTTCTTTCTCTTTAGGAGTTAAAACCCGATCCAGTGTAATTAAACGATTCGCCAATGAAGTAAAAATATCTTCATCTTTACTTCCGGTAGCAACATTCATCATTAAATCCTTTAGAGAAACGGATGGTTTACGCTCTAATTGGCGTGAATTTCCTTTCTTAGAAGCCGTTACACCTACAGCATCGACCAATACATAGCCTAATTTCTTCTCTGTTGCCGACGGAGATACCTTTTTCAGACTTTCCAAATCAAGCGTACGTGTCGCTCGTCCTAGCATCTGTTCGTAATAATTGGAACTGCGAACATCCCGTAAAAACAGTAAGCACTCAATCGGTTTTACATCTGTTCCAGTAGCAATCATATCCACAGTAACGGCAATACGTGGATAATAATCATTGCGGAAAGCATTCAGAATACTTTTGGGATCTTCGATTGAACCATAAGTGATCTTTTTGCAAAATTCATTTCCTTCTCCAAATTCTTCTCGTATGATTGAAATAATGTCATTTGCATGACTATCAGTTTTCGCAAACACTAATGTTTTGGGTATTTCCTTACGAAAAGGGAACATTTCAGTCAAAACTTTTTCTTTGAATGCTCGAATAATATTTCTAATTTGAGAAGGATTTACTACGTCTTTATCTAATTGAGTAGGTTTGTATGCTACATCTTCATCCAATTGCTCCCAACGTTTACGACGTGATAAGCGTTCTCGTCTCTGAACAACTTGTTTTAGAATAACATTACCCTTTTTCGAAATTTCAGTTTCAATCAGATAGGTACCTTCACGACCAACATTCACACCATCAATGACAGCCTGTTCATGTGTGTACTCGCTTACTACATTCTCATTAAAAAAACCGAAAGTCCGACTATCTGGTGTGGCTGTCAATCCGATAAGGAAAGCATCAAAGTAATCCAAAACCTGTTGCCATAAGTTGTAAATAGAGCGGTGACATTCATCGATAATAATAAAATCGAAAAATTCCGGCGGATATTTCGGGTTATAAACCACTTCGCGCGGATTGCCTGTAAGATTCTGTTCATTCAGAGACTCATTTTCTGCCGATTCATCTAATTCTTCGCCACGAAGAATAGAATACATCCGCTGTATCGTGCTGATACAAACATGAGTATCAGTAGGAATGTAAGAAGATGTAAGACGTTGAATATTATATAGCTCAGGGAATAGACGTGCATCATCGTTAGGCGCATATTTGCGAAATTCTTCTTCGGCTTGTTCTCCAAGATTTTTCGTATCAACCAAAAATAAAATCCTTTTGGCATCAGCATGCTTCAACAATCGGTAAACGCTTGTAATAGCTGTAAATGTCTTTCCGGCCCCAGTTGCCATTTGAATTAAGGCACGTGGGCGATTTTCTGCAAACGATTTCTCAAGATTAATAATTGCTTTAGTTTGACAATCACGAAAATTAGTATTGTCAAAGGTCGAGAATGTTTTGAGTTGGTTTCGTAAAGTAGATTCATCTTTCAACCAATCTCGAAGAGTTTCCGGTTTATGAAATGAGAAAAGCTGACGTGTACGTGCATTCGCATCATTCAAATCGCAGAAATGGGTTAGAATATCAGTCGCTTCATAAGTAAAACGTAAAGGTTTGCTGTTAACAAAATATTTTAATCCGCTTTTTGCATAGTCTGAAGATTGATCAGCAGCCATAATAAGTTTTTCACCCTTATCTGTAGCCTTAGCTTCGATTACGCCAACAGGTACACGATCAACAAAAAGAACATAATCTGCTTCTCCAACATTGGTAGGATATTCTCTAACAGCAACACCTAGTGACGCTGTCGGATCAAATTCTTTCATATCTTGAATGACATACCCTGCCAATTCAAGCTTCCGGTCTATTTCTAATCTTGCTTTTTCTTCTGGCGACATTTGTTAATCTATTGAATTTCTCATAATGTAGAATTATCAGAAGTAAAACGCAAAAGTACAAAATCTTGTGAACTTCTCCTTATTTTCATCTGTGTTATATACACGGATAAGGACTTGTTCATGCATATTCCGGAAACATGAACAGATCATTCAAGTTTTGATTCGAAGGAACTCATAAAATATAGAATCAAAATTTGAATTATTTTATCCTCGAATATACTGATTATCAGAAATATTTAATACCTTTGCTTTACATCCAGACTTGTATTGTTATAGTCTTGCTTCTCTGAGTGTAAATGGTATCACAATGACAAAAAATGCTATTTTTTTCTCAATTTAATAAGTTAGATGTATGGGCAATATATTATCAATTTGGATATTTGGATTTAGAAAGCACGTGGAATAAATATTAGCATTAGACCTATTTGATGTCAATCAAAGAAATCATAAAACAGACCGAAGGCAGGCGGTTAGAGTTCAAGGAATCTCTTCCTGAAAATGCAGATTTGGCAAATACTATTATTGCCTTTGCGAATGATGCCGGAGGAGAACTATATATCGGTGTTAGGAATGATCCGAGAGAAATTGTCGGACTTCCGGAGGATGAGCTTGTAAAAATAGAGGAGCAAATCAGCAATATTATATTTGATCGTTGCTATCCTGCAATTTTACCGGACATCACATTTCTGACGGAGGAAGACAAGCATGTTATACGGGTAACAGTGTATCGTGGTAGTGCGTTGCCTTATTATCGGAAAGACAAGGGAAGACTGAAAGGGACTTATATTCGGGTTGGTTCATCTAATCGATTGGCGGATGAGGAGATAATAGCGGAATTGGAGCGTAGAAAACGAAACATATCATTCGATAGTGAGCTGGTGATGAATAAGCCTGCAAGTGAGTTAAGCATTGAGGATTTTAAGCAGGAATATCAGGATAAAACCGGAGAATCTCTGGATACGCAAGCCCTCCGTAAGTTGGAACTTGTCAAAAAGGTGAATGGAACGGAATACCCGACGAATGCTTTGGTTTTATTCTCTGATGATGAACTTCGTCGTTCTCTGTTCCCTTTTGTCAAGGTGGAGTGTGCAAGATTCAAAGGTATTACTTCGGAGGAATTTATCGATCAAAAGAGTATTTTGACCAATATCGCTACACAAGCGGAGGAAGCTTATAATTTTGTATTACGTCATATAAACAAGGGTGCTGTTGTGGAGGGGGTTTACACCGTTTCCCGTTGGGAATATCCGGTAAAAGCGATAAGAGAAACCATCCGGAATGCAGTTGTCCACAGAGACCTGTCCCTTTCTGGAAAAGATATTAAAGTGGCTATTTATGACGATATGGTCGAGATAACAAGTCCTGGACTTTTGCCTCCTTCGATTGATTATGCGGCCATGGAAAGTCGCCAGAGCGATGCCCGTAACAAAGTCATCGCTCCGGTATTCAAGCGAATGGGAATTATCGACCAATGGGGAAATGGATTGAAGCTTATAGCTGATGAATTGAAGGAATACCCTCAAATTGAATTCCGTTGGAAAGAAACGGGATTATCGTTTCAGGTACAGTTTGTGAAACTTGATTATGCAGAAGAGCAAAAGGAACAACAAGAGTTAGGGCAAGAGTTAGGGCAAGAGTTAGGGCAAGAGTTAGGGCAAGAGTTAGGGCAAGAGTTATATAACCCTACAATGTATTCTGAGATACTTCGAAAAATAATGGAATTACCCCTTTCACGTAAAGAAATTGCAGAAGCTTTTGGGAAGAAACAGATATCCGGTTATTTAAATAGGACGTTATCAAAACTGGTTGAAGACAGACTGATTGAGCATACTATTCCAGATAATAAAAGTCATCCAGACCAAAAGTTCAGGGTAACAAAACGGGGAATGGTCTTTTTAGAGTTGCTGAAGAAGTGAGTTCAAATATTTAGAGTTTCCTTTGTGAAGTGGTTCCCTGAACGCTTTTGCGAGATTTATTATCGTTATTAGCAATCGTATATCATCAATTACGTCCAAACTGTCAATATATTATAATATGACAATCTGTTAAGGAATGGCTTTAGCTCTCTGTATAAATCAGTCTTTGTATCTTTTTTATTCGCAATAATATAATACTCCCTTTTTCTTCTATTATTCCATTCTTTATCTCATCAAGATTCTGACATCAAACTTCAAAACATTCAAAGTTTTCCACGGATTTTTCCTTTCAGAGTACTCTCTTTTAATAAAGCTGTAGGACAATATGACTTAATGAGTGCTTCTACAATTAACTTGTCTGCTTCACTTGATTGTGGAGCAAGTAATATTTCCATATTTTGAAAGGCTGTACCATTCAATGGAATGTCAAAATAATTAGCCGAAATATCTTGATATTCCATAAAAGAGCTTGATATTGAATTAAAAATTTCACTTAAAGTATAGCTTGCAGTGGTTAAAAATGACTGATTTGAAGCAAGTGAGCCTAAAAACTCTTCATCTTTAGAGTATTTGCAAGGTAATGCAATTATTTTAAATCTACATTCTTTCTGAAACTTCCAGTGTTTACTTTTGAAATTGCCAAATGTGTTTGCAAACTTTAGAGTGTATTTTTCATTATCAGGTGTTACTGAAAAATCACCAATTTCTTGCACTTTTTGTGCTAAGTTATCAACATATTCTATATCTAATATTTCTGCATTATTATTGGCAGTAACAATAACATAATCTTTCCCAAATTCTATGAAACTACGAAAATAGCTCTTGTGTGTTTCATTTATGGGATATGTTACGAACATATCTTCATCAAGTGTAATACGAACGCCTTTATTTCGGGTATATAAACCCCAAAGTGCAACATTTTCGGCATTGTCCTTTGTCCAACACGAAACGAAAATATATTTTCCCATTTTCATATCTGCTGAACTTATACCGTATTCACTTTCTTCGAGATCATCCACTTTATCAAGTCGATTAAATCTTATTGTTTTATTCTTTAAAATTAGTGCAAGTGTTTCAATGGTTGTATAGTGATGAACTTTCATTGTTATACGTATTATATTACTTAGTTGTTTTGCTGTACAGTTTCATAATGCGATTTGGAACCACAATTAGCCTTTTCTTCCACATATTGTTCACTTGCTACCCGGTTGTTTAGTACCGTAGTTGATAATAAAAACTCAATTCTTCTTCCATTATTTAAGTCCTTAAAACACAATTATTAATATTACATTGTCTCGCAAAAATACAAATTATAACTGACTTTAAGTGATACGCAAACAACTTTTTATCAACATAAAAGCTGAACAATCTTAATTACAATTATTTCAAAATAAAATTGTACGAATGGTGTTTCTCTTTAGTGCAACGAAAGAATACTATTCACTTTTGGCCAGAAACAGGTTTCTGGCTAATTAAATAAGATATTGTCAAAACTGGTTGATGATGAATTGATAGGGCGCACAATACCAGGGATCAAAAATCATCCAGACCAAAGGTTCAGGATAACAAAACGAGGAGTTATATTTTTAGAGTTGCTGAAGAAGTAAGTTCAAAATATTTTTCTACCTTTGTGAGATAGTTCATTGACAAAATTGCAGAAAGTTGAAAATCACCGAAGAAATCACGGTGGCAATTCGTGGGCGTGGATTTTCAGACTTTGCTAACATATTGGTCGGACGCTGATTGGCCTAGAGGTTCATATTCCGTCCATACCGCAGAAACGCCTGATAGTCAATAAGTTAAGCAAAGACAAGAGGCGCCAAAAGCAAGACAAGTCCTTCAAATTCAGTGAATTTGAGGGGCTTTTTCATTTACCCGTGTCTGGGTGTAAAAGCCATTCAAGTCAATATATCCATTCATATATTTAAAGTTATATTTATACTCTTTTCTAAATTAATATACGCCTTAAAAAGCAGTACCTATTCCAAAAACGAATCCACTGGATCCTTTTCCAAAACCAAAATCAACACGGGCATTCATATTGTGTTTAACCTCTAAATGTAATCCTAAACCATAAGTTGGAAGGATTTTTTTTATCTCAAAGTCTTTTAGTGTCGGGAATACTGTGCCAGCACCTATCCAGGTAGCAAACCCTAAACGCCCGGCAATATGCTGACGTAATTCAACTTGTGTAGAAGCAATATTATTATCAATATATCGTCCCGAATAATATCCGCGCATGCGGTTAGTTCCTCCTAATTCTTCACGCAAAGTCCACGGCAAATTATCACTACTAACTTGTCCGTACAAGTCAAAGGCTAAAATACCGCCTTGCCATATCTTTTGGTAAAAATCCGCCGTAAAAGTTGTTCGCCAAAGAGTTCTATTAACATCTCCAAGTGCTTTTGGATATACAGTTTCACGTAAAAGTATATACATCCCTTGTTGGGGGTTAGGGATGAAATCACGAGAATCATATTGTAAAGAAAAACCTAAACCTGTAGTTGTGTATGCATTATTTTGTCCTTGCAAATAGGAGATGTTATCTATTTTTGCTGCTTTGTTATAGAGAAAATCAATGTTTGCTCCAGCATAAAAATTAGTCAGAAACTCATATTGATAATTAGCATAAAGCATTACGGTTTGACGTTTATAACCAATAACCGGATTTATGTCGCAGTTATCATAATCTATTCCCCAAAAATCCAGATTTTTATTAAAAAAAGCTGCTTGATAAGAAAGACGAGAACGATTCCCTTTGAAATTATTATTTCCCCCAAAAGTAAAAGCATAAAAACCTTTTATTGAAGCATTAAAAGTAAGCATAAAATTAGACGGGGGCATCAAAGAGTCGGTACGGTCAAGACGATAAAGCCCGGTAGCCATTCCTCCTATCCCAAAACTGGCCTCGCGAGTATAAGAAGGTGCTGCTACATAGCTCATATCAACTTTCTTTTCAAAAGTTCGGTCTATATGTCCATGAAAAAGACGGTTCCAATAATTATCTTTACGAACAAGTGGTATAGTATCTGCATGTAATTCCTGAATGAGCTGTTGTGAAAATGACTGAGAGGGAATGCAAAGTAAAAATAGCATAAATATTATAAATCCCTTAACCTTATATTTATTCATCATCGCTCTGTTATTTATCATCATCTATTTTTTTATTTGAAACGAAATCCTATTCCCAAGGTAACACTATGAGGTATCAGTTTGAATTCACTACTATTAGCATCAAGAATATTAGTTACTCCGACTTTATATCCGGCATTAATCTGTACCCCGTTTCTAAATTCGTAACCGAGCAATATTCCAAATCCAGAATCGAAATCCTGCATAGCAGAAACTTCCGATGCACCATCTTTTTTATAAAGGTCTATTTTCTCATTTCCTCTTTTTAATCTTGCATCAAATCCAAAATCAGAATATGGGCCTAAGCCAACATATATTCTGTCTCCTTTTTGGAATTTTCGCTGAAACATAGCATAAATGGCTATTTCACTACCCCAATAAGTGTACTTTCCCGGAAGGTTCTGACGATCAAGAGCAGATTCTTTATAGTGAAATAGGAGGTTACCCTGTAAAGCCCAATAATCATTAAATTCAAAATTTACAAACCATCCGGCGGTTACTCCAACATTCATAGAACTACTAATAGCAGATGTTTCGGAAATGAAGAAACCAGATAAATTAGTTTCTGCTTTTATACCCCATGTTGTTTTGGTATCATGGTCTGCTTTTTGAGCATGTGCCCCGATTGCACACATGATAAACAGGAACATTACGATTAATTTTTGTTTCATTTCCTTGATATTTAAAATTTTAGACTCTATGCTTATTGTATTCAATTAAAAAAAGAGATAAGCAATTTGAAATGCTTAACTCTTTTCTTAATTGAGTTGAAATTAAAAACGGTAGCCAACGCCCAATGAAACCATTTGAGGCATCATTTTAGAATCATCCTTCCCTGCATCAAGAGCATTTACTCCGATTTTATAGCTGGCGTTAAATTGCAATCCATTAGGTAATTCATAACCTATCAGTGCCGCTCCCCCAAAGTTTATACGCTTCATAAACGGGTCATTTCCGTCGTACTTTTTGTAAAGGTCGATGTCGGCATCCTTCAATTTTGCTTGGAAGCCAATACCAAAATAGGGGCCAATACCTGCATATAAACGTCCACCTAATGGGATAGTCCATTGCCCCATAAAGTAAATCGGGACTTCAACACCGAAATATTCGAAGGTATCTTCGACCCCATTTTGTGTGAACTTGGAGGAAGAATAGGAAAACAGTATATCTTCCTGAATTGCAAAATTTTTCGCTAAGTCAATTTTGACAAAACCGCCAAAAGTTCCTCCAAATCCGATTTTGCTTTTTGCATTTGGCATATCCGATAACTGAAAATTTGTACCGTTACCTTCCAACTTTAAACCTCCGGTAAGTCTTTCTCTTAAGAAATTACCTAACCCTTGTGCATTTACTTGTGTAGCACAAAAGCTCATTACTAAGACTGTTAAAACTAAAACTTTTTTTCTCATGTTCTAAAACTTATTTAATTATTGATTGTGAAATTGTATCATCATTGAGTGCCTCCACCCACCGCATGATACAGGTTTATTATTCCTTGAATTTTATCAAATTGATTTTGTGCCTGACTTTGTTCAGCCTGTAATAACGATTGTTGGGCGGTCAGCACTTCCAGATAATTAGTAGATGAATACCGCATTAACAGTTCTATTTTACGCATAGCTTCTTGTAGAGTTTCTATTTGTTGGTCGCCCAAATAAATCTGTTGTTGTGCCGTTTGCCACTGAACAAGCGCATTGTTTACTTCTTTGCCTGCATTGAGAATACTTTGCTGAAATTGCAAGGCAGCTTCTTCTGCCTGGGCTTTTGCTACTTTAAGATTGGCTTGATTTACCCCCTTATTAAAAATGGGTTGGAATAATGAAGCTGCCGCAGACCAAAGGAACTCGCCGGGATTAACGATAGCACTTCCCGGATTATTCGTCCATCCGGCAGAACCACTTAATGTTATGCTCGGATAAAAGGCGGCACGCGCTACATTTGTCGCATAGTGAGTTTGCGCCACATTGTATTCTGCCTGTCGAACATCAGGACGGTTTGCAAGTAGTTGTAGGGGGACTCCTATTGCCATAGTTTCTGGAAACATCTGTCCGGCAAGTACGCCACGCTCCACAGATTGCGCTTCACTTCCGAGCAGCACCAAAAGACTGTTCTCGGTTTCATTAATGCTTTTGCGAACGGCAAGTATGGATGATTCCAGCGATAAACGGTTAGCTTCGGCACGTAAAATAGCAGGGTCATTCGACTGCCCGGCACGTTTGAGTGTCTGAAGCGTGTTTATGTTTTCTTCCCAATTTTTAAGTGTGGCTAAATTGATTTCCAATTGTCGGTCGAGCCGTAACAGCGTGTAATAGCTATTCGCTATCGTGGCAATAAGTTGGGTTTGTACTGCCTGACAGTAAGCATTACTGCTTTCGAGTATAGCCCTGTTGCTACGTTCTGTATTCGAGAGTTTTCCGGACAAGTCTATTTCCCAACTTGCAGAAGCTGCCAATGAATAGGTTTTTGACGGGGTTGAACCGTCGAAACTACTCAAAGCACCTTGCGGAGCCAAGTTTACAGAAGGCAGGTAAGCCAAACGAGAGGATTTTAATACAGCCTCGGCTTGCTCTACACGCAGGAAAGCAATCTGCAAATCAGTATTATGCTCCAAACCCGTTTCAATCAACGATTGGAGGTAAGGGTCGGTAAAAAGTTCCCGCCACGACAGACTACCGATAGTAGTAGTGTCCTGCTCCATTGCATCCATATCCCTGTAAGCCTCGCTTACGGATAAATTCTCGGAACGCTGGTATTTTGTATGGATGCTGCAACTGCACATGATAGCCGCAAGCATCGCTAATAGAATTATTTTTTTCATATTACTTTTCATTTACGTCGTCTTGTGTGTCGTGCCCGGGCATAAATCTTTCCTGCATCTTTTGGAACACAATAAAGAGTACGGGCACAATAAAGAGCAGGGCAAGCGTACCAATCAGCATACCGCCAACTGTCCCGATAGCCAATGCTTTACTACCGTTTGCTCCCGCACCTGTGGCAAACATCATCGGCAGCATACCGAACACCATTGTAAGAGCAGTCATAAGGATAGGACGCAGACGAACGGTAGCGGCATCAAGTGCAGCACGAACGATACTTAACCCTTGTGCGCGGCGTTGCGAAGCATACTCGGTCAGCAGGATAGCCGTTTTCGCCAACAGCCCAATGAGCATAATAAGCCCTGTTTGCATATAGATATTATTCTCGATTCCGAAAAAGCGGGCAAAAAGAAAACTTCCGGCAAGCCCGAACGGTACGGAGAGCATAATCGCCAGCGGAATAAACACGCTTTCGTACATACCGCAGAGAATCAGGTAAACGAATAGTATACAGATTACGAAAATGATTACGGTTGCAGAACTACTGTCTGCTTCCTCGCGGCTTCGTCCGCCGAACTCATAACCGTAACCGTTAGGCAAAACTTGCGCGGCTGTACGGCTAATCGCTTCGATTGCCTGCCCGGAACTGTAGCCGTCCGCTTGCATCACATTCACGGCAATGGACGAAAACATATTAAAGCGTGACAGCGATTCGGGACCGTACACTTTTGTTAGTGTCAAATATTGTCCGATAGGCGACATTTGACCGCCCGATGTCCGAACATATATATTATTCAATGCTTCCATATCGAGCCTATACTCCGGCGCAGCCTGTACCATAACGCGATACAATTTAGAATATAGGTTAAGGTTGGACGAATAGCTACCGCCAACATAACCCGACAAGGTACTAAGCACGTCCGAAGGCGAAACATTATTCTTCTTGCACAATGCAGCATCTACATCGACCATATATTGGGGATATTTAGTGTCGAACGTAGAGTACGCCACTTGAATTTCGGGGCAAGCCATCAATGCGCGGGAAAATGCCTGTGTATGATTTTTCAGTTCCTCAATCGTTCCGCCGCGACGGTCTTGTACATGCATTTCCACACCGTTGCTGTTACCGTAACCTGTAATAAGCGGCTGGGCGAATACCATAACATTAGCGGCTTTCACATCAACAGTCTTAGCGTATATCTGCTGAATTACAGTGTTGATATGGTCTTCCTTTTTCTTGCGCTCGTCCCACGCTTTCAGACGGACGAAGAAAATACCGTTTGTAGCACCGTTTCCGCTCAACATACCATAACCCGCCACTTTCGCATAGTCCTCAATCTGTGGAATATCTTTTATACGGATGTCTATTTCATTCATAATGCGGTCGGTTTCATCCAGCGTACTACCCGGAGAAGTTGCCACATTTATATAGATAGCGCCTGTATCTTCTTCGGGTACAAGCCCTGTTTTTGTTGTTCTCAATAAAAAGAATAATCCGACAACAAATACAACGATAAGGCTTACTGATAACCACCGCTTTTTTACAAAGAAAGCAAGGCCACGTTTGTATTTTCCCTGCAACGTCTGATATGATGCCTCGAAAGCATCATGAAAACGCGATGAGAAGCTGACTTTTTGCCCGTTCTCCGCTTTTGTATGCGGGGTCATTATCAGGGCGCAGAGCGCAGGGCTTAATGTGAGGGCGTTTATCAGCGATATGATTACTGCGACTGCCATAGTAAGGCCAAATTGCGTGTAGAACGTACCGGTAGTCCCCCCCATAAAACAGACAGGAATAAATACTGCCATAAATACTAATGAAGTAGTGATAAGCGCAGTTGAAATACCGTCCATTGCTTTAACGGTTGCAGTATAGGGCGATTTGTAGCCTTCATCGAATTTGGCTTGTACCGCCTCGACAACCACGATAGCATTATCTACCACAGTACCAATTACCAGCACTAACGCAAACAGTGTTAATAGGTTGAGTGTGAAACCTACAACCATAAGAAAAGCGAACGTTCCCACAAGCGACACGATAATACCTATTGTTGGAATGAGTGTCGCCCTGAAATTTTGCAAAAATACATACACCACAAGTACCACCAATAGAACCGCTGCTATCAACGTCCAAATTACATTGTCGATAGAAGCGTCCAGAAAGTTTTTTGTACTGACTAAATCGGTAACTTTCACGCCTTTGGGAAAATTGGTTGAAAGTTCTTCGAGCGTGTGGTCTATCTCCTTGATAATTTCGTTAGCATTCGAGCCTGCTGTTTGCGAAATAATGCAAGTAGCCCCCGGCTGTCCGTCTACTTCACCCCGAAAGCCGTATGAAAGCGCACCCAATTCAATATTTGCAACATCTTTCAGATACAATATTTGTCCGTTAGGAAGTGAACGAACAACCAAATTTCCAAATTCTTCAGCAGATTCATAACGTCCCCGATATTTCAGGGTATATTGGAACGTGTTGTCTGATTCCGTACCAAGCGTACCTGTCGCCGCTTCGATATTTTGTTCGCTCAAAATAGCAGAAATATCCGACGGTATAAGCCCATGCTGTGCCATAACGCCCGGATTGAGCCATATACGCATAGAGTATTCCGAACCCATAACAAATACATCGCCAACACCTTGAATGCGAGAAAGGCGCGGAATAATATTAATTTTCAGAAAATTGTTCAGAAAATTGTCGTCGTATGTTCCGTCCTCACTATAAAGGGAAATAACTTTTAAGGTTCCGGTTTGACGTTTTTGCGTAGTAATACCAACACGCGTTACTTCGGCAGGCAACACCCCTTGTGCGGAAGCAACACGGTTTTGTACATTTACCTGCGCCATATCCGCATTACTGCCTTGTTTGAAATAGACCGTAATCGTTGCGTTACCTGTATTGGTAGCAGTAGAAGTCATATAAATCATATCTTCCACACCGTTGATAGCTTCTTCCAACGGAGCGATAACGCTTTTTTGTACGGTTTCGGCATTGGCTCCGTTATATACCGTGTTTACATTAATTGTCGGTGGAGCAATGTCGGGAAACTGCTCGATTGGCAACTGTGCCAAACCGATTATTCCAACCATGATAATAAATGCAGAAATTACACAAGCCAGAACAGGTTTATCTATAAATGTTTTCAGTTTCATAATGCCCTCTTTTATTTCGTTTCAGCAGTTTGGATAGGCGTACCTTCACGTAGCAGTCCGGCTCCTTCACTAATAATAATATCGCCCGCACTTAATCCTGATTCCACTAAATATTCTGTTCCATTATTGAGGCGAAAAGGAATAATCTCTGCTGAAACAGCTTTACCGTCCACTACTTTATAGACATACACTTTATCCTGTATCTCAAATGTGGCTGTTTGGGGAATAACAATACAGTTTGTACGTTCAAAAGGAATTACAACTGTTGCGGTACTGCCATTGCGTAGCATACGGGCGGGATTCGCAAAGCTGGCACGGATACTGATTGCTCCGGTGCGCGTGTCGATAGTACCGCTAACCGCATCTATCTTTCCTTCTACGTCATAAGATTTGCCGTTATTTAATAGCATTCTTACCGACGGCATATTCTCTATAACACTCGCTACACTGCCATTTTCGCCAATCATACTAAGTAGTTGATTTTCGGTCATTGAAAAATAGGCATACATTTCATCCTCGCTCGATACCATAACCAGCGGTTCTGAAATCGAAGAATTAACCAATGCCCCCACGCGGTAAGGAATCATCCCTGCAATGCCATCTACCGGACTTTTCACGACCGTATAAGAAAGATTGTTTCGGGCATTAACCTCATTAGCTTTTGCCTGCGCTAAAGCCGCTTTTGCTTCCAATAAACTGTTTTGAGCAGTTTGGAGGTCGTATTCTGAAATCACGTTCTCTCTGAAAAGTTCCTGTTTGCTGTCCGCTGTGAGTTGTGCCGTTGCAACCTTTGCCTGTGCGCTGGTAACATTGGCTATTGCGGTCTCGAGGGCTGCTTGATAAGGAAGTTGGTCGATAATAAATAATGATTGTCCCTTTTTTATAGCAGCGCCTTCGTCAATGCGAATTTCGGTAATAAGACCGCTTACCTGCGGACGAATTTCGACATTCTGTTTACCTCGAATTGAAGCCGAATAACTGGTCGATACAGTAGTATTTGACAATGAGATATTCATTGTTTTATATGTTCCAACCGTTGACATTTGTGGCTTTTCCTTGCATCCGGTCAAAAGCACCAAGCCTAAGAACACGTATTGAAAGAACACTCTGTTATTGCCTATTTCCATCATAAATATTTTAAAATTCTTAATCATTCGTATATATTGACGGTGCAAAAATATTGAGATGATATACACTATAAAAGAGCAAAAGGACAAATAATTGTACATTATTTCTTATTCGTATTGCAAAATAGGAAAATATGCACTTTATTTGTCTTTTAAATTAAGATATATCCAAATGATGAAAGACAGAATAGATATTTTAAACTGGCGACAAAGGTTATTAGATAGTCATGTCGATTCGATAGGCCAGGATTTTATTTTAATGGAACAAATACATACTTTAGCTATTGATTATCCATTCAGAATTGATGTAACAAGCGCTATTATTGTCTTAAAAGGAAGTATAAAGCGCAAAATAGACCTTATACCTTACACTATTAAAGCTCCATGTATGGTTATCATGCTTGCTGAACAAATATTAGAACATGAATATATAAGTGATGATTTTGATGCAAGATTGATTATTATGTCAAAGCGTTTTACCGAAAGCCTGAATATAGAAGAACGTTTTCCTGCTTTTTTATCTATTCGCGAAAATCCAGTCATTCCGCTGACCGATAGAGAGTTGGGCGCTATGATGAAATACTATGATATGATGCTGGAAATCACACGTACTACGAATAACCCTAACCGCTTAGAGATTGCTCGTAATTTAACCAGAGCATTTTTTTACGGAGCAGGACATTATCTTCATAAAATTCCCGCTGATAAAGAAAAGTCAAAACAGGAAATATTAGTTGATAATTTTAGAAAACTACTTCAAGATCATTACAAAGAACATCGCGATATTGGTTTTTATTCCGATAAATTATGCCTAACATCGAAGTATATGTCCACTGTAATAAAGGAAACCAGCGGAATATCAGCAGGTGAATGGATTGACAATCGGGTAATTTTGGAAGCGAAAGCTCTTCTCAAATCAACCAATATGACTATACAGCAAATTAGTGATGGGTTAAACTTTTCAACTCAATCAATGTTCGGAAGATATTTCAAACGAATTGTTGGTGTATCACCAAAAGAGTATAGGCGAAAGTAAGAAAAGATATAGCCAAATGCAACCTTTGCCAATTTATCAATGGTAAACTGATAATTTGATGCACGATTCATTTCAATATGTTTAAGGTTTCAATAGATGTGCTGAATATTGTTAATAATATCAGATACAATAAGATAAGTATCGTTAATAACCGTGTTTGTTTTTGAGAAAATACCGTTATGGTATAGCTGCCATTTTTTACCGCTATTTTTTCTGATGTGTACCTATAAGCACTATAAACCAGATAACCAATCAACAATCCCGAAATCATTCCTCCAAGTATATCAGAAACAAAATGCACACCTAAGTATATCCGTGAATAAGCTACTATGAAAGCCCATAAAAACACAACGCTTGTATAGAATTTATTTTTGAATAACAGAGACGAGAATATAGCAAATCCAAAACTATTGGTGGCATGCCCTGAAATAAAGCCATACTTTCCTCCTGTATAGCCAAAGAGTGTTCTGACATGCTCCATAATTCCGGGATAATGAGTTGGGCGTGGCCGGGCAACAAGCGGTTTTATCAAATGGCTTGAAAACTGATCGCAAAGAACAAAAAGCAATGTAATTGCCAATAATACAGGAATCCATTGCTTCCATGATTTTTTATACACAATGCCCAGTATTATCAACATGCCGATAGGAAGCCATATTTTTATAGAAGAAAAACTCCACATCACAGAGTCCAAGAAATAAGTATGTGAACCGTTGATCAGAAAAAACAATTTTTCTTCACCGGGAATTAATTTATCTGTCATAATACTGTTTGGAAAAAATACTTACAAATGTAAAGGGGTGATTTCGAAGATATTTTGAATTTTATATGTTATGATTTAATATTTATATGGTAACTACCAGATGGATATTAACAGACAGCCTGTATCATCCCCTTTTTTCATGGTTGAATAGTCCAAAGTGCGAGCGTAATAAACAACAGTCATCATATCATATACGCAACCCAAAGTGGGTATAACAGTATCATGTCGTAGTTTAACATTTCGGGTTAATTTGGCATGTACACTCGTTTTGCCTGCCTGATAACTGTAGGTTATAAATTCCTGTGTATGGTCATCTCCCTCGTGGGCGTATTTCGTATAAGCAAGCGGTTCAAGTTTTTTGCTCATATAACAATACATTGTATCTGAAAGAGTGAATACAGAACATGAAACACACTGTAAAACAAAAAAGTATCTGTAATTCTCTTTTCATAATTAAAATGTATATGCTAATCCAACGCCGTAATTATCTACTCCAATAGTTGGTGCAATCACTAAACTGCTTTTTTTATCTTTTATCCCGAACGTATTATGAAATACGGGTAATAACAGATAGCCCAGTTCCGCACTTAATATGCCTATTCCCGCTCCGGAAACGACATCACTTATCCAATGCTTTTTATTAATAACCCGTAAAGTCCCCGTAGTCGCCGCAACGGTATATCCTGCAACACCAATCCACGGCGAGGTGTCCCTATACTCTTTAAACAAGATATGAGCATCTACAAAGGCAGTTGCTGTATGGCCGGAAGGGAAAGAGTTATTATTTGAACCATCGGGGCGTTCTATATTGATGGTACTTTTCATGGTTTGTACAGTCGCACACATAATTAGGTAGGATGTTGCCATGACGATTGTTCTGTCCCTGAAATTATGTTTTGCTTTTATTCCACAAAAGTCAAGTCCATAAACCGCAACTGCAGGAGCAAATTGCATATAATCATCAAGCCTGATACGGGCCGTATAATGCTCGGTTATTTCATGGTGGGTACTGTAATCCAGTTCTTTTAGCCTTTCACTTCCTTGAGCCATGATTCCATACGAAATCATGGCAGTAGGAATGATAAATTTTGAATAGGATGAATTAAATATATTCTTTTTACGGGGTATCCTGTCTAATTCAAAAGTCATCGGACTTTCATTTGTATAAAAGTGATTTTTCATATCTTCATTCTCCCGGAAATCAGAAATAACCGGATTAACTGTTTTATATGAAGGACGCAGGGAATCTTTTAGTATCACGGGTAAGGTTGGCAAAACCACTTTTATTGTATCTGTACTTTGTGCATGAATGCCTAAAACTGTTGCTAATGCAAACAATATAGCCACAAATAAATATCTCATATGCTAATTGATAGAAGTTATGAAACACAAAAAAAGGGGGTGATTTAGCAGAAATTCTGAATTTTAACGACAACGAGAAAATTAAATATTATTACATTCAATTTTTCTACAAATTCCTATAACAACTTTGTGCTCAAAAAATCAGAAGTATGAATAGAATATTACTGGTAGTCATTTTGGGGTTGGCTACCTTGAATTGTTTTGCACAAAATACAGTTGTCTCAGGACAGGTTATTGATGAAAAAGGCAAAGAGACAATTCCATACGTAACTGTATCAATAGTTGCCGAAGGAGAAAACGATATAATTACCGGCACGGTAACCGACGATAAAGGACGCTTTGTTGTATCTGGCTTACAAAAAGGTGATTATAACTTGAATTTTTCATATCTGGGTTATGAAAAGAAAGTGGTTAAGTTATTAATCGGCGAATTAAATTCTACCTACAATCTGGGTAAAATCGGACTAATTGAATCCATGACCAAGTTGGATGAAGTACAAATAATAGGACAACGGGCGGTTGTAAGCCAGAGTTTAGATAAAAAGTCTTTTGATATAGACAATAATATTTCCCAGTCGGGCGGTTCGATACTGGATGCAATGGGAAACCTGCCCGGAGTGTCGGTCAACCAGGAAGGAAAAGTTCTATTGAGGGGAAGTGATAAGGTTGCCGTGTTGGTTGATGGCAAGCAATCAGCGCTTACCGGGTTTGGAAATCAAAAAGGACTTGATAATATTCCGGTATCCAATATAGAAAGAATTGAAATCATTAATAATCCATCCGCAAAATACGATGCTTCGGGAATGGCCGGTATCATTAATATTATTTATAAAAAGGAAGTTCAGTCAGGTTTTAACGGTGACGCGGGTTTATCATTTGGTTTGGGAGCATTAACAAAACGAAAAAAGGATTATCCGTCATCTTTAGGAAGTTATCATTTAAACCCCAAGATTATCCCGTCGCTGAATCTCAATTATAAATCATCAAAGGTGAATATCTTTCTGCAAACAGAGTTAATGCAGCTAAGGGGCTTACCCAACAACGAATTTACCACCCGTAACTACACGGATGGAAAAACAATTCTTTCACAAATTCCTGAAAACAGGACACAAACGCACTATCTCGTGAAAGGTGGGCTGGATTGGTTTTTAGATGAAAGGAATACCTTTACCATATCCGGTATGTACGATTACGAACATCATTTGGATAAAGCTGATGTCTGTTTCTTCGATCAAAATATGGAGCCGGGACGAACATGGCAATGGGATGAACACGAGAATACGGGACTGGCGAATATTTCCGGTATTTACAAACATAAATTTATAAATCCCGGACAGAACCTTCATGCGACACTCCAATATACACGCGGATGGGAAAACGAAAAATATCGTCTAAGAGAAATATCAAAGGAACGTATCGGAGCCGACACAACCCATGTGATAGCAAAGGAACACATAACTCAATTAACAATAGACTATATACACCCTTTTTCAAGCGGTCGGATAGAAGCCGGAGCTAAAGGACAGATAAGACGTTTGCCTGTAACGTATGATGTCTATAAAGGCGAGAAATCAGTCATATATCCCGGATTGGGAGACTGGTCGGATTGGGGTGAAGATGTGGCAGCTTTATATGCCAACTGGGTTTGGGAAAAGTCTAAAATAGATATGGAAATCGGTTTACGGATGGAATATACGCACATTTTCTACGATATAGCACCGGAAAATATCTATTATCCGTCTAATGATGATTACAATTATTGGAAACTGTACCCTAATATTCGCCTTACGTGGAAGATTAACCATAACAACCGCTTATCTGTTTTCTACAATCACCGCATTGACAGACCCAGTGAAGCCGAATTAAGGATATTCCCAAAGTATGACGATCCGGAATTGCTGAAAGTGGGGAATCCATATCTCCGTCCTCAATACACACATAATTTTGAGTTGGCTTATAAATACCTGTGGAACACAGGATCGGTTTTCCTTTCAGGGTATCATAAAATTATCAACGACCCGTATTCGCGTATCTATGCTATCGACAAACATAGCACTACCTACAACATCATTAATAAAGTGTATGAGAATACAGGGAAAAATCAAAATACCGGAATGGAACTTATCTTGGAACAAAAGATTACTAAGGATTGGAAAGTGTCAGGTAGTTTTAATTTTTTCCACAATCAGATTTCGGCTTATGATGGTATCCTGTATTTTCCCTATGAACGACCTTTCAGCATCACAAAGAGCGATAATAATACCTGGTACGCTAAAATCAATAGCCAGTACAATATAGGACGGAGCAGCCATATACAGCTTTCCGGCGTATATTTCGCTCCGATGAACATACCACAGGGCAACCGTTCCGAACGTTGGGGCATTGACTTGGGGTACAAAAAGTCATTCTTTGATGATAAAATGGAATTGGTTATATCCATGAAGGATATTCTCAATACAATGGGTATCAAGGAAACAGTACACAACGAAGGTTTTGAAGCCGTCTATCAGAATTATTATGAAACACAGGTGTTGAATGTAGGTATGAAAGTGAAATTTTAAGTGTATTTGCTTCATTATCAAATATGTATATATGTGGAAATATTATGCTATATTATCAGCTATATTCGCTTCTTTAACAGCCATTTTTGCCAAGATAGGTATTAAGAATGTCGATTCTAATCTGGCAACCGCTATTCGTACCTGTGTCATACTCCTTATTACGTGGGGCATTGTATTCTTCAGCAACAGTATCAATGGAGTAAAAGAACTCACAAAAATAAATTGGTTATTCCTTATCCTTTCAGGGGGAGCAACGGGGTTATCGTGGCTTTTTTATTTCAAAGCGCTACAATTAGGGGATGCTTCAAAAGTTGCACCGATTGATAAACTAAGTGTAATTTTTACTATATTTCTTTCGTTTATTATATTAAAGGAAAGTGTCAGTTGGAAAGTCCTATTGGGTGGTTTGCTAATCACTTGCGGCTCTCTGGTCATACTAATGGACAAACAATAATACTTATTCCTATGAAAATATTAATTATAGAAGACGAACGAGAACTCTCAACCAACATCGTAAAATATCTCTCTACGGATAATTATGTATGTGAGCAAGCCTTTACGTTTCAAGATGCAGTAGATAAAATAGCTCTTTACAGCTATGACTGTATTCTGTTGGACTTAAACCTGCCGGGTGGTGATGACCTGAAAATTTTCGAAGAAATAAAAAAGCGCAATATTGAAAGCGGCATTATAATCATTTCTGCCAGAGGCTCATTAGATGATAAGACATAAACGATCCTGCAGCTATCGAAGCATTCAAAGATACTTATTATGTGACAGATGAGGATATTGCTACGATGCAAGAGATAAAATTGTTGCCAGATCGAACTGTTCAGGATTATCGGTCAACATATAATGACATACGTGATTGGTTGAGACGAGAGAAAAGCGGCAAAGAAGCGGAAGAATCAACAATTGACTGGGATGATGTAGTCTTTGAAGTAGACCTGCTTAAATCTCAAGAAATAAACCTTGATTATATTCTTGAGCTTATTTTTGAGCATAATAAAAAGACCAAAGACAAAATTGCATTGATAGAAGAAATACGTAGGATTATTCGTGCAAGTATTGGAAATAGGGCAAAAGAGAGCTTGGTTGTTGATTTTATTAACAATACAAACCTTGATATCATTCAAGATAAAGCAAATATCACAGATTCATTCTTCGAATATGCCCAACGCAAACAAAAAGAAGAGGCAGAGCAATTAATTACAGAAGAACGTTTGAATGAGGACGCGGCAAAGCGTTATATCATAGTTTCTTTAAAGCGGGAATTTGCAAGTGAAAACGGAACGGAGCTAAATGCCATCTTACCTAAGATGAGTCCATTGAATCCTCAGTATCTGACTAAAAAACAGAGCGTCTTTCAAAAGATATCAACGTTTGTTGAGAAGTTTAAAGGTGTGGGAGGACAACTTTAAGTGCAGACCGGTGGCGTCAGTCAGACTGATAGGTGTTGTCCCAGAAGCTTTTCTCCCGCTTTGCTGTTCGCCTTAGTCAATGTTTTACTCCCCAATTTCTTTCTTGATAAAATTTTCCAAGACTTTCTTATCAGGTAGCTGAACTAAGTATTTGGAAACAAACAGTTGGTTATCCATGCCGGAAGTAGCGTATTTCGCCAAAGCCTTGCCTTTACTCCCACAAAGGATTAGTCCGATAGGTGGATTGTCGCCGTCCGACATTTCATTGTCTTTGTAATAATTCAGATAAACATTCATTTGTCCAGCATCGGCATGGTCAAACTTACCGATTTTCAAATCAATCAAAATATGGCTTTTCAAAATACGATGATAGAAAACCAAATCAATGCGGTAGTGAGTATTGTCGAATGTGATTCGTTTTTGGCGAGCTTCAAAACAGAATCCTGTGCCAAGTTCTATCAGAAATTTCTGTAAATGGTCTAAAATAGCTTGTTCCAATTCGGATTCGCTGTATTCTGACCTCTCTTCCAATCCAAGAAATTCCAAAAAGTAAGGATCACGGATAATATCTATGGTTTGAGCCGGTTTCTGATTTTTGAATTTAGCAATTACTGCTTCCTTGTTTTTAGATAAGCCGGTTCGGACATATAAAGCCGTATTGATAGCGCGTTCCAGTTCCCGAACACTCCAGTTGTTCTTTATCGTTTCTACCTCGTAAAAGAATCGTTCTAAAGGGTCATCATGTTGCAATAACTCTATAAAGTGAGAGTATGAAAGCCTTGATAATAGCACTTTGGGGTCAATTTCAAATTCGTTGTCTGATATTGCGGGCACTGTCCGCGAAATCTCCATTTCATTTACATTTATTGCCGGAATAAACTGATTATCTATCTCTTGCAATTTGGCGGACACTGTCCGCCAAATTTGAGGATAAGTCGTGTAAAATTTTCGACAGGTATTTAATTCCCGGCTTCTTAATCCTTTAATTCCTTTTGATTTCAACTTCTTAGCAAGTTCATCCAAAAGCCTTGTACCATATTTAGCCCGGTCTTCTCCATGCTGTTCGTATTCAACTATATAGCATCCGACAAGCCAATTGCGTATAGTTAAGTTTTGGTTGATAGCTTTTGTTGCATTTTCCTGTAATGCACTATGTGTTTGATAAACATTATCAATTAATTGGTCGAAATTTAGATGTTTTACTATCATTGGAGATTTGAATTATGGCGTAAAGATAATGAATTCCTGCGGATTACGATTGCTTATTCAGACTGTTTCTCAATGCTTTCAATCTGTTCGCCGCCTGCATATTATCGACTTTAATATATCTCATGAACGCCGCAGGGTTTTTGTGTCCTGATATTCGCATAAGCTCCTCTGCCGGAAAGCCGGAGAGATACATATTGGTACAGAAAGATCTCCGACAAGTATGTGAGGACATCATTTCCCATTTCTCGTGAACTTCTTTTACCCTAAGATTTCCTTTCTTACGGACAACCTCTGTTTTCTGTTTCAACTTGGCTTTCTTACCGAGTTCCTTCAGACGTTCGTTGAATTTATAGCTTGGTATTTTCGGCAAATCGTAGTCGTATTTTTTCAAAATCTCCGGTACATAATCAATCATCGGAATAACGACAGCCTTATGGACTTTCCTTTGTTTTAGATTAATATAGCCATTTGTAGCATCAATATGTTCGGGACTTAGAGTCGATAAATCACTATATCGTAATCCGGTGAAGCAACCTACGATAAATACATCCCGGATTTCTTCCAATTCTTTATCGTCAGAAAGATTTAAGTTGTAAATCGCTCTCAGTTCCTTTTCGTTCAAATATATAGCATCGGTTTCTTCTTCAACGACTTTGAAATTTTTTAAGTCAACAGCAGGAATGGTTCCTTTGGCAACCTGGTAATTTACGAACCCTTTCAACAGTCGAACAACTTTTCCGGCAGAATTGGTTACTAATCCGATTGTTCCATCCGGTTTCACAGCCTTATAAAAGAGATAGTCCATAAACTCATTATAGAATTTAAGGTTCAGGTTGCGAAAAGTAACAGATTGGGAGGAATATTCTTTGAATGCTGTCAGGTGCTTTTTTAGCGATCTATAATCTTTTACTTGGTCGGCAGACACCTTGCTTTTCTTTTCTTCAATATATAAATCCAATGTGTCGAACATATTTACACGATTGGAGCGTTGTTCGTATCCCCGATTCTTTTCTAATTCCAACAATACAAA
>CALFXE010000068.1 GCA_937927845.1 uncultured Paludibacter sp.
AGAATGCCAATGTCCAAAGATATGATTGGCTCATTAGAAAGTTTTATTACTTTTGTAATATTATAGCATAATCATCTAGCAAAGAATATCAATTATGAAGTTCAGTAAAATTATTTATCCTATTTTCGAAGAAGCGACTATTGCATATCATACCACTGACAGTGTTGATGCATTAATAAACAATCCTTACGAAGAGAAAAGTATTGAATCTTATTTCTTTTTGAAAAACTGGATTGATGCTGTTCAATGGCATTTAGAAGATATTATTCGGAATCCGGAAATTGATGCAGTTGAAGCATTATCTATTAAGCGCAGAATTGACAAATCGAATCAGGACAGAACAGATTTGGTTGAATTAATTGATAGTTATTTCTTGGATAAATACAAAGATATAATAGTTAAGCCATCTGCTAAGATAAACACTGAAAGTCCGGCTTGGGCTATCGATAGACTTTCAATTCTTTGTCTTAAAATATATCATATGCAACAAGAGATAAATCGGGTGAATGCAAGCACTGAGCACATCGACGCATGTAAAGCCAAGCTATCTGTATTGTTGGAGCAAAAAGTTGATTTATCCGACGCTTTAGATCAGCTCCTAGAGGATATCGAACGTGGTGATAAATTCATGAAGGTATATAAGCAAATGAAAATGTACAATGATCCTTCTTTAAATCCGATTTTGTACGGACAAAAATAAAAATGGCCAATATACTTGTAATCAGACTTTCGGCTATTGGAGATGTAGCAATGACAATTCCAGTACTTTATAATGCAGCAAAATCGAATCCGAAGGATTCTTTTACTGTGTTAACACAATCTTTTTTAATACCTATATTTATTAATCGCCCAGAGAATGTGAAGCTAATCGGGATCAATACTAAAGGTCCCGAGAAGTCGTTGAAAGGATTGCTGCGGTTTGGCTCTGCGCTGGTACAATACGATTATGACCTGGTGTTGGATTTGCATGATGTAATTCGTACCAAGATACTGTGTAGTTTGTTTAGGATGAAACGAACGAAAGTTGTTGTTTACAAAAAAGATCGTCGCGCAAGAGCTTTACTTACCGCCAGAAAGCATAAAGTATTTAAACCCCTTGAACCTGTAATTAAACGGTATTCCGATGTGTTTCGCAAGGCAGGATTATCCTATACCGAAGATTTTACATCGCTTTACCCTGATAAGACTTCCGATCTTTCTTTTTTAGGTTCTGCTGTTGCCGAAAAAAAAGGAAAATGGATTGGTATAGCCCCTTTTGCGAAGCATCAGGGAAAAATATATCCGGTAGATCAGATGGAAAAAGTGGTGGAGGAGTTATCGAGAAAAGAAGATGTTACTATTTTCCTTTTCGGTGGCAAAGGGTTTGAAGAGGCAATATTGAGTAAATGGGCTTATGAATATCCTGAAGTTATATCGGTTGTTGGTAAATACAGACTCGATCAGGAGCTTGCCCTTATTAGTCAGCTTGATTTGCTTATTTGTATGGATTCCGCCAGTATGTATTTTGCTTCCGAGGTAGGAACAAAGGTCCTTTCTGTTTGGGGAGCGACTCATCCTTATGCAGGTTTTTATGGTTATCACCAGCATGCGGACAATGTGATTCAGCTTGATTTAAGCTGTCGCCCTTGTTCTGTATTTGGGGAGAAGCCTTGTTTTAGGGGCGATATGGCCTGCTTGAAGCAGATTAGTCCTAAAGTAATTATTGATAAAGTTGAAGCGATCCTCTATTCATGAAAGTTGTAATTAATCCGGCTTATTCTTTTTTATCTGATTTTATTAATAATCTTCCTGATTGTTTTGAATCGGATGGAGATGTTATTTATAAAGGAAGGAATACCATAAAGCATTTTTCTATTAAGAATATAGATATTGCTGTTAAGAGTTTTAAGGTTCCCCTTTTAGTGAATAGACTCGCCTATACCTATTTTCGAAAATCCAAAGCTGCCCGTTCATATTATTACGCTTTTGAGATTAAAAGACGTGGATTCCTCACTCCTGATCCCATAGCCTATGTTGAAACCTATAAAGGGGGGCTTTTGAAAGGGAGCTATTTTGTATCTGTCTACGATTCGGCCTCTGAAACAGTTCGCTCTCTGATGGCCGGAGAAAATGTACCCGATGCGGAAAATAAATTACGTAGCTTTGCCTTCTTTACCGCCGCATTACATGAAGCGGAAATCTATCATATAGACTATTCTCCTGGGAATGTTCTTATTAAGAATATGCCTGATAATACATATCAATTTTCACTTATAGACATAAACCGAATGCAGTTTAAGAGCGTATCCAAAGAAGAGGCTCTTAAAAATCTTGATAGAATGTGTCTTTCCCGTCGAATCTCTTCGGACATCGCACGATATTACGCTCAATATAAAGGTTGGAACGCAAAGAACACAGTAGAGAAGGTAAATGATTATAGTGATCATTTCTTTGAGTTAAAAGCATTTAACTTTGCTAGAAAGAAATTAAAGCGAAGCAAGGGGATTTGTTATACTCTATTTGGTCCCATTTTACTCTATCAGCTTCTTTGTAAATTTCGGGTAATTTTTCTTAATGGTAAGTCAAAAGGTCGTCTTTATATAAAAGAAACTGATTTATATAATAAATATATACACGAAAGTGATGTAAGGGGTGTATTGCAGAGTAAATACAATTATCCTGTTTAGCCATCCTCCCTTTTCATTTTCAATACATCTGTATAAATATTCATCAACTGCTTAGCAATTGTTTCGTCATTGAACTTGTTTACATATTCTTTCCCATCATTAATCATCTTACATGCAACAAGAGGATTGGATAATACAAAGTCTATTTGATGGCTTAGGTCGTTTATGTCTGTTGGATTAACGTAAATTGAAGATGGACCTCCTGCTTCTTCTAGACAAGACCCTGTTGCCGATATAACAGGTACTCCGGAATATAAGGCTTCGATGATTGGAATACCGAATCCTTCGAAGAAGGATGGGTAAATAAATAATGATGCCATCTGGTAGAAAGCCGGGAGTTCCTGAAAATCAATTCCTTCCAATATAGTCACCTGATTAGTCATATTATTTTCAAAAATGAACTTTTCAACAGTTTTTGCATATGCAGTTCGTCTGCCAATAGCTATTAGATGTATTTTGTTTTTAGTTTGTTGAAGTGCTCTGATTATTAACAAAAGATTCTTACGCTCTTCGATACTTCCGACATACAATATATATTTCTCTGGTAAATTATATTTGGTTTTGACTGTATTTTTAATGTCAGCGGCTACCTCTGATGCAAAAGCAGGGTCGCAACCCTGATATATTACATCTATTTTATTTTCAGAGATATTAAAAAATGAAATGATGTCTTTTTTCGTCATCTCACTTATGGCAATGATTCTATCTGCATTTATACAAGCGTTTTTAAACTTATAGTAATATATTTTACAATCTATTGTTTTATAAAACTGCGGATATCGGAGGAATATGAGGTCATGAATAGTAACAACCGAAGGTATGCCTTGCCTATTTATTCCTTTTGGAAGTTCATTAGTAAGTCCGTGATAGATGCCAGGTTTATCTTTCTTTAAATCAGAAAGAATTCCTACGAAGCGCCATAATTTTTTCATCATTCTTCCCAAAAAACTTTTTGGGTACTTAATTATTACGTTCTGATTCCCTGTATAAGGTTCTAGTAGCCTTTTTTTCCCTTTCTCAGGTGTATATAAAAGGTAAGTATGTTGTGGATAATATTTAGTAAGTATTCGTATAATATAGCGACTATAATTTCCAAGTCCAGTTGAATTATGCGTTGCCCGTTTAGCGTCGAATGCTATTTTCATCTGAATAAAGTTTTCAAAACATTAGACAATTGGATACGAAAAATCACGAACTGAAGTCGCGCTAGAAACAGATATTTGAAAGGAAATTTATCTACTGCTTTAATTATGTCTATGTTTTCTTTAAGTCCAGCAATTCTGTTAGTATTCGAGATTCCATTGCTGTCGTATTTAACAATAGGAATTGGAATGTGGTAGAATTTTAAACCTTTATAATAGCATTGTTTAAAGAATAAAAGATCGGCAGACATACTATAGGATGAATCAAAAAGTTGAGATTTCATTATTTCTGTCCGCGTAAAAGAACTTTGGTGACAGAAGAACATTCGTTGTTTATTACAAGGTTCTGCCGCTTTCTTAATTTCCCAGATTTTTTTCTTGTTGACAAAAATATCTCCGTAAAGGATGTCATACATCCCATTTTTAGCATGAATTTCTACTTTTTCCAGAACTTGATTATCCGTAAATACATCTCCACTATTTAAAAAAAGTAACCATCTACCTGACGCCTTTAAGATACCTTTATTCATTGCGTCATAGATTCCTGAATCTTTTTCGGATGTATAACTAATCAGAGGGTCGTTGTATTCCTTTATTACGTTTAACGTTCCATCGGAAGATTGACCATCAATGATTAAATATTCGTAGTTTCTATATGTTTGATTAAGTACACTTTCTATGGTCTCTCTGATTGAATTGCAACAATTGTAGGTAACTGTTACAATTGAAAACATAGGTTGTTCTTTAATAATTTCCATTTCCGTGAATTTATAGAATAATAAAATATTTATTTTCTGCCAGAACAGACAGAGATTTCACCTCATTTTGGATGTTTCCCATTTAAGGATTGGCGTGGTATAGTTATTTCCTTTCATCCACTTTCCGGTATTGTTAGAGCCTTGTTCAACAGGAACAATATGAAGCAGTTCTTGTTATTGTGCAAAGATAGCATTTTTTAAATACAAAATTGGTAGGTTGATTTATAATTGACTATTTAGAATTAGTAAATTTATTTATAATTTTCTTTTTGGTTCAGTATTTTATTTAGGGCCGTTGTTGTATAATATCCGTCCGACAATTTATCACTAATTTTTATTACATTTTTGCGAATTTCATCATAGTCCTCTTTTCTTAGTTCTAATAGCAGATTATCGATTTGATCCAGAGAGTCTATGCAAAAGCCAATTTTATTTTCCTTTATGAAGGGAGCTAGTGCTGCTTTTGACCAGATGATAATAGGTAGGTGGCAACGAATATAAAGAGAGGTTTTATGAGGGTTATTGAATTTTAGATATTCTCCCAATTCTCCGCTGCATGAGGAGATGGAATCACCATCCCAGACAAGTCCGAAATCGCCTTCGGCCGTAGATATAAGTTTGTCCGAGGGAACAAAACCCTTATAATTAACTATATTATTATAATTCTTTTGAGCTTCGAAGCCTGATCCGTAAAGGTAAAACTTATAGGATTTAATAATTGCTCCAATTTGTTTGAGAAAAGGATTTTTTTTGGGGCTTAAAGCGCCGGCGTACAGAACCCTGTATTGATCCTTATTTGTGTTAGGTTGAGGAGTACTTTTCGACAGATAATCAAAAATGCCGAGGCTATAAAGTTTTGATGTCACTCCATGTTCTTGAAGCCAGACTTTCATTGCGTCGTTATGTGCAATAATATAGTCCGATTGATTTAGACGGGAAACCTCTTGCTCAATAGTTAATCGTTTGCGTCTGAAGCTGCCTAAGTCGTGAATTATAGTTATCACTTCGCAATTACGCAGATGTGCAATTCGGCAAAGGAACGTATAGTATTTTTTCAAAGGATACTGCAAAACCAGCACACTATTGGGCTGAATGGATAAACAAGCCTTTAAGAGACTGAGCAAAGTTGCAATAAAGCCCATAAGCGAACCTTTATAGTTGCTTCTTATTCCAACATTTTTATATCCATTAGTTAAGAGAATCTCTTCGATGTCTGTCTTGGCTTTATTACCTGCGCTTTTTGTTTCCTTGTAGTTTTTAGAGAAAAAGTATTTTTCCATTTCCTTCTTTTATTTTATAAATTTGAATTCTTTTCTGGCTACTTCTAAGGCAGCTTCTATGGTATCATCCATATCAAAATAGGCATATTGGGCTAGTCGTCCGCCAAAAGATATATTGCCATAAGCTTTAGCAAGCTCCTTGTACTTTCCAAGAATTGTATGATTTCTTTCATCATTCACAGGATAGTAAGGCTCAGAGTCTTTGCTGTATTCATTGGGAAATTCTTTGGAAACAATTGTAAATGGTTGTGTGCCAAATTCAAAGTGCTTATGCTCTATAATTCGGGTAAACGGGACATCAAATTCGTTGTAATTAACCACCGCATTTCCTTGAAAATCATTTATTTCTAACCTTTCGTGCTCAAAATGAAGACTCCTGTATTCTAGCTTCCCGAATTTAAAATCGAAGAATTCATCGATACGTCCGGTAAAAATCATTTTGGGAGCCAATGAATCAAAGTAGGTTTTGTTTTCAAAATAATCGGTGTTAATTTGCACTTCAGCACCTTTAATCATTGATTCAATAATTGGAGTATATCCTCCTACAGGTATTCCCTGGTATGTGTCATTAAAGTAATTATTATTATAAACGAATCTTAAAGGTATACGTTTAATGATGAAAGAAGGCAATTCTGTAGCTCTCCGCCCCCACTGCTTTTCTGTATATCCTTTAATGAATGTGTTATAAATATCATCACCACACATCTTTAATGCGTGCTCTTCCAAATTGGCTGGATGAGTTATGTAATCGTATTTTTTGCACTGCTCGGCTATTTTTGCTTTTGCTTCCAATGGCGTTTGTGTTCCCCACAACTGATAAAAGGTGTTCATGTTAAACGGTAAATTATAAAGTTTACCGTTATAGTTGGCAAGCGGAGAGTTAATGAAATTATTAAAATCGGCAAACTGATTAATATAATTCCAGATTTCTCTATTACTTGTATGGAAAATGTGCGCCCCATATTTATGAACATTAATGGAGTCAATATTTTCGGTATAGAGATTACCTCCTATTTGACGACGCTTGTCAATAATCAGGCATTTCTTCCCTGCTTTGACAGCTTGCTGTGTAAACACGGCTCCAAAAAGCCCTGCCCCTACAATGATATAATCGTATATGCTATCGTTACTCTTTTTCATTAATTAATAATTCGTGCTCAATAAATTTCACATGAAACAAAATAACTATAAATATTATTACAAACCAAATATATTTCAATATTATTGTATTGGGAAGTGAAAACAAAATATATAAAAGAGGAAGGTTAACATTCATTTTTTAATCAATTATTTTCTACCGAAGTCTGCTGGAATTTCCCCCCATTCCGACGTTTCCCATTTAAGGATGGTAGTAGTGTATTCATTCTCCAGAAGCCATTTCTCCGCTCTTTCGATCAGATTAAAGATAA
>CALFXE010000069.1 GCA_937927845.1 uncultured Paludibacter sp.
TATAATGTCATTGAAATTATCATTATAATGTCATCATATTAATTAAAACTCAGTTTAAAATCAATCTATTTTTGAGATATTAATTGTTATAGTAAATTTATGAAAAAAACTATTTATGAGAAATCTATTTATTAAACTTATGTTTTTAGTAGCATCAGCAGCTTTTATTTCAGTTGTTAATTTTGAAAATAAAAAGCAACTTTCAAATTTAACTCTTAATAATATCGAAGCTTTAGCTTCTGGAGAGGACGATCCTAGTATCTATTGTATTGGAGAAGGCTCAATTGATTGCAATGGGAGAAAAGTTCGTGCTACTTATAAACCATATAGCTTTGAGTATTTAAAATGAAGTGTCTTATTTTAATATTAACCATTATCTCGATGGTGTCTTGCGCAGACGGACACACCGTAATGTATCCTCAATATGGAACATTCCCCATCAAAAAAAATTTAGTGGCGAATATTCTTCCTCTTGATACAGCCTTATTACGGTATCCCTTTAGAATAAAAATTAAGGATAGTCTTGCGTTAATAATGGACATACATAACATTGACAACTATTTTCATCTGTTTCATTATCCGGAAATGACACATATTGTTTCTTTTGGTCATCGAGGTGATTCCCCGGAAGACATGCTTTCCGCAGATTCATTTGCTTTTCAATCTTTGGATTCCATATGGACGTTAGATGCAAATAAAATGCAAATAATAAGATGGGAAATTACTAATAGAAATTATAAAGTGAAAATGGTGGAATCTATAAATTTAAATAAGAAGATCGTAAGGGCATTAGATTTTATCCGTATTGATAATGATTTTGTAATACCAGATTATTTGGCCAAAAGTAGGTATAATTTGGTTAATTCATATGGTGAAACTTTTGCAGAAAAAGGGAATATACCAACAATTCATAATAAATCAGAATATTCAATGCCTGCATTAGCTCAGGCATGGCGTAGTTTTATTGATTATAATTCACAAAATAACATATTGGCTTTTGTAACACAATTAGGAGAAGTAATTGAAATATATAATTTAAAAAATAATACTCATATAGTCCTTTATGGACCTAATGGAGAGCCGAACTTTGAAATATCTAATGGTTATGGTATCCCAACTGGAATTATGGGGTTTAGTGATGTTGAAGTAACAGATAAATATATCTATACAGTTTTTCATGGACGTAGTTTTAAAGAGATTGCTAGAAAAATAATGAAAGGTGCCCCGTCTATTGATGGAGGAAAATACATATATGTATTTTCTTTATCAGGAGAACCTGTTTGTTCTTATACGCTAGATCGATATATATACGGTATTGATGTAAATGAAGAAAAAGGTATCATAACAGCAGTTGATGTGAACAGCGACGAACCTATTGTCCAATTTAAAATTTAATAAGTACATGAAAGTAATAAATCTAATACCATTATTTGTTCTGATGTTTCTTTTTTCCTGTAAAGAGACAGACAAAGAAAGAATAACTCGCATAATGCTAGAGTGGCAGGGGAGAGAAGTTCAGTTCCCTTCAAAAATGACTTTTACAAAATTCGGATTAGATACTGTCGATTACCATATTCCTCAATCAGAATATAAAATACTTTTATATGTTGATTCTATAGGGTGTACCAGTTGTAAATTACAATTAGCTAAATGGAAAGAGTTAATAGTTACATTGGATTCTGCAACCGGAGGTTCGGTTCCTGTATTATTTTTCTTTCAATCGAACAATGTGCGTGAAATAAAGTATCTCTTAAAAAGAGCTGGGTTTGATTTGCCAGTATGTATTGATTCTAATGATGAGTTAAATAAACTTAACAATTTTTCCAGTGATCCTCTTTTTCAAACATTCTTGCTTGATAAGAATAATCGTGTTAAATTAATAGGCAATCCGATACATAATTTGAAGGTAAGAGATATTTACATAAATGCAATTACTAATGGAGATATTGAAATTAAGAATCCTGTATTAACAACTGTTGATATTCCTACAACAGAAATAGATTTATAAAAATGAAACGAAAGAAGTCGATTTTATAATAAAGAATACCGGAAATTATCCTTTATTTCTAAAGGGTAGTACTAGTTCTTGCGATTGTACAACGACTAAAAGTGATCGACGGCAAGTCCCTCCAAAAGAAGAACTAAAACTAACCATTCAATATAAGCCCGATCAAAAAGGCGATTTCTTACGGACTGTATCCGTATTTGTTAATAGTGTGAATTCACCAATAGTATTAACCATTACTGGAAGTGTTCGGTAACGAACGAAGAATGGGGCGGATGCTTTTTATTATAGAAGAAACTAAAGCTCCGCCCCAGTAATCTCAGTTCTAAAAAGAAAGGAGTGGCCTATGTAGTCAAATCAAAGATGCAAAACAATAGTTTTGCCTGTTTCTGCCAAATAAGAGTAAGTAGAAATATTTTTAAATGATTAATTATTAATTTTAAAAAAAACAAAAAAAATGAAAAAGAGATTACTAAGTATTGCGTTTGTTGCTGCAATAGCAGCAACTGCAAGTTGGAATTTTGCTCAAAGTGAAAACAAAGTAAACTTATCTGATTTGGCTTTGGAAAATGTAGAAGCTCTTGCAGGATGTGAAGTAAACGGTTGGATTGAAGGACAATATTGGGTGACAATATTTTCTGGCTGTTTATGGACATGCAATCCAAACGGTCCAGTAAATTGCCCTATTTAATTGTCATATTGATAACAAACCAATAGTTGAGTAATTCTTCTGTTGGTTTGTAGTCAAGAATTAATATATATTAACTATGTATAAGATATATACTTGTGTTATTTTGCTTTGGATAACTTGTATGTTTTTTTCTTGTAAACAAGAAGAAAATAAGACAAGAACATATAAAGTAGATTTTGAAAAAGCCAAGCCATATGATTTTAAATCTGAAATTGATTCTGTACACTTGATTATACTTGAGACATCAAAGGATCATGAAATTGGTAGAATTTCAAAAATTCTTTTTAGTAATGATAAAGTAATTGTGTCTGATGTGATGACACATAGCATTTACGTTTTTAATAGAGATGGAATATTGGTTACAAAGATTTCATACATTGGAAATGGCCCTGGTGAATATGTTCGGATTGACGATGTGTTAATTGATAGTTTCGCGAATCAGATCATAATACTGGATGGGCTACAAAAGAAGATGGTAACGTATTCTATGAGTGGAGAATACATAAAAGAATTTGTTTTTCAATCAGAACAAGCCCCTATGCATTTTGCTCAAATTAATGATGAGCTTTATGCTTTAGATTATCAGAGACATAGTAGGGGGCTTTCTTGGAAATATAATTTGATTGTTTCTTCATTAGTGCCAGGTTGTAATATGCAAAAATATTTACCATATGAAGAGCCATTGGGTATTAGTTTTTCACCTCGAACTACTTTATTTAAGTTGGAAGATACACTGGTTTACGTTCCACAATACAGCCCAATTGTGTATAATGTATTTGCTGATCGACTGGACGTTCGTTATTCTTTTGATTTTGGAAATAATTGGATTAATGAAGATTTTGAAAGAATTAAATGGAGTAATGCTATTGATTTTATGAATGCTCTTGAAAATTCGAATTTTGTATATTACTTTAATTTACTAGAGTCAAAGACTCATATATACGTAGAATTTAACTATAAAGATAAATTGTATCATGCAATAGTAGATAAATTAACAGGTGTTTCGAAATTGTATAGAAACGAAGAAGAATTTAACTGTTCTTTTCCCACTACTCCTTTAGCTGTGAATGGATCTGAATTTATAATTCCAATTGAAGCATATCAAGTAAGAAGTCTTATAGAAGAAGATGTATTTAAAAATAAATTAAAGAAAGAAAATTTGAATGACTTAATCAGAATCACAGAGGATAGTAATCCAATCCTTATGTTTATAACTTTTAAATAAATTAATTATGTATTCGTTATTGCTTTTTATTAGTGCATTTTTTCTTACTTTACCTCCGGAGGATTGTTCAGTCTTTTATGATAAAAGCTTAAAACAATTGTCCGTTAATGGTGAATTAACGAAAAAGGAGTCGTTGACTGATTATTATATTTTTACTGTGAAAAATAAGACTGGAGAAACAATTCCAATAAAGATTTTAAAAACAAATACCGGAATTAAACTTTATATGTTTGCAAAAGAAAAGAGTTTGATTATTAAGGTTAAAAACGAAAAAGTTATTCGCGTTGCTGTTCCATTATCGAATGGAGGTTATACTGTTCAAATTTTCCCCGATTTGTGTGAGTAATATTAAAACACTCCTCAAATCCTAAATCACTTGTGAAGTATAATTAAAATGATTCACGGCCGAATTTAAGGCAAAAGTTTCAAGCGGTTGCATCAATCTACTAATACCTTTAAAAGGCATTGAAAAGAAAAAAACGAATAAAAACTTTAAAAAAACATTCATATAGGTAAAGGGCTGATCATGTGGTCGAAAAATGGGGAGTACTATAACGTTTATATTCTCATCATGCAATACATGGGGGTGTATATGATAAAAGATACTATTTATTATCAGAAATGATGTTCAATATACTATGTATTGGTGTTAAATACTTGTATATAGAATTTCAAGATAATTAAGTATACTTTGATATAAAATAAAGGAGTACATATTCTCTGTATTTAATATTATTATTTATGGAGAATATGTTTTAATTATTTAATTAAAAGAAAATCTTTTTTTTAATTTAAATAAATATTAAAATTATTGACATATGAAATATGTATTGGCAGCTGTTTTATGTATTTGTTTTGCTTGCAATGATAGTGAAAATACAAGAAAAATGAATAATGTGTTTAGAGAGGATATTGGTTTAGTTGCAGATTTACTCCCAGTAAAAGAAGTTATAAATCCAGGGAATTTTGTTAAACTAAAGGGTTATCTAATAGTGCAAAACGAATATATACCCGGTGAAGATTGTTTTTACGTGTATTCATTAGATAAAATGAAGTTTTGTTTTAGTTTCGGTCGATTAGGACAATCAAACGATGAATTTATTGCACCAATAATTGTTCAAAATAATTCAGGTAATAGTTTGTCAATATTTGATTCGGCACATGATAAGATTTTTGTATACAATATTTCCGATACAAGTTCTCAATTAATAAACGAACGAAAAATAATGGATGTTGTTTATCCTACTCAAGAAATTTCATATGTGAATGATTCCATTATTCTTTTTCAAATAACCGGGAGTGTTGGGAATAGATTATACAGTTATAATATAAATACGAATAATATTCTTGATTCACTAGAATTTGATTCTGGCTTAAAAAAAATAATGAATGAAAAATATAATCCTAATTTTGATTTTTATAATTTAACGAATGTAGGTCGCAAGTTCGTAGTCGGCTTTA
>CALFXE010000070.1 GCA_937927845.1 uncultured Paludibacter sp.
TAAAAAAGAATAGTGTCACAGAGTATCACAGAGGAAACACAGAGTAACACTGTGTAACATTGTGAAATACATTGTGAAACACTGTGTAACTAAAAAAGAATAGTGTCACAGATTGACACCATCAAATAAACTCAAATCCTGTATATTCAACTAAAGCTTTTGGGATTTTAATTCCTTCAGGAGTTTGGTTGTTTTCTAAGATAGCAGCAACTATACGAGGTAAAGCTAAAGCACTGCCATTTAAGGTATGGCATAACTGTGTTTTCTTGTCGCCACCTTTAAATCTACATTTTAAGCGATTAGCCTGATAGTTTTCGAAATTTGAAACAGAACTGACTTCGAGCCAACGTTTCTGTGCAGCCGACCATACTTCGAAATCGAATGTCAAAGCAGAAGTGAAACTCATATCACCACCGCAAAGGCGTAAAATCCTCCATGGTAATTCGAGCTTTTCAACTAATGTCTGCACATAATTCACCATATCAGTAAGAGATTCGTAAGATTTGTCAGGATGCTGAATTTGAACAATCTCCACCTTATCAAATTGGTGCAAGCGATTTAAACCACGTACATCCTTTCCATAAGAACCGGCTTCACGGCGAAAACAAGCAGAATAAGCAGTATTTTTAATTGGAAGTTCGTTCTCATTTAAAATTACATCTCTGTATATATTCGTAACAGGCACTTCGGCTGTTGGAATCAGATATAAATCATCTAAAGGTGCATGATACATTTGTCCTTCTTTATCAGGTAATTGTCCTGTTCCATATCCCGAAGCCGCATTGACAACATAAGGAGGCTGCACCTCAAGATAACCTGCATCTCTTGCATTATCTAAGAAGAAATTAATCAATGCACGTTGTAGGCGTGCACCCTTACCTTTATATACAGGAAAACCTGCACCGGTAATTTTAACTCCTAATTCAAAGTCGATTAAGTCATATTTTTTTGCTAAATCCCAATGAGGTAAGGCATCTTCAGGTAGATTTGGTATAACACCACCTGAACGTTCTACAACATTATCATCTGCACCTTTACCTTCAGGCACAGATTCGTGCGGTAAATTTGGGACTTGAACCAACAAATCATTTAACTCTTGTTCGATTATTGTTTGTTTTTCGGTAAGCTCTTTTATAGTTTCCTTCAGAGTAGTAGTTTGAGCTTTAGCATTATTTGCCTCAGAAGTTTTACCCTGTTGATAAAGTATGCCTATTTCTTTTGATAAAGCATTAGACTGAGATAAAGCGCTATCAGCAGCTGTTTGAGTTTGTTTCCTTTCTGTATCAAGTTCGATAATCTTGTGTATTAAGTCATCTGCCTTAAAATGTTTTTTAGCTAATCTGCTGATTACCTCAGTGGTATTGTCTGTTATATATTTAAGTGTAAGCATATTTTCTTAGAGTGTTTAATGTTTAATGTTTAATGTTTAGTGTTTAGTTTAATGGAGAATGTTTAATTAAAAAATCTCCCGCAATTTTACTCTACGGTAAAACAACAGGAGATTCCTTGTATTTTTAGACTGTATTCTGAAAAATCAATTAGCTTCGACAGCTCTTACAGAAACATAAGATCTATTGTTTTTTCTTTTTCTGAATTCAACTATACCATCAACCAAGGCAAACAAAGTATGGTCTTTTCCTAAGCCCATATTTTCTCCCGGATGATGAACTGTTCCTCTTTGACGAACAACGATATTGCCTGCTTTAGCAAACTGACCACCGTATACTTTAACTCCAAGTCGCTTACTTTCCGATTCACGACCGTTTTTCGAGCTACCTACTCCTTTTTTATGTGCCATTTTCTTTTAATTTTTAATCGGTTAATTAAGCTACAATTTCTTTAATTCTCAATTCTGTAAAGTCTTGACGATGACCGTTACGTTTGCGATAGCCTTTACGACGTTTTTTGTGGAATATAATCACTTTTTCTCCACGAACATGATCTAATACTTCACAAACAACTTTTGCTCCTTCTACAACCGGTGCACCAACGGTTACTTCACCATTGTTGTCGATAAGCAAAACCTTGTCAAACTCTACTACAGAAGCTACTTCTGCTTCATTCATTCTGTGAACAAACAGTTTTTTACCGGCTTCTACCTTAAACTGTTGTCCTAAAATCTCTACAATTGCGTACATTTATTATATGTATTTATTATTACATCGGTAAGGTGAGATGCTTTCGCAGCACTTCTTATATACCCTATTCGAAACGGTTGGCAAAGATAATATTATTTTTTTGATTACACAAAGGAACTTTTAAAATTGTTTTTTACGCAGATTACATCACTCATAAGAGATAGTTTTGATTTGATTAATAATGCATAAAATCTATTTTAAGTATAAACAATTTATTCCGGGTCTTGTTTTATATGAAAACTTGAACTTGTGTTGCTGACAATGTTACAGAGATGAATGTTCAAAACTAACCAAACAATTAAATTGATTTCAAATTATGGATATATACAATGAGGTTGAAGACCAAAAAAGAGATATTTCACAGTACCAAGATAGATATATAATAAAAATTGCCAACCAAAGTGATTTTAAGTACTTACCAGATATAATCGACGAAATAAATCGTTCTGCAAAGGAGAGAGAAACAGGCATAGTTGATAGAACTGTCGGATATCTTAAAAGAAAAATAAATGAGGGATTTGCTGTTATTATAATTGATAAGAACAATAACGAATGGGTAGCATTTTCAAGTCTTGAAGTTTGGTTTCATGATAGATATGTTTCAAACACAGCTCTAATAGTGAGACCTAAGTATCGTGGAAATGGCTTACTTAAAATCCTTAAAACGAGGATAGTTCAATTAGCTAAAGAGTTATTTCCTAATGCAACACTATTCAGTCTTACTGCAAGTCCTGCAATCTTAAAAGCCAATCTTCAGCTTGGATACACGGAAGTTCCATTCGATTACTTCAGAAATGATGAACTTTTTATTGAAGGTAATGAAAGTGAAGTAGATTATTTTCAGCTTATGAACAAAGGGTTCAATGCTGAAGGCAAATATGTAGCAATGATATTAGATCTCAAAACGATTGCCTGAAAACATCAAATTTGTATAATAAATAATCAATAATTAAAAATCCTTACTTAGAAGGCGTATTATCTGAGATTTCATTTATCGACATTGTACTCAAATGTCCATCTCTTTGTACCAAATAATGTGGTGACATAATTTCTATTCCTCTTTCTGCACATACATCTTGGATGTTCTGATATACATCATTATAAATTGGTGCGAAAGCGTTAGTTTCATTGGTATAAACATTAAGCTGATATTCTACATTAAAATCGTTTAATGCAGTCTGCAAGACAAAATGCTTTTTCTCTTTATCTAACTGCTCGGTTCTTTTTGCTGCCTCCAAAAGAGCTTCGTGAACATTGCGCCAAGGTACATTATAACTTATTGTTACCATAGCACTTAGAATCAAACCTTCTGTTTGTGCCAGTGATGAATAATTTGTAGTGTTACCCGATAAAATTGCAGAATTTGGTATGGTTATATTTTCATTATTCGATGTACGTAATCTGGTGACTAACATGGTTTTTTCTACCACATTACCTACAACATCTCCAATTTTAATTCTATCACCAATTTTAAACGGTCGCATATAAGTAATTACCAATCCCGCCACCATATTTGATATAGCACTTGACGATCCTAAGGAAACAAGCAGTCCTAAAAACACAGATACTCCTTGAAACACTCTTGAATCAGAGCCGGGCAGATAAGGGAAAATTAGCACAAACATAAAAGCATATAACAGAAATCGAACTATGCTAAATGTAGGTACTGCCCAATCTCTATGAAATCCGGATATTTTTAATTTTCCAACTTCAATCTCATTAAATATGTATCTTATAAAACGTATTAGATATTTAAAAACAAAATAGATAACGATTATTGCAAACAAATTAGGCAGATAATGCCACACAGATGTTATAATCTTTTTAAAAGGATCCCATATCACGTCAAATAACGCTGTTGCCCATCCTCTTGAAAAAGGGAAGATACTGAAAATCAATGGTAGCAGTAAATATATCAAAATGATAATAGCAGCCCATTGCAAGATATTAAGAAACCATAGTGCAACCTTTAATTCCTGATTAGCAGTGATAAACGTATAATCTTTGTAAGACAAGTTTCTCAACCACTTATCTTTATTAGCTATCACTTTATTTTCAAGATAACGATGTCCTAACCTCAACAAATAAATCATCAGCCATATCGCAGACAGAACCAATAATACGAGTCCAATTCTCACTAATATAGTTAGCAAACTCCTGTCTTTCTTTGCCTTAACAAAAGAAGACACAATAAGCGATTTATAATTTTCTGCAAGCTGTTCCACACTCATATTTTTCGATATAGTGTCATGTTCGTGAACAGTCATGATAAAAGTCTCATCACACATCAAATCGACGGTATTCTCATTTTGAGAAAGAATTATTTGAATCGAGTCATTATCATCAAACACTCTTTCTATTCTTGCTGAAATATACTTTGCCCTTTCTTCGGCTGTCAAAGTACCAAGTTTAGTATCAACATAAAACAAGGTGTCATTAAATAGCTTCACAGGGAAAGCGTCACTAAGCTGAGATTCCTCCTTGGCAAGATTTTGTTTATTACTTTGAGAATAAACAATATTTAGAAGATTAAAGCTTACAAGCAAGACTATAAATAAATATCGTTTCATACGTAAATAATGTGTTAATGTGCCAATGTGATAATGTGTAAATATTGTCTATGGTCTATGGTCTATTGTCTATTGTCTATACTCCAAACTATTGACCATTGACTATTGACTATTGACCAATCACCATTTTAATGCCTTGCAAATATAATTATTTATTCAGATTTTCCAAGAGTTTCTCAACGGCTATGTTAACATTATTAGTTTCGTTTAAAATTTTGATAAATGCAGAGCCGATAATTGCGCCTGATGCATAATGATTTACGGTGGTTAAAGTAGCTTTATTGGATATACCAAAACCAACTAATCGAGGGTTTACAAGATTCATTGAATTTATACGCTCAAAATACGTAATTCGATCATCGAATGATTGTTTAGTTCCTGTAACAGCCGCAGACGATACCATATAGATAAAGCCATCAGTATTTTGGTCAATTTGCCTGATTCGTTCATCTGAAGTCTCAGGTGTAATTAAAAAAATAAATTTAAGCTTATATTTATCTGCAATTGCTTTATACTCATTAAGATAATCATACATTGGCAAATCCGGAATAATCATACCATCAATTCCTACACGGTTACATTCTGAACAAAAATGCTCAAATCCAAATTGCAATACCGGGTTTAAATACCCCATCATCACTAAAGGAATATGGATTTGCGGACGGATATTGTCAAGCTGTGAAAACAACTTCCTAATACTCATCCCATTTTGCAAAGCTTTGTGATTTGACTGTTGAATAACAGGTCCGTCGGCAATAGGATCTGAAAAAGGAATACCTATTTCGACTAAATCGACTCCATGCGATTGTAAAACTTGCAGTATATCAACAGTATCGTCAAACTTAGGAAAGCCTGCGGTAAAATATACTGACAAAATATTGTTGTTCTTTTTAGCAAATAACTCATTGATTCTGTTCATAATATCTGTTTTATGAATTTTTGTAATTTATTGTAATCCTTAATACCTGTAGAAAGTTCAAATTTACTGTTTAAATCTATACCTATCAATTTTGGGTGATTAAATTGTTTAATATTATCTATATCATCTATATCAAGACCTCCACTCAAAAAGAAAGGCGTTTCTAATTTATATTCCTTTAGCACCGACCAGTCGAATTTCTCTCCGGAACCACCATAAAGTTTTGTTTTAGTGTCGAATAAAAAATAATCTATATATGACGAATAAGCATCTATCTCTTTAAAATCTTCCTGAGAATAAATCTGTATTGCTTTTATCACTATCAATCCCCTTGCCTTCAAAGTATTGCATAACGAAGGCAACTCATTACCATGTAATTGAACAGCCTGTAAATCGTACATTTTTACCTTTTGCATGATTTCCTGCTCATTTGCATTAACAAAAACTCCTGTTTTCTTGACCTTAGAATCGAATTGAATTTCTGAAAAGTCATGCAAATAGTTAACAAAACGAGGCGATTTTTCATAAAATATAAACCCTATGAAATCAGGCTTTAAAGACAAAATTTGAATAATATTATCTTTATCACGCATGCCGCATATCTTTATTTTCATATGTAAATTAAATAATGTGCTAATTTGCTAATATGTAAATGTGGTCTATAGTCTATAGTCTCCACTCCATACTCCATACTCCATACTCCATACTCTATACTCCATACTCCATACTCCATACTAATCCTTACAATCCTCTTATAAAATTTCCAAGAGCATCAGCAGGATTTGCCTCTTTCATAAAGTTTTCACCCATTAGAAAGCCTTTGAATCCATATTCTCGCAATTTCAATACAGTATCGACAGAAGAAATACCACTTTCACTGATTTTTACGAATTGCTGTGGTATGTAATTCGACAATTCTATTGAAATATTTACATCAACCTCAAATGTTTTCAGGTTTCTGTTATTTACACCAACAATATCTATATAATCATTCAAATGCGATAATTCGTCTTGATTATGTACTTCCAACAGCACCTCCAAAGATAATTCTTTTGCTTTTTTGGCAAACAGAAGTGTTTGTTCTTTTGTCAGAGCTGCTGCAATGAGAAGAATAACATCTGCACCAATTGCCTTAGATTCATAAATCTGATACTCATCTACAATAAAATCTTTACGCAGGATAGGGATATTAATATATTCACGAGCAGATATTAAGTCTTCATCACATCCGCCAAAATACTTATTATCAGTCAATATCGAAATACCGGAAGCACCATTACTTGAATAGCCTTGAGTAACTTCAATTACTTTAGCAGATTCATTAATCCATCCTTTGGAAGGTGATTTCTTTTTAAATTCTGAAATAATTCCTGACTGAGAAGAGCATATATTATCTTTTAAGGATATTGTTCTTCGCATAAAATAAGGCAAACTATGTAATTCGTCAATTGATACTTGTTTTTTACGAATTGCTACCTCATCAACCTTGTCGTTTAATATTTTTGTTAGAATCATATTAATATTGAATTGATACTTGTTTTTTACGAATTACTACCTCATCAACCTTGTCGTTTAATATTTTTGTTAGAATCATATTAATATTGAATTGTATAATTTCTTTATTGGTTTATAAACTTTTTAAATGATAACAAGGCATTACCACTTTTAATAGACTCTTTTGCTTCTTCTATACAATCAGAAATAGATTTAAGCGGACAGCGAGTTTGAATAGCAATAGCAGCGTTAATTACTACAGCATTACTTTGAGCTTCAGTAGATTTACTCTCCAACACATCCAAGAAAATTTTTGCTGCACCCTTAACTGATTCACCTCCCCATAAATCATCCTGTTCATTTTTTTTGAAACCTAACTGCTTAGGAGACAGCAGATATTCTCCATTATTATTAACTATTTTAGAGTTATCGGTAAGCGATATTTCATCATAACCATCGAGACTGTGAACAATTGAGTATGTAACACCAAGATTTTGATAAATATAATTATAAAGTCGCATCATTTTTAAATCATATACTCCAAGACATTGATATTGAGGTTGAGATGGATTAATAAGCGGTCCTAATATATTAAAAAACGTACGTACTCCCAATTCTTTTCTTATCGGAGCAACATTTTTCATTGCAGGATTAAAATAAGGAGCATGTAGATAAGTAAAGCCACATTGATCTAAAGTTTTATTAAGCACATCTTGATCTGTTGATAATTTTGCACCATAATATTCAAGTACATTTGAAGATCCACTCACTGATGTTGAACCGTAATTACCATGTTTTGCCACAAAATATCCGGCACCGGCAACAACAAAACAAGCTGCTGTCGATATATTAAAAGTATTTTTGCCATCGCCACCAGTACCTACAATATCAATTGTCTCAAAATTTGACAAATCTATTTTAGTCGCCATAGAAAGTAATGCCTCTCTGAAGCCTATAATCTCTTCAAGTTCGATACTTCTCATCAGATATACTGAAATAAAAGCAGCAATTTGCGAGGGATTGTACTCCCCTGCTCCCATTTTTATCATTATCTCATGCGCTTCGTTTTTTGTAAGCGACTGATGATTAAATAGTCTATTTAAAATCTGTTTCATGATTATAATTTTTTCAAATTTATAAAGCTGCTACATCAATAGCTCTTTTCAAAGCTGCTAATTTATTGTTGACTTCCTGTAATTCTTTTTCTACAACTGATTGAGAAACAATACCTGCACCGGCTTGATAATACAAAGTATTTTGTTTACTGATAAACGAACGTATTGTAATTGCCTGATTAAAACCTCCATCAAATCCAATATAACCGATACAACCGCCATACGGACCTCTGTCGTGAGGTTCAATATCGTCAATAAGCTTCATAGCAGTTACTTTCGGTGCACCGGTCAAAGTTCCGGCAGGGAATGTATCAGCAAAAAGTTTAATGATTTTCGTATCATCAGTTAATTTTCCGCTTACTGTTGAAACGAGATGTAAAACATGAGAATAATATTGAACTTCTTTATGAATTTCTACTTTGACTTCCTTAGTATTTTTATCTAAATCATTGAGTGCCAATTCAACCAACATTTCGTGTTCGGCATTTTCTTTTTCATCTTGACTTAATTTTTCTGCTAATTCCAAATCCTTTTCATCATCACCTGTTCGTCTGAAAGTCCCTGCTATAGGCTTAATATAAGCTTTTTGCTTTTTACCGTCAACAATTAAATGCGCCTCAGGAGAAGAACCAAAAATTCTAAAATCACTAAAATTAAAATAGAACAAATAAGGTGAAGGATTTACCGAGCGTAAAGTTCTATACAACATAAAGTCATCACCTTCGAACATACGATAAAATCTTCTTGAAAGAACAATCTGCGAGACAGTACCATTTTCACAAGCTTCTTTACCTTTCACAATCATTTGTAAAAACTCATCATCATTCACATCACTTTTCTCCTCGCCTTTAGGTGCAAATTTATATGTTGCTATATTGTTGTTAATCAATATATTTTCAATGACTTCTAATTGAGAACTCTCATTTTCAAGAAGATTTTCGATAATTGTAAGTTCATTATTAAAATGATTAATAGCTATGATATATTTGAAAAGTACATAATGTAATCCGGGCATAGAACCGGGTGTAGTTTCTCTGGCTTTTAATTTAATATCTTCAAAATATTGAACTGATTCGTATGATGTATAACCAAGCAATCCATTGATTAATCCTTTCTCTGTCAGATTATTATCGATTTCAAAAGATTTAAGGAAAATATCAAAACGATTAGCAACAGTCATTTTATCAACAACATTGGTTTCTATCATTTTGCCATCAGGATATTCTTCCTTTATCACAAACCGATTTACAGAAATACCTCCAATCGGAGCAAATCCTATATATGAAAAACTGTTTTCATTACCGTGATAATCAGAACTTTCCAATAATACGGAATTAGTATATAAATCTCTTATTTTAAGATATATACCTACCGGAGTTTGCATGTCAGCAAGCATTTTTTTAGTATTGACTATAAGTTTCATTTGATTTTATGTTTTAGTATTTTATGCGTTATTATTTTTTTTCATTAATAATCTTGATATAAGTATCGATATCCTTATCACCTCTACCTGAAACAGTTAACACAACCACATCATCAGGCTTAAAGTTTTCCGATTCTTTTGCCAGAACCGCAAGTGCATGTGCCGATTCTATTGCCGGAATAATTCCTTCCAATTTAGTGAGTTCAAAAGCAGCATCAAGAGCTTCATCATCATTTATAGCATACACCTTAGTACGCTTGATCTGAGCAAGATACGCATGTGAGGGTCCTACACCCGGATAATCTAATCCTGCCGAAATCGAATAAGGTTCAATGATTTGTCCATCCTCGTCCTGCATCAAAAGTGTTTTAAATCCATGAATGATTCCAATTGTACCCACATGAATAGTAGCAGCAGTATGACCGGAATTAAGTCCTAAACCACCGGCTTCCGCAGAAATAATTTTTACTCGCTCATCTTCTAAAAAATGATAATATGTTCCCATAGCATTACTTCCTCCACCAACACAAGCTATAAGAAAATCAGGATAATCTCGCCCGATTTGCTCATTTAATTGCTGTTTTATCTCGCTTGAAATAACTGACTGAAAGAAAGATACCATCTCAGGATAAGGATGAGGACCAACAGTTGAGCCGATGATATAGAAAGTATCGGAATTTGAGCACCAGTATCTAATGGCTTCATTAGTAGCATCTTTTAGTGTCATATTGCCACTTGTAACTGGAACAACCTCTGCACCTAACATTTTCATTTTTTGCACATTAGAGAATTGACGTTCCACATCAGTCTTACCCATAAACACTATACATTCCAGACCCATAAGAGCGCAGGCAGTTGCAGTAGCCACGCCATGCTGACCGGCACCGGTTTCAGCAATAATACGAGATTTACCCATACGTTTAGCCAATAAAATCTGTCCTAAAGAATTATTAATCTTATGTGAACCGGTATGATTAAGATCTTCCCTTTTCAGATATATATTTGTTTTATATCTCTTAGACAAACGTTTAGCATAATATAAAGGAGTTGCACGTCCGACATAATTTTTCAGCAGATCATTGTATTCTTTTAAAAATGATGGGTCATTTTTAGCCTGATAAAACGCATATTTCAAACGTTCCACTGAATCATGCAGAATTTCGGGAATATATGCACCGCCGTAAATTCCATAAAAACCTTTTTCGTCAGGTGTTTTCATTATTAATACTTTAAATATGTTTTGATAAAATTGCTATTAAATAGAAAAGGCTTATCGTGAGTTTCGACAAGCCTTTTCAAAAATATATTTTGATAAATACAAGTAAATAATACTCACGGAATAAAATTCTGTAAGTGCCACCACCAAGCTGTATTTACTATGTTTCGTTTCATTTTAAAACTATTTCGGCTACAAAGATAATAATCTGTTTTTAAATACGCAAATTTACTTTAAAATTTTTAATTCTAATATTGCATTATAAATTCAGAGTTAATATGATAATGTATTGATTAACGTATCGACTCTTATGCTCCAAAATCATCAAACATTAGCATTTCACGAGGTACACCTAAGTCGTACAACATTTTCTCCACAGCTTTAGCCATCGGACCGGGACCGCACATGTAGTACTCGATATCTTCCGGTGAGTCATGCTCTATCAAGTAATTATCCAAAATAACTTTATGAATAAAACCGACATAACCTGTCCAATTATCTTCTGGTTGAGGATCACTTAATGCAATATTGAAAGTAAAATTAGAAAATTCTTTCTCTAATTTTCTGAAGTCTTCTTCATAGAAAATCTCATTCTTAGAACGTGCTCCATACCAATAAGTTATCTTTCTATCACTTGTTTTAAGAGTATTTAGAAGATGCAATACATGAGAGCGAAGAGGCGCCATTCCTGCACCACCACCTATATATAGCATTTCACGTTTACTATCTATGATAGGATGAAACTCACCAAACGGACCGGATACCATAACTTTATCACCGGGTTTCAAATTGAAGATATAAGAAGAACAAATACCCGGTTTTATATTTGACCACGCATTTGCAGCCTTATCCCATGGAGGAGTTGCAATACGAACATTCAGCATTACAATATCACCTTCTGCGGGATAGTTAGCCATAGAATAAGCACGCATTGTTTCCTCATCATTGTTAATCGCAAGTTCCCACATTCTGAATTTATCCCAGTCACCACGGAATCTATCAGGAATATCAAAATCAGAGTATTTTATATCATATTTAGGAACGTCTATTTGAATATAACCACCCGGCTTAAAGTTAAGCTGCTCTCCTTCAGGAAGTTTAACAACAAACTCTTTAATGAAGGTAGCGACATTTTTATTAGACACCACTTCACATTCCCATTTTTTCACACCCATAATCGACTCATCCATTTTAATGGACATATCGTTTTTAACCTTCACCTGACAGCTTAATCTCCAATTGTCAAGTATTTCTTTACGACTAAAATGCACAGTTTCAGTAGGAAGTATTTCCCCTCCTCCTTCGATAATCTGACATTTACATTGTGCACAAGTACCACCACCACCACAAGCAGATGGAAGAAATATATTTTGCGTTGCAAGAGTATTTAATAAAGTACCACCGGCAGGAGCAATAACATCTTTCTCGCCGTTTACAGTGATTTTAACATCACCGGAAGCAACTAAATACTTTTTTGCAACTAATAAAATAATTGTTAGTAATATAATAACCAGAAGAAACACAGCCAAACTGGCAATAATCATTGTTGAATTGATAGCTAATATCATGATTTAATACAATTTTAATAATCGATCAGATTTTTAATCCTGAAAAGCTCATAAATGCCATAGCCATAAGAGCTACAGTAATAAAAGTAATACCTAACCCTCTAAGTGGAGGAAACACATCTGAATATGCCATTTTTTCGCGTATTGCAGCTAATCCTACTATTGCTAACAACCAACCAACACCTGATCCAAAAGCATATGAAGTTGCTTCGCCTATATTAACAAACTGACGTTGTTGCATGAACAGCGAACCACCCATGATGGCACAGTTTACAGCAATCAGCGGTAAGAAAATACCGAGCGATGCATATAGCGATGGAGTGAATTTCTCAACAGCCATTTCAACTAATTGAGTGATAGCAGCGATAACAGCAATAAATAATATAAATGCTAAATAGCTTAAATCAAGTGAAGCTAAAGATGGACTTAGCCATTTCAATGCGCCTTCTTTCAGAACATAATTTTCGAGCAGATAGTTAACCGGCAAAGTAATACCTAATACGAATATTACAGCCAAACCTAAGCCCATAGATGTTTTTACATTTTTAGAAACCGCAAGATAAGAACACATCCCGAGGAAAAATGCAAAAATCATATTATCGACAAAAATCGACTTTACAAATATAGAAGCTATATTTTCCATATATCAATAATTTTATTTTTCTTGTAAATCTTTATTAACTGAACGATGAACCCATATTATAACGGCTACTAATATCAGAGCCATAGGAGGCATCACCATAAGACCATTATTAACATATCCTGCATCATAGAAAGATTGTGGAATAACCTTAAAGCCGAATAATGTCCCGGCACCAAGTAATTCGCGGAAGAAAGCAACCACGACTAAAATCCACGCATAGCCCAAACCATTGCCTATCCCATCAACAAACGATTCCCACGGCTTATTCGCCATTGCAAATGCTTCAAGGCGACCCATCAGAATACAGTTGGTAATAATCAATCCTGTATACACAGAAAGCTGAACGCTAACATCATAAGCATAAGCTTTAAGTATTTCGTTAACAACAGTAACGAGTGCAGCAATTACCACCAATTGAACAATAATTCTGATACGATTAGGTATCATATTCCTCAATACTGAAATAATTGCATTAGAAAATGCTAGAATGATAGTTACCGACAAACCCATAACAATAGCAGGTTCGAGCTTAGCTGTAACAGCCAAAGCCGAGCATATACCGAGCACCTGTACGGTTATCGGGTTATCCTGACTAAGTGGTCCCATAAAGACCTTTTTAATTCTATCTGAAAATAATTTACTCATTCTTCAGTTCCTCCATTAATTGAAAGTTTCAAATATTGTTCATATTGTCCGATGCAGTTCATAAGCATAGACTCTACGCCATTACTTGTGATTGTACCACCTGAAATGCCATCCACATAGTCTCTCTCAGCAGTTTGTCCTGGTTTTACTATTGCAACTGAAACAAACTCATGTTGACTATTGAATATTTCTTTACCAATAAACTTAGTTTGAAAATGATGATCAGCTATTTCGGCACCGAGACCGGGTGTTTCACTTGCATGTGAATAATACGAACCAAAGATTGTATTTTTATCTTCGTCAAGTGCAACATATCCCCAAATTGGTCCCCACAATCCGGCACCATATAAAGAAATAATATATTTCGTAGAACCATCAACATCAGCAATGTATAAAGGTAAAGCTCTATTTTCAAGAGGTTTCGACAACTCCTTTTTTACATCAATATAAAAGGCTTGACTTTCAGGATTTTCAATCTCGTTACCCTTAGAATCAATTACAACTTCCTTCGTTATATATTTGTTGTAAAGTTCATTAACATCCTGATCTTGAGTGTTTATATTTAAAGAAGTCAAAATTTGCTTCTTTTTATCAAGCTCAACATTTTCAGTCTGCTTATCACTCAACATACCGGATACAAGAGCGAGGAGCAGAGCCACTATCACCACCATAACTGTGGCGAATATTATTGTATAATTATTACTATTTGTGTTCATATCTACCTCCTATTGTTTTTGAGTACCAACTCGTTTCATACGTTTTTTGATATTACCTTCCACCACATAATAATCTATCAGTGCAGCAAAAATATTCATAAACAGAATAGATAACATCATACCTTCGGGATATCCCGGATTAAGCACACGAATAACAATTGCAAAAGCACCTATTAAGAAACCATAAATCCATTTACCGGTTTCAGTACGAGCAGCGGTAACAGGGTCGGTAGCCATAAACACAGCACCAAAAGCAAAACCACCATAAACCAAATGATTATACCATGGGAAATGAGCAACAGCATTATCAGGACCGAAATTATTAAATACAAATGCCATTAAAGCTCCACCGGCAAAAACAGAAAGCATAATTTTCCAACTTGCTACACCTGTAAAAAGTATGATAGCCGCACCAATTAAAATTGCCAATGTTGAAGTTTCTCCAATTGAACCTGGAATAAGACCGAGAAAACCATCCAAGAAACCAAGAGGATTACCTATAATATTAGTGAGCTGAACATTAGAAGAAGTAGCTGTTGCCAACTCACCTAAAGCAGTAGCACCGGAGTATGAGTCGATTATACTTCCTCCACCTAATCCGAAAGTTGTTCCTGTACGTACCCAAACCGTATCACCCGACATAAAAGTAGGATAAGCGAAGAATAAAAATGCACGAGCAACCAAAGCCACGTTAAAAATATTCATACCTGTACCACCAAACACTTCTTTAGCAAATAAAACTGAGAAGGCAGTTGCTACAGCAATCATCCACAGAGGCGTATCAACAGGTACAATTAATGGTATTAACATACCCGACACCAAGAAACCCTCCTGGATTTCATGACCTTTAATCTGTGCTATAACGAACTCGATACCTAATCCCACAGCATATGAAACAACTACAATAGGTAGTACAGCAAGCAAACCAAATACAAAAGTATCCCAGAAACCAACAGTCTGACCTATAGCAAGATAATGTTGATAGCCGACATTAAACATACCAAAAAGCAGTGCCGGTACTAAAGCTACAACAACAGTAATCATTGTTCTCTTCGAATCGATAGCATCATGAATATGAACACCATTTTTCGAAGTTGTATTTGGAACAAAAAGGAAGGTTTCGAAACCATCAAAAACTGAATGAAGCTTTTCGAGCTTACCACCGGGCATAAAATGCGGTTTCAGTTTATCTACAAATTTTCTTAATTTATTATTCCTCATATTATTCTAATTCTTTTTTCATGTAATCCAATGAATTTCTTACGATTTGCTGCAAAGGCAATTTCGAAGTACATACAAATTCACACAGAGCAACGTCTTCAGGTGCAATTTCATATGCTCCAAGAGCTTCCATCTTATCCAAATCACTGGCAATCATCGCTTTAAACAAAAACTCAGGATAAATATCCATCGGCAAAACCTTTTCATACTCACCCGACATTATAATAGCCCTTCTGCCACCTAAAAGACGAGTGTCCCATTTATATTTAAAGTTACCGAATAACTTGCGAAGAAATTTTGATTCAAATAAGAAAGTAAAATAAGTACGACTTGTACTATATTTTCTAAAGCGCGGCATACCCCATCCTACCAATTCATGAGTATGATGTCCCTCTTCGAGTATAGTTAATTGTGTAGCATAAGGAGTAAGATATCCTTTACCGCTAATTCTACAACCAGTCAGCACGTTACCACTAATAAACCTGTGAGTTTTGTTTCCGGTAATTTTATTGCCATGAATAAATGGTTCTATACATGCACCGATAATAGCATTATAATATTGAGGTGATCTTACAGAAGGACCTGTAAGTGCTATCAACCGTGACAAATCAACAATACCTTTATTAAATAGGCGACCGATAAACAATACATCCTGCGGATTGATAGTCCACACAACCTCACCTTTATTAACCGGACTGATGTGATTTATCTGAATACCCACATTACCAATCGGATGCGGACCATCATACTCGGTAATAGTAGCATTTTTAATTGTTGAGAAAGGCGTTTTCTTACCGTATTTTATACCAAGATGAACAGTAGCAATCTTAGCTAATACATTTATACCGGTTTGGAAATCAGCAATCTGGCTACTTATGACAAAATCATTATTAGGCGCCAACGGAGCAGAGTCGAAAGTCGAAATAAAGATTGCTTTGGGTGTTTTAGTTGGATTTGCTATGACATCATATGGACGTTGTGTAATAAAAGCCCACATACCGGTTTTTTGCAGGATTTGAATAAGCTCGTCGGCACTTGCTGTATTTACATCAGGCGTTTCGAACTTCTCATAAGTCATTTTCTCATCACTTTCTATGATGATATTCATAATTTTACGACGCTCTCCTCTATTAATTGCCTTTATTGTTCCACTTACAGGTGATACAAAATTCATCCCCGGAAATTGCTTCTCGTAAAAAACAGGAGAGCCGGCTTTAACAGCTTCACCTTCCTTTACAAGCATTTTTGGGGTAACACCTTGAAAATTATCAGGAACAAGGGCAAATTCTTTGTGTAGGGTTAAATTCCCAATTATTTCAATAGGTCGCCCATTGATTGGGATATTCAAACCACGTTTTGTTTTTATCAGGTTTGCCATGTTATAATAATGATTTTTAAATATATCTCTTTTTAGTTTTTCTGCAAAGATGTATTATAAAACAAATATCAATAATACTTTTTTACTCTTCTCGGAAAAACTGTGCAAAAGTACTATTTTTAATGAATTAAAACAAGATAATAGTGAAAAAATTCTGTAATTGATTTTTATTGATTTAACGCATTGCAAACTATAAAGTTCATTAGTAAATAAAAAATAAAGATATATTTTATTGTTAACGTGTTAATTTGCTAATTACAATGATTTTATACAATATCCACATTAAAATTTATTCATTATTGATTAGGTTGTTTAACGTTTGTGTTTGAAAAAACCTGACTGCCTGTTTAATGGCGGTCAGGTAGAAAACTGTTTGGAAAATTAGATTTGGAAATGATCACTCTTCTCTTACATTATCTGATAACGCTTTGTATATCATATTTCTGAGTTCGAGTTTTTTGGTATCGACTTCTGTACGTCTTGCCGGACGATACATATTAGCATATTTGCATTTTACAGGTCGAATTTTCATATCATCGAGATTTCCTTTGACATCTACACCAAGTTGCACAGGTAACGGACTATCAACTAAGGATATATGATAATCGAAATTCATATCGAGATTATGCCGCCCATCCACAACTGCCTTGTATTTATCCATTACAATTAAGAAAGGATAAACATAAACATTGTTTTTGATTACTGTAAATTCAGCAGAAAGACTATCTATTTTATTTTCAGTTTTTTTGTTGAAACGTAATGTTTTAGCAATTTCTGTAAAAGTTTCACCATCGAGAAGTACTAAATCTTGACCACGTACAGAAGCTGCACCTAACAATGTAGATTTCTTCAAGTTATACGCAGAGTCGAGATATGTCTCCATTGTCAGATGAAATTCGCCTGTACCTGCAAACGAACGTAACATCGGCATGATAGTATCTACATCCGGAATTAATTTCAATAGTTCAGGTATTTCAATCTCAAGTAAATGCAGATCTATACCGGTAAACAAATGATTTCTTCTCGGACTTTTATACATACCTGTAAGCTGCATTTTAGCTGCTGAAGTGGTAAACAGCATACTTTCCAACACCATTACACCATCTTTTACAGTAACTGTCCCTTGAACATTACGAGCTGTATCTTTCGATACTAAAGCTTCACTTATACTTGTATAAAGCGAAATATCCACACCTTTAGGCACCATAAACGGACCACTGCTTTCAGTCTCAGCTTCCTTTTCAGATTTACTTTCTATTGTTTCAACTTGTGGTTCATCACTGCCAAAACCACTAAATAAATCCATCAGATGATTCACATCGGTAGTATGTGAGCGGAAATTAAAATCACCTTTTAGCAAACCCTCATCCTTTAAATAAGGTCGTACATTAGTAAGCTGACCGGTAAGCTGGAAATCAGATTTATCGATAACGAGACGACTATCGCGAATCAGATACTCATCTGGAGTAAAGTCGAAATCTATAGCAGGTATTTGGATGGTAGAAGCAATTTGAGGTGTTGATATTGTACCTTCCTTCATTTTTACAAAGCCTTTAGGAATCCATTGCAGCAACATGCTTTCCTGTTTGTCATCGTAAGCAACACCTGCATCAACACTAATATCCTTAGTATCAATCTGAGTATCACCCATACGAGCAAAGAGTTCACTACTATTATATTTCAGTTGAATAAACGGTCGCTTTTCATCCTCAGCATCAGCTTTATACACAAATTTACCATTTGGATTAGCAACTTTAATCTGAATAGTATCCATAGAAGCTGCAAGACTGCTCATATCAAAATTACAGTCAAAAACAGGTATAGCAGTCGAATCCTGCATATCCATTTCCACATAGAAATCACCATTCGGACTACCAATTAAAGCAGTAAGATTATCCATAGAAGCCTCAACATCCTTACCTTTGAAATTTCCTTTTGCAATAAGCGGTTTGCTATCATCAAGCATATTAGATGTAGCAACTTTAACAGCAAGATTTTTCAGCAAAGCATTCGTTGATTTACCCATTTTAACATCAACTAATTTAGATGCAATATCCAAATCGATAAAAGAAGTCTGTTTGTTCTTGATATTTGGCATATTCAAAGCTACATCAGCAGAATGAGAGCGTAAAGAAATTGTGTCGTAATCAACAGCTAAGTCCTTCACGTTGAACTTGCCACTAATAAACATCTTATCATATTGGTCATCTCTAAACTGAGAATATAAAAATTTGATTTTTGCCTTACCGATAGCTAATCCCTTAATATCCATAGACAAATCATCGGGTAACATAGGTTTGGCATCGATTAAGTTAAAGCTTGCACTCGCATCTATATCGAAACGCATATCATCAACCAATTGATCGACATAAGCAGAGCCAGAAAGAGATGATTTGCCTGTTTTAGCTTTAAAGTCATATACTTTAACAAACCACAAATCACCATCATTCAAATCCATCACTACATCTGCTTTACCCGACATATCGAAAAGTTTGTATGGTAAAGATTCATACTCAAACTTAACCTTATTGAAATCGATATTCAATGCAAAAACAGGAAGAACAGAGTCACCTATAATACCTTTGAGTGAGCCGTTTACATAAGTAAAACCATCTATTTGCATACCTTCAAGATATTCACCATAAGGAACACTCATCAGATTTATAACAGGTTCAGTAGGCAATTCGACTGAATTAAACACAATATCGAGAAGAATATCATCAGTTACGGAACGATTATGAATTAGAGCGTCAACATCAAAATCCATATTATTAAGGCATAATTTACCTTTATCGAGAATAAGTTTAAACTTATCTAAATCAAAAGAATAAGGTGAATTTATCTGTAAGGAATTTTCAATCACGTAATCAGTTTCATCCCAATAGAAAGAGAAAGCATCAGCATCGCAAATCAGATTACCATTTATCAAATCACCTTTCCAATTCATATTTACATTAGCATCTAATCCTGTGAGTGTCAATACCATGTCCATCGGAGAATCGTGATAAATAATCTTTGAATTTTTCAATTCAATTTTATCCAGAACTAATTGATTAAAAGGTAACTTAAAAGCGGTAGTATCTTCCGGTTCATCATCAGGACGCATTATATCATAATTTGAGCGACCGGTAGAATCAGTATATGCCAGAATAAAAGCATTATCGATGAAAAGTTCATTAATAATCAACTCATTTTTCTTCCAAAGAGCTTTAAAATCTAAAGAAGCTATTACTTTATCTGCATTTACAACGGTATCAGAAGGGGCATCAGGCATATTGTTTTTAATCAACAGACCATTTATCTGAATTCCAAATTGAGGAAAAGTACTAAAGAAAGTCAGCTCAACATCACCAACTTGATGTTCGCAAATCAACATTTTATCAAGTTGATTTCTGACAATAGGTGTAAGTTTTTCAGGAGTAAATATAACCCATGACAGAATTCCTACAGCAATGACAACAACAGCTATAATAGACAATAAGCTGATTAGAGCAACTTTAAGTACTTTCTTCATAAAACAACTTTTAAAAGGAAAAAACTAATTTACTTTAGAAAAGGTCTGATCTTCGAAACCATCATTAAACTTCAATTTTGAAGAAGTCAGTTCCAGTACTGTGTATGTGTGAGGTATACCACTGCCGGTAGTTGTAGTAATCCTGATGACAGTCAAGTCTGCCTTCACAAGAGTCCATGTAAAACTACCACCTTCATCATCCTCTTCAGTTTCAGCAGCATCCCAGTTTTTACCTTTTCCGTCACTATCAAAACGATAGAACTCAGTACCCGATTTCCATTTCCCATACAGCAAAGTCTCGTCGAAGATATCGTCTTCAGGCATACAGGAAACCATTGCTATTGCGATAAATACCAATGCTAATAGATAATTAATTTTTTGTTTCATAATGTAAATAATGTGTTAATATGCCAATATGCTAATGTGTTATTTTCTACTGTCGCCATTTTGAGCAATTAAATAGCAAGCGTAGCGTGTCAAAAGTATGTCAACCACCTCTCTTTCAGCACCTTTTGGCATCTGTATCGTTTTCCTGACGTCAGGAAAATGATCAGAGGTATTTTCGCCTGCATTTTCACATGCAATTTTCGCTTTTTCAACGACTTTCTCAAAATTTTCCCATTTACTGTACCCTAATAATAGTTGAATTTCCCGTGCACTCCAGCACTCTACATTCTCAATCATAGATGCAGCATCTTCGAATTGCTTAAAAAGCAACATAATCTCATTCGTTTTCATAGTTAAAAACTTTTATAAATTAAACAAACATATTATAATATTGAATCCTTTTCAATGTCTTTAAAATAATTATACGTACCGACTTTCAGCTCGACACAAGCAGCCTCATCGCACACTATAATAGCCTTAGGGTGAAGTTGTAACGCGCTGATAGTCCACATATGATTAACAGGCTCTTCAACAGCATGTCGTAGGGCACGAGCCTTACCATGACCGTTTACAATAATCAGAACTTCTTTAGCATCACATACAGTACCCACACCAACAGTCAAAGCATTTTTAGGTACTTTGTTTACATCATTATCGAAGAAACGAGAATTAGCAATAATTGTATCCTTAGTCAAAGTTTTTATTCTCGTTTTGGAAGTAAGAGACGAACCTGGCTCATTAAAAGCAATATGTCCATCAGGACCTATTCCCCCCATAAACAAGTCGATACCACCATAAGATTTTATTCTTGTTTCATACGACTCACATTCGGCAATAAGATCGGAAGCATTACCATTTAGAATATTCACTCGTTCAGGAAGAATATCAACCTTACTGAAGAAGTTTGTCCACATAAAAGTATAGTAACTTTGGGGATGATCTTGAGGAATACCAACATACTCATCCATATTGAAAGTTACTACATTTTTAAAAGATACTTTACCTTTTTTATATAGATCAATTAAGTTTTTATATGTTCCAAGTGGAGTAGAACCGGTTGGTAATCCGAGTACAAAAGGTTTATCTGAAAGCTCTGCTGCTGCATTGATTTTATCTGCGATATAATTAGCTGTCCATTTAGAAATTAGATCGTAATCATTTTGAATAATTAATCTCATATTATATTTTTTTAACGTGACTTAATAAGACGAGCAAAGATACAATAAATTAGAAAATAAAAAAAGATTATATTTTAGATATAAAACTTCATTTTGTAATCTCCACATTGCAAAATTCAAATAATAATTGTATTTTTGCATCAAAATTTCACCATGAAGTCTTTTTATCATACACACTTCGATTTAATTGCAAACGTACAAGCACCTGTGCGGCGTATGTTGATGGACGAAATTGACTGGTCACGCCGCCTGATAGGTATAAAAGGCAGTCGCGGTGTTGGTAAAACTACATTTCTATTACAATACGCAAAAGAGCGTTATGGTGAGGATAAAAGATGTTTATATATCAACTTCAACAATTTATATTTTACTGAACATAGTTTGTTTGAATTTGCAGGAGAATTTTATAATCAAGGGGGGCGTACCTTATTAATAGATCAGACTTTCAAATACGAAAATTGGTCGAAAGAGTTGAGGATGTGCTACGATTCATATCCTGAACTGCAAATTATCTTTTCAGGTTCGTCTGTGATGCGATTAATAGATGAAAATCAAGATATTCAAGATGTAGTAACAGTATATAATCTTCGAGGCTTCTCGTTTAGAGAGTATATAAATTTAAAAACAGGATTAGAATTAAAATCATATTCACTTGAAGAAATACTTAATAATCAATCGACAATAACAAAAAATATTTTAGAAAAAATAAATCCTCATCATTATTTTCAAGATTATTTAAAATTCGGTTATTACCCATTTTTTCTTGAAGATAGAAATTATTCGGAGAATTTGCTCAAGACTATGAATATGATGATGGAGGTTGATATACTTCTAATAAAACAGATTGATTTAAAGTATCTTTCGAAAATCAGACGATTATTATATTTAATATTGACAAATAGTCCGGGACCCGCAAACATCAGTCAATTAGCCGTTGAGATTAACACATCGAGGGCAACTATTATGAATTATATAAAGTATTTAAAAGATGCAAGATTATTGAATACCTTATATATAGAAGGAGAAGATTACCCTAAGAAGCCCAAGCAGTTATATGCTCACAACACCAATTTGACACATGCAGTTTTTCCTGATTATTCAGATTATGATTCGGACAGAAAAACATTTCTGTATAATGCTTTACATGCCAAACATAAAGTAAATATAGGTAAATATCATAGCGACTTCTGTGTTGACAGAAAAATCAATTTCAAATACGACACAAAATCAGCTAACAGACATAGTTCCAAAATATATTATATTATCGACACATTAGAAGTAGAGTACAAAAACGAAATACCATTATGGCTTTTCGGTTTCACATATTAGATTTTAAAACAACTAACAAATTTTTTGAATATGGCAAAACAAAAAAAATTCTTAACATGCGACGGTAATCAGGCTGCTGCTCATATCGCTTATATTTTTAGCGAAGTAGCTGCTATATATCCGATTACACCATCGTCGACTATGGCTGAATATGTTGATGAATGGGCTGCAGGCGGTCGTAAGAACATGTTCGGCGAAACTGTACAAGTCCAAGAAATGCAATCGGAAGCCGGAGCAGCGGCTGCAATGCACGGTTCACTACAAGCCGGAGCATTGACTTCAACATTTACTGCATCGCAGGGCTTATTACTCATGGTTCCAAACATGTACAAAGTTGCCGGTGAGTTATTACCAGGCGTTTATCATGTTTCAGCACGTGCACTCGCTTCACACGCATTATCAATTTTCGGTGACCATCAAGACGTGATGGCAGTTCGCCAAACCGGTTGCGCAATGTTTGCAACAGGATCGGTACAGGAAGTTATGGACTTGGCAGCAATTGCTCACTTGGCTTCAATCAAATCACGTATTCCGTTTGTGCATTTCTTCGATGGTTTTCGCACATCACACGAAATTCAAAAGGTAGAAGAAATTGATCGTGATGCATTAATCAAACTTTTCGACCAAGATGCATTATCAGATTTCAGAAAACGTTCGTTAAATTCTGAAAATCCTGTAGTACGCGGTACAGCACAAAACCCTGATATTTACTTTCAGGCACGTGAGGCTTGTAATCCATACTACGATGCTGTTCCGGGTATTGTTGAAAACTATCTCGATGAATTAGCAGTAATTACAGGTCGTAAGTATGGCTTGTTCGATTATTATGGTGATCCTGAAGCCGATAGAGTTGTAGTTGCTATGGGTTCGTCAACAGAAGCTATTCGTGAAGGCATCGATTATTTAAGAGAAAAAGGTCAGAAAGTAGGTATGATAGCTGTTCACCTCTATCGTCCGTTTTCAGCAAAACATTTCTTATCAGTATTACCAAAGACAGCAAAAAGAATTTGCGTACTCGACCGCACAAAAGAACCGGGAGCAGGTGGCGAACCATTATATCTTGATGTAAAAGATGTATTGTACGGCACTGAAAACCAACCTTTAGTAGTTGGAGGTCGCTATGGATTATCATCGAAAGACTTTACTCCATCACAGGTACTTGCTGTGTTTGAGAACCTTGCATTACCATCACCAAGAAATCAATTCACCGTTGGTATAGTAGATGATGTTACATTTACATCACTACCAATGAAAGAAGAGATACCAATGGGTGGTAAAGGTATTTTCGAAGCTAAATTTTATGGTTTAGGTGCAGACGGTACAGTTGGAGCAAACAAAAACTCCATCAAAATTATTGGTGATAATACAGACAAATACAGTCAGGCTTATTTCCAATACGACTCAAAGAAATCAGGTGGATTTACATGTTCTCACTTACGTTTCGGCGACTCTCCTATCCGTTCAACTTACTTAGTAACAACGCCCGACTTTGTAGCTTGCCACGTTCAGGCTTACCTTCGTTTATATGATGTTACCAAAGGATTGAAAAAGAACGGTACTTTCTTGTTAAATACGGTATGGACACCTGAAGAAGTTCAGAAAAACTTACCAATTGATGTAAAGAAATATTTAGCGAAAAACAATATCACTTTATATATCATCAATGCGACTAAAATTGCACAGGAAATAGGTTTAGGTCATAGAACAAATACTATTTTGCAAGCAGCATTCTTTAAAATTACTCAGGTAATTCCTTATGAATTAGCTGTAAAAGAAATGAAGGGTGCAATTGTTAAATCTTATGGCAAGAAAGGCGAGAAAGTAGTAAATATGAACTTTGCCGCTGTAGATCGTGGATGTTGCGAATATGAAAAAGTAGAGGTATTGGCAGATTGGGCTAATTTAATCGACGAAAACGATATGATCGATCATAACATGCCTGATTTTGTTAAAAATATTGTTGTTCCTATTAACGCACAAAAAGGTGATGATTTGCCTGTGTCTATGTTTAAAGGACGTGAAGACGGAACATGGATTCAAGGTACTACCAAATATGAAAAGCGTGGTGTAGCAGCTACAGTTCCTGTATGGGAAATGGAGAATTGTATTCAATGTAATCAATGTGCATATGTTTGTCCGCACGCTGCAATTCGTCCGTTCTTATTAGATGAAACAGAGCAGAGCAACGCACCTTTTGCTTCATTAAAAGCTATTGGTCGTCCGTTTGCCGACTTGACATATCGTATTCAGGTTGACGTGTTAGACTGTATGGGTTGCGATAACTGTGCAGAAGTTTGTCCGGGCAACAAAAACGGCAAAGCATTGAAGATGGTTCCTATTGAGACTCAGTATGAAGAGCAAGACAACTGGGATTACTGTGTTGACAATGTAAAAACCAAACAAAGCTTGGTTGATGTAAAAGCCAATATCAAAAATTCTCAATTTGCAACTCCTTTGTTTGAATTTTCAGGAGCTTGTGCAGGTTGTGGTGAGACACCATATGTAAAATTAGTAACACAGTTGTTTGGCGAGCGTCAAATGGTTGCTAATGCAACAGGTTGTTCATCAATATATTCAGCATCAGCACCTTCAACTCCGTACACAGTAAACGATGAAGGGCGCGGACCTGCATGGGCAAACTCCTTATTTGAAGACAATGCTGAATTCGGTTTAGGAATGGTATTCGCTCACGATCAAATGCGCGACAGATTAGTGCGTTTAATGAATTCATCTATCAGTGAAAATGGTTGCTCAGAAGAATTGAAAGCATTATTTGAAGAGTGGATTGAAAATCGTGAAAATGGAGACAAAACACTTGAATTATCAAGAGAAATCAAACCATTACTAAAACAAAACAACTGTTCATATTGCAAAGAAATTGATGATTTAAGTCAATTCTTAGTAAAACAATCTCACTGGATAATTGGAGGTGACGGCTGGGCATACGATATAGGTTTTGGTGGATTAGACCACGTAATCGCTTCAGGAAAAAATGTAAACATCCTTGTTCTCGATACAGAAGTATACTCAAACACAGGAGGTCAAGCATCTAAGTCGACACCGGTAGGTGCAGTAGCAAAATTTGCAGCATCGGGTATGAAGGTACGCAAGAAAGACTTAGGTATGATTGCAGCAACATACGGCTACGTTTATGTGGCACAGGTTGCACTTGGTGCAAACAATATGCAGGCTTTGAAAGCTATTCGTGAAGCAGAAGCTTTCGACGGACCATCAATTGTTATTGCATATTCACCATGTATCAGTCATGGTTTGGTGAACGGCATGGGAGCATCCAACGGCGAGCAACAGGAAATGGCAGTAAAATCAGGTTATTGGCATCTTTATAGATACAATCCAAATTTAGAGGCAGAAGGCAAAAACCCAATGCAATTAGATTCTAAACCGCCGCAATGGGATTTATTCCAAGACTTTTTGAAAAGCGAAACCCGATATACATCATTAATGAAGCAATTCCCTGCAGAAGCATCAATATTATTCAAAGCTGCTGAGGAAAACGCAAAATGGCGTTACACCTGGTACAAACGCATGAGTGAGCAAAATTATGCACCTGTAGAGGTAGAAGCATAATATAAGCAATAAAAAAACCGGAGCAGCAAAATAAAAACTGACTCCGGTTTTTTTTATGATTATATGGTTACAACCTTCTTCCAAGTCGTGTTACCATCTCCTGTTTCCATGGCAGGAAGGTTCCTTGTGTTATTTGTTTTCGGGCTTCACCCACAAGCCACAGATAGAAAGCCAAATTATGGATTGAAGCTATTTGCATGGCAAGTAATTCCTTACTGATAAATAAATGACGAAGATAAGCTTTAGTATAAGCATGGTCGACGTAAGACGTACCATTAATATCGATAGGTGAAAAATCATTTTTCCATTTTTCGTTACGCATATTCATGATACCTTCAGATGTAAACAGCATTCCGTTACGACCATTTCGAGTAGGCATAACACAATCGAACATATCCACTCCCCTCTCTATTGCTTCGAGAATATTAATAGGCGTACCAACACCCATTAGATATCTTGGTTTGTCACGAGGCAAAATTTCATTAACTATTTCAATCATCTCATACATCTTCTCTGTAGGTTCGCCCACTGCTAATCCGCCAATTGCATTACCTTCTCTGCCTAATGAAGCAACAAATTCGGCAGATTGTTTTCTTAAATCAGGATATACACAACCTTGAACAATAGGAAAGAAAGTTTGAGAATATCCATATTTTCCTTCAGTTTCATCAAAACGCTTAACTCCTCTTTCGAGCCATTTATGAGTGAGTTTTAATGATTTTTCAGCATAATCATAAGGAGCATCACCGGGTGGACATTCATCGAAAGCCATCATAATATCTGCACCGATAATCCTTTGAATATCAACAACATTTTCAGGTGTAAACAAATGTTTGCTGCCATCTATATGTGAATTAAAGTAAGCTCCTTCTTCTTTCAATTTACGATTGGCAGATAAAGAAAACACTTGAAAACCCCCGCTATCGGTAAGAATGGGCTTATCCCATCCATTGAATTTATGCAAACCACCGGCTTGCTCAAGAATATCGAGACCGGGGCGCAGATATAAATGATAAGTATTACCAAGAATTATCTGTGCTTTGATATCATCTCTAAGCTCGTGAAAATGAACAGCCTTAACAGAAGCAACAGTCCCAACCGGCATAAAGATAGGAGTTTCAATAACACCATGATCGGTAGTAATCAAGCCGGCACGGGCATTTGAGTGAATGTCTGTGTGTTGAAGAGTAAAATCCATTTAAAAAGAAGGATATGAGCGACAAAGCTCAATTTGTAAATTATTTTACCAGTCTGTTAGTCTTAGTATTAGGAAATACTACAGAAGGTTTAAAAGACTTAGCCTCGTCAAGAGTCATCATTGCATACGACATTATAATTACAACATCATTTGTTTGCACTAATCTGGCGGCAGCACCATTAATACAAATTGTGCCGGAACCACGTTCTCCGGTTATAACATAAGTCTCAAACCTTGCTCCATTATTATTATTAACAACTGTAACCTTCTCATTTGCAATAATATTAGCAGCATCCATTAAGTCCTCATCAATGGTAATACTACCAATATAATTCAAATCCGACTCAGTTATTGAAACGCGGTGAATTTTTGATTTTAATACAGTTACGAACATCTGACATTATCTATTAGTCTCACATTTCCACAAAAAACTGCAATACAACCAACAGTAGGTTCGTTCCAGCTTTCAGCAGTTTGAAGAGTTTTTGTATTTGCTATTTCGTAATATTCAAGTTTCAGACCTTGAATTTTATTTATTTCATTTTCAACCCACTGCATTAATTCGGCGGGAGAATAATTCGGCACAAAGTTAAGACTTTCAAATAGAACTTTCGATATATTAGCAGCGATTTTTCTTTCATCGGCAGTTAATCTTTCATTTCGGCTACTCATAGCTAATCCTGATTCTTCTCTAACAATCGGACAATCAACAATTTGGATATTAAATCCCATTAATTCATTCATACGATGAATTATTGCTAACTGTTGAAAATCCTTCTCTCCAAAATAAGTTCTATCGGGGCGAACAAAGCTGAAAAGTTTACTAACAATCTGAACCACACCATTAAAGTGACCGGGTCGAAACTTGCCCTCCATAACTTCATCTAATCCTCCAAAATCAAATTCAAAAATTTCATTTAACTCGTTAGGTGCATATATATCATCTGAAGAAGGGGCGAAAATCACATCACACTTAGCGTTTTGCAATAATTCAGCATCCTGTTCCAAGTTTCTCGGATATTTTTCAAGATCTTCAGGGTTATTGAATTGAGTAGGATTAACAAACACACTCACAACGGTGTAATCATTTTCATCTACAGACATATTAACTAAACTAATATGCCCTTCATGCAAGGCTCCCATAGTAGGGACAAGCCCAATACTTTTACCAAAAGATCGTGCAATAGAAATATGTTTATTTAGTTCTGCAACTGAATTTATTATTAGCATAAAACACTTAATTATTCTTTAAAAAGTTCGCAAAATTACAAAAACTTATTGTGAATCATCATAAAAAGAAGTATATTCCAAAAAAAAATCGTATATTTGCATAAAATTTTTACAAGCAATTAAACAAGGCTTATCATTTTCATGAAAAAAGTCAACAAAGTTCTATACATTTCACAAGAAATATATCCGTATGTAGCAGAATCTCCCATTGCAAATATGGGTAGATATTTGCCACAAGCAATTCAAGACAGAGGGAAAGAAACAAGAACCTTTATGCCTAAATTTGGGTTAATAAATGAAAGGCGTAATCAATTACACGAGGTCATAAGATTGTCGGGAATGAATTTGATTATCGATGATACAGATCACCCGTTAATTATCAAGGTTGCATCAATCCAATCTGCAAGATTACAAGTATATTTCATCGACAATGATGATTTTTTTCAGAGGAGGCATACAGTCATTGATGATAATGGAATTGAGTTTGAGGACAATGACGAAAGAACTATTTTCTTTATCAGAGGGGTAATGGAGACTGTTAAGAAACTCCGTTGGACACCGGATGTCATACACTGTATGGGCTGGATGACAGCGTTAGCACCTCTATACATTAAAAAAGCATATGTTCAAGATCCGTTTTTCAAACATTCAAAAGTTGTATATTCATTATTTGCTGATGATTTCACAAATCCATTCAGAGATTTATTTGCAAAAAAATTAGTATTGGAAGGAATCGAGGACAGCGATTTAAAACATTTGCAAGGCAATGAAATTGACTTCTTGTCATTAAACAAACTTGCAATTGATTATTCGGATGGTGTAATTCAGTCGGAACCGATTACAAACCCTGATGTAATCAAATATGTTCAAGACAAAAACAAAAAATTCCTACCTTACGTTGATGATGAAGATTATGCGGATGCATATGTACGATTTTATGATAGTATCAGATAATAATTAACTCACTACCCTCTTGAATACTTATATGAAAATTAATTTTCAACTACTTACAATATTATTTGTAATTTTAATTTCATCATGCAACAATAGTGACACTGTAACCGACATAGGAAGTAGCATTCAGCCGGGTAACGACAAAATTTTGGTTAATCAATATCAATTCGATATTGTATCGGAAAATTATCCTGTAGAATATATGTATTCACAACCTGATTCATTTCTTTTAGGGACTTTCTATGATGAAACTTATGGAAGCATACATGCTGATATATTGGCTCAGGTTGAATATCCGAGAAATTACACATATCCTGAAAATAATCAACCTGACTCCATAAAATTAATAATGTATTACAATAAATATTTCGGTGATAAACACTCTCCTATGCATGTCAATGTTTATGAGATGAATAAATCTACATTTAATTATCTGACACCCTATAAATCTAATTTGGATCCTAATGATTATGTAGACATGTCAAACTCATCATTATTAATTGGAGATAAAACTTTTACAGCAGTAAATTCAAGTGGTTCAAGTGACTCCACATACGTTGCAATAAAACTTAGTAATGAATTTTTGCAAAGGTTTTCGAATATTGAATCAGATACATATTCATCTGATTCAACATTTTTCAATTTCTTTAAAGGGCTATATATTACAACCGATTTCAGTTCGGCTTCAATGTTATATGTTCGCAAAATAGATTTAAAATACTATCATAGTTATACATACGTAACAAAAAGCTCTACAGATCAAGACTCTACAGTAACAGTAAATCTGGCAACTATATTTTCGGCAAATGGTTGGGTGCGACAAGTGAATCGTTTCTTACATCCGGATAAAAATGATGTTATCAATAAGTTAGAATCTCAGCCTGATCAGATACACTACATCTCATCACCTGCAAACATATACACCCGCATTAAACTACCAATCAATGAAATGTATAAACAAATGGATAAAGATGGTTTAAGATTAAATCTTAATAATGCGAAAATCAGAGTTGATATAGATAAAATAAGTAAAGACGATTATGCACAACCAATACCATCAAATATCTTGTTAATAAAAGAATCTGCATTAAATCGCTTTTTCACCGGAAAAGAATTACCATCGGACACTTGCGCAATATTAAGTTCTTTTTCATATGCAACCAATTCTACAACTGACGAAACAGATTATTTTTATTCTTTTGACATTGCAGGATTGATGGCACATGAATTTGATCAGATAAAAAATAATACTGCCGCTGCACAAGATAGCATTAACTTTGTGTTGGTACCGGTAAGGTTGACTATCAATTCCAACAATAGTATAACAGAAGTATCTCAGCAGTTTCTACTCAATTCTGTAACTATATGTGGTGGTAAGCATTCGAAAAAACCTATAAAAGCAAATATTGTCAGCAGCTATTTTTAATACTTTGAATATAATATCCACATTAAAAGCATTTTATTGGTATATTAAAATATTTTTTATACCTTTGCAGCCGCATTTTTTTAATCAACATAATGTCTAACCAACTATTTATTTAGTAAAAAATTCAGTAATGAAAGAAAATCAAGAACCATTGGAAGAGGAAGTTACAGCTCCGTCAAACGAAGTAACTGAATCAGTGGAAGTAAACGAAACAGCACCTGTGGAAGCTCAAAAAGAAACTACACCAGAAGCAGAAACTTCTGTAGAAAATGTTGAGCCAACTGCAGAAAAAGAAGAAACACCAGTAGTAGTAGAAAAAGCTGCTGAAGTCGAAGAAGTTAAAGAAGTAATCGAAGAAGCGCCATCAAAGAACAATGTTGAAGCTCCAGTTGCATCTGTTGAAGAAGAATTCGATTGGGATGCATATGAAAAAGGAGATGCTTTGAGTGCATCAGCAAAAGAAGATTTAAAGAACAAATATGACAGCACTCTTAATGCAGTAAAAGATAAAGAGGTTGTCGAAGGTACTGTTATTTCAATCAACAAACGCGAAGTAGTTGTTAACATAGGATATAAATCAGATGGAATAGTGCCTATGAGCGAATTCCGTTATAATCCTGATTTAAAAGTTGGTGACAAAGTTGAAGTTTATATTGAAAGTCAAGAAGATAAAAAAGGTCAGCTATTACTTTCACACAAGCAGGCACGTGCAACACGTTCGTGGGATCGTGTAAATGAGGCTCTTGAGTCACAAGAAATTGTAAAAGGCTTTGTAAAATGTCGTACAAAAGGCGGTATGATTGTAGATGTGTTTGGTATAGAAGCATTCTTGCCAGGCTCACAAATCGATGTTAAGCCTATACGCGACTACGATATATTTGTAAATAAGACTATGGAATTCAAGGTTATTAAGATTAATCATGAATTTAAAAACGTAGTTGTATCACACAAAGCACTGATTGAAGCTGAATTAGAAAATCAGAAGAAAGAAATTATTGGTAAATTACAAAAAGGTCAGATTCTTGAAGGAACAGTTAAGAACATCACTTCTTATGGAGTATTTATTGACCTTGGCGGCATAGACGGATTAATCCACATTACAGACCTTTCATGGGGTCGTGTAACTCATCCTGAAGAAATAGTAACATTAGATCAAAAAATTAATGTAGTAATACTTGATTTTGATGATGAAAAGAAACGTATCGCTTTAGGTTTAAAACAACTTTCAGCACATCCATGGGATGCATTGGATGCAAACTTACAAGTTGGTGATAAAGTAACAGGTAAAGTTGTTGTTATGGCTGATTATGGTGCATTTGTTGAAATTGCTCCGGGTGTTGAAGGACTTATACACGTCTCTGAAATGAGTTGGTCACAACATTTACGTTCGGCACAAGATTTCCTGAAAGTTGGAGATGATATTGAAACAGTGATATTGACGTTAGATCGTGAAGAACGCAAAATGTCATTAGGTATCAAACAATTGAAATCCGATCCATGGGAAAATATTGAAGAAAAGTATGGTATTGGTACCAAACATGTCGCAAAAGTACGTAATTTCACAAACTTCGGTGTTTTTGTTGAAATAGAAGAAGGTGTAGATGGTTTAATTCATATATCCGACTTGTCATGGACTAAAAAAATTAAACACCCATCAGAATTTACACAGATAGGTAATGATATTGAAGTTCAGGTACTTGAAATTGACAAAGCAAATCGTCGTTTAAGTTTGGGACACAAGCAGATAGAAGAAAACCCATGGGACGTTTTGGAATCTCTATTCACAGTCGACAGTATACATGATGGAGTAATTGTGGAAATGATGGATAAGGGCGCAGTAATTTCACTTCCTTATGGAGTAGAAGGTTTTGCAACTCCAAAACATTTAGTGAAAGAAGACGGTTCACAAGCACAAGTTGATGAAAAATTATCATTCAAGGTAATAGAATTCAACAAAGATGCTAAACGTATCATCTTATCTCACAGTAGAATTCATGAAGATGCTAAACGTGCTGAAAAAGCAAGTGCAGCCCCAAGTGAAGGAGAAGCACCTAAAAAGACTCAGAGAAGAGCTAAAAAAGAAGAAGTAGCACCATCTCAAAACATCGAAAAAACGACTTTGGGTGACTTGCAATCATTAGTTGATTTAAAAGATCAGATGATTAGTGCTGCTGCTGAAAAAATGGAAAAGGCTGAAAAGGCTAAGAAAGCTAAAGCTAAAAAGGAAGAAAAAGTTGTAGAAGAAGCTAAAGTTAAAGAAGAAGTTAAAGAAAAGGCTTCAACCAAAAAAGCTGATAAGGCGACAGAAACAACAGAAGAATAATATCTTCAAAACAAATAAAGAAAAGGCTGTTTAAATTTAATAAACAGCCTTTTCTTATTATATAAATATACTAACGCTATAAGTAATCAAATATAGAAATACAAAAAAGAAGGAATAAAAGAATGAAATTTTCTTAATACCTTTGTTTCCTAATAATAACATTTGACAGAAGAATAAATTGGATATGAACAGTAACTTCTTTTTAACTCACACCATCAGCTCTATATCATCAAAAATTTCTTATAATAGTAAGATAATATCCCTTGGCTCTTGTTTTTCAGATAATATTGGTAATAAGCTGCTTGATTCTTGTTTTGATATCGTTGTAAATCCTTTTGGTGTTTTATTTAATCCGGCATCAGTATGTAAAAGCCTGAAGTACATAATTGATAATAAGCGGTTTACTGAAAAAGATATATTTCAAAACGGTTCTTTGTGGAGTAGTTTTGCACATAGTACATTATTTTCTTCTCCTAATAAAGAAGAATGTTTAAATAGAATAAACTCACAAATTCAACATGCTCATAATCAAACAATAAACTTAGATTTTCTCTTATTGACATTTGGTACTTCTTGGGTGTTCGAATTAAAAGAAACCGGTGATATAGTCGCAAACTGTCATAAATTACCTTCAAATTTATTTGTAAGACGTAGATTAAATATAGATGAAATTGTTGCACAGTATTCTGTAATAATTGAAAGATTTCGTAATATAAATCCAAGTCTCGAAATTGTATTTACCGTTAGTCCTGTACGCCATTGGAAGGATGGTGCACACGAAAATAATATCAGTAAAGGAATTTTACATATTGCTATTGATGCCCTATGTAAAAGATACAATTTTACGAATTACTTCTCTGCATACGAAATTCAAATTGATGAATTACGAGATTACAGGTTCTATGCTGATGATATGATTCATCCTTCTACTCAGGCAATTGACTATATATGGCAGAGGTTTATAGAATACTGTATAGACGAAAATGAACTACCATTAATGCAACGTATAGAAGAAATTAAAAGCTTAGAAAATCATCGTCCGATACATACTGACATACCTGAATATGTGCAGTTAAAACATCAGATTGAATCTAAGAAAAATTTGATTATAAAAGATTTTCCTTTTTTGAATAGCAGATTAAAATAAACTTATCATATCATAATAACAACTATGTGTTAAAATAATATATTTGTTAAAATCATTTTTTTTATTTTCCTTTGTATTTAAAGTAATTTTAAATAGTTAAAATCCATGGTGGTAAACAAAATAAAAAACTCAGTAAAGAATACACTGAAAAATGGTAAAAACGGTCATGTTTGGCAATTTTCGAGTATTGGTGGTGTAAATAGAGTTAATTTAATGTCGGGTGAGGATTTACTCAACATTGAAAATCTTGATCAAAAGTTATGGACTGCATTGAGTTGTCCTGTCGACGGACTTGAAATTGATTCAGCTACATTGAAATTAATTGACACCGATAATGACAACAGAATTCGTGTTCCGGAAGTTATTGCTGCCGTTAAATGGATTACATCCGTTATAAAAAATCCAGATGATTTATTGCTTCAACGTAAAGACCTACCTCTTTCTGCCATTCAAGATAAAGATAAGGAAGGTAAGATGTTGCTTGCTTCTGCAAAACAAATATTAAAAAATTTAGGTCATGCCAATAAACCCTTTATAACTATTGAGGAGACATCTGATAGAAAAAGTATTTTTGCTAATACTAAGTTCAATGGAGATGGTATAATTATCGAAGAATCGACCGATGATCCAAATCTTGCTAAAATAATTGCTAATATTATTTCTTGTATCGGTTCTACTGAAGATTTAAGTGGTAAAGTGGGTATTACTGCTGAACACATAAATGATTTTTACACTCAGTGTGAGGCTTATGCATCTTGGCAAAAAATTGCAGAAGATAATAAAGATACTATTCTTCTGTTTGGAGATAAAACTTCAGATGCTTTAAATGCCTTCGATTTGGTAAAAGCTAAAATTGATGATTATTTTCTTCGTTGTAGATTGGCTGAATATGATCCTGCTTCTGTGGATGTTATAAATGTGCAGACTACCCAATATTCTACTTTTGGAACAAAGAATCTATCATCTTGTACAGAAGAAATTGCTGATTTGCCCATTGCTAAAATGGACATCAAAAAGGGACTGCCACTTGAAGAAGGTGTAAATCCTTCATGGACAAAGGCTGTTGAAAACTTTAATCAACTGATAGTTAAACCATTATTTTCAAATAAAAAATATTTATCAGAAAAAGAATGGAATGAAATAAAAGATAAATTTGTCGCTTATACTCAATGGCTTTCTGATAAACAAGGTGCTCCGGTTGAATCTTTAGGAATAGATGAGATTAAATCAATTCTTGATAATAACAAAAAAGATGAATTACTAAAACTTGTTGAGCAGGATTTGGCTCTCGAAACTGAGACTAATCACATCTTTGAGGTTGAAAAATTAGTAAGATTTTATTGTGACATCTTTACTTTACTTAGAAACTATGTGAACTTTAGCGATTTTTATGCAACCGGTGTAAAATCCATCTTTCAGTCTGGAAGTCTTTATATCGACCAACGGCGCTGCGATCTTTGTATAAAAGTCAATGATATGGCTAAACACAGCTCAATGGCTGGATTTAGTGATATTTGCTTAGTATATTGCGATTGTGTATCTAAAGCTCGTAACGAAAAAATGACAATTGTTGCTGCACTAACTGATGGAGATAATGATAATTTAATAGTTGGGCGCAATGCTATTTTTTATGATAGGCAAGGTGGTGACTGGGATGCTACTATTGTAAAAATAGTTGATAACCCTATTAGTATCCGACAAGCATTTTGGTCGCCTTACAAAAAAGTTTCTCGTTTCATTAATGAACAAATAGAAAAATTTGCTTCAGCTAAAGAAAATGAAATGCTGTCTTCGGCACAGGAGAAAGTCTCATCAGTTGGTGAGAAAGCCGCTGAAGTAGGCTTACCCGCTTCTGATGCAGTTTCTGCTACTCCTAAGGCACCACCTGTTCCTTTTGATATTGGTAAATTCGTAGGAATATTCGCAGCTTTAAGTTTGGCTTTAGGTGCAATAGGTTCTGTTTTAATGTCAATAGCAACCGGATTTTTAAAATTATCATGGTGGCAAATGCCTCTTGCTGTTGTCGGTATTATTTTACTTATTTCTTTGCCATCAATGTTGTTGGCATATCTTAAATTACGTAAAAGAAATTTAGCTCCTGTGTTGGATGCCAACGGATGGGCTATAAATGCGAGATTAAATATTAATATTATTTTCGGACGAACATTGACACTTTTAGCAACTTTACCGGATAATTCCAAAGTCAACCTGATAGATCCGTTTAAAAAGAAACAAAACCCAATGTTGTATGTAGTGATAATTCTAATAGCTCTGTTGGGTATTGCAGGTGTGGTTCTATGGTATCTTGGATATTTAACACAATGGTATACAGCATTATTTGCTTGACAAATACCTGCTTCTGATCCTAATTGTCCGTATTATTACAATTGTCCAAGAAGATAATCGTAATAAAAATAGGTTTTAGTTTATTTGTGTGAACAGCCGAATGTGATAAATCTCCATTCGGCTGTTCTTTTTATGTGCTAATTGGCTTATTACTTTTTGTTTGCACAACAATCTTTGTTTTCAGCAGTTTGCTTATCGCATGCTTTTTTATCTGCTTTTTCGCATTTTGCATCTTTATCTTTTGTACATTCTTTTTTATCTGTTGATGTACATTCAGTTTTTGGACATTCTTTTTTATCTTTTGATGCTTCTTGAGCAATCATACCTGTTGCAAAAAATGCAACTAAAGTCAAAATCATTAAACTCTTTTTCATTTTTCTTTTAATTTAAATAGTTGTTTTTGTTTTCTTCTGTCTAACGATTAGTGCACAATGATTGTTTGACACATAACCGCTTTTTAAATTTATTTTTAGAAAATTAATTATATCAATCAGTTTTTACAAAGAAATAATGTCATTTTGATTGTTTCTCATTATCTTTTAACAATTTAGCTTCGTAACCGATCTTCTTAAAGGCGCCTTGAAGTGACTCTACTGTATTCTTCCTTTTATCGAAAGTTACTTCAACAATTTTCTTTTCCAAACTAACATCCATTGCTTTTACTCCTTTCTCGAATGCAATGTTTTTTTCAATTTTAATTTTGCAACTCTGACAATCCATATCATCGACACAGAAGATTACTGTTTCTTTGTTAGGATCATTCTTCTTTGCAGAAATCGGACTAATAGCAAACATAGTTGCCATAAATACCATAAAAAATGTTTTTGTCTTCATAATGTATATAATTATTAATATGCAAATATGCTAATGTGCTAATGTGATGTGTGATATTTACTATTTACCTATTTACTATTTACCATTGACTATAGACCATAGACTAATAACCAATCACTAATCACTAATCACTAATCACCAATCACTAATCACCAACTACTCTCTATCAATTGCCCATCTCAAACCTACATAAAACTTACGTCCATGTGTTGGTCCCCATATATTTGTAGCATCAAAATCACTACTGAATGGATTTGCAACATCAATAATAGGATTTTTCTGAACGAAACCTGTTAAATTCTCTGAACCTAAATATACCGACCAAGTCCTAAAGTATTTCGTAATCTGAGCATTCATAACAGTATATGCAGGAAATTCATTTCCCCACAAAGGATTCACAGTATCCGGATCAGGCATGCGACCGCCACCGTTGAACTGAGCAGTAAAATCAAACTGCCATTTTTTCAATGGAGTCTGATAAGATGTGGTAATCAAGCTCTTATAACGATTTGTAAGTGGTTTTTCACGTAAAACACCGCCAATCGTAGCTTTTACATCATTAAATCTATGAGCTAATGTCATCGTTAAACCCTTTACAATCTCCATATTAGCTTCTACTTGCACGCTATGAGAGTATGATTTACCGTTTAAATTGTAAAAATGTACCTTATGCGCATCTGCATCAGTATCAATTATAACCTGATTTACAAAATTAGTATAGTACCATTCACCTGTCAATGATAACTCCCTGTTGAACAATGGTATGAATGTTTGAACACTTGCACCATAATTCCATGCCGACTCCATTTTCAGATTGTTATCGAGAATAATTTCTCTGTTACTTGCCAAATAAAAATTGTTTTCAGCCATCATATTTGGTGAACGATACCCTTTTCCGAGAGTAGTTCTGAAGTGAATGAACTCAGCTGGAACATATTTAAGATGTAATCTTGGGGTAATAAATGCACCGTACAAATTATGATAATCAGCTCTTAAACCTGCTAAAGCCACAAATTTATCATGCAGATTCAATGTGTATTCAGCAAATGCACCCGGAACAAATTCTTTCTTCATGAGAGGCAAATTACTCAATTCACTAAAATCCGGATTTAAAACTCTAACTGTTTCGTCGAACACGTCATGATTGAAACTTAAACCGGTAGATATCTTTTGATGCTCTCCTAATTCTGTTTGAAAAATAAGGTTTGCATAGAAATTATTCTGACTGCCATCATAATGTTTCAAACCATAATAAGCCTTTTGATTATGTACAGAACCGCTTAAAATTAAACCAACGCTCGTACCCTTCTCTGGATCAAAGACATAACCGTTTTTCAGGAAAAACTCATAACGTTCGGTATTAATATCCACTTTATAGGTGCCATCTACTGTACCACCCAAGCGATTTTCCGACAAAGCACGGATGAATGCCTGTGCAGTATAACCATTCTGATTATAATACCAGCGATTGATAAAATTTAGTTGACGAATTTTTGGTAAATCCATGTAACCATCATTATTGTCATCGAGTGTTGTCAATTCATCAGAAGCATGTAGTAACACACCTGTAGATAAGGCATGAGAGAGTTTAACACCAGCATTGACATTAGCCTCTAACCTACCTGCATTACTTGCAAAAACATTAGCAGCAACGATTTCACTTGTATGAGGTTTTTTATATTCTACATTAATTTGCCCTGTAACTGCTTCATAACCATTAATTACAGAACCGGTACCTTTTGAAACCTGAATACCTTCCATCCACGGACCTGGAATAAAGCCCAAACCATACATAGATGACAGTCCTCTCAAATTAGGGATATTTTCAGTAAGCATCTGAACATAAGCACCCGGCAATCCAAGCATTTTAATCTGCTTAGCACCTGTCGCAGCATCACTATATGCCACATCTACAGAAGGATTAGTCTCGAAACTTTCAGAGAGATTACAACAAGCAGCTTTACACAACTCATCAGCAGTGATTTTTTCTGTCTGTAGAACAGCAAAACGAGGTTTTATTACACCCGGACTTTTCTGCACCACCGAAACTTCTTGTAACTCATGAACTTCATCTAACTTAACAAGAAGAGGTAAAGAACTATTGTCAATATTTATTGTGTCGACTTTAAATGCAACATTACTAAATATCAAACGATTAGAGTTTGTATTAGATGTGATATTAAATGAGCCGTCAATATCAGAAACAGTACCGGACTGGGTATCCATCCAAAATATATTAACACCCGGAATCGGCTCCCCTTTCATATCTGTTACTTTACCTTTTACATCAGCCAAAGCAACAATTGAAAAGAAAAGTATAGGAATAAATAGAATTTTCTTCATTTGTAATAATAATTTAATTTCCAAAAAAACATAATAATTGATGCTTGTACATACACTTTATGTACAAGAAAAACTACAGTATTTTAAAAATCAAATTACTAATACAGATTTAAAAGAAAGGATATCACGCCCATCAGGCAGTGAAAAATCAGGAGGATGGGAATAAGAATAATTAGAATCAACACCAATTGTCAGGCTATAACTTGAAGCAACAAAAGCATCTAAAAATGTAAATACAGCTTGAGCTTCCGGAACATCGGTGTCTTCCGATAAAGAGAAGTTATCAACATGAACTCGATTAATTTCACAGCTTTCACCCGAACATTCTTCTCCTTCGTGTATACCATCGGATAAATGTAACTTACCGAAGTCTATATGATTATGTTCAGATGTGCAGCAAGAATGAGAACTGTCATGATGAATTTCATTACATGAATGATGAGCAATAAACTCAATACCTTCAGTAGCACAACTATTACAGCAATACTTAATAATATTATATCCCGTTCCTGCAAATATAAAAAGGAACGAAAATAATGCTGAAAGTAGATATGTAAAAAACTTTATTCTCATCATAACGCCGACAAAGTTATTATATACATTCACTTTTTCAAAAAATATATATATGTTTTTCAACTTTTTAATAAAAAATATAGTTTTATATTGTAATTTTGCAGTCGAGATTGGTGATTGGTGATTAGTGATTGGTCAATAGTTAGGAGTTAGGAGTATAGAGTTAGGAGAGGAGTTAAGAGTATGGAGTATGGAGTATGGAGTGGAGACTATAGACTATAGACTATAGACCACATTTACATATTATCATATTAGCACATTAATATATTATTTACATTATGAAAAAAAGAAATTTGATTTTAGTTATTTGTTTAGTTATTCTGGCAATAGCTTCATTAGTTATTTTCTTTTTCCCAAGAGATTCAAAAGCTGTAGAAATTGAAAATTTAGTTTATTACGATAAAGTTTATTTAGATGAAAACGACACCACTCTTGGATCATTTTCTATAGATTTAATCATTGATCTTCCTACAGAATACAAAAAAACAGATGTTTTAAACAATATCAAAACAATATTAAAGGCTGAATTGTTTGGAGAGATATTCATGTCTGTTCCAGATGATAGTGTTTTAGGTGCATATGCTAATGATTTAATAAAAGATTATATTGAAGTAAACAAGGGATTTGCTGACAGAATTGAAGATGATAGCAGAATGGCTTTTAATAACACAGTGATTTTGGAAGGGTTTGCACTTTTAAATGATTCGCAAATATTTTCTTACGGAATTTCACATTTTGTTGATTTTGGTGGTGCACATCCCAACAGAACAAGGTTATTTTACAATTTCGATTTAAAAACCGGCGATGTGATTTTTGAAGAAGACATTTTTAAAGATGGGTTTACTGCTGAATTAACTGAAATTTTAAAACAAAAACTTTCTGAAGATTTATCTGAGCAAAATATAAATAGAGAAAACTCATTGAATATAACAGATTATTTTGTTGATGAAATTAAGCCAAATCATAATTTTTATATCAATGATGAGTCTATTTGCTATGTATTTAATCCTTATGAAATAGCACCTTATTATATAGGTGAAACAGAAATAAATCTGCCTTATAGTTGGATAAGACATCTGTTAAAAGAGCAGAATCCAATAAATTATCTGGTAGATAACATAAATAATTAAACAAATAATAAACATAAATAATAATGAAAGCCATAACAAAAACAGATTTTCAGTTTGACGGTCAGAATGCTGTATACCACGGCAAAGTGCGTGATGTATATACAATTAAAAACGATATATTGGTAATGATAGCAACCGATAGAATATCAGCTTTCGATGTTGTGTTACCCAAAGGAATTCCTTTTAAAGGACAAATGCTCAATCAGATAGCAGCTAAGTTTCTTGATGCAACAGCCGATATAGTCCCAAACTGGAAATTAGCCACACCCGACCCAATGGTAACTGTAGGCTTAAAATGCGAAGGATTTCCTGTTGAAATGATAGTTCGTGGTTATCTTTGCGGAAGCGCATGGCGAGCATATAAAAGTGGTGTACGTGAAATATGCGGAGTGAAAATACCTGATGGAATGCGTGAAAATCAAAAATTTGAAACTCCTATAATCACACCTACAACTAAGGCTGAATACGGGATGCATGATGAAGATATTTCGAAAGAAGAAATACTAAAACAAGGTTTAGTTTCAGAAGCTGACTATACTTTATTAGAAAAGTACACGATGGGATTATTCCTTAGAGGTTCTGAAATTGCTGCTAAAAGAGGTTTGATTTTAGTCGACACTAAATATGAATTTGGCAAAAAAGATGGAAAAATCTATTTGATTGATGAAATACATACTCCGGATTCATCACGTTATTTCTATGCTGACGGATATCAGGAAAGATTTGAAAAGGGTGAAGCACAGAAGCAATTGTCAAAAGAATTTGTGCGTGAATGGCTGATGGCAAATAACTTTCAAGGCAAAGAAGGTCAGACTGTTCCGGAAATGACTGACGAAATAGTTACAGGTATCAGCGAAAGATATATAGAATTATACGAGAACATCACGGGAGAAACATTCCTGCGCTCAGATATCAGTGATATTACAACAAGGATAGAAAAAAATATTGTAGAATATTTGAAGAAACTTTAAACAAAAGCAGAGATATTTTGTTGAATAAAATAACAAAACAATATTTTTTTATCTAATTATTGTTGTTTTATAAAAATAATGTATCTTTGCACACACAAATTGATAATGCGCAATGAATAAAAATTCTCTACATATTTTATTACTCGGTATTATTATTCTTTTACAAAAGCAGTAAGAGTGAGTTTGGTATGTAGA
>CALFXE010000071.1 GCA_937927845.1 uncultured Paludibacter sp.
CGGTTGTCTCGTTTTGCAAACTGTCCGCCACAAAAATCTCGTTGAGTATTTTCGGTGGCGACTCATTACCTTGCTTACGTTTATTACACGAAATAAAAGCAAGTAATAATACGACTAAATAAATGTACTTTTTCATAGGAATCATGGTTTGTTTGAATAATCCCGAACTAGTTGTATATTGTATTTCTCAATTCAAATAAGTTATAACATAATTCTTTATTTCATAATCTATTGTTTAAATTTTCCCACAAAGAGTAAACTACAATCATCTTCTTCTTTTTCAATGATTTTTCTTAGTTTATCTAATTTCTCCCTATTTTCTGATGATAAATCCTTTTCGTTTACCTTTAGAATTCGTTTCTCAATTTCACTACCGAAATCGACAAGCGAAAAGTATCCATTTGTCATATAAGCCAGCATTGGATATTGGTCTAACAGTACACCAGATGGTGTTATAAAACCATCAAAATAACAGCCCTTAAGACTAACTTTATCAATAATAATTTTCGTTGATATTACATCATTCTGAATACCTGTAGAATGAACTGTCTCAACAATATATTGATTTGGCAACTCGTAGAGAACTATATCATTCTTCATGTTGATTATTTTAAATCGTGGAATTAACTTATTCGAATCAATAGAGTAATGATAAAGCAAATCATTACTATTTTTATAATGCTCCCGAAACAACTCAATACTTTTTGTATGTTGTCCTGTTATTATAAAGTCTTCGATAGGTTGTTGATCTGAGTCATAAGGCAATGATGATGTTTCTTGGATAACACGTCCGCCAAAGTCCTGAATCCAGATATGAGATTTAGTATCTTCAAAGAAAACACCCATCATTAGTACAGTTTTGTTTGTACTGTCTACTCTCATTCTACATCTAACGACTCTACGAGGCAATGGAATTGGAGGATAGATATTCCCATCCAAATCATATATAAGTATTTTATCAGAAATCCAAGATGATAAATATATTCTATTATTGTCTTCATCAATCTGAACCTCAGAGATCATATAATATTCCCCGGGACCTTGACCAATAGCACCGATATGACGTAAAAATGTACCATCCCGCTTAAATAGTTTTAAAGGAAACGCTCCAAAAGAGTGCAAAGCCATATAATTTTTAGAAAATACAATGGGAGCCATAATACGTTGGCTTATTAAAGCTTCTTCCTTAGAATTATCAAATTTTATCACTTCAAAATCCTCAACCAAAAGGCTCAATGGAATATTGAGCTTCTGCTTTACAGTTGATAGATCACACACAACGACTGTATCTCCATTAACAATCTCTCTGGTTGCAACTATATCGCAATTGTCCCAAAAGGTCATCTTCTGTTGTTTTGAATTACCATTACAAGATAATAGCATGCAAAGCAGACAGCTTTGAGTAAAGCAACTTTTTATAAATGAATGTATTTTTCTCATTTCAATGTGGCAATCATTAGTACAGGATTATCATCTTCTTTCAGGTTTTCTATAATCTTTACAAGCTTATCTCGTTTTGAAGGAAGAAGATAGTCACTGTTTTTTAGTTCGTTTAGATCCACTTTCTCGAGCAAATCAGCTGCATCAAATTGGGCAATCCATCGTTTTTCGGTCTGAAATGAGGGATAAAATGGCAAGCCACCGCACAAA
>CALFXE010000072.1 GCA_937927845.1 uncultured Paludibacter sp.
GATGTTGTCATTCAGAAAGTTATGATTGGCGGTGAAATAAGTGATAAAGTCAGGACTACGGTAAAAAGCAGCGTGGGCTAATCCAATCTACTCGTTACAGAGGTTCTTGCAAAACCTACAACACACAGCAAAAAGGAACACCCACGCCGAACCGTAGGCGTTTCCACTTTCACTTCCTTGTGTTGTTGAAAAAATTGCAAGATTTCTGTAACAGGAATGTTTAAGCGAAACGCTATAATTAATATGTCTTGATAAGGATTAGCTTATCGGTTTAATTTATTCTATATATTGATAATTTTAGTTGTTTATATGTTATGTTTAATATCAGTTTTCAAAAGTAATCTTTTTTTGGGGATTATGCCAAATTCATCAAGAATCTACCTCAAACAATTCGGCAACATTTCCAAAAATTCTAAACAGCGATCGTAATTTAGTTTGTAGAAATTGACACCCAAATTGATGGTCTCATAATATTTTGCCTGATTATTTCTGTAATATTCTTCTGAAGGGGTTTTCCAAAAATCAACACCTAATTTTTTTGCAATAAACCACTTTTCAATTAGTCTGGCAGTTCTTCCGTTTCCATCTCTAAAAGGATGAATATGGGCAAATCGCAAATGAATTAAAGAGGCAAAATAAAACGCCTCCATCTCACTGAGTTCAGCTTGAAGTAATTCCTCAATATCTTGAAAAAACAGCTTCATCTCTTCCTCAACCAATTCAGGCTCAATTGCCATATATGCTAAACCAGATTTTCCAAATACTCCTACCTGTTCCACACGATATTTTCCTCGCTTACTTCTTATCAGAAATGTGTCTGAAAGTATCTTATGACAATGCAATAAATTCTTTTCATTCAGTTGATTGCTTTGTGCAAACTGATATGCATCAATTAAATCTTCAATTTCTGCTATCTCTTTTCCTTTTTTGAATTGGTCTTTATTCAATTCATAATTCATGTAAGAATTCAAATCAATGCTATTACCTTCGATATTGGATGAATATACAGCAGAGGTTTTGGTGAGATAATCAAATCCACCACGATTTTCGGAAAAATCAAAGCTTTTTATCAAATCAGTAATTTCTTTACCTATTGATTTTTCATATAAATCAAGATATTTTCTGTCTGTTATTCTCATTTTTTAGGATTATTTAAGCACAAATTTACTCATTTTTTAGGTTATATTAGTTTAGTTTACCAATATAAATCTACCCCTCCATTCCCTTTATTTCCTTCTCCAAAAACTTCTTGTATTGTTTAAACATAAAATCATAGAACACTGCAATATCGTTTGTTTCTCTTGATTTTTCCAAAGCATGAATATAAGATATACGGTTGTTTTTATATACATAGAAAGTCGGTAAATCAAAGTATGCCAAAATATAATTCATAAGCAATCGACTTGTACGTCCGTTGCCATCAGCAAAGGGGTGTATACTAACAAATTGAAAATGGGCATAAAAAGCGGCTTCGCACTTTTGTTGAAATGTTGTTGCTGCTGATATTTGGATATTTGTGGCTTCCACAAAGGATTTCATAAGGTCGGGAACTTTACTGTAATTTGGAAAAGTTCGTGCCCCCGCGTGAACATTTACAAGTCGGTAGTCGCCTTTAGTGCTGTCGAATGTCCCTAAAGCTGTGTTGTAATTACTGCCAGTAGTCCGCACAACCATTCCTCCAATCTCTCGTAGCAAATTTTCTGTAAGCAGTTGTTTTTCGCTTGCTTTTCTTAGCGTATAAACTAAAGCTTTTTGATGATCTATTACCATCTGTTGCTCTGAAAAAGGCTTATTTTTGGCAGGCATATCTAAATCAAGCAAATTATAAACTTGTCCTTCTGTCAATGTACTACCTTCGATAGCTGTTGAGTGATAGGTTATTGCGTAGTAGGTAAATTTTCTCAAATCCACCTGCCCCTGTTCTGCTGATTTATAGTCGACAACTAATTTTTCAAGTTCCTTTATATTTGACGTATCCATTTTGATTTTTTATCAAAAGTAATATTTTTTATAACCTGTGTATTACATATATTGTTTCATATATAATGAAAACTATCCAATTCATTGATTTTATTTATTTGATAACTTCATATTTGGTGTGCGACACAAAGATACAATAATACTTCCTGTGAATAAAAGCATTTTCATATTCAAAACGCTTTTTTATAAACCTACCTCACTTTCATGTAACCAAATGGTGTGTAACCAAAAGGTGTGATACGAATCATCCCCCATTAATACTGGTATTTTTTTATTTGATTTTTCTCAGTACAATAGCACTACGAGCTGGTAGATATAGCATTAACCATTCTTTATCATAGTTATTCTTTGGATATGCAACTGTAATATGCTCAACATTTTCATCGATTAAATCAAAACCACCGTAATTTGAGTTGTCGGTATTAAGGACAACCTTATAGCTTCCTTTTTCAGCAAGAATTCCATAATCTGTAAACGATTGGAAACCATTGAAATTAAAGACAAATACTAAATCAGCCCTTTGATAAGCTAATACTTGATCTCCTTCTTTATCCCAAAGCTGATAAATATTTTGTTCGTTGAAATTTGATACAGATTTGATTAATGCCATCATATCTCTATCGAACATTCCAAGATCGTGATATAAAAAGTCTTTATTGTCAACAAGTTCCCACTGACGCCGAGCATATTTGTGTGACCAATTATTTCCTTCGCGAGGGAAGTCTATCCATTCAGGATGACCAAATTCATTACCCATGAAATTCAGATAAGCGCCGTTGATGGTTGTAGCGGTAATCAAACGAATCATTTTATGTAAAGCAATACCTCGGTCTACTCTGAATGTATTATCTCCTTTCTGCATATGCCAATACATTTCGGCATCTATCAGTCTGAAAATAATTGTTTTATCTCCTACCAATGCTTGATCGTGACTTTCTGCATAACTAACGGTTTTCTCATCAGCACGGTGGTTTGTAAGTTCCCAGAAAATATGACCGACTTTCCAATCTTCGTCCCGAACTTCTTTAATATATTTTATCCAGAAATCAGGGATACCCATAGCCATACGATAATCAAAACCGATACCGCCATCTTCTGTTTTTACAGCTAATCCGGGCATACCGCTGACTTCTTCAGCTATGGTAATGGCATTAGGATTAACTTCATGGATGAGCTTGTTGGCTAAAGTCAGATAACAAATTGCATCACCATCCTGATTAAGATTGTAATATGCCGAATAATCACCAAAGTCTTCGCCTAAACCATGACTTCTGTACAGCATTGAAGTAACTCCATCGAAACGAAACCCATCAAACTGAAATTCTTCCAACCAATATTTACAATTTGAAAGTAAAAAGTGTATAACAGAAGGCTTTGCATAATCGAAGCATAAAGAATCCCAAGCCGGATGTTCTCTTCTGTCACCTCCATGGAAATATTGATAAGGAGTGCCATCGAAACGACCAAGACCTTCAGTCTCGTTTTTAACTGCATGAGAATGAACTAAATCCATGATTACCGATATACCCCTTTCATGAGCATCATCAATAAGCATCTTCAATTCATCGGGCGTACCAAATCTTGAAGAAGCTGCAAAGAAACTTGAAACATGATAACCAAATGAGCCATAATATGGATGCTCTTGAACAGCCATTATTTGTATACAATTATATCCTGCTGTTTGAATACGCGGTAAAACATTGAGTCTAAATTCGTTATATGTCGATACTTTTTCTTCACTACCCGACATTCCAATGTGACATTCATAAATTAGCAGTGGGTTTCTTTCAGGAACAAAATTCTTTATCTTAAACTGATATGGTCGAAGTGGTTCCCAAACCTGAGCACTGAATATCTTAGTATTCTCGTCCTGTACTACTCTTCTTGTCCATGCAGGAATTCTTTCGCCTTCGCCACCTTCCCACTGAATCAGTAGTTTGTATAATTGAGTGTGAGCCATTGCATATTCGGGAAGTTTGATTTCCCATATTCCATTATGTAGTTTTTTGAGCTGATAGTCAGGATGTTTCTGCCAATTATTGAAATTACCTATGATGAAAATTGCTGTTGCATTTGGTGCCCATTCACGAAAAACCCATCCGTCCGTAAGCCTGTGTAGTCCAAAATATAAATAACCTGTTGCAAATTCAGACAAAGAATGACTTTCAGTCAAAAGGCGTTTTTCTACACTACGAAAATATTCATATCTGCCATTTATTGCACTAGCATATGGTTGTAAATAAGGATCTTTCTGTACAAATGGTAGTAATTCCATATAATATTAATTTTGATTCTATCTCTAATTTATTAATCTTTACTCAATAAAAATAAGTTATTTTCTCACTTTTACTATAGTTTCCTTATAAGTATCTCTGCTTATGACTATGCAGAATACCTTATGCTGTTTTATTATACCACTTCATCAACCGTATAATTCAAAAAAGCATTTAATGGATACGCAATTTGCATTATATCAGCAACTTTAGAAATTAACTCTTCGTCAGACAGCATGTTTTCAGGCAGTACATACTCAACCATATAATGTTTTAATTTAATAAGTTCTATTTCAGGAAAATCCTTAGGGAAACCTTTAGGTGCTGTTTTCAACTTATCCTCATCAAAGAATTTTGGAAAATATTTCTGAAATTTTGTAACTTCAATAATCTCTTTCAGTTCATCGATATTATCATAAACACTTTGCCGCAAAGCCTTTAGCAAATCAGGAGGAGGACACCAGACTCCAATTGCGATAAAACACTTTCCCGGTTCGAGATGAAAATAATATCCACCTCTGACACTTTTTCTCCCCCCATTTGAAGCTATAAAAGCAGCATAATGATTTTTATAAGGTGTTTTATCTAAAGAAAATCTCGTATCTCTATAAATTCTAAAAACACAGTCTTTTGCATCTACATGTTTTATATCTTCGTCGAACTGACTGATTTTATCTGTTAAAGTCTGACAAAGTTTTTCGAACTCGCTTTTAGTCTGTGTGTATCGCTCTTTGTTTTGAGCAAACCATTCTCTGTTATTGTTTTCTTTTAAGTCACTTAAAAAATTCAATATATTGGAAATAATCATAATAAATATTGATTTTTTGAACATTGCAAAAATAAACTAAAAAAATGACAAAGTGAATGATAATAATTAAAAAATGCTTTTTAGGAACTATTTTGAAAAAAAACACTAATTTTGCAAGCTGTAAAAATGAATTATTATAAAGATGAAAGAGAAAATTATAGCTTTATTAGAAGAAATAAGCAACTTGCGAGCAACTCATGCAGATGAAATAGAGTCCTTACGCCTGAAATTTTTAAGTAAAAAGGGTGAGATTTCTACATTATTCAATGATTTTAGGAATGTTTCAAATGAGGAAAAACGCGAAGTTGGTCAGTTGTTGAACGATTTAAAGAATAAAGCTCAGGAGAAAATAAACAATTTAAAAGAGCAACTGTCGAGTGAATCTGCCAATGATGAGAAGTTGGATTTGACAAGAACAGCAGAGCCAATCGCAATCGGAACCCGTCACCCTCTTTCATTGGTTAAAAACGAAATTATCGATATTTTCTCAAGAATTGGTTTTACTATTGCTGAAGGTCCTGAAATCGAAGACGACTGGCATGTGTTCAGTGCGTTAAATTTTCCGCCCGAACATCCTGCACGAGATATGCAAGATACTTTCTTTATTGAGCAGAATCCCGATATTGTACTCAGGACTCATACATCTTCAGTACAGATTAGGGTAATGAACAAGCAGAAGCCACCTATCCGCATGTTATTTCCGGGAAGAGTTTATAGAAACGAGGCTATTTCGTATCGTGCACATTGTTTCTTTCATCAGGTTGAAGGTCTGTATATAGACAAAGATGTTTCATTTGCAGAGCTTAAACAAGCTTTGATGTATTTTGCAAAAGAGATGTTTGGTGAATCTACAAAAATTCGTTTGCGTCCTTCATATTTCCCATTTACAGAACCAAGTGCAGAAATGGACATCTCATGTAATCTTTGTGGCGGTAAAGGCTGTGCTTTCTGCAAATACACAGGTTGGGTTGAAATACTTGGTTGCGGTATGGTCGATCCTAATGTGCTCGAAAACTGCGGTATAGACTCAAAAGTATATTCCGGCTATGCTTTCGGTATGGGTGTAGAACGCATTACTAATCTGAAATATCAAGTTAAAGACTTACGTATGTTCTCAGAAAATGATGTCAGATTTTTAGATCAATTTAAATCGGCGTATTGATAGAAGTTTTAGTGTAAATCGGGTGAAACATTTATTCACCCAATATTTTACATACTCTACGCAATTCTTCCACCTCTGTCTTTTCTTTCTTCTACTTTTAACGGATTAGAATGAATTTCTTTGTCTAATTCTCTGTTTTTAAGAATGTCGTATGCCATGAATAAAGCTTGACGAAATGATTCTTCTGATGCTTGGTTTTTGCCGGCTAAATCATAGGCTGTACCATGTGCCGGAGATGTCCTGACTATCGGTAGTCCGGCTGTGTAGTTAACTCCGCTATCCATCGCAATAGTCTTAAATGGAATCAATCCTTGATCGTGGTACATTGCTAATATGCCATCGAATTTATTAAACTGACCGCTTCCGAAAAAACCATCGGCAGGATACGGACCGAAACACATAATACCTTCTTTTTCAGCTTCTTTTAATGCCGGCTTTATCGTAGTTTCCTCTTCATTTCCTATTACGCCATCATCGCCTGCATGAGGATTTAAACCCAAAACTGCTATACGCGGACGAACAATTGTAAAGTCTTGTTTAAGTGAGTTGTTTAAAGTTTTCAGTTTTTCTACAATCAGTTCTTTAGTAATGGATTTGGATATATTATTTACCGGAATATGACCTGTTACAACAGCTACTCTCATAACATCATTTGCCAACAACATTAATGATGAGTTTTTTTCTCCGAAAAGTTGCTCGAGATATTCAGTATGACCGGGAAAATTAAATTCCTCTGATTGAATGTTTTTCTTATTAATAGGAGCTGTAACCAAAGCATCAACAAATCCTTTCTTCATATCTTCTGTAGCTTTTTGCAATGCACTGAAGGCTGATTTACCTGCTTCTTCCGAAACTTTACCGGGTTCAACTTTTATGTCATCACTACAACAGTTGATTATATTAATTTTCTTAGGTTGAGCTTCTTCAACTGAATTGATATTGTTGAGATTAACAGCTTGAATATCATATAGCTTTCTGTAAAAACCTGCTGCTTTAGACGAACCGTAGATTACAGGAACGAACTCATCATATACACGTGGTTCTGAAAGTGCTTTAAGGATTACTTCATAACCTATTCCATTGATATCTCCGTGAGTTATCCCTATTATTATTCTATTATTTATCATTTGTCCAATTGAAATTTAATTGTTTTTGTTTGCTGTTACAGATACTTCAGTTAGTACATTCTGTTCTTGAGGAAGTTTAACGGTATAAATTACAGATTCAAGTTGACGGATATGATTACGCTTTTTAGCTCCTGGAGCAAACACAAAACCTTCAACTGTAATTACTCTGTGGTTAATTTCATCGACACGAGTATGACTGTAGAATGGACCTCCCATTGCAGCTCCATTAAACATACGCCACAAGCCTTTTACTTCTGCACAATATGTTTCGTTAATGTTTATTGCATTATAAATCGGTTTGTATTGCACGAGTTCCGTTCCCATATACGAGCCTTCTAATTCTCCGGGAATATTAGCTTTCATAATTGAATCTCGTTTAGCAATAAGATAATCAAGTGTAAAAGTATTTTTGTCGCGATATGGATATGAATAGATAACTAAATCTTTTCTTGCCACATGGTGATCGTTTGTTACCCAATAAAAATCTTTCCCTTTAGTAATTTTAGATAATTCATTTGGAACATCAAGGCTAATTCCAAACATCTCTTTTATTTCATTTTGTGCTTTTGAGTTGATACTGCTTTTGCTCAAAGCAATAAGTCTATCTCTTTCAGTCGATAGAAAAAATTGCAGTATATTATTTCCTGATTGTCGAATTACTCTCGATAGAACTGAGTCGTTTGCTACATTGATTCTAACCATTGATTGCGGATACGACCATACATCTTTTGAGTATATAATTTTGGGAGTTTCAAAACGTGGATCTACATCTATCTTCAAAACATTACGGGTTGGCTTTAAGAGATCACCAAATTGTTGAGGTTGACAATAAATTATACTCATAACTGGTTCAGGCTGAGGCAATGCTTCCATATCTTGATCTAAAAGAGCAACAATAGCCCTGCCTGAAGGTGCTTTCCATACATTTTCGTCCAACACAACCAATACTTCATAGCGAGTACCTGTTGCTGATGGCAATACCTTGCCTGTTTGTATGCACGAAACAAACAAAAGCATTGATACTGTGAATAATAAGAAAAATTTAAACTTCTTCATTTTGTTTTAATGTTTTATGGTTTTGAATTGAAGAAAAAACTTAATATATCCGACATAATTAGATTACGAGTTTTTCCATCTTTAATTGTTTCAAAAGGAAATCCTAATGTACAGGCTTTATATACGCCTTTATATGCAACTCCGGCAGCATAATCATTGCCTTCATACCTACAAATTTCGAAAGCATCTTCATCGGTACTTTCCAATAAATCAGGCTTTTCTACGGAATACATATTAGTATTTGGCTCATGATAATATTCAAAATGTCTGCTTTTTTTCAAAAAATTTGAATACTGACTTTCGTATAACACTCCACTGAAAATAATAGTATCTTTATCTAAGGGTTTGACTTTTAGCAAGCTACTAACGAAATTATCATTATCCTCTTTTGAATAATCATACATATCTGATGCAACATATGCACCGCTTACCAATATATTACCACCATTATTACAGTAGTCCGTTAACTTATGCTGCAAAGCTAATGGAAAAGTTTGAAATTCCGGCTTGTTTTTTAATTTTCCTGAGAAAGTTTGTTTTTGCTTACCTAATATCAAATCTATAGCTTTATAATCTTGAAGATTTATTTCACCGGAAATAACCGATTGAACGCTTGTTGATGTAAATGAATATTGTGCTTCTTTAATCGACTCTCCATGTAAGTATGTATAATCAAATGTGTTACCTGCTATAACCATATTTTCATAATCGGATTTACTTGCACCAAAACCAGGATTTTCATTGTCGTAATAAGCTGAATCTGGACTGAATACATATTGATTTCCTGTAAAACTTATGTCGTACAAATAAGGTACGCCGGCATCCCTGTCGGTCATAAAGCCGGCTAAAGTGATTAAATTAAAATTCTCCGGACCACTAATTCTATCAAAGCCATTAACTATCAAGACGGTTTCTTTGTTCTGAGGATGTTTGTAAGCTGATAGTATTTCGGAAGGAAAGCTTTCACCTCCTTTGTTTACCGCACTTACTTTGAAACTGTAAATCTTTCCTGATTCTATTTCTAAAACATATGAATTCCCCGAAATAATCTTACCATTATCAAACCCACCATCATTTATTCTTGTGTAGACTATAAAGCTATCAGGCTTGGCTGTTATCTCAAGACTGTCAATGGTTTCCTGCCACGTCAACCGGATACTGTCGTCTGAAATAAATTTACAACTAAACTCTTTTACGGGTAAAGGTTGCACAACATATTCAAAGTTATTGGTATATGCAAGATGTTTCAATATGCCTTTATAAATAGCCCGACTGACAGTAAATCTAAATCTTGGATCGAGTGCATATTTCATATCTTCAAAATTCTGATGAGAAAGCAGTTCGAGCAACATAGTCGGCACTTCAGGAACTCTTGCTTCACTATACGATTTATTCCAAATGCCTCTTCGTGTCCACTCCGGATGCCAAGTTTGCTTTAGGTCATCTACAATTTGAGTTTGAATTAAATCAACCATATCTCTTGCAGCCCAACGCGATACACCGTTCTTGTATAGTGTGTTAGCTGTATTGCCGTTGCTATTTCCGTTGTTATTTCCATTGTTGTTGACAGTGCAAATACCGAGCGTGCCAACAATTGAATCATTACCGCTAATTCCGGCATCAGTATGAAAAGCAAATGCAAGATCTATAGGAACTTTCAATCCTTCTGCCTTTGGATTTACTACGGAACCACCCGATAGATAATTTACCCAAAAACCTCTCGATTGAAAATCATCTGAATATTCGTTAGTGTTGCTATTGCGACTGTAAATCGAATCAGGCACGCCTGCCCATTGAAGCCAATATTTAGCACCTTCAGCAAATCGAGGAAAATTGCTCGTGTTAGCATTATCGGTAAAGGATTTGTCAATTTGGCGTTTGTCTTGCAACACAGCGATATTACCCATACCTCCACCAAATTTTATTGCATCTGCCGTTAATATTCTATTTTTATCTTTACTTAAATTCGACAAAGTAACTTTACAATCGTTATTTATTCCGGTATCAAAAAGAAAATGCCCTAAGTAAAGCCAGCTACCACCAAACATTGTTTGATTAACTAAAAACTCTGTTGCTCCTCCAAGATGATGAACCGTATATCGAGCGTCCTCAGTACTGTTTTCTGTTGTTTGATATGCGACATAAACAGCATAAAGTCCTTTTTCAGGAATATCAGGAACCCACTCGGCAGTGCTAATATCATCATCATTTATGGTAGTTTTGATTTGACGATAAGTCCCCATTTTAAAAGGATTTTCAGGATAAACATAATATTCATTTTTATTAGAAAAACCTGTATCTCCCTTTTGCCAATGATATCTTCGATGCGTTTCTCTGTAACGTGAAGTGGTTTTATCATCATTATCAACTATAACTTCATTTGTTTGAACATCTCTCTCTCTCGGAATAAAGATGTTTGCACCGGCATTTTCAAGCATAGGCGCAAGGAAGGGTAATACAAACGAAGTAGTCAGCAAATCCTCAGCAGTGGTAAACAAACGCGGTCGTTGCCATATCCATTTTCCTTCGAGCTGACTAAAATGTCGACCATGACTGTTCCATAAAGCAACATGCCGGTTTTGCAGTCCGTTTGTTACACTAAATGGAGTGCTAAGTCTTGTTATTAACGGTATAGTTGGAGATGTGTTTTTATATATTCTCGAAGAATCTATTTTGTTTGATAAATAATTAGGAATCAGCTCCCTTATATCTCGACCATATACTTCAGCTTTTATAATATAATTAGGATATGTTTTTTCTAAAATGCTATATAAAGCTGAATAAATCCTGTCAACATTATCTTTACGAAAAGGTAGATGTCCGAAATTATCACCGGCAGTTATTTTTATGGTTTTTAGAGCTTGATTTACGTCTATCTTAACTTGATTGATTCTATCTGAGAATATAACCGTATTGGCAATAGCCGTCAGAGAATCAGATATATTCTGTGTTAATATTTTAGAAGAATTACTTGTGCTTTTTGCGGCAACAACTTGTTCGGGGTAAAAACCTAAACAAATAATTATAAGATATGCCAATAAGTATCTTTTCATTCTATCTTACCATTTATCTTTTCCAAAAACCCGTTCCAATCAAGATTCCATGGGTCTGTTTTTCTATTCGGAGCAATATCGCTGTGACGCAAAACATATTTTATTTTATATCTATTTTTAATATCCATTACTAATTGTGCTGCTGATTGAATTTGCTTATCAGTAGGGGCTTCTTCTAAAGAAGTAATTATTTCTATACCAATAGATCGGTTGTTTATTCCTGTACCGCCATCAGGCAAAACACTTTTTCCTGCATGAAAAGCTATGTTCTTCTCATTCACCATCTGATAAACAACACCTTGTCGGTCAATTAGATAATGCGGACTAACCTTATATTTGGCAAACTGCTTAATAATCAAATCGACATCATAAATATCACCTCCTGAAGCATTATATACTGAATGAATTATAATTACATCAATATTCCTGTTTTCAGCAGTTTTATGTCCAAAACTCACAAATTTAGCTTGGATTTCACACTTATGATCGGCAGCCATCACAAACAATTGTGAAAACAATATTGATATTACTAAGAAAAACCGCATTAAATTAATAATTTTCATTTAGCTTTCAAAAGTAGCAATAATTGCCAGATTAAAAATAGAGAAAAAACAAAAAAGAAGTGAAAAAATCAGAAGATTATCCCATGAAAATACATCCAAACAATATATCTGATGAATTTCCCTAAAAGCATTGCTAATGCAACTATCCATATATTACATCTAAAAAATCCGGAAGCTACTGCAATTGCATCTCCGATTCCGGGAAGAAATGAGAAGAAGGCAAACCAATCGCCATGTTTGTGAAGTTTATTTAACCACTTATCAAGCTTTTCTTTTTTTATACGTAGATATTTTTCTATCCATTCAATTTTTCCTAATCGTCCGATATAATAACAACTCATTCCTCCGAGCCAATTGCCGATTGTAGCAACAAAAACACATGTCCATGAGTCTAATCCTCCGTATACTAACGCAGAAAAAACTACTTCGGAACTAAAAGGTAATACAGTAGCAGCCAAAAATGAAGCTATAAACAAACCTAAATATCCTAAACCTATCAATCCTTCCATCTGTTAAGCGATTAAAATGTCATAAATCATATATAAAATATTCATACCGCAAAATAACAAAAACAAGTAATTGGTAAATTTTGTATGTTTTAAGGTGAATGGATGAGAAAGTAATATTGATGTCAGGAATACGAATATCGGTAGAATTGATATTAAAGTTGATGGAAACAGAAAGGACAACAAGAATAAATAAACAAAAATAAAGACATAAAGATTGATATATTTTCGTGTTTGCAATGAATCATTGAACAGGTTGGAATATATCCCGAACATTGCCAAAATAAATATGAGAGATGCTAAGCCGGTGTAAATCATCTCATGAGGTAACATCTCGTAAATCCATATACTTGGGTGAAATTCGTCAATTAATAATGATATGTTTGATATTTCATTGCCCATGTAGAATTGGTATGATAGATAATAAATCCAAGGTATCAATAATCCCATCACTGAAGATAAAAATACTTTCAACGACATGCTTTGCAGATGAATTATGCCAATGTAAATAATCGGAATTAACAAGAGATATATAGGATTAATAAGACTAATTGATGAAATTAGAAGATTCAGCCATAACGCAGGCACAACAGCATTTCTATTCTTATACATACCCATCAGTATGATTAAACACAGAAGAAATATGCTTAAGCTAAAATGAGGATATATATCTAAAAAACTTCTTTTCCAAACAGTTACCAAAAGAAAATATATTAAGACTGGCAAGAATGTCCGGGTTCTGATAATAGCAAATTTCTTATTGATAAATGCAATGAGAAATCCGTTTAATATTGTGCAAGCAAGTATAATTAATGTATTGAAAATACTACCTTGTTCGAAACGAAAAAATATATTATAACTCCAACTGACCAGAAAAAACAATACCGTTACTATGATTAATGGTAAACCGGGCTTTATAAATTTCTGAACAGCAGGAGTTTTCATTTATTATATATATGATTGTATTTGAGGTTACTGCTTATTTAATAAAACCTCTTCTTTTAAATAAAGCTTCAGGATTTGGTTCTTTACCTCTGAAATCTAAATACAGACTCATTGCATCTTTCGAATCACCTTTTTCAAGGATATTCTTTCTATATGCTTCTGCTACAGATTGATTGTAGATATCACCGGTTTCTTTAAAAGCTTGAAATGCATCAGCATCAAGTACTTCAGCCCAAGTGTAGCTATAATAACCGGCTGCATAACCGCCTCCAAAAATATGGTTGAAATTAGTGCTACGATAACGGACAATAATTTCAGGTATCATACCCATGCGTTCCATCGAAGCCTTTTCAAAAGCATTTACATCTAAATTGTCTATATCTTTAATGGTATGATAATCCATATCAAGTATAGCAGCAGATAATAATTCGGTCATAACAAAACCCTGATTGAATGTTCCTGCATTTTGAATTTTTTCAATCAAATTGTCAGGCATAATTTCACCTGTTTGATAATGCTTGGCATAAGTTTTAATAACTTGTGGCTCGAAACACCAATTCTCCATAATTTGAGAAGGCAACTCGACAAAATCGCGCACAACGCTCGTTCCTGCCAGACTTTTATATGTAACCTGCGAAAGCAGACCGTGAAGTGCATGTCCAAACTCGTGAAATAAAGTTTCTACTTCATCCATATTCAGAAGTGAAGGTTTATCGGATGTGGATTTAGTAAAATTTCCTACATTTATTATCACCGGTCTGATGTTTTTACCGTTTTCAACATGCTGAGTACTAAGTTCGTCCATCCATGCACCAGCTCGTTTTCCTGCTCTTGGATAATAATCCGTCAATAAGACTCCTACTAAAGAACCATCAGCATTTGTCACTTTAAAAGCTTCCATATCAGGATGATATTTAGGATAATCACTTAAAGCATTAAACTGCAAACCCCAAAGCTTACCTGCAAGATCAAATACACCTTGACGCACATTTTCCATTTTAAAATATGGACGCAATGCTTCTTCATCTAAATCGTATTTAGCTTTTCGAAGTTTCTCCGCATAATACCACCAGTCCCAAGCTTCTAATTTTTCACCCTTACCTTCAGCATCCATAAGTTTTTGTAACTCAGCAGCTTCTTTTTTAGCTTGATTTAATGCGGGAGTCCATACAGTAGCAAGAAATTCATAAACTTTCTTTGAGTTTTTTGCCATCGTGTCATCAAGGATAAAATCAGCACTGGTTTCAAAACCAAGAAGTTTAGCTTTTTCAAGTCGAAGTTTTAATATTGTAGCTATAGTCTTTTTATTGTCATTTGCGTTGTCGTTATCACCCCTGTTAGCCCATGCAAGCAGTAAATCTTTACGAAGTTGACGATTTTCTCCATATTGCAGTACAGGAATAAAGCTCGCTTTTGATGTAACAAACAGCCATTTACCTTCCTGACCGGCTTCTTTTGCTGCTTCAGCCGCAGCTTGTATAACACTTTCGGGTAAGCCTGCAAGCTCTTCTTTGTCGGCTACAAAACGTTGATATGCATTGTTGTCGGCTAATAAATTCTGTCCGAAATTTAGTTGTGCCTGACTTAATTCTTTGTTTATTTCACGAAGTTTAGCTTTGTCATTATCATTCAAATCGGCACCACTTCTCATGAAATCCTTATAATACTTATCTAAGATACGTTCTTGCTCTTCATTTAGATTTAATTCAGCACTGTTTTCATGTAGATTTTTAATGCGTGCAAATATTTTTTCATTCAAATAAAGATTATCACCATGTTCAGACAAAAGAGGCGAAACTTCATTTGCTATTTTATCAAGATTTTCATTTGTATCTGCCGAATAAAGATTAAAGAAAACAGCCGCAACTTTATGAAGCAATTTCCCACTTAGTTCGAGAGCTAAAATTGTATTATCAAAATCGGGAGCTTCTTCGTTATTGGCAATGACGTCATATTCAGCTTGTTGCTGCTTTATGCCCTCTTTAAAGGCAGGCATATAATGCTCTGTTTTAATCTTGTCAAATGGAGGAATGCCATATTCATTCTCATATTCTGTGAAAAATGGATTTTTAGAAGTACATCCTATTACTGTCATACTGATAATTGTGAATAAAATTAATTTCTTCATATTTCTATGTTTTTTATGTATACGAATTGGCAAATTTACGAATAATTTTTGTGTTACTCATTTTGTTTGAAAAAACTATCTTAACTGTATAGATACTTGTGCACATATTTAACAAACTATATACTCTGTAGTTAGCCACAGATTTATTAATATGGATTTGATAAGAGAAATAGAAATTCAAATAATTAAGTAAACTTTTGTGCCAAAATAGTATTATTTTGTGCCAAAATAGAAAGTTTTTACGTTTTGCACACCCTTATGTCATAATATTAATTAAATTCGCCCGATATTTCTAATACTTAAATAAAATTCCCATATATAATATTAAATACCATTAAACACTGTAGGACTAACATAGAATTAATGTAACATGAAAAATCCTTACCAATTACTAATTACAACTTGTTGTACCTCTTTTATGTAACAATAAATTATGAAAAGATTTTATTTGATATTAATAATTTTGACACTTTTTGAATCTTGTAGTTACAAGAAAGAACCTGCTATCAAATCGTTAATGGATAACAACAACAGCATTATTCTCTCATTAAACACATTAGATGTTAGCCCGGTTGATATAGATTCGTTATTTGAGATGGTTTTCTATATAAAGCCTGAAGTGACGGAGGAGTCTCTTATATCGAACTATTCTAAAGTCATTATTAAAAATGAAAAGATATTTATTATGGATAATAGCAAGTCCAACCAAGCAATTTTTATTTTTGATATGGATGGGAAATTTCTGTACAGTATAAATAAACGAGGTAATGGTCCCGGAGAATATCTGTCGATAAGTGATTTTTATGTAGATGAGAAGAATAATATAATAGGTGTACTGAGTTATTCACAACTGCTTAAATATGATTTGCAGGGAAAATTTATAGAAAAAATTGATTTAAGGAAGCATTATATTTCCGAAATAGTTACAGCAGATAACCTGATATATGCATATACATTCTCACAGTGTTTCACAAATAACTGTTATTCATTGAAAATATTTGATCAACAAGGTCAATTGCTTTATGAAGATATTCCTATGCGGAAGGATCTTATTTCTTCTCCACTTACAGGATTTAAAACCAATAATTTATATGTGGATTTTGCTGATAATGTGTATTTAAATACGATTTACAATGATACTGTATTTGAAGTGAATGTTTATAGAATACGCCCTGTCTATATTGCTGATTTTGGACAGCATAAATTACCTGACAAAATATTCTCAGAATTAATAGAGCAAGGAAATAATGTTGATATAGCCTCTGTTTTTCAATTAGATTATATCTTGTTTGGATTGAAAAATATACTATTTACGAAAGATTATTGTTATTTTACGTTTAATGGACACAAATCCTATATGTCTTTTTATTCATTGAAAACCAATTCTATAAAAGTTATTCAAACGATAAATGCTAAAGATCAGATTCCTCCATTTGAATTTATTTTCTCTGATGAAAATTACTTTTACAATATATTTCCAACTTTGCAACTTATTATGGCTAAGGATAGATTTGAGAAAGCCGGTATATTAGAATTTCCGGATCAATTCTCACCAGATTCTAAGAAATATTATAACGAAATGCTGAGAGATGTAAAAGAAGAGGATAATCCTATGATTGTGGCATATAGGATAAAGTGTTTATGACTTTGCTATGCAAACATCTTCACTAATTATTTTAAAGCTTTTTGCAGCTGTGGTAATGAAATTCAGAATATTAGTAATATTAAGTCACATTGTTATTATAATGGGTGAGAAAGATAATACCTAATTAAAATTATAAATTTATGAAGACAATTGTTAAAATGAGATTTGTATTGATTATTATTCCATTTATGCTATTGCAAGTTTCTTGTAATCAACATGGAGCGACACGTGAAATAAGCTATAATGCAGAAGAAGTTATAAAATGCCTGAACTGCGATGTCAAGGATTTACAGTTTGAAGAAGCTGATATGCTTTTTCAGGATATGGAAATTGTAAAATTAGAAACATCAAACTCTTGTTTAATCGGTACAATAGAACAAATAGAGGTTGTTGATAATGATATATTTATTTTTGATAACCATAAAAATATATTTCGATTCAGTAAAAAAGATGGGACTTTTTTGAACAAGATAGGGTTTGAAGGGCAAGGTCCCGGCGAATACATAGGAATACGCGGTTTCAGTATCAATAAGAAATTGAACGTTATTTCAGTTGTGTGTATAAGTAAAATGGCAATTATCACATATGATTTTCAAGGTAACCATATATCCTCACAAAAAGTTCCGGCTGAAGTTTTTGGCGATATATCGTATGCAGTTTACACACAGGATGGTAGTATGTTTATAAATAATCATATGTACTTAGAACCTTTTGTTGCTTATATATCATTCAATCCGGATAATAAGAAGACTCAAGATATTTTTACATATGAATTTTTTGGACAAAGAGATTATATGATGTCTTTTTCTACTCATCCTATTGCCGAGTTTGAGGATGGTTTACATTTTATTATGCCTGTAGAACATGTTGTGTATGAGTATAAGCGAGGAAATATACGAGCGCAATACGAGATTGAAATACCTTGGAAACTTGTGGATCGAGAACAGGTGGCGAAGAACGAAAATCCATTATTTGTCGGAGCCACTTTGGTAGCTATGAATACGAATACATTTTCGGGTTTTAATGCTATTTTCCAGACGAAAAATAAAATGCTATTGAATTTCACAGACCCCCAAGCTAAACAATCTTTTATTTTGATAGATAAAGAAACTAAAGAGGGTACTTATTATCATTATTCTACACATCCATATGGCAAAAATCCCTTTTTTAAAGTGCTAAGTTGTACAGAAGAGTATTTTATTTCGGAGCTGCATCCAAATATGATGAATATGATGTATAGCTGGATGTTTAGTTCGGAAAAGATAAAGGATGTAAAAAACAAAGTATTACAAGATGCCCTTAATCAAATGAGTGTAGAGGATAATCCTTATCTTATTTTTTATAAACAATAATTAAGGTGTTTAATAAATGATCAAATAGCTAAACATATTTGCATATTATCATATTAACATATAATTTACACATGAAACACATTATTAATACCTTACTTTTAGTCATACCCTTTTTATATTCCTGCACTTCATCACCTGTTAAAAACAAAATGTCAGGTGCAGAGGAAATAGTGATAGACGCTCAAAATCAAAAGTTTTTGATTTTTCGGCTTATTACCTGATGATAAATAAAGAAGAATGGTACAAGCATGAACTTGACAGACAGTTTTTAGAAGATATGTATGGTGATTTGACAATAGATTCCAATCCGGTATTGGTTTTATGTCATTTAAATGAGAAAATAGGGTGTGAGGAGTAAAATAACAAATTAAAGATATGAAAGGGAAAAACTTATATTTATTGTTTTTATTGACATGTTTTACTTTGATTTCTTGTAACAAAAGAAACAGCAACGAAGTGTTTCAAGGTGCAATTTCTTGTGAAAATATAAAAATAGATATATTAAAAGATGATTTGTTTCCGGTAGATTTTATACAAAACTGTAAAGTGGTAAGATTGGAGACAAATGAAAGTTCTTTGATTGGAGAAATGAAAAAAATAATTGTTACTTCCGATCGAATTTTTATTATGGATTCGGATGTAACTCAGTCATTATTTGTATTCGACCGGGAAGGAAAGTATATAATGAAAATAGGAACAAGAGGTAACGGACCTGGCGAGTATTATTCTGTAAATGACTTTTTTGTTGATGAGAATAAACAACAAATTTCTATTTATGATGGTAATGTTAGAAAAGTGTTTTACTATGATTGGTATGGAAAATACCTTAAAGTGCATCACTTCAAAGAGATATGGATGAATGCTTGTTATCCGCTTGATTCAACTTGTTTTGCACTTGATTTTACAAGAACTGCATTAGGAAGAAACAAATTCCATCTTCAATTATCAACGACAGAAAATCAGATGTATTATTACTATAAACCACTTAAATATAATTATCAATATACAAATAATACCAATATTGCTTTTTATAAAGGAATAGAAACTGTGTTTTATGTTCCTGTTCGCTGCGATACTATTTTCTGTATATCGACTACAGGTATCGACAAAGGATATGCTATTGATTTTGGAGAACAAACATTACCATCTAATTTTCAAGATAGATATAAAGGTATGGAGCAGGCAGATGTGCTGTTAAACTCTAATTATTGTTATGGTATAAAGAATGTTCTTGAAACAGATGGCTTGTTGTGTTTTACGTTTAAATATGGAATGATGAGTGTCCTATGTATATATGAGAAAGCAACTCGTAAAATTTACATCAGGTTGCCGTATCTCCCGGTTCCAATCACTTCTTATGAAAATTATTTGATTGGATATGGTGAGTCACATGTTTATCAAGAAATCAAACATGCCGGACAAGAAGTAATCAAAGAGTATAAAAATGCTTTTGGAGAAGAAGTATTTGACATGGTTACGAATATAGATGCTAATGAAAATCCTATTATATTTTTTATGAAACGAACATGACAATAAATCAACGCCCAAGCAAATGAAAACTTTTGTAGTTTATTCTCATGCAAATAAGAAAGTGTTTTTCAGTACAGATCAATGGAGTTATCCCTTATTTTCATTTTTGAAGAATCTCTCTCCGTATGCTCGTTATGGAGATAATACGATAGTTTTTGATGTTTTGTTTTATAAATTAAGAACCTTTTAAAAATCAGAAATATGAATGTAATGAATTTATGTAAATGGCTGTTATTGGGTATGTTTGTCATTTTACTCGCTTGTAATTCAAATACCAATAAACCTGTAAATCCCGATAAACCTGTATTAACATACCAGGACGGAGTATATACAATCGATTTAAATCAACTAACAGATGTGGATACCATAACAATCCACTATTCATCAATAGTTGAAAAGATAGAAATTATTGCACTTGAAAATCAAGAAGGAGCATTAATGGGGAATATTAATAAAATGCAGATTTCGGATGATACCATTTTTATTTTAGACACGATGATTGCAAAGAAAATACTTGTCTTCAACATGGATGGCAAGTATATACAACAAATCGGAAAATTTGGGCGTGGTCCGGGAGAGTATTTACAAATTATGGATTTCACTGTCAATGAAAAGGACAAGCAGATTGTGGTTTTAGATGTAGGTAATAAAATTCACACTTACAGTATACATACAGGGGAATATCTTCGCACCCTCAATTTTGAAAATGATAATATTGGTGTGTATGCGATACAATATGCCAATGATAAACTTTATGCCGCAATAAGAAATTTTAATAAAGACAATCAATCATGCATGTTATTGGAAATGGATTATCATACAGGAGAGCAAACGAAGCAGTTAATCAATGAATCTGCCAATAATAAAGCATTTAATACAAATTTTAATTTGAACAATTCGCCTTTTATTCAAAGCGCAGTGGACAAACCTGTTTTTAACCGCCCATTTATGGATACTGTATTTGCTGTTAGGAACGAAGGGGTATTTTTCTCAATTTACCAATGTGGTAGGTCGAAATGCATATACGAAGAAAATAGAGGATTTTTTCAAAACTATGTCGGAAGACTCAAATCCTATCATTTTTTTTTATAAGTATAAAAAGTAAAATGAATATGTTTTATACTATAAAAAATGAATGGTTTAACAAATTTTTATAAAAATAAATTATAAACAGATGAGAAAAATATTAATTGTAGCGATAGTCATTTTTGTTTGTAGTTGTAGCGATAAACAAGAACAGTTTACAAATATTGAATTAAATAGCAATTTAAAAGAACTTTATGCCAAAAAGCATTTTGTTTCAACGGAAATGCTCAGACCCTCTAAAATATATTTGTACAATGACAAATTAGTAGTGTTTGATGATCAGCAAAAAGATGTTTTTAAGGTTTTTGGTAGAGAAAAATTAAACTTCTTCTATTCTTTTGGAAGTGTTGGTCTTGGTCCGGACGAATTTGTCATGCTTGATAAAGAATCTGTTAATATTAGTGATTATTTTGAGATAATGGACAAAAATAAATTGTTTTATTTTCAATTGACAGATTCTGGTGCAATACAAGCAAAAAGAAATGATTTAATTATTACAAAATACTACCCAATCCACAACTTAAAGAAAATAACAACAGATTTATATATTTTTGATAACAATAACCATCAAAATTACACTCATGAGTTTAGGACTTTTGATTTAATTAGTAAAAAGGAAGATGCTTTCTCCAAAACCCCCGATTGGAGCAGAGATTTAATGAATGAGCCCAGCTATAAGAAAAGTACCGTATATTCAAAGTCTATTTGTTATAATAATGATAAAATAGCTGTGTTTTATTATCATTATCCTGTTTTTAAGATATACTCTAAAAACTTGGAGCTTCTTAGTCAAGGTCTTGTTGAATACCCTTATAGCAGTTTAGATAAAATAGACACCAAGCGTGTGTTTTTCACAGAGTCGTATGCCACCGACAAATACATATATGTAATGTGGATAGATAATTCAAAGAGAAATGTAGAACGAAATATTCATAATTTCAAGCCTGAGCTTTTGGTTTTTGATTGGAATGGTTTTTTGGTTGATAATTATCTTTTGGATCAACCGATTATAACTTTTGCTGTATCACATGACAACACCAAACTATATGCAGTTTCATTTAAAGAGGAAGATCTCAATGTACTGTATGGGTATGATTTGCCTGAAATTAAAGTTCAGACAAAGAATGAGTATCACAACATAAAAAACAAGTATTATTCTCTTGATATGTTAAATGGATATTTCTTTTCTAATGAGAAAGAGAAAAACTTAGTGTGTAATTTACATGGTAATACTGTAAATAGTAATTATTTTGGACAGCGAAAAGGGAAGATACACAAAGATTTAGAGTCGATAAATATTAACCTTTATTTCAATGAATCATTGAGTTTGGATTTAGAAAAAGATATGTGGAGATTATTAAATTTAGACAGTTTGAAAGTAGAATTGGATAAGTTTTTTGTAAATGACAGAATAGTCTTTCATATAAAGTATATGGTAGAGTCAGATGACTATGACGGAAATAAACATATTCTTCATTTTAACACATTTATGTTTTATGTTGATAACTCTATAGTTGATATTTCTATCTGTTCCAAAACCGCTGATGTTGATGGATATCAAGATAGTTTTAAGAGGATGATAGAATCATTTATTCTTCTTTAATACAGTACTTAATAAATTTCAATTTGAAACGCAACAATCTAACAATGGAAAGAAAATAATTGGCAAAACACAAATTAAGTTAGAAAACTCAGCGTGATTTAGGAATTTTTTTGTTTTATTTGTAACCAAGAACAAACGAGGTAAAGAAAATGACCATTTTAAAAATATAATTATCATGAAGAAAACAATTTTATCTATTCTATTTTTGGTGTTTGCTCTAACACCTGTATTGGGAAAAAATCGCGTAATCGACAATCCTGCTTATGAAGTGAAAAATTCCGGCATTGACAATATTGTCAAGATTGAGCTTTCAAAAACTGCCACACGTGTATATGTAAAAACTACTTTTTTACCCAATTGGTGGATAAAATTCCCGACAACAACTTTCATTGAACCTGAAGGTAGTAATGAAAAACTATTTGCAACCGGAATTGAAAGAGGTGAATTCGATAAGGAAATTTATATGCCGGCTTCAGGTGATTCTTTATTTGTATTGACATTTCCACCTTTGGATAAATCGGTGAAAAAGTTTAATTACGGAGAAGATAAAAAAACGATGATTTTCGGCATATCATTAGGAAAAAGCAAAACGGAGAAAAAAAGGCTTAAGAACGAAGTCCCTGATCACATTCAGACGTGGTTGAGTGAGGAACTCGAAAATGCGACACTAAAGGAAGAATTACCTGATTATCAGTCAGATAATTTTTTTACATACCAACCAGGTCGTTTAGTTGGATACATCAAAGGTTACGATCCCCGTTTAGGTTTCAGTACAGGAATAATTTATGCAAGCAATGTTATTACACGTGAAGATTATCCGGTTTCTCTGAATATTCATCCTAACGGACGTTTTGAAGCGGATATTCCCATGCAACATCCTACCTCTTTTTATTTGAGTATTAACGATAAACCTTTTCTTTTTTATATGGAACCCGGACATACTTTGGCGATGATCTTGGATTGGGAAGAATTCTTGATTGCCGACCGGTTGCGCAACACCCAATATAAATTTAAAAATACTGAGTTTATAGGAACGTTGGCTGAAATTAATAGTGAATTGTCGAAAATAGAACTCAGAACAGATAATTGGAGGGAAAAAGAAGAGAAGCAAAAAACACTGAATCCGGCTGAATATAAAACTCACGAACAGATGTCTCTCAATGAAAACTTAGAGTTTATCCATCAAAAATCGACAGAACATTCTTTGTCTGAAAAAACAGTTGCTCTATTAACAAACGAAGCTTTTTTAGTATATGGAGAAAATCATTTAGATTATGTAATGAGTCGCGAAAGGTTATCACGGGAAGATCCTGATAATCAAATTTTCAAATCACCTATCCCTGATGACTACTACGATTTCTTACAACAAATGTCGTTGAATGACCAGGTTTTGTTGACTTCAGTGAATTCATCCAGTTTTATCAATCGGTTTGAATATTGCGAACCTTTTTTCGCTGTATGGACACAATTGACTTTTAGTCCGGAAAAAACTTTTATCAGGTACTTGGAAGAAGAACATAAGGATACATGGACAGACGAAGATGAAAAAATAAAAACAATTCAGGAGCAGTTAAATTTGATACAAGATAAAAATGAAAGAATAAAATACTACGAAGCAAATAAAACGACTTTCGAAGCATTCGAAGCATTCGAAGAAAGACATAAAAGCGAAAGAGAACTTTACAACCAATATTTTGAAACTCAATTTAAAGCTCATCAAAAAGAACTAAATATAAAAGAAATCCGGCTGCGTGATTCCATTTTTACAAATGTTTTACATCTCACGAAGCCAAACCTGATTTACGATATTACAAAAGTACGTAGATTGGAGTTTGATTTTAAAAAATTACTGACCAGAGAAGATGCTGAAGAAATTCTTTTTGCAACAACAAGAGATATTCAAAATCCTTTCGTAATCAAGGAAGCCTTTAGAATGTATAATCAGGCTTATCCCGAAGATAACAAAACTACATACGATTTACCCGAGACAGAAGGTGGAATATTATTCGGTAAGATGGTAGCACCGCTAAAAGGAAAATATATTGTGGTTGATTTTTGGGAGTCATGGTGCGGTCCTTGTATTGCAGGAATCAAGGACAACAAGACATTGCGGGAGAGACTAAAGGACAGCAACGATATCACTTTCCTTTTTATCTGTAGTGAGGATACACCGGAAGATACATACAAAGAATATGTTGAAGAACAAGGACTTGAGAACAGCCATCGTCTGACAAAAGACCAATATATCAGGATGCGGGAATTGTTCAAGTTTAATGGCATTCCGCACTATGAATATGTTAATCGCGAAGGTCAAATGATGACTAAAGGCTTGGATATAGACCGTCTGGAAAGTTCTTTAAATAATTTATTAAGAGAAGAAAACGAAAAATAGTTTTTTATTTACCGGTAATTTACAATCACTCAGATTATGTATAAAAATTATTTCTTAACATGTGTGCTGACCTTTATCATTATGTTGAGCTCATGCTCTAAGGACAAAATTGAATCAGTTTATTAGTCCTGATTTGCTTGATGATTATGGCCGTTTACTATTGGATAACGTACATCCCGAAGATAATCCATTTGTAATTAAGTAACCTTTTGTGCCAAAGTAGTATTATTTTGTGCCAAAATACAAAGTTTTTACGTTTTACACACCCCTATATTATAATATTAATTAAATTTACCCCCCGATAATTTTAATACTTTAATAAAACTCTAATAAATTTATAGAATACCTAATCGAATACCATTGCGAATATTGTAAAACTATAATATTAAATTAACTAACAAAAATATTCTACGAATGAAAACACGAAGCTATTTTTTTATTTTTTGTTTTTTGTCATTTATCGGTTGCCAAAAGACAACAAGATTACAGAGTGATTTTAACGCTGTTGTGATTGAGGTCAATCCTGCTGATGCTGCACAAGATGTCAATCTTTCTAATATTTTTTCTACCATCGATTATGTGGAGCTGGAAACCGAAGATGAATACTTAATTGGTGAAGTTTCACAGATGTTAGTCTATAATGACAGGTATTATATATTGGATGAAAATATCACACAATCCATATTTTGTTTTGATATAGAAGGTAAATTTATTTTCAAAATAGATGCAATTGGCAATGGACCCGATGAATATTTGAACCCTGCTTCTATTGCAATTAACGATACAGAACAAAAGCTTTTGATTTATTGTGATAAGTCGAGCCGTGTGTTAAGCTATGATTTAGATGGAAAGTATCTTTCAACTTCCCGTATCGGCTTTATTGCTACCAGGATGGCTTTTTTGAAGGATAATCATTATGCCTTTTTCTGCGACTATAATACCTCAAATGTCCAGTATCATGAAAATCACAGTCTTCCCAACCTTATAATAACAGACAAGAATTTTAAAGTTGCAAAAACAAATTTATTTTTTCCCGAGACAGTCAATTTCTCGGCAATCTCCATGCTGCCTAAAAACTTTGATAATGCAGAAGAACTCTCGCTATTGGTTCCATATAATGATACCATTTACCATATCACTCCCGATGAGTTGATTCGAGCTTTTTACATGGATTTTGGCAAATATAAGAAAGATAAGGCTTGTATCTCATCACTTTTCGATGCAACTCTTGATCACGAAGATATAAATACGATCATGACAAACAAATGCAATATGGTAATTAAAACGGAATCTGAAGATGCCCTGTTTTTTATATACTTATGCGGCTATAAATGTTATTATGCGTTTTATAAAAAACAAGACAAGATCTTGTATCAAACTTATATAGATTTCACTAATGAAGTCAATAAGATTGACTATCCATTTAAGAATGATATAGATGGTTCTCCTTTTACGACACCGTTTTATGCATATAAAGATAAATTTTATGGTGTTGTTACTCCGGATAAGTTACAACAGTATTCCACAAAGATTTTACAGGATGAGAATCTGATTAGCAAAGAAAAGATTACGCCGATATTAAACAGCACATCACCCTACAATAACCCTGTAATTGTTGTATATACATTAAATTGATAAATATGATTGAATGAGCATGGCGATAAATTGACACTCAATCAAATGAAAATTAGACTATATATTTTTTAGTATAAACCGCTGATGTTACGATTATTGATTTATATATTGGCACATTGGCATATTAACACATTATTTACATATGAAAAAAGAGATTATAACGATACTGCTGCTGAGTTTTTTCGCAGTCGTATATTCACAAGACATGCAATTAATTAAAGGAGGTTCATACAATTACAAATTAAATGTTGGATCAGCAAAAAAGGTTCTGATAAAAGATATTTATGTGGATAAGCATGAAGTTACGATTAAAGGATTTATGGAGTTTGTCAAAGCTACCGGATATAAGAGTGATGCTCAAAAAAAAGGCTATAGTATTGCAATCAAAAATTACGGACAGTTGGGTGTTGATACATTATGGGGAGCAGATTGGCGATGTGATTCAAGAGGAGTAGTTCGTAATAAAGAATGCTACAACTATCCTGTCATGCATGTTAGTTATAACGATGCGATTGCTTTTGCAAAATGGAAAGGGAAAAGATTGTTAACTGAGGAAGAATGGATGTATGTAGCATCGGCGAAAAGTTCCGGTAAACTGGAAGAGAGACTATGGTGTTTAGAAAACTCTAAACGTGCTGATAAGGCTTGGGATGCACACGCAGTGTGTACAAAAGAACCTAATGTGCTGGGTGTTTATGATATTTTTGGTAATGTTGAGGAGTTTGTATTTCATGATACAAAACAGGACAGACCTTATTTGGCTAAGGGAGGATGCTTTTGGGATTTCTTGGAAAGTTATAAAACTATGTTAGGCAGGCAGATGTGTGTGATGTATCCTGATTATACATCAGATAGATTTGGAATTAGATGTGCAAAGGATGTGAAATAAACACATTATTAATATATGAAACGAACATGAAATAATTTAATCAATACAGTCTCATCTGAAATAGCTTTATATGTGTATAAAGATGCTTTCAATGAGAATACGCTGAAAAACAAACACTTTGCAAAAAAATATACCGAAGCTGTATCCAAATTAAAGGATGGAGATGACAACCCGATATTAATTATTTACAAAACAAACTGATTTATAAAAAATAAAATACTGTATGAAATCAACTATTGTGTATATCCTGATGCTTCTGTTTTTCTTTTCGTGTAAAGGAAATGCAGAAAAAAATATGATACTAAATTTGTCTGAAATAAACGGACAAACATCATTAGATGAAATTTATAAGGATTTTGAATACATTTCACTTGAAACCTCTGAAAATAATATTTTTGGAGCCATTGATAAACTCATTGTTTATGATAATAAATACTTTATTCTTGACAAAACGAGGATGAAGAAAATTTATGTTTTTCATGAAGATGGTGCTTTTAGTCATACTATAGGAGAAACAGGAAGCGGACCGGGAGAATACACCAGTATTGAAGATTTTACCATTGATATGGAGAAAAAGCAATTGGTGATTTTGACATATCCTTCCACAGTATTTATCTATAATCTAAACGGAGATTTTATTCGCAAACAACATTTGACATCCAACTCGATGTTGTGGAATATCGTAAGCTATACAGATGGCTATGTGTGTTCAACCAATCAACAGTCGGCAATAAACGATAAATTACTCTTTGTTTTTGATAAAGAATTCGTTCTGAAGAATGAAACACTCGAACCTCTTCCATTTCAGATTGCATTTCCACCATTTGTTTCAACCCCGCTTCAGTTAGTTGGTAGTCAGATTTATTATTTTGACAATTTTACATCTACTTTATATGTAGATGCTACGAATCAGTCGGAATGTGATATAGTTCAATTTAGCTTTGAAGAGCAGGTTTCGGGTGAGATATTTAAAGATGTTCAACAATTCTTTATGAACCAACATGAATACTGTTTCTTTACAGATGCCATTGTTGCAGACAATGTATTATATGCAACGTTTATCAATAAAGGTAAGCAATGCGACTTGCGTTTTAATCTTCAAACTAAAGAAAGTAAGATTTCGTATGCTGAAGGTTGGCGTCCCAAGGCTTTGTTTTATCATGGAAGTTCATTTTATTCAAGTGTCAGTCCATCAATGATTCTGGAAGGAGATAATCTTTTTGAAGCAAAACTGATAACTCGATTTCCTATAGAGATTGACAGTAATCCTGTAATATTAAAATATAAAGCAAAGAGTAGGAGTTGATACTATCTGCTGATAATTAACAACTAAAAAATAAAACAAAATGAAAAACATCATTTACACCTTACTTTTAGTCATACCTTTTATGTATTCCTGTACTTCATCACCTACAAAAAACAAAATGACAGGTGCAGAAGAAATAGTGATAGACGCTCAAAATCAAAATGCCTTGTCTTTAGACAGTCTTATCAAAAAGGTTGAGTTTATCAAGTTAGAAACAATAAATGACAATTTTGTTGGAATTATATCTCAAATTCTGATAACCGACAGTTTTATTGTTGTGGTTGATGGCAGGTATGCTAAGGTGATTCGCGTATTCGACATAAATGGGAAATACAAAAACTCAATAGGCAGTATAGGCAGAGGTCCGGGAGAATATGTTGGGATAATATCTGTTTGTTTGTCACATGATAAGAAACGGGTAGTTATACATGATACAATGCAACAAAAAATTATTTACTATAAGCTTAATGGAGAATACGAACATTCAGAGAATCAAGCAATTTTATGTAATAAATTCGAGTATTTTCCAGACGGCAATAAAGCATATCACACCGGCTCTTGGGGTGCAATAGAACTCGGACAATACAAAGACAGTGCTTTGGTTGTAACAAACAACAAGGACAGTATTCTTTATGGGGCTTGCTATGAATTTTACAAAGACGGACAATTTGCATATAAAATGAAGCAATCACTATGGAGGTTTCAGGATGAAATTTATTTTAGTCCTGGATTTTCACGTACGATTTATCAAGTTACAGATAGTATGGTTATCCCTAAATATCAAATTACTATTGTTTCTAATGCAATGCCAGAGTTAGATAATCGCATTACCAGTGACCAATTCAGCAAGTATTGTAGAGAATACTACTATTTTAATGGAGATATGATAGAGTTGAAAGACCTTACGCATATCAATATTAGTACTCCTTCAGGCTATCCTTTCGTAGTCTATTCTCATTCAAAAAAGCAGACATTTTTCAGTACAGATCAAGGCAGTCATCCTTTATTTCCTTTTTTAAAGGGTCTGGCACCGCATGCCCGCTACGGAGATAATGCGGTAGTTTTTACAGTTTCGGCTTATCACCTGATGATAAATAAAGAAGAATGGTATAAGTACGAACCCGACAGACAGTTTTTAGAGGATTTATATGGTGATTTGACAATAGATTCCAATCCGGTATTGGTTATATGTCATCTAAACGAGAGGATAGGGTATGAGGAATAAAATGACAATGAAACGCATGAAAATATATGAAGCCTTCTTTATTATCGGATTTCTTTTATTGTGTTTAAGTTGCAATAAAAGCTCACAAATTCAAGATAAAGCTCTGACACATATTGATATTCGTTCATTACCAGAAAAAAATATTCTTATGGACAATGTAGATAAATACCGCTTTGTGAAATTAAAAACTACAGATAATTGTCTAATCAGAGAAATAGAAAAAATTGATTTTGATGATGATAAAATGTTTATTAGGGATAGAAATAATAAAGTATTTGTTTTTGATAATAAAGGTGTTTTTCTTAATGAGATAGGACATGTAGGGTCAGGTCCTGATGAACAATTGGGCATTTATGATTTTTTCCTTGATAGAAAAATGAAACAAATAAATATTTTTGACATGCTTAAGTCGACAATCTATTTTTATACATATACAGGAGAGTTAATAGACAGTAAAAAGCTTGATAATAACCTGTTTAAAGACTTCTCAGTCATAGATATTGCTAATGATAATAATCTGATATTGACATTATACAATAGTTCAGTTTCACTTTTCAATTTTCGTGTTGTAAATGGGAATGATTATAAAAAAATTATAGATTGTATCCCCTATGTTGCGGTGGGAGAGGAGCCTATTGCTTTTTATCTTTCAAAAACAGCTCGCTCGAGAGAAGATTTGTATCTATCTGCATTTATATCAGATACCATATATAAATATGATAACTATCAAAACACTATACTTCCGGCTATTGTATTTGAAGGAGAATATGAACCGCTGACAAAAGAAGATGTTGCAGATAAGTCTTTCGAGCTGGCTATGGAGGTTAATGCTATTGCTAAATTAAAGAAACGTTCAGTAGGAATACGAAACTTATATGCGACCAATGAGTATTTACATTTTTTGTTTGAAATGAAAGGCAAAGTATATAGACTCTTTTGGAATTTGGAGCGGCAAACAGGAAGTTATTACAGGTATGTCTGTGAATCCACAATAGCTAACTTCTTTTCATATGTGATAGGTGCAACGGATGATGCATTTGTATGTGCAATCCCTGCTTATGAAGCAATAAGACATAATTGGAATGAAAATCAGAATGCTAAATCAGTTGTTGATAATACTTTAGAAGACGATAATCCGATAATTGCTTTTTATACTATCATAAATGAATAACATAACAATTTTCAAGGAAAAAATAAATTTAAACGTATGAAAAAAACATTAATTGTATGGATAATAATTCGTGTTTGTGGTTGCAGTAATAAACAAGATCAGTTTATAAATATTAAATAAAATAACAGTTTACAAGAATTTTAGACTCTTACTAACAATTAAATTACACATAAATGAAAAAACATGCATTACTATCATTCATTATTTTGATTTTATTTGGTTGTCACCAACAACGTGAGCGACAAATTCGCTTCTCTGAAGAGCAGATAAACTCATTACAAATGGATTCAACTTTAGTGTTGCCTACCGAAACCAATTCGGCTATTACACTGGATTTCCATCCATTTTTAAAAGATGTACAATATGATTTAGGTCGTATGATAAAAGATGTTGTACTTGTTCCATTGGAAACAACCAACAAGAGCTTAATAAGTACTCCGCTTAAGGTTATAGCTTCTGATTCGAACATCTATATTATGGATGAATATAAAGGGCAGGGGTTGATTATATTTGACAGAGACGGGAAATTTGTAAAACGGCTTCCAAGCGGTCAGGGACCGGGAGAACTATACCGGCTTTACGACTTTGCATTCGATAAAGAAAATAATGAACTGGTTGCTTATCAACATCCTTTTATGATGTTTTTTACGCCTTCGGGTCAATATCTTCGACAAACGAGGTTGTCTTTCGGATTTTATAATTTTATGGTTATTCCCGAAGGTTATGTTTTCAAAACACTCGACAGTCAGGGAAACGAACATTTGGGCGATTTAAAGGATAACACGCTGTTAATAACCGATAAAAACTTTAGATTAATATCGGCAGGTTTACCCTTTCCCTCTGATTATAATGGTTTGGGCAACCGTAATCAACTTTATAATAATAATTCGATTGAAGTCACTCTCAAGGGGCGCGATACTGTTTTTCAATATGTAAATGAATCCAACCTGTTGAGGGCAGAATATGTGATAGATTATAGTAAAAAGAAAATGCCGGAGCAGTATTTATTCGGTGGCAGTTATCAGGATTTTGACAGAGCTGCGAGACAGAATGATTATTTCTTCTATGTAGGAGAATTTTTTGACACCCATAATCACAGCTATTTTAATTTGAAGAGTTTTAACGGAGATAGACAGGTTTATAGAGATAAGTGCTCAGGTAATATGATTGGAGGCTACATTACAAATACCGATACCAACATCTTACCTTTTTATCCTTACCTTATATATGGTACATACGGAAAGTATTTTATTTCGATGCTTTATCTTCAGGATTTTAAAAAATATTGTGATAAACCGTCTCAGCTTTCCGATAAGAACAAACAAATTGTTAAAAACTTGAAAGAGGATGATAATGAAACGCTTATATTTTTTGAATTAAAGGATTTTTAATTAATAGCAATGAAAAAGTATTTTTGGCTATTTATATCATTAACGCTACTACGTATCTTAATCTTTCGCTTAAAGATTTTATCTTTTTTTCTGTCGTGTATGTAGGAGGCAATTGCATTTGGTAGATTTCGCTTTTGTTTATCATTCTATAAAATGGCACTAAAAATAACAAGTTGCCAAAAAATAAAATGAAGTCATCTTGACTTTTCACATCAACCGACTGCGACTGTAGAGGAATTCCCTTGCTGCTCGCTGTCCGACCGACTGCAATTGCACGGGAGTTCCCTCACTTCGCTGCGCTCGTTCAGGATGACACGCTCACTTGTTAACAGTGTAAACCGGTCGCTCGGCATTGTAAAACACAACAGCCAAAACGCACGACCGGTGCAAGACTTCCTGCACCGCCACTGCAAAAATGATGATGTTACAGAAACACTTCGAGTGGCGGTACACTCCACCCGCTAACGAGCGTGTCCTCCCGAACGAGCGACTTGGCGAAGCCAAGAGAGCGACTGAGGGAACCCCCAATCAGCCGTAGTTGATTAATCTGCCGTATAGTTGCAGTCGGTTGATGTGAAAAGTCAAGATGACTTCAATTAAAGAATTAGCTTTTTATCACTTTTTTGTCCGTAAACTTTGGTCAGATCGGTGGTCGTCCTAAAATATTTTAACAGCAGCAGTTACCGATCGGATCGAATAGAGGTATTCGAGTTGATCGAATAGAGGTGTTCGAGTTGATCGAATAGAGGTATTCAAGTCGATCGAATAGAGGTATTCGAGTCGATCGAATAGAGGTGTTCGAGTTGATCTGTAACATCATCCTTTTTTGCAGTGGCGGTGCAGGAAGTCTTGCACCGGTCGTGCGTTTAAGCTGTTATGTTTTAGGATTCCAAACGACCGGTTATCCACGCCCGCAAGCGAGCGTGTCCTCCCGAATAAAAAATAAATTTAATAAAGGGATAAATAATAAAATAAGTAACCTTTTGTGCCAAAGTAGTATGATTCTGTGCCAAAATACAAAGTTTTTACGTTTTACATATCCCTGTATCATAATATTAATTAAATTTGCCCCGATAATTTTAACGCTTTAATGAAACTCTAATAAATTTATAGAATACCGAATCGAATACCATTAAAAATATTGTAAAACCAAACTAAAATTATATAACATGAAATCACCGGATTAAACCAATAATCAGTCACTAATTACTAATCACTAATCACTATAATAGCCAATCACTAAAACTTATACAAATTGATTACTTTAAAGAAGACCTTAGTTTACAA
>CALFXE010000073.1 GCA_937927845.1 uncultured Paludibacter sp.
ACCAATCACCAATCACCAATCACCAATCACTAATCACCAATCACTAATCACCAATTACAACACTCCGTTTCTTTTCAGTAAAGCATCAATAGTTGGTTCTTGACCTCTAAATCGCTTGTATAGTAGCATTGGATGTTCTGTGCCTCCTCTTTTAAGTATGTTTTCGTAATATGATTTAGCTGTTGCAGAGTCGAATATGCTTTTTTCTGCAAATAAGGAAAATGCATCAGCATCAAGTACTTCAGCCCATTTATAGCTATAGTAACCTGCTGCATAACCACCGGAGAAAATATGACTAAATGAAGGGCATATTCCTGTATTATTTACATATGGCAAAAGTTGCGTTTTCTTCATTACCTCAACTTCCTTAGCAATAACATCGCCATAGAAAGGCTCTTCGATTGTGTGCCAAGCCATATCGATATATCCAAAATTTAGTTGGCGTAGACACAAATAAGCTGAATTGAAATTCTCAGAATCTTTAATCTTTTGAATTAATTCGACGGGTATCTTTTCTCCTGTTTGGTAATGAACAGCAAAATCATCTAAAAACTCCTTTTGTGAAGCCCAATTTTCCATTAATTGTGATGGTAATTCTACAAAATCTCTATAGACACTTGTACCTGACAAAGATTCATATGTACAATCAGTTAACATACCATGTAAAGCATGTCCAAACTCATGTAAAAAAGTTGTTACTTCATCATATGTCAATAATGCCGGTTTACTCTCGGTAGGACGTGTGAAATTCATTACTATTGTTATGTGAGGTCGACTGTCTTTCTTACCTTCTTTCCATTGACCTTTATATTCACTCATCCAAGCTCCGGGACGCTTTCCATCTCGTGGATGGAAGTCGGTATATAACACAGAAAGAAACTTGCCATTTCTGTCCTTTACCTCATATACATCAACTTCAGGATGATATTTTTGTATTTCATTATTTTTGAAGAATTGTATGCCGAATAATTTCGTAGCTAATCCGAACACACCTTTTTTAACGTTCTCTAATTCAAAATACGGTCTTAGCAGTTCATCATTTACAGCATATTTTTCATCCTTCAATTTTTCAGAATAAAACGACCAATCCCAAGGCTGAATTTTAAAATATGCACCTTTACTGTCAGCATATTCTTGAACAGCTTCTACATCTTTTATGGCATAAGGTTGATATGCTGCCAACAAATCATCTAAAAGTTTGTATACATTTTCTTTGTTTTCAGCCATTCTATGAACTAAAACCTTATCAGCAAAAGACTTATGACCTAAAAGTTTAGCTATTTCTAATCTTTTATTAACTATATTCTGTATGATTAGTCGATTATCATTTTCACCACCATTCATTCCGCGAGTACTATATGCAGTATAAAGTTCTCTTCTCAAATCCCTATTTTCAGCATATTTCATAAAAGGAATATAAGTAGTAGCCTTTAAATTTAGCATCCATCCTTCTTTACCTGCATTTTTTGCGTTTAATGCAAGCATATCTAAAACATCCTGAGGTAAACCGCTTAACAAGTCTTTATTTGTTATAAGCATACTCCATTTATTGGTTTCTTTAAGTACATTCTGACCAAATTGAAGAGTAAGCATACTTAAATCTTTAGATAAAACTTTGTATTTTTCTTTATCAGCATCAGAAAGATTTGCTCCATTATCGGCAAAACCATCATATGTTTTTTGCAATAAACGTGAATCTTCTACATTCAATTTAAGCTTATCTCGCATTTCGTAGACTTCCCTAACCCTCGCAAAAAGTTTTTCATTTAAACTGATTGTATTGCTATGTTCTGACATCAAAGGAGAAATTTGCTCAGCAATTGATTGAAGTTCATCGCTTGTTTCTGCGCTTAAAAGATTATAAAATGGGGATGATACTTGATTTAATAGACTTCCTGCACGTTCTAATGCAACGATTGTATTCTCAAAAGTAGGCTTTTGCTTGTTTTGCACAATTTTATCAACCTCCGCTAAATGAATTTTCATCGCTTCTTTAAAAGCAGGCAAATAATGCTTGTTTTCAATTGAATTAAAAGGGATAGTACCATGTAACGTCTTATACTTGGTTAGCAATGGATTGGCTAACACTATTGATATTGTTCCAGACATAATTAATACGAATAATAATTTTTTCATTTACTTTCTATTTATTAATATTTTTTGTTGTAGTATTCTGTTGTCTTCAGTAGCTGCCTGTATCATATACACTCCATCAGGCAAATCTGTTAAATCAATTATTCCTGTCAAATATTTATTGATATTGCTTTTTACTATCACTCCATTTATGTTGTAAACATGCCAACTTGCAATTCTCTCATTATCAGTGCTAACATAAAATACTCCGTTAGAAGGATTAGGATATATGTTCAATTTGTTTTTCTCTAATTCAAAATTGGAAACTATAGATGTTTCTATTATATATTTAAGCTCTAATTTATCTGCCTGAATGATAGACATTTCATCATTGAAATAATAAGGAATAAAGTTTTTTACATAACTATCGGTTTCACCACCCCAAAAATTATATTTAGACTCCATCAGATTAGGTCTGCCTCTTTCAACATTGGAATAGCTTATTGTATATAATCTCCTCCATTCTCTGTAAATAGGCTGGTAAAGAACCTTCTCTTTCAGAAAACCCTGTGCATCATAAACATATTCATATTTTGAATTTGTTATCCAAAAAAGTATATTGTAATGTGAGAAAATTTCATTAATAATTCTATTGTTTAGATCATATACAAATTCGTTTTTAGCAATATTTTCCCATTTATTTGATTCTGAATTCCATTTTTTCTGAATTTGGGTTGATAACTTATCGTTAACTCTGTTGTATAAAAAAGTTGTCAAAGATTGAGGAATTAAATTATCTTCTACTTTTGAATAAACTAATATGGAGTCTAACTGACCTCCATTACTATAAACATACTTATATTCCTGAATGATTTCCGGCATGTCAGTCATTTTATAGACAAGCATTTGACCATCAATAGATTGATTGGAGTTGTAATTTGTAACTATACTTGATTGGATATTAAACTCAGACACTTCACCTTTATAAGTATTTACTAATACTAACTTATCATCATTATATGTATATGTAATTGTTTTTTCAACTAATGAAATATCATCTTTTAAAGAAATATACGTCTCCGACATTTTGTTACCATCATTGTAATTTGTATTTATAATGTAAACGATCTTCCAATATCCATTAATCCATTTTTGTTCGCGTTGAATCACACAAAGATTGTTTTCATAAACCCATTCTTTACGAGACATTGGATGTGAAATATTATTCTTTAAAAAATATTTATGTTCAACTGTCTTATGCTGATTTTCATTGTAATAAAATGTGTATTTGAATGTACTGTCTTCTTTATGAGCAATCATTTCCCTAATAAGAGAAAATTCATCTGCCATACAGAAAGAACTATATAAGACTATCATAGACAAGAATAACAGTATTTTCTTTAATTGGTAATTTATCGTTTTCACAAAATAGAAATTAATTATATCAAAAAGCCGCCAAATATAATGATTTTTTTTAATTTTTCTTGATTACATACTTGGTTTAACAACATACTCACAAAATTTAACTTTAAATATCCATAATGTTTTAGTTATCAAACACAAACAAAATTACACTACATATCTTGCCCAAATTAAACAACATGTGGCATATACCGAGTAGATAGAGATTCAAAAATTACAACCATATAAGGTAATATATAACCTTTTATATTTTCTATAAAATTTATATTTATATCAACTTTTCTATTATTGCAAAACATTTTCATTATTCCGTTTGTTTATTAAAAAAAAATACTATTTTTGTTAAATTTCAAAATAATTTTCAGACAGTTTTATTATCAATTATTAAAAAACAAAAAAATGAAAGCAAATGTTATGAAGCTTCTTATCGTGATTGTCGCATTTACTTTTTTATCTTCCTGTACACATCATTTAGTTGGAGTGTGGAATGTTAATCGATTTGAGACTAAGACACCTACACAAGAGGGTGCTATTCTCCAAAATATTGGTACAATTGAGTTTTTAAAAGATGGAAATGGAACAAAAGATATCCATTACACTGTTTTAGGATTGACTCAAGAAGATAAAATTCCTTTTACATGGAAATGGACTGACAATAAATACGTTACAATCACAAGTGAAGGCTCTGAATTTTCAAAGACCTGGATTATCATGCAGAACAAAAAGAACTTTCAACAGTGGCAATCGACTGATGGTACTGAAAAGATTCAGGTGCTCGAATTGAAAAAATAACATACAGTTATTGTAATCCATTAATAATTAGAATTGCTTGTGCATTTATATATACCCATAAGGGCTAAAGTATGAGCAATTCTAATTTTATGTAGATAAAAAACCATTAGTGAAAATAATTAATTATTTTTGCAGAACAATAAATATGATGTAGCATTTTTTCTATTATAATTTAAATGTCTAAAAAATCATTTAAGTTTTTTTACATACCTTCTATTTCTGCAATGATAATTGATATAGTCTTATTATTAATGACTATGTTTCTTGTTGTTGCAGTGATACCTTTATCTTATAAATCTAATTTCAAGCAATATATAGATATTAACTATGTCTACGCTATTTTTTGGATAATGATATCATATCTTCTCAAAAGATACCAATTTGTAAGCAACACAAGCTATGCTCATAATATTAAAAGATTATTTTGGACAAGTGCAGTAGTTCAATCTATAATGACTGTACCTTTTCTGTTTGCTACAACCAATAACTATTCTTTTTTGGTTTTTGTGGGATATTCATTAGCTATGTTCTCATTAACTTCAATTTATTATATAATTCAATTTACAATTAATAGTGCAATTGAATATAAAGATGTAAATGAAGAACACAAAACAGCTAATGATGACAAGGATTTAATTACAGAGAAAACAAATATCGTAAATAATGACATATTAACTGATTCAATAATTGAATATAGCGGAGAAAAGGCTTACACATTAATCTCAGAGTATATAAATCCTCAATCAAAAAATAATTTAATTTCATTCTCTGCCAATTATTTCGACATAAAATCACAACCTGATAGAACTTACTCAAGTATTATATTTCTAAATAAATTAAACAATATTAGAGGTATTAATCGTTTGTTCTCTGTATCAAATCAGAAAATCCCCATGAATGGCAATTTAATCTGCTGTTTTGAGTCGCTTAACACCCGAAAGAAAAATATTTTAAATAAATATCCTTGGGCATTAAATTATTCCATTTACTTCTTTGATTATGTATTTCGCAGGGTGATACCCAAAATATTAGTTACTAAAACCTTGTATTTTAATTTGACAAAAGGGAAGGACAGAATCTTATCTAAAACAGAAGTTTTAGGTAGATTGGTATACTGCGGGTTCGATATTATTACTGAAAAGAAAATTAATGGTTTGACATATGTGATCGCTTCCAAAAATAAAAATTTAGATGCTATTTTAGAAGATAAACACTACGGTTCTTTATTGAGACTGAAAAGATTAGGCAAAAATGGCAAATTAATTAATGTATATAAATTCAGAACTATGTATTCATATGCTGAATACTTACAATCATATATATATAAAATTAACAGTCTACAAAAGGGTGGAAAATTTAAGCGTGATTTCAGAATTAACACTATGGGACGCTTTATGAGAAAATATTGGATAGATGAATTACCAATGCTGATAAATCTTTTACGTGGAGAAATGAAGATTGTTGGAGTACGCCCACTGAGTCAACAATATTTCAGCTTATATTCCGGTGAATTACAGAAACTAAGAATTAAGTATAAACCGGGATTATTACCTCCATTCTACGCTGATTTACCTGAAACTTTAGATGAAATACAAGAATCTGAATTAAAATATTTAAAGAATTGTCAACAAAAGGGTACCTTTGTCACCGATATGAAATACTTCTTTTTAATCTTTAGAAATATTGTATTCAAAAAAGCTAAAAGTGCATGATGTTTTGATTGGTGATTGGTGATTGGTGATTGGTGATTAGTGATTAGTGATTGGTGATTAGTGATTGGTGATTAGTGATTGGTGATTAGTGATTGGTAATTAGTCAATAGTAAATAGTAAATAGTCATATAGTAAATATCACATTATCAATTATCAATTAACAATTATCAATTAACAATTAACAATTAACAATTAACACATTATTTACATATGAAACGACTAAAATACTTACTTGCCACATCTTATTTGTGTATTTTTACCTTAGTATCACAAGATATTCCTAATCATATTTCGTATTATCGTATATATGAATTTATAGACGAGCTTGCAAATGAAGGTTATATAGATTTAAATTCGGCTGTAAAACCTTATTCACAAAAATTTATAGCTGATAAGCTACAGGAAGTACATACACTTTATGATGATAATTCACAGGCAATTAAGCTAAGTAAACGTCAAAGAAAAGAGTTAGAGTATTTTTTAAACGAATTTGCTTTAGAATTAAACTCCCTACCCAAACCTAATAATTATTTATACAAAGTTGAAAAATCTGTAACTTCATTATTACCTCCTGTCATAAATTATAAAGACGATTTTTTCAGAGCCAGAATAACACCAATTTTAGGTATGAATCTAACGTATAACAAAAATGGTAAAATAGATAAAAGATGGTATGGTGCTGAGTTTCAAGGTATGTTAGGTAAGAATATATCTATTTATGGAAGCTTGAGAGATATTTCAAATACCGGCTCTGATGTTTTATCACGCCCTACATATCTCAATGATGAACCCGGTTATGAATACACTTTTGGTGCTGATTTTAGTGATTCACGAGGTGGAATAAAATATTCAAATAAGTATATATCCATTGGTCTGATGAAAGACAATATTATCTGGGGAGATAATTATCACAGTTCGAATATAATATCAGGTAGAGCACCTTCATTCCCAATGATTTACTTACAGGTAAAACCTGCTAAATGGTTCGAATTAAACTATTTTCATGGCTGGTTAGTTTCAAATGTGCTCGATTCGACTTCTTATTATTTAGAAAACGAGACTACAATTCATTATCGACCGGCAAATAAATTTATTGCTGCCAACTTATTTACAATCACTCCTATTGATAAACTTAAATTATCGATCGGGAATTCGATAGTGTATGCAGAAAGGAATATCATACCTTCATACTTCATTCCTATTGCTTTCTATAAGTCGATGGATCACGCTCTTACTAAAGGTTTGGGGGTTGAGAACCAAAACTCACAGTTGTTTCTGAATATCAGTTCACGTAACTTAAAGCATGTACATTTTTTTGCTTCAGCATTTGTTGACGAAGTGCAATTAAGAAGATTTTTACCCAAAAGTAAAGATAAAAACCCCATATCATACAAAGCTGGAGTTAATATATCTAATTTTCCTGTCAAAAATATTTCGGCTGTGTTTGAATATACCAGAACTAATATAATAAATTACAAACATTCAATTCCTACTCTTACATGGACTTCAAATAGTTATAATCTCGGACATTATTTAGGTGATAATTCAGAGGAGATATATGCTTCATTGATGTATAAGCCTGTCAGGGGATTGGATCTGCAGTTTTATTATGTTAATGCAAAACACGGAAATGAGTATGAATATATACGGCGCGGAATGTTTAACGACACAAGATACAGCATAATCAACATTATAAGTAACCCATCTTTAGGTGATATTATTTGGAGCAATCAAACACTTGGCTTTAAAGCTACATACGAACTTTTCAGAAATGCATATGCTATAGTAAAATTTGAGAAATCGGATATTCGTGGTTTTGATGCTGCTTCTCAACAAGTGTTTGGTGAAATCAGAATGACCGCACAAGAGGCTTTGGATAGATACACACCTAAGTTTTATCAAGGAAATAACACTACTCTATCAATGGGATTCAGTTTTGGCTTTTAACTTAGATTGTTAGCTTTTCAATTTCTGCAAATACATTATAAGCCTGATTTATTGATTTTACCATGCTTACAACAAATGAACGCCGGTTTTGCTGGTCGCGCAACTGACATTGTCGTGGATGTAAAGCTATAAATTGAAGTATTTTTCCAAATTTCTCTGACTGATAATATGATGAATTCGGATTACTTACCAAATACGCAATAAGTTTTTCGTTTTTGATAACTAATTTATCAACACCATACTTAATTGCTAATCGACGTAATTTAACAACAAGCAGCAAATCATTAACAGTCTCCGGAAGCTTACCAAAACGGTCTTCAAGTCTTTGTCTAAAATCATTTAAATCATTCTCATTATCGATATTATCCAACTCTCTGTACAATGCAACCCTTTCCGATACATTTTCTATATAATCAGATGGAAACATCAATTCTAAATCTGTATCTATGTGACAATCTGTAACATAATTTATCGAAGAATTTTCCTGCTCAATCTCTTCTACATATAATTCTGAAAACTCTTCATCTTTCAACTCATGGACTGCTTCATTCAAAATACGTTGGTAAGTTTCATAACCTAAATCGGCTATAAAGCCGCTCTGCTCTGCACCTAACATATTTCCGGCACCTCTGATATCCAAATCTTGCATTGCAATATTAAATCCGCTGCCAAGCTCCGAAAAAGTTTCAATAGCAGATAGTCGCCGACGAGCATCGGGAGTTAACAAACTTAATTCAGGCGTCAACAGGTAACAATATGCTTTTCTGTTACTTCGCCCTACCCTACCTCTTAATTGATGCAAATCGCTTAATCCAAATCTATGTGCTGAATTAATTATTATTGTATTAACATTGGGAATATCAATACCCGACTCGATTATTGTGGTTGCTATCAGCACATCATACTCATATTCAATGAAATCAACTATTATTTCTTCTAACTTATCAGATGCCATTTGTCCGTGACCTACCGCTACCCTCACGCCTGGCACTAATCTTTTTATCATCGTTTCAATCTGATAAATATTCTGGATACGGTTGTTGATAAAGAAGACTTGACCATTTCGGTTCATTTCCATCTGAATAGCTTCGCGAATAACATCTTCATCAAATGGATGTATCTCTGTTTGAACAGGAAATCTATTTGGCGGTGGTGTGTTTATGATAGACAAATCCCTTGCACCTAACAACGAGAATTGTAATGTTCTGGGTATGGGAGTTGCAGTCATAGTCAACGTATCGACATTAACTTTGATTTCTTTTAGCTTTTCCTTTACCGACACACCAAAACGTTGTTCTTCATCAATTATCAACAGACCTAAATCTTTGAATGTAACTGATTTACTAACTAATTTATGAGTACCGATAATTATGTCGATTCCGCCTTTTTCTAATTTCTCAAGAAGCTCTTTTGTTTGTTTTGTACTACGGGCGCGACTTAAATACTCGACAGTTACAGGAAAATCATTGAGGCGGTTTTTAAATGTATGATAGTGCTGCAAAGCCAATACGGTAGTTGGCACTAACACAGCAACTTGCTTACCGTCTGTTGCAGCTTTAAATGCTGCTCTAACAGCTACTTCAGTCTTGCCGAAACCAACATCACCACAAATCAATCTATCCATAGGCAACGGAGTCTCCATATCCTTTTTCACATCAGCAGTTGCTTTTACCTGATCGGGAGTATCTTCGTAGATAAACGAGGCTTCCAATTCCTGTTGCATATAACTATCCGGCGTAAACTGAAATCCTTGCTCTGCCTTTCTCTTAGCATACAATTTAATCAGTTCGCGAGCAATATCTTTTACCTTAGATTTAGTTCTTTCCTTTAAACGCTCCCAAGCACCTGAACCTAATTTATTTATTTTAGGAGCTTCACCTTCTTTTCCTTTATATTTTGAAATGCGATGTAATGAGTGAATACTTACAAAGATTATATCATCATCTCTATAAATCAGCTTCACCATTTCCTGCATTTTACCATTTACGGCAGTCTTAACTAATCCGCCGAAAGTCCCAATACCATGATCGACATGCACCATATAATCGCCCAACTGAAACTGATTCAGCTCTTTAAGTGTCATTACGACTTTACCTTGACGAGTCTTGTCGGTACGCAACCGATATTTATGAAATCTATCGAAAATCTGATGGTCGGTATAACAATAAAACGACATATCATGGTCGATAAAGCCCTGATGTAATGTATTTTTAATAGCCTGAAAGACAATATTATCACCTCTATCTTTAAAAATACTATCAATTCTATCGGTTTGTTTTACGCTATCACTCATTATAAACAACTGATAGCCATCCATCATCCCCTTTTTAAGATTTTCAGATATTAAATCAAAATTCTTATGGAAAATCGGTTGAGGAGAAGTCTTAAATTCAATTCTTTTATCAGCTTTTATTCTCGTTTTATCATGCGTAATAATTTTGCGAAAACTGTCGATTTGATCTAAAAAATCATCACCTGTAATTCTAATGTCTTTTAAATCGGCAATAATATCTTCACCTTTATTTGCCTGAATCAGTGCATCATCATAAAGCTGATTAATTTTATCTTTAATAAAACCGGTATTAGCAAAACTCAATATTGAATTTTTATCTATAAACTCAAAAAATGAAACTTGCTTAACAGATTTATGTTTCTGTAAATCAGGGATTATTTCAACCTGCTCAACTTGTTCTTTAGACAACTGGCTTTCGATATCAAATATCCTTATAGAGTCAATTTCATCTCCAAAAAAATCGAATCTGTAAGGTAACTCATATGAAAAAGAGAAAATATCCACTATCCCGCCTCGTACAGAAAACTGTCCGGGTTCGTAAACAAAATCAACACGAGAAAAGCCATATTCAAGCAATAATTCCGATAAAAAATCGATGCTGATAGACTCACCTTTCCTAAGTTTTATAATAAATGTTTGAATGCCATATGCAGAAACAACCTTTTGGAACAAGGCTTCCGGATATGTAACAACGATAGAAGGCAATTTGTGATTTGTCAGTCGATTTAAAACTCCTGTTCGTAAAATTTCGTTAGAAGCATCTAATTGAGATAGTTTAATCGCCTTTTTATACGAGGATGGAAAAAAGAAAACATCATCTTCGCCTATACAGTTTTTAATATCGTGGTAAGTATAAGCAGCCTCATCAGCATCTTCCATTATTAGGATATAATGCTGTTTTGATGAAGTTTCTAAAGATTTATTATATAGCGAAGATATCATTAATGAAAATGCCGAACCATTCAATCCGGAAATTTCCACATTTTTTCCGTTCGAATTAACCCAGTCGTTTAACGCAATTATTTGCGGATGTTGACTGTACAAATATAGAAAATCGCTTAATATCAAAGTTTTATAGCAAATTTCTTTAAGCGGGAATCTAACATATGGGTAGGAATTATTTTCTTAATACTATTAGCTACTGCATTCATCATTCCTTCACGCACATAATCATAACGAATTACTAACGCAATCTCACGAATTGCTTCAGGTTCTACTAAATTACGAAGATTCGACTTTTGCTCTTCTGATAGCAGACCGACATGAAGTTCAGGAATAACAGTATATCCACCATTCACATCAACAATTTTCACTAAAGTATCGATGCTTCCGGCTTCGTAGGTCGAAGACTGACTATACTCATGATTGCAAAAATTAAAAACCTGATTACGAAGACAATGACCTTCTTCGAGGACCCATAAATTATCTAATGGCATATTATTGCTTTTTATTTCGCTATTATTAAAAACAGGCGAATCAGGAGAAACATAAGCCACAAATTTCTCGTAATAAAGTGGAACTTCTAATATTTTTGGATCGTCTAAAGGAGTCGATAATATAGCCATATCAATTTCGGCAGTATGCAATTTTTGAATAATATCAGCCGTATGAAGCTCGGATACTTTTAAATCGATACCGGGATAATCCTTTCTCATTCCTGCAATAAATCCGGGCAGCAGATATGGTGCAACAGTCGGTATGATAGCCAAATGCAACGCCCCTTCAAAAGCAGCTTTTTCTGTATTTACAATTTCAATCAACTGATTTACATGATATGTGATAACCTGAGCTTGCTTTATAATCTGAACACCGGCTTTTGTAGGAACAAGAGGATGTGCAGAACGATCAAAAATTCTACAATCCAATTCATCTTCTAATTTTTGAACCATTGCGCTCAAAGTTGGCTGAGTTACGCCGCACATTTCGGCTGCACGAACAAAATGACGTGTTTTATCTAAAGCCAGAATATATTCAAGTTGCTGTAAAGTCATTATTTAAAAATCTTTTTATAAGTATGACAATATGGTATGCCGTTCTTTTTATCATAATATTGCTGATGATAATCTTCTGCTTCCCAGAAAGTTGTGGCTGGTCTTAATTGAGTTGCAACCTTATAACCCATTCCTGTCAGAATATCTTTATACTTCTCAACAATTAATTTTTGTTCTTCATCAATATAAAACACAACAGATTGATATTGTTCACCGATATCAGGACCTTGACCGCCAATTTGTTCAAAATCATGCGTTTCATAATATAATTTTAGTAATTCTTCAAATGAAGTTTCGTCAGGGTTAAACACCACTTCGGTAGTTTCGATATGACCGGTAACACCGGAGCAAACTTCTTGATAAGTCGGAGCATAAATAAATCCACCCATATAACCTACTGTAGTGAAAATAACACCTTTAGCTCTCATAAAATGAAATTCCGTTCCCCAGAAACATCCTGATGCAAAATAAGCCTTTTCAACATTTGAACTTTTCATTTCTATTAACTGTAACAGTAACTACTTCTTTAAAAAATCAATAGATAATGAATTAACACAATGCCTTGTATTCTTTTCAGTGTAACCTTCGCCATGAAACACATGACCTAAATGTCCGCCACATTTTGCACAAACTATTTCAGTCCTTCTGCCGTCTTTATCAGGCACTCTACTTATTGCACCTGCAATTTCATCATCAAATGATGGCCATCCACAATGTGACTCAAATTTATCTTCAGAGTTATAAAGAGGAGCATTACAATATCTGCAAATATACGTACCATTTTCGTGGTGATTTAAAAATTTACCGGTAAATGGAAGTTCTGTGCCTTTATGTAATATTACGGCTTCTTCTTCGGGAGTTAGTTTATTGAATTTCATCATTATCTAATTCTGTTTAATGATTTAATTAAAGCTATATCTTTGCTGATAGACTTAATAGTCATGATACTTAAAACAATACCGATTAAAGGAAATGCTGCAGGTATTTCCACAAACATTTTCGCATCGATAATTTTGCCAAATTGCCAAAGATAGATAAACAACATAACATAGAAACCTGCCATAATAACTATATTGAAAAAAACCATTCTCAGTTGCAGAAATCTATTCTTAAATAAAAAAATGTTTATGAATGAGAGCAAAGGAATTATAACCATTAAAGCAGTAAGCATCCATGTATTAGCCATATACTCATTTCCTGAAGTATTTAATTCATAAAGTCCTTTATAATTCAATTCATAAATAAGTGAGTTATCAACCTGATGTAATCCTGCAACAGGTAAAAAGAGTGTTATTGTAGTAAGTGCCGCAATAATCAATAAATAAAGAGATTGTATTCGCTGTATCATTTTCCTTGTAATAAAAAATCTATTTCTTCAGGTTTAATTCTGATATTTGATATATATGGTTTGTTATTAATAATTTTCAATTTTTTCTTTTTGACATCACCATTATAAACGTCTAAAAGATCTACAATAATTTGTATGTCTGAATTCTGAAATGACCTGTAATGCTTTACACTTATATTAAAAACAGCTTCAATTTCAGCAGGAAATAATAGAACCTCAACACTATCAGGTTTATTTATTATTTGTACCGGCAATTTAGATATTTTCTCCGTAAACATTTCTGCATAAGCTTTTACAGTAATATTATTATTAGAATATCGTACTGATTCAATTTTTTCCAAAGGTACAGATATAGATATAGAATCTTTCAAATTGCCTACATCCAATCTTTGAGTCTTAACTTCATTTATATTTTCAATCACATCATTTGGTCCGAAAATATCAACTTCCTTAGGATAAATTTGTATTGGATTTAAAAACATATATTGATTTTCAAGCTTAATGTCTCCAATTAAGGTAACGGGAACCCTTTTATTAAAAAGCTTGACATAGCTCGAACTAATTGCTTCAGGATAGATAGTCAGTATAGAAGAAGATGGCAATAAATTATCCGACACCCTTGATTTCAGTTGCGAGTTAGTTACATTAAAATACCCGCTATCATATAAACTCTGTGTAAATTTCAAAGTAATAGGCTGCACAGGATATCTTAGGTACTTCCAGAGATTTGAACCAAGATCGCTTATTTTAATTGTAACAGATGTTGGCAGTTCCTCATTAAACATTATGTCAGGAGGTATATCTACATAGTTAATCTTTACATGAGCCGACAGTTCTTTTTCTTTGTTAAGGGCATTAAAGAACCAGAAAGAAGCTGAAATCAATAAGAAACCCATGAAGCTTAAAACATCTTTTGCACTAAAAGATGATTTAAGCTTCAATAAGAGTTTTTTAATATAATTCAAGCTGATATCAGCCATGGGAATATTTTATTTTGTCTGTCCCTGTTGAACATCAGAAGCAGAAGCAAAAACAGAGTTTTTATCCACTTTTATACGAACATTTTCAGAAATTTCAATAATAACAGTATTATCATCTTTCACTTCTTTGATTTTTCCATATATACCACCTGAGGTAATCACTTTATCACCTGCTTGCATACCGTCGCGTTGTTTTTTAATTTCTTTCTGACGTTTTTGTTGTGGACGAATCATAAAGAAATAAAATACTGCGAAGATTAGAACCATCATAAGGATACCTGACATACCCTGCATTCCGCCACCTGCAGGCGGTGCATCTAATAATAAGCTAAGTAAATTCATATGTTTTATTTAAAATTGATAATTGCAAAAGTAATATTTATTTTGTAAACACAACTACCTTGATTAGTTTGTTTTCTTTTTTAAGAGCATCGACTATATTGTCAAGTACACCATTGATAAAAGGACCACTTTTTTCTGTACTATACTTTTTTGCTATTTCTATATATTCATTTAATGTAACATTAACAGGAATTGTCGGAAAATTAATTAATTCAGATAATGCTACTTCCATAATAAGAATATCCATAAATGCAATCCTGTCTAACTCCCAGTTTTGAGTGTGTTTATCGATAATCTCCTTGAAAAAGTCAATATCTTTCATCACTCCGTGTAAGAGTTTTTTTGCAAACTCAGCATCCTCGTCATCTTTAAACATTGGAAGCAAATCCTGTTCAGAGCCATTTTCTAAATCAAAACGCTTTATAGTTTTTATAATAAAACTGATAACAATCTCCACATCATCAGTCCAGAAAATACTTTGTTCTTCTAATGATTCATCAAGACTTTCATTACAAAGAAAGATTCTTTTGAATATTTTCCTCCATATTTCTTTATCATCATTATAGTCAACTTGATCTTTTTCCATATATTCCTGATAGAAATCACAGGCAAAAATCTCTTCGCTTAACTCTTTGATAACATCTGAATCATTAACCCAAGATAATTTTCTTTGATTGAGACGGGATTGTAATTGAGTGTTTATACGTAATTGAGCGATAAAAGAATTATCTACAAAACGTGTATTAGGATTTATCTCGTCATAGGTAGGCAGTAATTTATTCTTTTTTGATTCTATCTTTTGCTCGACATAATCAGTAATAACTATAGCCAGATTTAACAAATGATAATATAAATCATAGGTTTTTTCGATACTGAAAAATAACTCCTTCTCTACCATAAGGGCTGTTTTATCTCCATTTTCACCCTTAAAATACGCGTATAAGATCTGAACAATCTTTATTCGTAATAAAACTCTATTTATCATAAAAAAATACGAACGTTTTCAAAATTTCGACAAAGATACTGTTTTTTTCTATATAAAAATATCCTTATTTGTTTGTTAATGTCAAAAAAAATACTGAAATTTGGAGTCAATTGGTCGATTTCATTTAATCAAACATTAAGACCTTAAAAACAAACAACTTAGGAATAATTCATTATGGACGTAGAGAAAAGAAAATTTGGATTCGAGAAGAAAGACAACGAGATTGTGTATTCAAAATCTATCAAAGCCGGAAAAAGAATATATTATTTAGATGTCAAAAAGAGCAGAAATGATGATTTGTATGTAGCAATAACAGAAAGCAAGAAAAAAATTAACGGTACAGATCAAGATGCTCAAGTAACTTTCGAGAAGCATAAGATTTTCCTATACAAAGAAGATTTCAATAAATTTTTAGAAGGATTGGAGGACGTTGTTAATTTCATTAAAGCTGAACAAGGTGAAGCTACACCACATGAAACTGCTGAAGTTGAAAGTGAAGTTGCTACTGACAATACAGAAGAAGAGGTAATTGAAGAAACAGAAGCCAAAAAGAGCTTTTTCAAGTTTAAATTCTGAATTTTAGATTCACTTCTCTATTTGACTGCATTGCCAACGGGTGTCGCCTAACGGTGGCGGTATGGTTAGTAAGGGATTGCGGGCTTTTTACCTATCGAGTTACAATAAATGTTGGAGCGGGTTACACCGCTCCAAAAACCACTGAAACCCTTATTAACTATACCGCGTGTTGTATGCTGGTGTTTATTGCTCAAAGTCAATTCGTTAGAAGTTTTTGCAAATCTAATATTTTATCTTAATCAATTTGCACTGATCTTGCTACGGAGCACGAACTTATTTTGTTTTTTGTGGGAGGGCAAACCCCAAACCGCCCTTAAAGGCGGTAACAAGGCTGGTATTTGTTAGCTCTTTGGCAAGTTTTGTTTTGAGCGTGGCTCGTGTGACTTGCCAATGTGTTAAAAAATAGGGCTGATTGGTTAAAAAAATTATGATATTTACATACCTTTAGCTTGTCCCATTATTTTTATTTTCAATTTCTCAAATATATAATAAATCATAGGTACAATAATCATTGACAAGAACATAGAAACTGTCAAACCTCCAATTAATACCCAACCGATTCCGTTTTTCCATTCAGATCCGGCACTGGCTGAAACTGCAAGAGGAATAAGCCCGATAATCATTGAGATATTGGTCATAAGAATAGCTCTGAATCGTAAAAGTACAGCTTCGAGGATGGCATCTATCAATGCTTTTCCTTCTCGTATTAATTCATTGGCAAAATCGATTACCAGAATGGCATTTTTGGCTACCAATCCGGCAAGCATTATAATGCCTAAAATAGTAAACAAACTAAGGTTTTCGTTTGCAAGCGCAAGTGCAAATAGTGCCCCAATAATTGCTAAAGGAATGGTAAACAAAACCACGAAAGGATGCAACCAGTTATTATATAGCAATACCATAATTAGGTACATAAAAAGAATTGCGGCAATAAATGCAATTGCGAGCGACGCAAACGATTCACTCATCATTTTCGACATTTTAGAATACTCGTGACTTGTGCCTTCGGGCAGTTTGGCCTGTTTTACTAAACTTTCGAATTGTTCGGTTGCTGTACCTTGCGAAACACCCACCAACTGACAAGTAATAGTTGCCGACGAACCACGATTATATCTTTCTAAAACACTTGGACCCCTACCTTGCTCAACAGAAGCAAATTGCGATAAAGTAACAATGCCTTTATGTGTTTTAAATTTTAAGGATTCCAAATCGGATTTGTCTTTTCTGTTAAATTCATCGAGACGAATGTTGATATCATATTCGTTATCTCCAATCCGGTATTTATTATCGGTATTTCCTGCAAATGCAAGTTGAATATCTTTTGAAACTTCCCCTATTGTAAGTCCATAATATGCAAGCTTTTCCCTGTCGAAAAATACCTGGTATTCAGGATTCCCAAAATTTAGTGAATTTTCTACTTCTGTTGTTCCTTCAATTGAGCGAAGCATATCGCAAAACATTTCGGAAGCTTTATAAATACTATCAATATTATTGCCTTTTACATAGAATTTTATAGGAATGTCTTCGTTGCCCATAATGTTAACATTGGCAGCACTAACTTTAATACCGGGCACGGTTTCCTCGATTTTGGCGCGTAATGTTCGAGCAATATTTTGCGAACTCATTTCGCGCTCTTCTAAAGGAACAAAAATTACGTTAAACTCGGTGAAATAAGGTGTACTGTTATCGGTTGCAATAACGTTTCCTGTTCGTTTACCAATAGTAGTATATAAATTTTCGACTTCTGGTTGCGCAAGGATAAGTTCCTCGACTTGTGACGTAACTTTTAAATTCTCGTGAATTTGTGCCGATTTTGGCAATTCAATTCTAAGAATAACATTACCACGGTCGCCCGATTCCATAAACGCAGTGCCAATAAAACCTGCTGGTATAAGCCAAACGCTAACTACAAACAATGCAATTACCGACAGAGTAGTAATTATTTTGTGCCGTAACACCCATTTTAGCATGTTGGTAATAGAAACTGCAAATTTTTCCAATAGTTTTTCAAAACCATCGAGTACTTTGCTTACGGCATTTTTCTTTGGTGTTTCAATTTTTGCATATCTCGAGGTTAATAAAGGCACAAGGGTAAATGTAAATAGCAAACTAAAAAGCATAGATGCCACAATAACAATTGCATACTCGTGCAAAATTTGACCTGTGATTCCTGTAACCATTGATATTGGAATAAATACAGCTGATAAAACCGCAGTAGTTGAAACAAGTGTAAGACCTATTTCTTTCATGCTGTCTTTTGTGGCATCAAACCTGTTTTTGCCCATTTCCATATGGCGGTGGATGTTCTCGATTATAACAATAGCATCGTCGACCACAGTACCAACAACCAACGAAAGCGAGGTTAAACTAATAAGATCGAGCGAAAAATCGAGCAAATACATTACAATAAATGTCCCTATTAATGATGTTGGAATAGTAACCAAAACAAAAAGGGTATTTCGGTAGCTTTTTAAGAACAACAGCATAATGAGTGACACAAGGATAATTGCCATCATTAGGTCTTTACCAACAGCATTTGCTGCATTAAGTGTAAATACTGAATTGTCGTTGGCAATTGTAAAATCCAATTCGGAATCGGCATAATCTACTTTTAGTTGTTCCAGTTTTTCCTGAACAAGACGGCTTACATCTACAGCATTGGCTGCTTTTTGTTTCGAAACTTCGATACCAATGGCTTCGGCACCATTAATTTTTGCAATTGTTTTAATGTCTGAAATTCCTTCATATACATCGGCAATTTCTTCGAGGTAAATAGCATTGCCGGTATTTGAATACCCAACTACGGTTTTTCTTAATTGGTCAACAGATTGGTATTTTCCGGATAATCGCACCTTCATTTGAGTTTGCTCATCTTCAATTTTCCCGGCTGGGAATTCGATATTTGAAGCACCAACTAATTGCACTACTTGTAACATTGTAAGGTTAAAAGCATCTAGCTTGTTTTTGTCGATGTTTACCTTAATTTCCTTTTGCATACCGCCAACGATATTCACATTTGTTACTCCTTTAATTTGCGATAAAGTTGGCTGTATTGTTTTATCGATAAGGTCAAAGAAATCGGTGTTCGACATACCCGATGTTGCACCAATAGTAATAATTGGCAGCTCTCCTAAATCAATTGCAGACACCGATGGCTCATAAATGTCCTTTGGCAGTGTACGACGGATTTTGTCGAGTTTTGCTTTTACATCTTGTAAGGCATCCTTTGGGTCAATATCCATACTCATCATAAGCCTTACAGTTGAAACACCTTCCATTGAAGCTGAAATAATTTCGTCTATTCCTTCAACTTGTGCCAGTGCATCTTCAAGCGGAATGGTTACCGATTTTTCGATATCGCTTGCTCCGGCCCCCGGATATATAGTAGTTACTACAACTACCGGGGCACTAATGTCGGGAATTAATTCGTACTTTAGCCTTGTGCCTAAAAATAAACCTACCAATAATGTTATTATAAGTAGAACCAGTGGGATTGTTGGTCGTTTAATTGATATATCTGATATATTCATATTTTCAAAATTTTATACTCGTGTCCAAATAACTTCTTTCTTAATAAAACCATATTTCATAAACACTTTTATTTGATTTGTATTATGAAACTTTATAATGCAGTCGAGTGTTTTTCCTTTGGCCGTTAAAATGCCACAATCGTATTGTTGCAATTTCGAATTGTATTTTAAGTCTTTAATAAGAATATCTCCAACATTAACATCTTTGCCGGCATCTTCGGCTTTCCACACAACTTCACTATAATACAGGTCGTTTGTTTGATAGAATTCAACCTTTACTTTTTTGTTTGCAGTAAGATATGTGTCAACAATGTTTTTTTGTTGTGAAAATGCGGTTGCAATAAATAACAATGATATTATTATTGTACTTATAGTCTTTTTCATCTTTTTAATTTATTATTCTAACATTTGCCGATTCGTAAAGGTTAATAGTTCCAGATACTACATAAATTTGACCGTGATTTAAGCCATCGACGATTTCAACATTGTTTCCCAATGTTTGTTTAATTTTAACCTTTTGTTCAATCAGCTTGTTGTTTTCAACAATAAACATCGAAGCGTCTTGCAACGAACCTGATATTGCATTTCGGTTAACAAGAATTGTTTCTGACTGAGTTTTTTCGATGTATGCTTCTGCAAACATACCTGCTTTCAGATAGTCGTTTTCATTAATAGAAATTTCGATTGCAAAACGACTGTTAAATAGTGCTTTTTCAGCTATGTTTGTAACCGTTCCCAAAAATGTGTTATTCGGATATTCATCTACTTTTACAGTAACAGTATCTCCGTTTTCAATAGACAAAACATCCTTGCTACTAACTTCAGCAACAATAATCAGATTGTTTTTACTAATAATATTGCACAGTTTAACACTTCCCGAAATAAGCATTCCTTCTTCGTAATAGCTGTCATTGATGAAGCCATTTACCGGAGAACTAACTTTTGTATTGTTAAGCATTTTTGAAATTTTTGCCAGTTCAGCTTTCGATTGTGTGTATTTTAAAGTAATGTCTTCGAGATTTTTTTGAGTTACAGCATTTTTTTCTACCAATTTTTTCATTCTGTCGTAGTCGAGTTTACTGTGCTCGTAATTTATTTTTGCAAGTTCGTATTGCTCTTTCAAAACCGAATTGTCAATTTCAAGAATAACTTCGCCTTTGTTTACCCAACTTCCTTTTTCCTTGAATATTTTTGTAATTCGACCTTGTGTTTCGGCAAAAAGGTACAAATCGTTTTCATTTTTTATTGCTCCTGTCATATTGATATTAGTGCTGTAATTTGAAACATTTACTGTATCAACTTTTACAGGTATCGATGTTGCTTTTGCATTAGCAAGTTCTGTTTCGGCTTTATTGTTTGCTTTATTTGCTTGTAGTTTCCAAACAATTGCGGCTATTACTACTGCCACTATTACTAAGTATAAAATTGTTTTTAATATCTTTTTCATCTGTATATAATTTATTTTTTAATTGTCAGAATTGATTTTATTTATTTGTTAAAGTATTTAAATTGCAATTCGATTTTAACACGTCGAGCTCGGCCATAAAGAGTTCTAATAAGCTTTTTGTGTAGCTCAATTTGGCATTGCTTAAGTCTGAAGTTGAGATTAATAATTCGGTTAGAGGTAGTAATCCTTCTTCGTATTTAAGTGATGAAACTTTATAGATATCATCGGTTTGTTTTATGTTGTCGAACTGAATTTCACAGTTTTCTTTTTGTGTATAATATTTTTTTAATGCTTGTTGTCGTTCGTTATTGTCGTTTTGAGTTGCTAGCTCAATGTTCTTTTCTGTAATTTGACAACTGAGTTTCGATTGTTGCACTTTTGCTTTGTTTCTACCACCCGAAAAAATTGGTATTGTCATTTTAAGACCAATAAGCGATATATTATTCCAATCGTCAAGTTTGAATAAATCGCCAAAATCGTTTTGTTGAGCATTATAGGCATACGAAGCATAAAGCGATGTCGTTGGGCGGTATGCGGTTTTTGATTTTTTTATTTGAAGGTTTTCTATTTCGAGTTGCTTTTCAAGAATTAGAATGTCTGTTCTTTTTACAGAATCTACCAATCCTATTTCTTGATTGTTTTGATTTAATTCAATGTTTAAATTGGGCTCAAGGAATTGATAATCTTTATTTCCTATTAGTAATCTTATTCCGTTTTCCTGCTCAAGTAATGATGCTTCAATAAGGTTAACTTGTTTTTCCAAATCGTTAATTTTTACAACTATCCGGTTTGTATCGGTTGGCAAAGCCATATCGTTATTTACAAGATTCGCAGCAATTCTTTTATTTTCTTTTAATATTTCAATATTTTCTTCTATAATTTTTAAGCTCTCCCAGCTTGCTAAATAACAATAGTATAGGTAACTAACTTGATAAATTACATCTTCTTCGGTCTTAATTTTTAAAAGTTTATATAGCTCTGTTGATTCTTTTGCCGTTTTTAAATCGGTAAGCAAAGCTTGATTTGGTATCAGATATGAGGCATTAATTCCGACATCTCCATTGTATGGTCTTCCCATATGTGCTTCAATGTCGCTGGGAGCTCCAATCAGTTCTCCGGGAAATATCACTATGGGCAGTTCAAAATAATCTTTTACGTCAACAGAACCCGATAATTGAGGAAGTGTGTAGGATTTTACTTGTTTAACTTGTTGCTCGCTTTTTGCAATATCTAATTCTGCTTTTTGGATTTCGCGATTATTTTCTAACGCCATCCTGAGCAAATCTTTATGTACATTATCGACTTGTGAAAAAACAACACAGGTAAACAGTTGTACATTAATTAATATCAAAAACAATTTCTTCATTCTTCTCACTTTTTAAAATTTACTGAGAACAAAGAAACTGCAATATAATAGTAACTACGACCTAACTATAAAGGACATACTATTTACAAGTCCGACCTTTAAAGGGACGACATATAACACGCAGAAAAACAGGTGTGTGGGGTGTGTTTGTGAGAATTGAGCTTTTTTACGAAGTCTGCTTTGGAGATAGTTCTTTTCGGTATTCTGAAGGTGTTTTTCCTGTGAATTTTTTAAAGAATATATTAAATGAAGACTTGGAATTGAATCCTGCTTCAAATGCAATAGCTATAATACTCCAATTATTGTACTTGTCAACATTAAACAATCGGATTACTTCGTTGGCACGAAATTCATTTACGAATGTATAAAGGTTTTTATTCAATTGTTTATTTAAAACTTGGGTGATATAATGTTGTGGTATTCCAATATGTCGCGATATTTCTTTTAAGTTTACTTCGGGATTTAACCATAATTTTTCTTCTTGCATCAACTTTGTTATCATTTTAGCATATTTCTCGGCATCGCTTTTTTTTAATCCCGACTTTTGATACGATTCTGTTGGCTTATTATCTTCCGTTTCTTCTTTTTGAGCTAATAGTTTGGGCTGAACATAACCCCGAAAACTTATTACATAAATAAAAAAAGTATAAACCGGGATTAGAATATTCGACATCCTGAAATCAATTTCAAAGAGTTTATTGAAAAAAGTAATAACAATGGCCAGAAAATAATATGAATAAAAAATAAGCACCAGTGTCCATACCCATTTTAAACTTACATTCGTATTATGGAAAGAATATAAATTATCAACGGTCTTACGATATTGTTTCAACAAGCGAATGGTTAAGTAAGCATATATAGTAAAAATTGATACAGAAATAACACCAAACACTATAAGTAACAATCCAATATCGCCATTTGAGTATAATAAATTCGAAAATTTAGGATTGTAATAGGATAGGAACAATACATAAAAACTGATAAATACAAAAGGTAAAAAATGGAATAAATCGAGTGGTTTGAGTTTGCTATCCACTGATATCAAGTATTTTACATACAAATATAAAAATGATGGAAACGACAATGTAATTATAGCTCCACGTCCAATTAAATCGAATTCAAACTGGTCTTGAAAATCAATATTGATTAGTTTCATTACAAAAGAACACATAACAAAAAACAGCCAAGCAGAAAGTAGTCTGTCAGTTATGTTAAGTGGTCTTTTTGTAACAACAATTATTATGGCAGCAAACAAAGTTTGTGCAATATTTATATGTAAGAAAGCATCTAACATAACATTTAAATTTTACTTAAAAATACAATTAATCTAAAAGTAATAATAGATGAGAAATATTTTTTAAAACCGGATAATCATAAAAATGTTGAATTGTTATTAAGTAACCATTCGGTCAACTACATCTTTTGGCATCAAAAATAATGATTATAATTTAAACAACCACCGGACTTTTATAAATTCCGGCAAATTGTGCCGCAAGTTCAATTCCGGAGCATGTTGAACACTGAGGATTCGTTTATTTTTTTTGTCGATTTGCAGCCCATTCTGCGGGTAGCAGGGTATGAAGTTGGGTGTTTTTGCAATCCTGGATTTTATTGAACACATCAGTGAGCCATTCCATGGGATTGACATTGTTGAGTTTGCAAGTTCCCAGCAGGGAGTAAATGATAGCCGTGTGCCGGGCAGCCTGGTGGTTGCCACAGAACAGGTAGTTCTTCCGACCCAGAGCTAATGGGCGGATGCCGTTTTCGGCTCCATTGTTGTCGATTTTGTATCTTCCGTCCAACACGTAACGCACTAATCGGGGGTAGATGTTATAAGTATATGCAATGGCTTGTCCCATTTGGGACTTTGGCAGCACTTGTGGATATGTTGTATCGAGCCATTTTTCGAAGGCTGTGAGTATGGGGTAAGCTTTTTGTTTGCGAAGTTCGCTGGTTTGTTCGGGTGTCAGATTGGCATTTTCAGCTTCTCTTTCCAATAGATATAATTGCTGGATCTGCTCCAGAGCATAAGCTGCACGGGCAGGATCATTTTGAAGTGCCTGTTCGAACTTGCGGCGTGCATGTGCCCAACAGCCCAGCAAAAGGACATCCTGTTTGTTTTCATAGATATTATAGGCACCATAGCCGTCGCTTTGTACCGCACCTTTAAAATCACGCAAAATATCTATCGCCACGCGCTGTGCACGTGAACCCTGATCGTAATGGAAAAAGAGTTTGTTTTCCTGCGGTGAACGCACGATCCAGTGATATCCTTTTTTTGTTGCTCCCGGTTTATCTTTGTCTACCACGGGGATGGATGTTTCATCTATTTGTATGTAATGGGATGCCATCACCTGCCGTCGGAGTTCTTCATAAAGCAATTCAAGCAAATCAACCGCTGAAGAGAACCATCCATTCACCGTGGAAGCCGCCAGGTGAATTCCGATTCTTTTAAAAATCTCTATCTGACGATGGAAAGGCAGGTGATCCATATACTTACTTACCAACAGGTAGGCCAGCAACGAAGCTCCGGCGTTGCTTTTGGGAAGGGGTAGTGATGGAAGTTCCGCGATGATAATTCCTTGCCCGGCCGGCAGGGCATATTTCTTACGCACAATCCTGCGAACATGAAACTCCCCGGGAGTGTATTCAAGTATTTCCGTCACTTGTTGACCAATACATTTGCTACCCTGGGGAATAGAATCCGGTTCGATTATTTCTTCACGACGCTCCAAGTGTTCGGGCAGGGGCTGACGAACCGGTTTTTCAGTATCTTCTTTTTGTTTTTTGCGTTCATAAGTGATGGTTTGAACCTCTTGCGCTTTTTCCGCCAACTCTTCTTCGGGAAGTTTGTCCAATCCCTGAAAATCTAACGAAAGTTGATTGGGGTCTTCTTTTACATAACGTTCCGAAGAACGACCAAAGATGGCACGACGTAAATACAGAAGTTCGTTGAGCAGCTTCTCAATCTTAGCTTCTTTTTCACCGATGATAGAATTTTTCTTCTCAACCAGCTTACTCAGACGATCAATTTCCGCCTGCATATCTGTCGGCGATGTGGATTTTGATGTCTGATTTTTAACTGCTTTCATGCTTCAAAGATACAAAAAACCAATGAATCACACAAGCCTGAAAGCCTTTATTTATAAGGTTTTTTTCATCTTTTTTCATATCTTTTTTTATACCGCACATCGCTCATTTGGATACCCTGAACCATCATCACCAATTCTGCCCACCCAAGTGAATAACTCCCGCTTATCACATCGTAACGGGGCATGGTAAAACGACCTTGTTCCAGCCGCTTGTGATAAATTACCAGTCCACCCCGTTCCCAGTGAAGCAATTTAATGGTCGTTCGTACACGGTTGATAAAAACAAACACTTCTCCACTTAAGGGGTCGCGACCCATCTGCGAGCGAACCACCCCGCAAAGGGAATCAAAGCCTTTGCGCATATCGCAATTTCCGGCAAAAAGATAATACCGGTGCGATTCACTCAGGGTAAACATCCTGCTAAAAAAGTCGAAGCAGTTGTGACAACTCTCCCAAACCAACCTGCCCGCCTAAACGAAGCGTTACCCCGTTGGGATAAACTACCTCGTAACCTGAAATATTTGCCCCAATTGAACTGCCGGTGATACGCAATGGCACAAATTTTCGCTCTTGGGAAGAGCGGTAACGCTTGCGCCAGTAATAATAGTTCGAAGAACAAATAGATTCTTGTTGACAAAACTCCTGGATCCCCAAACCGGATTCCTCACATCCCTCAATCAGCGAAAACCAGTCTTCTTGACTGCGTCTGTTTCTTGACATAACTTTTTTGCCGCAAAGATAAAGGCAAAGAATCAGGAGGGCAAGATGTAGTTGACCGGATGGTTACGTTATTAAATTATCATTGGTGCGTTGACAAAAAAAAACAGCTCTTTTGCAAACTTTGATTTGCGGGTCGGCTCGTGGGGTTTGCAAATGTGCTGTTTTGTGCGATGGGGTTTCTTTCTTTGTGCTATGGGAGAAAAAACAAAATAAATTCCCTCAAATTAGCACCTTCGTTTCTTCAATGAACTTTCTCTTTTTTCGCTTGCATACAACTTATTTATATGCGAAACCCTTCTTGTTATACGAAACACAAATATATAAACATTTATTAAACATTCAGCTATTATATCGAAGTCGTCTTGACTTTTCATATCAACCGACTACAACTGTAGAGGAGTTCCCTCACTTCGCATTATCCAACCGACTAC
>CALFXE010000074.1 GCA_937927845.1 uncultured Paludibacter sp.
TCACTGAATGTGCTTGAGTTGCCGACTCGGAATGAGTTACCCATCATCCCAACCTTTATCTTTATAACATGTTCAGGCTTTTTAGGAATAAACTCTGGAATATCATCAGGAAACACAATGAACACGATACAATGCAGCCAAATGCTCGCTCTGATTTATTCCCCGAAAAGTTCACAGGGCGAACAAATAATTTCTATTGATTATTATTTTAAAATCAAGTACTTATTGCACGTCACAGACACTAACTTTTAAGGAGAGCAACATGTTTGGTTTTTTTCATCCAAAAACACAAGCAAAAATCTATATGACAACTTCAATAACGTTTTTTATATGTGCTGGTTTATTAGACGCTGTTCTCAGTTCTGGATTGCGTAATGATGATGGCGATATACCTTCCGGATTAAATAATGAGGCCGATAGATGCGAAGCACTTATTGATCAAGCTTATCTTCATGAGCATAAAATTAAAGCTACCTGCATAAGTTTAGTAGGAAATTTGCTCTCCAGTTGGGCCTGTATGGAGCCTCATTCAAGAAGTGAAATCGCAAGAGACATAAGCAGGCACGGAACCTGTCGGGACTATATTGAGAATAAATATCCGCCGGAGCCTCCAGAATGGCAACCAACCCAAAGTTGGGGTCTCCGATAATTATGAACCACTACATCTGAGTAGGAATCAATAAACATCATTATGAAGTTTGGTTGAATTACAGCAAGCCTAGGTCGGGCCCTGAGGGATCGACCTACATTTGCTAATGAGCATTTTATTTTTGCGGCACAATAAACTACTGGGCCAATTTAATGACCTCTTTTAACCCATAAGATTAAATGATAAAAGGTGGTGGTTTTTCTGGTTCTGTCGAAAATAGAAAATACAGATTATGCCATCTTTTGTTTTTCCGCCACTTTTTCTTTTGGAACAAGCACTGGAAAATAATTTTTCCATAAGACTGGTTGAGGATTCAGCTAAGTCAGTAGAATCTTCATCAGCTTGTTCTTGTCTTATTTTGTTACTAATCTCATCTTTATTTCTAGAGTCCATGGTCATCTCGTTAGATATTGTTAGATAACAAGCTCCCCCCTCTTTCTTTAATTAATTATAGCAATTAACTAGTCATCCTTAGCGACACACCATTTAAATCAATAAAAATTGCTAACAACATTGGTTAAATATAGGTTGCGGCATTTAAACTCTCAACTTCTGTATTTAATTCCTGAGCCTGATATTGCATATTTTTTATATAGCATATTCGGCGTGCTAGAGAACCAGTAGGGTTAAAATTTTCTTGCATTTCTATCCTGTTTAATCTTTTTAATAGATCATCTAGATTGTTACTTTTTTGAAGTATTTCATTAACCTTATCAGCATAATGCCGATTCCAGTGAAAAGTAGCAAAAAGAGCAAATCCCGGGCTCCAAGAGTCATTTTTTGTATAATCCTTTAAAAGATTTTTTGCCTTCTCAAATAAATCTTCTGAAGGCGAATGAGTCAGTTCATTATAGCTATCAGGGAAGTATTCTTTTTTCCTGTATTCAATCAAATCTATTGTTCTTTCTGATGTAAGAGAGAAAAGACTCATATCTTTTGGAACGGTAAGCGTTTTAACAGAAACAGGTAATCTAATAATCAAATCACGCAATACTTTATCATCGATAGCCTGTTTTTTTTGTGGGTTCCCTCCTAAAAGAGAAATTTCTTTTATATTATTTGGAAAACTACTAAAAAAAGGAATCAGTTCTTCATAAGTACAATTTTCAATCACTTCCGCATTGATGGTGAAATGAGTTATGTGCTTTGGAATAGCCTTTATCACATCCTCTGGATTTTTCAATTTTTTTTGGAGATTAAAATTAACCTTATTTATAAAATTTGGTAGCTGTTTTAAATACTCAATACAATCCCTTTTAGATTGCTCAGAAGCGATTACCGAAGGAGGATAGTTAAACACCCGAAATCCATAAACAATAGAAGTCGTGAATTTATTGGGGAAAAGATCAATATTTTCGGCCGCTTCCCGGCTCTCGATAATAATATCATCGTTTTTGCGCGGCAGCCCCTCCATCATATTAAAAGCTTCTTCCAAAAGCTCTTTTGTGATTGGCATTTCATTTTTTCGATAACAATAAACCTCGTCTGAACAAAATTCATCCGGCTTTATCCTTATATCTCCTGATTTTTTGCTAGGCGTTTTTTTAGTACCATTAAATGTAAATAATATCAAACCACCCATAAGCCATACCTCAAAACTATTTATATCCCTTTAGATTAAAGAAGTTATATTTTGGTATGCTTAACTCCTATACGTAAAAATCGCAAATATAGCGGGGACGGTCCGGGACGGCCCCCTGTAAAAAAGAAGCAAATTGCCATTAATTACTACAATAAGGAGATTGGGCAATCCTATCGAGAGATTGACTATTTCTGGGCATGCCATCACTGTAATAAATTGAAAATCCCTCATCGCACTTTTTCTAACTGTAATAATTTAACTCTTTCACCCGATTTCTCTAAAAATCATTACAGGAAACTCCTTGAAGCTTGATTGCAATGCACCTTAACACGACGTTATTTGAAAAGGTCAAAAATAAATCTTTTTGATCTCAACCCACTTGGTATGACTTTATTATTATTTGACCATTTTTTAGGCTTCTAGATGGGTATTTATGCAGCATTTGCGATATTTCCTTAATCATCTGGTAAGAAACTGAATGTTACTCTTTAACATGAATTGCAAATTTAATTCGCATTTTGTCCAATATTCGCGACCAGGAGCTGTCATGCAATCAAAAGAGACTTATTTCGTGCCTATAGATGTGAAAACATTTACACCGTTTATTGAAGAACAAGTAGACACAGGCAGCCACTGGACGCGTCGAGGAACCTTACCTGACAGCCAACAAACCTGGTTTTGTAAGACAATGAGAGATCCTATGGCAGCAAAGATAGAACTTCTGGCCCAGGAATTTTTTAGGTTCCTCATCCCTCACCAACCAGAAACACGTCTGGCTGCAGATAAGAACCACACCCTTCACGTTCTGTCTCAAGAAGTACCCGGTTATAAAAGTTTGCCCTTAAACCAACAAAACAATTTTAGCAATGGCGTCTTCACCGGCTTGGGGCAAGCTTTGGTTTGCTCCGTATTCTTAGAGGAGGTTGATTTAAAAAACGGAAATATATGTCTTGATGAGGAGAACAGGGTCATCAAAATTGATGGCGATTGGTGTTTTGCAGAATTAAAAACTGATTATACTGAGGACCGCTCATTTAACCTGTCTCCAAAGACAATAGCATCTCTGCCATACCCAATGGATTTCCCATCCTTTGAATGGTTGGACTATACGGTAAAATGGGTCAAAAATAGAGAGAGCAAGATAGTAAATCCGAC
>CALFXE010000075.1 GCA_937927845.1 uncultured Paludibacter sp.
CGACCCGGCCATAGGCAGATGGGGTAATCCTGACCCCCTGCTGGAAAAGTATTATAATATTTCTCCGTATGTATATGTGGCCAATAATCCGGTAAGGTTTATTGACCCGAATGGGATGTGGTATGGAGATCCACCATTAAATTGGCTAATACCTGCGCGTCCGAAATATGAGTATGGGAACAATCAATTGACGAATAGTCTGACTTTCGTTAATAATGTTTCAGCGAATATTCTGAACTCGGGTATTTCAATTATCAATACACCCATAAACGCTGCTCAAACACTCTATAAAGAAGGTGTTGGTGGATTGGTTAACTCAGAAATAGCAGGACTTAGAAATGCCGGGAATGCAATTGCTGACGAAGTAAACTACACTTTAACTACATCTTTGGGTGAACAATTGCAAGAGTTTAAAAATCCCGCAACCTGGGAAGCGGGTGTTGCATTTGGAGCAGCATTGTTCACAGGCAGCGTTGCTGCTAATTTAGGCAAAGGGGTAAGTGCTACAACTGCTACAGCGACTAAGGCGGGAACACAGACAGTTTATCGCGTATTTGGAGGAGATGCAAGAGCACAAGGTTTTTCTTGGACTAACGTTAATCCGACATCAGTAAAAGATTTTAGAAATGTTGCAGGTTTACCCTCAGGAGGAACAAGTGGAGCGATGAACACAGCCGATTTTATGATAAAGGGTAAAGTAAATACTAATGTATAATAAAATCACGCTCAGCATTACCATTAGATGGAAATAAGGGAGGATTACCGGAACTTATCATAGATCCTAAGAATGTTAGATTAACTGATTTTAAAGTACTCAAACCATAAATTTTATAGATGATGGATTTTAAATATAAAGGTACGACAGTAAATGAACGACTTTATATAAGTGGTCTTATGGATACTTTCGACAAAGCAGCTAAAGAAGAGAATGTCGAAAAAGTCGTAGAGATTCTAAAAGAAGTTGAGATTACGGATGAATCTGCAATTGAGGAGATTTTAATAGAACTTGGTCTTTCAAAGAAACTTTAGACTAAAAGTTTTTTGAATCAAAGGAAGTGGTTGTGGCTAAGGCGGGTACGTTATACGCAATTTAAAGTCTTAAAGCCATCCACTACGGGGAATATTTAGGCGGTTTGGTTTTTGCCAAAGGAACAGCAAAAGTTGTCTCAGGAGTATCAAAAACAGCAAACGTATCCGGAACAGTTGGAGAATTGTCAACGACCGGTATCCAAACAGGAGCAAATGCTGCTAAGGGGGATAGACAATTATTGGAGAGGGGATGAAGCGTGTTAGTATGGAAGCAGCAAAACGTGAAGGGTCTGTTATTCTAAATAATATGCCAACATTCACTGGTACAGCTGAAGAGATAACAAGCCAAATGATGACTTTCAATCGTCATGGAGCAAAACATGGTAAAGAATTATTTAAAGCTTCATCCAAATGCATTTCAAGTTATAAAGCCATGATAGAAGGAAAGGAATATACAGAAGCTGTAAAGTTATTTTACTCTTTTCTTGAAACCGAATTTGGTTTTAGTAAGGTAAATGAAACTATTAATGGAAATGCTTTTTATGATGTTGAATTTAAGGATAGAGAAAAGGTCGTTTCTGTTTCTTACGAAAACATAGAAAACCACTTGGAGGTCATTGTATTTATGTTGGAAAACGGAAAATTGCCGGACTATGACGATAAAACAAAAACGCTGCATTTAAAGCAACTTACTAAGTCGGTAATGACAAAGGCCAGTAAAGAAGATGTCAATTTGAATGCTGAATACTTTGTAAAGTATACACCCAAGGATGAAATAGAGCGAAAATTATTAAAAGAGGCAAAAGAGCTTCGATTGTGCTTGAAATATTTTAATGAAATCCAATTAGCATAAAACAGGATGAAATTGTTTATTAAAATATTGCTGTTTGTTTTGATTGCACTTGTTGCTAATGTGAATGTAACAAGTGCATCTATTACATTTTCCAATATTCAGGAGAAAGCAAATTCAAATTTATTTCATGCACAGATAGCAAAGACGGAGTTTAAATTCTCAGAAAATGACTTAGCAAATTGTTGTCAAAATCAGCAAGATTTAGTAGATTATAGAAACAGGGGTGAAGGAGTTGAAGTAATTGCTGCTAAGACGAGTACGTCATTAGTAACAAAGTATCCAGCCGTAGCAAAGGTCGCAGGTACAGCGGAGCGTACATTCTTAATGCCAGGTCAAGTAATAGATAGATATGGGGCAATGGGAGGCAAATGGTTTTCCACTCCTGGCACTTCGTATGGGGCAAGGTCTATTCCTTCAGGATTATCTCCTCATACACAATTTAAAGTCTTAAAGCCTTTTGAAGTTCAAAAATCCTTGGCTTCGCCAGGAATGTTTAGTGGTCAAAGGGAAAAACGGGTTAGGATCATAAAACAGGACGAAAAGGTTGACAGGGTTTTTGACAGGAATAGTCCGAAGGGTCGGGAAATAGAGAAGGGTTCATTTGATTTAGAGAAGTACAGGGCTGAAGGCTATAAGATAGAAACCGTGGTTCCCGCCGGGATGGGGGCCACAGACCTGGGGCTTTCTATTTTTGGCGGGGAGATGGCAGCCGTTAAGATCGGCTCGTGGATAGGCAAAGGTGTCTCAGCCTGGAAGGCAAGCCGTGCTGCAAAAGCGGTTGCTGCAACAGCAGAAGTTGGAACTAATGTTGCTAAAACAAGTACTACGGGTTTCAGGTATATGTCACAAGCAGAGTTAAAGGCAATACAAGAAACTGGATATTTAAGAGGTGGCTGGTCCGGAGAAACATATTTCACAAAAGATCTTTACAAATCTGCAGCTAAGGCACAGTCAAGATTATCACTAGGTAATTCTCCTGCATTAAGAGTTGAATTCGAAATATTAAATAATCCGACACTTTTGAGGAATGGGACTAAAGTTACACCGTTGAATCGAATGATTGGAGGGGGGCTGAATTCATGACTTTGGATCCTGTCAAAGTTAGACTTATCAATTGGCAACCTTTAAGATAAAGAGACTATGAATCAAATAAAGGAAATATATAATCTCAAGAATGACTCCAGACGAATCAAAATGGTTCAAGAAGCTTCTCTGGACAAGAAATCACATGCAGGATATAGGATTGAGAACGGTTTATTGTTTGGAACAAAAGACTGGTTTACTGCAATCGAACAGGACATAATTCCTAAACATATGGTTAAAGGTGTCATTTCTCGTGTATATATGTCGGGACATAACGATTATCCAGAATTTGAAGTAAAAAGTGATGAGGACGAGACATCTACTTGGCCAAGAGAAGGAGCAGAAAGTGCTTACGAAGTTGGGAAATATGTTGAATTAATATACGTAGAGCAAAAATATAAACGTCCCACTGACATTACAGGTCCAATATCACAGTGTATTATTCAAATAAAAATTGGGGAGATATGAAGTTAGGGGCAGTAGATAAGGAAAGTTTTTTGTCAGATTTATCTTATCGATAATTCTTTCCTGATTCCATTTTGTGATAGGGCAAATGTGGACAATGAGTACACATATAACAAAAATGGCAACCTGACGAAAGATTTAAACAAGAATATCACCTCCATAACGTA
>CALFXE010000076.1 GCA_937927845.1 uncultured Paludibacter sp.
GTAGTTCCCCCGGGAATCCGTGATTTTGTCCGGGAAATTGCCGTTTGCGTCATAGCTCACGCTTACGCTTATGGTCTTTCCATTCGGCTGGTTCCGTTTCTCTCCAGCCTAAATCATTTTTATGATTTCCCTACACTTGGAACAAATATAACGATCATTCACCTCAATCAAATCCTCGGTGTTTTTACATAGAGCACAATGGTTTTGATTGGGCAGCAGAACTATTTGTGTGCCTGTCAAATAGACTGCCAAGCTGTCCCCTTCTTTCAGATTAAGGCTTGTCAGAATTTCCAGAGGCAACACAATCCTTCCCAACGCATCTATTTTTCTATTTGTTATCATTTTCATTTTTTATCCCCTTTTCCTTTATTGAAATAAATGATACAATTCTATTTAATCTCAATCTTACTCATTTTTCAATACCATTTGATTATTTACTATTATCTTTTGATTGTTCTGTGTTGGTTTATATTAAAACATCTCTTTGATAAAATAATATATTAAGAGGTAATAGAGATGGCAACAAAACATCCAGAAATATTAAAGATTATAGGTCTTAATATTGCATATTACAGAAAATCAAAAGGATTAACACAACTAGACTTGGCCGAAAAATCAGATATCAGCCGCACTTTTATGGGACATATTGAAGCCGCCAATATGCCCGTTGGCATGACATTGGAAACCTTACTTGATATAGCAACAGCACTGGAAATTGAGCCGTGTAAATTATTGGAGATCCGGTTATAAAATAGCCTACATTAAGAAAAAGGTTACTGCTCTAAATTGAGCAATAACCTTTTTCTCTATAATTTTAACTGTATTACTTTCAATTAATAGCCAGTGATTCGTATTACGACAGCCTAAAGAAACTACGTGAATACGAATTCAATTAATATGATGTTTTCCTCAATCTACTCCCACTTCAATGTTCTTTCTACTTCTTACATATTTCCATTTCAAATACTAAGTCATCAAAATCATCATCATTTTCATGGTCATTGCAATAAAATCTATATGTATTATCATCAATTTTATCTATTATCATTGCACAACCAAATGAAAGTGAATGGCAGATTTGTTTAGTACCGATGGGATCAGATCCGTTACAGATAGTTAATGATCCTTGCTCAACTATAACCTCTATTTCAATTTTTGCTGGAGCAGTATCAGCCCAAAAATTAAACTTAGGAAATCTGTTTTTGGGTATTTTCATTTGGTCTCCATCTAGTATAAATTCACCATCAAATTCATTTAGAAAAATCACTATTGCTTGGTTAAAATGCGAATTCGTTTTAATAAAGGTAAATGTTAACGTATATTGCCCCTTGTTGCTAAATCTAAAAAATTTATTAATTACTTTCCCTTTATACTCAACTTCACTATCCATACCAAATAAGACATCAAATGGTATCATATTAATCCTCCTTAAGCCTGACCGGATTGTTGTATCTCTTTCAAGCTGCATACTGACATTTGAGCAGGGCTAGATTTAACCCTGCTCATCTTGCATTCGATATAA
>CALFXE010000077.1 GCA_937927845.1 uncultured Paludibacter sp.
CCTGTTTACGTAACAATAAATATTAATCCCGGTTTTACCGGACAACAATAATAATATATATAAAAGAGAAAAGAATAGTACCTATGTAGGCTTATTTATATTGATAATTTTTATAGGAGGATTGTTCCGTGTACTTTGGTTTTTCTGGTTAGTAGGACTAATCCCATTAGCAAAAAACAAAAGACAATTATTTTTTTATTCGACATTGTTGAGCTTAGGTGTTATTTCATCATTAATTGTCCACAAGTTATTCGTAGAATTTGTTCCAAATTATTCTTCATCACTTGTCGAATCATTGAAAAATGGAGAAGTAAAAAATGTGATTTTTTCGACGCTCCGTCATTTTGTTAAAAACGTCATCAATTATTTTTTCTCCAAGCAGAACGGCATTGTATACATCTTTATGAAATTTTCTACTGCAGGTGCGGTGATGTTTTTTACGATTTTGGCACTTAAATATAAATCAAAACTGAATATTGCCTTAGCGTTAATTGGATTGACTAATTTCCTGTTACTCTTTATATTGTATGATGCATTTGATTGGCGTGAAATTAGAACGATGTCTCCTTTATTTTATTTTTATATTCTCTTCATAGTATTAGAAGTAGAATGTTTTATTAAATATATTAATGTTTTTGTCTTGATAGTAATTTTTGCTTTAAATATAAAGACATCTAAACAATGGATTGCAGAAAGGAATATTATAGATTTATCAATAGTTAATAAAGAACGAATGGCATATAATGAAATATCAAAAGTAATCCCAAATAATAAAGTTATTTTATTGGATTATATTCCAAAAGATTACACTTGGGAATTACTCAATCTTCCATTACAAAACATCAATAATCATCAAATAAGGTATATAATTAAATACTATGATGTTGGAAAAACTCATTATGATTATATTTTAAAGAGACCAACAATAGATACTACAAGTAAAAAGATTATTGATAATGAGTATTATGTGTTAGTTAAAAATGAATAAATATAACATCAGCATTACGTTTGTTTTCAAGCAACTATCTAATAGTTTAAAGAATTTTTGAGTTGAGAATATATTGACAATTGTAAAGCTAATTTTGAGCTTGTTTATGGCAAAATACCAAATCGTAAAGAGTGGTTGAAGTTTATGTTAAAAAGTGAATTGAATAAACTAATATAATATATGATTATGATCCCCTTCAACAAACCCTACCTCACAGGTAAAGAAACACAATATATAGAAGAAGCTGTTCGTTCCGGAAAAATATCCGGTAATGGAATGTTTACGCAAAAATGTCAAGCTTTTTTTGAGGAACGTTATGGTTTTAAAAAATGCTTATTGACCACTTCTTGTACAGACGCTTTGGAGATGGCAGCTATCTTATGTGATATTAAGCTCGGCGATGAGGTAATTGTGCCAAGTTACACTTTTGTTTCATCGGCATTGGCATTTATTCGTCAAGGTGCGAAAATCGTTTTTGCAGATAGTGAATCTAATCATCCAAATATAGATGTAGATAAAATTGAGGAGTTAATCACTCCTAAAACTAAGGTTATAGTACCTGTGCATTATGCTGGTATGTCATGTGATATGGATAAAATTATGGCTTTGGCTGAGAAGTATAATTTGTTGGTAGTAGAGGATGCAGCACAGGCAATAGATTCATATTATTATAGTGCGGACAGGTCGCGACCTGTCTGTACAGGTAGCATAGGACATTTCGGATGCTTTTCCTTTCACGAAACAAAGAACATCATTTCCGGAGAAGGTGGTTTATTAGCTATCAATGATGAACGTTTTATTAAGCGTGCTGAAATCATCTGGGAAAAAGGGACAAACCGTGCTGAATTTTTCCGTGGTGAAGTCAATAAATACGGTTGGGTTGACACAGGTTCTTCTTTCTTACCATCGGAAGTAATCGCCGCTTTCCTATGGGCACAGTTGGAAAATTTGGATGATATTCAAAACAAGCGTAAGCAAATTTGGAATCAGTATTACGAGGGACTGAAACCGCTGGCGGATAAGGGCTGTTTTGAACTGCCTGCTATTCCCGAGTATGCCGAAAATAATGCACATATGTTCTATTTAGTACTGCCTTCATTAGAAAAACGAAGTAAGCTTATCTCGTATTTAAAAGAAAATGGCATTTTGTCGGTATTTCATTATATCAGTCTACATACCAGTGATTTCTACAAAAATAAACACGATGGCAGAGACCTTCCAAACTCTGATCGATATACCGACTGTTTGGTGAGATTGCCTATGTATTATGAGTTGAAGGATGAGGAGATGGAGAGAATTGTTAATTTATTAATAGAACTTTATGAATAATAAAAACAAAGTATTTACAGGGTTGCTTATTGGGCTAAATTTTCTCTTTGTAATTTATTATATTGTTTTAGCAATATACTCTCGTCCACATTATGATGATTTACATTTCCTATGGAAGCTACGTGAAATGTCTATTTTTGATTATGTCAAGGATATGTACTTCGATCGTTCGGGTAGGTTTATGGGTTATTACATTAATGGACTTGTATTTAAAACAATTCTTTTAACAGGGAAATATTGGTTTTTCCCTATTCTATTTGGAATAATAGGAGTAATATTAACTATAATTGGTACAAAACGATTATTAAAATTAAACTATGGAATTATTCAAATAAATGCTGTTTTATTATTCTATAATTTATTTGTATTAACTAATATTGATTTTCCTGTATTTTTCTGGTTGTGTGCTATGTCTTACTACTTATTAGTGCCTTCAATGATATGTTTAATCGGATTGCTGTTAACCAAGGAAAATAATGTTTTTGAATGGGTGTTGATGGTTGTGTTGACTTTGTTTTTGGGTGGTGGACAGGAAGCATTTACTCCAATTGTTTTGTTTGTATTTGGTGTTTTATTATTAGCTCGATTAAGAAATAACAATTGGAATTTCAAACTAACATGGCAAGATGTTAGAGTTAAGAAAATTACTATTATTTCAGTAATTATGATTATTGCATTATTGGTTGTAATTGTGGCACCCGGCAATTATAATAGGTTAACAGACACAGAGCAGTTTAGACAACCTGAAACATTAGTGCAATACATACGAGGTTTTGTACAAGCAATAGGGATGTTTTTCTATTTTATTACATTTTCAATACCATATTACGCAATTTTATCTATTGTATTGTTTATTGCTTTTGGTGAAAATATAAGACAGATAATTGGATCAAATATAAGACAAGTTTTAATTATTTCAATAATAGTTTATTCTGTTTATCTTTTATTGAGTGTATTTCCATCAGTATATTTATGGGGTGGATTTGGTATTCAACGAAATTATACGCATCTTGTTTTTATAAGTATGTTGTTTTTCTCTTTTTGGATGATGTTATTATTAAATAAATTTATTGACAAAAAATATATAACACTTGCGATTAGCTCTATAGCCGGTTTAATTTTTTTAATTGGTGTCATGGTGGTTAATATATATTCTGATAGTAAATCAGCAAAGGAATATGCTAATAGTGTTGATGGTAGAATAATGAATTTAATAGAGATACAGGCGAATAATACATCTAAAGACAGTATTGTAACAGTTACTCCAATTTTAACACCCTACACAACAAGTGTAAAATATAATATTTTAAATGTACTTGGAAAGACTAAGAATCCTAGGCCAGTTTTATATTACATGTCAGATACTGACTTAGCTCCAAATGAGTACTCCTACCATTTTACAAAGTTTTATAATTTTGACTTTCAAATACAATTAGAAAGAGAATGAAATTTGTTAAAAAGTGATTCAGTTTATTAAGCTCAATTTTCAATTTTTACCTCAATGTTGTAAATATGGTGTCTTGAACCAAGCTTAATGTCTAAAAATTGCATTACAAAACACTTGAAAATTGTAGTACATATCATCTTAAAATTGTAGTGTAAAACATCGGTTCAACTGGTACAAAATAATAGAGTAAGTACATATCATCTTAAAATTGTAGTGTAAAACATCTGAATTTTGTAGTTTGTAAAATATTTGCATAATAAAATTTGTCGGCATAGCTTATAAAAAGCGAATCATAGAACAGGAAATAACGAATAAACTCGCAGCTTCGGGAGCTGTTCTCATCCATCGACACAATTTTGCTTATAAAACCAGTGATTATCAATGGTGTATATATAGTTCAATTCCTTTTTTAGAGATATAATTTACACACCGATTATAGTTTGATAAAATCCGCTTTGATATTCTTGATTAACTCTTTGTCAATAACTAACTCTTTTGCATAGGATTCAAAGTTGGCAACGGCATTGGCTACAGTGTCAATTAGGGCTTTGTAATCTGGAATGTCGTTATTCAGTCCCACTGTTTCCAAATCTTCACGAGTGATACCCTCATTTTTACCATTTACGGTCAGTGAATGTCTGTTAGAATATGCAGGAGCGGTTAAATCTACGCTGTATGTTAAATCGTATGCAGGAGATAATCTCCAAGCACCTTGACGATTCATACAAAATGAGAAGTTTTTGGAATGATCATCTACATTACGAGCGATAACGTTAAATATCATACGTAAGTATTGTTGTTTACTATCTTCGTATGGCAGATTTAGTCGTCTGATTACTGCGAAAATATCCTCATAACTATCGCTTGCAGGAGACATTGCTGCAAATGTTTGTATATGTGTTTTTTCATTTCCATTACGATCGAATCGTTGAGTCAGAAAATGTGTTATACCTTCATATGTTCTTAACTCTGACGACATCATATCAATCCCCGCGTCTAATGCCATTCTATAATAAATATATTCTAATTTAGCAAAAGGATAAGCTGAGTTATCGTCATATTTAAGAATATAATGCTGAAATCCTTCAGGTATTAATCCTTGACCGGATATAACGTTTCCGGTATCCTTATTTAAGGCAATAATTGCCTTCGGACGCTTTCCACCCGGCGATGAACTTATTTTTATTAAATCTTGCCACAAGATAGAATTCTCTTGATTTAATACAGTTGTTTCTCGTGCGTTCAATACCTGTTTTGCAAATTCGTATAATCTTTGCACATCAACCGAAAAAGCAAAGTTATCACCCAGCTTATGTGCAGGCTCATACTCTAAAGCTCCCATTGCCCTACTACCGATAAATGAGAGGTGATCCACCGGATTTATTTTCTTAGTTGGAATATTGTTATCACGTAACCATACTTTAAATAGAGAGTTTCCCCATTTATCAGGTAATGAATCAGCAATCATCGGAGGGAGTCCTTGATATAACTTATCCTTATCACCCGTCCACGGAAGTTGCTTTTGGCTGCGGGGTGAGTTTATAGACATGGTCAACGGAGCAATATCTAATCCTTGTTCAAGAAATAAAGGGTCATATTCAAAAATAGCAGCTCCTACTTTCTTATCCCATGAAAGATAGCCTACATCTATTCCCCATAATTTCACTTTTACGACATTTGTTTCCATAGCTTATTTCTTAATTTGTTTTTTAAATAATGCACGTGGACTCTCCGGCAATTCCGGTAATAGCTTCTCTATTTCCTCCAGATTGTCAATTGCCCTAAGCAGTTTGATAAACGAGGCTAATGTGATTCCTGTGGAGGATTCGTTCTCAAAAGAACTTATGGTAAACACACTCAATCCAGACTTTTCGGAAACTTCTTTTTGAGTATATCCCATCCTTTTGCGATAGTCACTATACTTTTTTCCAAGCTCCCTGATTATATCGCTTCCTGATTTTTCGTATAATTCGCTGTACATAATTTCAAATATTGATTTTTTTGCAAATATAGATAAATCTATAATAATAGCAAAATAAACCATATGATTATAGATTTATCTATAGTTGATAGCGGGAGCGATTAAGTTTGTAGTGCAAAATGTAAATTTTATCTTGTACCTGGTTCTTTTGTTGAATTATCAACCAAAATACATTATCTTTGCCTAAACTTTAATCACTAATTTTTAAAGTTTAAGAGTGAAGACTACTAAAATCTTAATCTGTAACTCATCATCATTAATTCTTGAAAAACTCAATGAAACTAACCATCATCACCATAAATTACAATAACGCAGCAGGTTTGAAACTAACCATGGAAAGTGTATTTGCACAAACATACAAAGATTTTCAATATATAATTATTGATGGTGCCAGTACAGATGGTAGTGTGGAATTGATTGAATCTGTAAAAACAAATTATACGATAGTAGAGACAAGTCGCGACTTGTCTCTACTATCATCACGCGACTTGTCTCTACTGTCCGAATCCGACACCGGTATTTACAATGCCATGAACAAAGGTATTCTTATGGCAAAAGGTGAATATATTCATTTTCTAAATTCAGGTGATTGGTTGGTGGATGAGAGGGTAGTGGAGGATATGTTGAACGAGGTATATTCAGAAGAAGTGCTTGATAAGAATAAGCTTATAGAACAAACAAAAGAATCGATCACTGAGCGTAGTCGAAGTGAAGGACCAGATATATTTGTTGGTAATGTGATAAAGGTAAGACAAGATGGGAAAAGAAAATATGTTAAACATGATAATACAAATATCAGTCTGCTTACATTTTATCGTGGCACTATCCAGCATACGTCAGCATACATAAAACGTTCATTATTTGATAAATATGGTTTGTATGATGAAAATCTTAAAATTGTTTCCGATTGGAAATGGTATCTGCAAGTGGCAGGCTTAAATAAGGCTGATGTACGATTTACTGATCGTTATGTCAGTTGCTTCGATATGCATGGAATCAGTAGTACTAATTTGAAGTTAGACAAAGCAGAACGGCGACAGGTACTGGAAGAACTTATTCCAACACCCATTTTGACTGATTATGATACTCATGCTTTTGATATTGAACAAATACAAAGACTCAAACGCTATCCGTTGATTTATAAGATGATGTGGTTTTTTGAAAGAGTGTTGTTTAAGATTGATAAATGGAGGGGAAAAAGAGGGTGGAAATAGTATGTTTATATTAATAATGAAAGAGACTATGCAATATGACAAGATTGAATTTGATTGTCCTTGTGGCATTTGGAAGGATGTGCCATCATATGAAGGAAGGCGAGTTCATATTAAACAAATAATTATTGAAGACTAACCATGCTTTTTCAAATTATTGAAGTCATATCGACTTTTTGTTAGTTTTATGTTTTATCTCTATTCTATGATTTCCGTACTTTTTTTGTGATATATACAGATATATTATGTGTGTTTTTTAATAGCTTATATGCTTTGTTTCCCGTTGTAAACTATAGGTCTTAATTTTATGTCCTACATAAATTGTATGTTAATTGTATATTTATTGTGCTATTGTTAATGTGCTGATTTTCAGTGCTTGTATATTGTTAAATAAGTATGTAATTCTCTAAGAGAGATATGTAAGTCTCAATAAGAGAGAGAAATGATAGTAGAATAAATTAGATTAAAAAACAAAAAAATCAAATCTCGCATTTTGCGTTTCGCATTTTGCGAGATAATTATTATATTTGCAGCATGTTTAAAAATCCTCTATCATGACTCAACATAAACCTCATAATCCTTTCCTTGTTGTCGGATATTTTAGTCCGGATTATTTCTGTGATCGAGAAGTTGAAACTGCCAAGATTATTTCAGCACTTGACAATGGAAGGAGTATCTCGTTAATCAGTCCGCGCCGCTTCGGAAAAACAGGTTTGATTCATCATGCTTTTCATAAAATATCTCAAGAACATAAAGACACAGTGTGTGTTTATTTTGATATATTCTCAACACAGAATTTAAGTGATTTTGTACGAGTTTTTGCTCAAAGTGTGCTTGGTCAGATAGATAGTAGTGTAGATAAAACAATGAAGAAATTTGTTGCCTTTTTCAAAAGTTTTCGTCCTGTGTTGTCTTATAACTCACTTTCAGGACAACCTGAAATCAGTGTTAAAATTGAACATGAAACTGCTTCTAATAGTTTACAGGAGATATTCGATTATTTGAGTCAATCGCATAAAACATGCTATATTGCAATAGATGAATTTCAGCAAATTGCAGAATATCCGGAAAAGGGAACAGAGGCACTCTTACGCTCTTATATTCAGTTTCTTCCAAATGTAAGATTTGTTTTTTCAGGTAGTCGGCAGCACTTGATGAGTGAGATGTTTCTTTCTGCTAAACGCCCATTCTATCAAAGTACACAAATTATGTTACTTGATGCTATTGATAAGAATGCATATTTCGATTTTGCTAAATCTCATTTTCAAAAGAATGGTTTTATACTTTCAAAAGAGTGTTTTGATAATATTTACGAGCGTTTTGATGGTCACACCTGGTATGTTCAGTCAATACTTAATCGCTTATATGAATATCGTCAGAATATTGATTCCATTGATATTATAACAGGTGCTTTGTTGGAGTTGATACAGGAAAATTCTTATAGTTATCAAGAATTGTTAAATGCTTATTCAATTGTGCAAGTTAGTTTGCTTACGGCGATAGCAAAAGAGAAAGTGGTAACACAAATAAATTCAGGTGATTTTATTCTAAAATATCAACTTAAAAATTCGAGTAGTGTAAATCGTGCATTACAAAAATTATTAGATAATGAATTAGTATATAAATCTGCAAAAGGATTTATTGTTTACGATCGTTTTTTATCTTTATGGTTAGAGAAATTTTAAATAAACTTACTTATGTAAGAGAGGAAAATGATAGTAGAATTAATTACGATTGGGAATGAAAAATTAAATCTCGCATTTTGTATTTCGTGAGATAATTTACTTGATAAATCAAATCATCTTATTTCAAATCAATTTATTTCAAATTGATTTATTATATTTGTACTTTATTTTTAAAATTCTTATTATGAAAACGCCTTTTGTGTATGGACATATAGCAATTGATGAAAATTACACCAATAGAGAAAAAGAAATTAGGCAGTTGAGTGCAAATTTTCTGGGGCTAATCAATACTATTATTATTTCTCCACGTCGTTGGGGAAAAACTTCACTCGTAAATCGTGTATCTGAAATATTAGAAAAGGAGTATGCAAAGGAAATTGTTGTATGTCGTTTTGATGCTTTTACTTGCCGTAACGAGGATCAGTTTTATCGAGCTTTTGCTAATGCAGTAATGAAAGCAAGCTTCTCAAAATGGGATAAATTTGTTGAAGCTTCGAAAAAGTATTTAGGTCGCTTTGCACCTAATATCTCATTTTCTGATACTGCACAATCTTATGAGTTATCTTTTGGCGTCAAATTTAAAGATCACGATATGTCTATTGAAGAGATTCTGGATCTACCACAAACTATCGCAAAAGATACCGGTAAAAAGATAGTAGTTTGTGTTGATGAGTTTCAAAAAATCACCGATTATCCTGAAAGTTTAGAATTTCAACAAAACCTTCGTGCACATTGGCAGATGCACGATCGAGTTTGTTATTGCTTGTATGGCAGTAAACGTCATTTGTTGGCTGATATCTTTAGTAGTTACGATAAACCATTTTATAAGTTTGGTGATATAATTTTTTTAAACAAAATAGGACGGCTTGATTGGATTAATTTTATTCAGGAACGTTTTGAAAAAACAGAAAAGAAGATTGCACCGGAGTTATGTGGTCGTATTGCCGATTTTGCACAAAATCATCCATATTATACGCAACAACTCAGTCAACAAGTGTGGTTACGTACCGACAAAGAATGTAATGATGTGATTTTGGAACAGTCGATACGAGATTTAATTGCGCAGTTAAGCCTGCTTTTTATTAACATAATTGACAATATGACAATACGACAAGTCAACTTTCTCGTCGCAATTGTTAACGGAGAGATTAATTTTTCTTCTAAAAGTGTGTTGACAAATTATGACTTAGGAACTTCTGCCAATATTAAAAATCTTAAAAAAGCACTCTTAGATAAAGATTTGATTGATATTCTACCTGATGAAAAGATTATTATTCAAGATCCTGCATTTGAATATTGGATTAAAACGGAATATCTTAAATAATAGCACCTATGTTCTCCATTATCATTCCACTATACAATAAAGAAAAATATATAGCTAAAGCCATTCAATCGGTTTTGGCTCAGACTTTTCAAGAATATGAATTGATAATAATTGATGATGGCTCAACAGACAACTCATATCAGATAGCAAAAAAAACTACAGATCCCACGCAAGCTCGGGACGCTTTGCGAATTCCACATTCCACATTAATAACTCAAGAAAACTCCGGTGTTGCTATTACACGTAATCGTGGTGTGGAATTAGCTCAATATGATTATATTGCTTTTTTAGATGCTGATGATTGGTGGGCACCGACCTATTTGGAGGAGATGAAGATGCTGATTAAAGAGTTTCCTGATGCAGCTTTATATACTTCTTCTTACTATTCAGTTAAAAACAATCAAAACAGACCTGCTAAGATTGGTGTTCCTAATGATTTCATAAAGGGGTATTTTGATTATTTTAAAGTATATGCCAATTCTCATTGGATGCCGGTGTGGACAGGTGCAACAATTTTACGAAAAGATAAATATCTTGAAATGAATGGTTTTAAACCTCATTTAAAGCTTGGAGAGGATTTTGATTTGTGGGTACGTATTGCTTTGAAGTATAAAGTAGCCTTACTAAATAAGCCTTTGACGTATTATAATCAGGATGTGGAGCAGGCGGCAAGAGCTATAGGGAAGTTGCATAATCCGAATACACATATGCTGTGGAATTTGGAGTATCTTGAAGCTGAAGAAAAGAAAAATCCGGATTTAAAGCAGATGTTGGATAATTTGCGGACTTATGGCCTGTTCCCATACTATTTAAATAAAGAAACAAGGGAATTGGCAAAACAAGAGCTTGCTAAAGTAGATTGGGAAAGGCAACCGAAAGCTGTTCAAAAGAAATACCGGCATCCGATAGTGTGGTTAAAAGTCCAACAAAAGATAATGTGGTTTGCGTCGAGAATAAAGAAAAAATTGTATAATGTAATAGCTTAAAGAGAATAGTTTCACAGAGTAACACAGAGGAAACACAGAGTAAACATTGTGTGACACTGTGAAATAACATTGTGAAACACTGTGTAACTAAAAAAAGAAAAGGTACCACAGAGTAAACTTAAAAAACAAATATAACATTGAAAAAATTAAGTATAAAAAATAGTACAATCCAATTTCTTGCCTTTGTGAGTGAAAAGGGCGGTGAAACTGTTGATATTACCTTTCAGAATGGTGATTTGTGGGCGAGTGAAAAAGTGATGTCAGCACTTTACGGCATTGACCGAAGTGGCATTGCTCGTCATATAAAAAATATTTTTGCTGATGGCGAGTTGGATGAAAAGAGCACATGTGCAATTTTTGCACAGATGGGTAACGATGATAAACAAACCTATCATACAAGGTTTTACAATCTTGATATGATAATATCGATTGGATATCGCGTTAATTCCGTACAGGCAATAAATTTCCGACGATGGGCAACCACAGTGTTGAAAGAATTTGCCAAAAAAGGTTACATTATCGACCGTAAGAGAATGGAAAACGGACGTTTCTTTGACGAAGATTATTTTGAACATTTGCTTGCTGAAATTCGAGAGATTCGTTTGAGCGAAAGACGTTTATATCAGAAAGTTACTGATATTTATGCTACTTCCTCCGATTATGATGTTTCATCACCGCTAACAAAGCAGTTTTTTGCAACAGCGATGAATAAGCTTCATTGGGCAGTGCATCACAATACTGCTGCCGAATTGATTTATAATCGTGTCGATGCACAAAAATCCAATATGGGTCTGACTACTTGGGAGAATGCGCCCATGGGGAAAATTGTCAAAACTGATGTATCAGTAGCTAAAAATTACTTAACAACAGAAGAACTGGAGAGTTTGGGGCGAATAGTGAATGCCTATCTTGACTTGGCAGAAGATCGTGCTAAAAAAGGAATTCCAATGACAATGAAGGATTGGGCGACTCGCTTAGATCGTTTTCTGCTTGCCGATGACCGTGATTTATTGAAAAATGCAGGTAAAATTTCCGCTAAGATAGCTAAAGATAAAGCAGAATCAGAGTTTGAAAAATATCGGGTTATTCAGGATAAAACATATATGTCGGATTTTGATAAATTATTAGAACAAGCTAAATTTGCAGAAAATAAATAAAATTCACATAATAAATACTGTGTGACACTGTGAAATACATTGAGAAACACTGTGTAACTAAAAAAGAAAAAAAGTTTCACAGAGTACCACAGAGTAAACACAAAGTACCACAGAGTAAAACATTGTGTGACACTGTGCATACATTGTGAAACACTGTGTAACTAAAGAAATAAAAACATGCAAGAAAACCATATAACTCGCGAGATTCTCGATTCCGCTTATAAAGTGCATTCTGCATTAGGTCCGGGACTATTGGAATCCGCTTATGAAGCCTGCTTAGCTTATGAATTAACTAAGAAAGGTTTCAAAGTTGAGGTACAAAAGCCTTTACCTCTGATTTATGAAGAAGTAAAACTTGATTGTGGTTATAGGCTTGATTTGTTAGTGGAAGATAAAGTTATTGTAGAACTGAAAACAGTGGATTTCTTTAATGATGTCCATATTGCGCAAGTTCTCACTTATTTGAAATTTTCAGAAAAACATATAGGGCTGTTGATTAATTTCAACGTAAAAAGCCTAAAAGACGGCATCAAACGATTAGCCTTGTAAAATTAATTATTATGGATACATTTTGTATATAAATCAATCATAATGTTCCGAAAAGTCAGAAAATTTTGATTTTTTGGAACATTATTGTACCTTTGTTGGAAATATAACATTATGAAGCGCAAAATATTTACATCTCTTTTAGAATGGAAAGATAATAGCAAACGAAAGCCACTCATCCTTAATGGTGCCCGACAAGTTGGTAAGACATATATTTTGGAGCAGTTTGGTAAAGAGAACTTTGGAAACATTGTGCTGTTAAATATGGAAATTGAAGGCGCAATTCGAAATTTTCTTGAAAATGAAATTTTACCACTTAAAATTGTGCAGTTTATTGAGGCGAGTACTGGTCAACGTATTATTGCCGGTAAAACCTTACTTTTTTTCGATGAAATTCAAGCCTGTGAGCGTGCTTTGACCTCATTGAAGTATTTTTGTGAGCAAATGCCTGAACTTCATGTTGTTGCTGCTGGTTCTCTACTTGGCGTTGCTGTGAATAGAGAAAAATATTCATTTCCAGTTGGAAAGGTAGATGAACTGAATATGTATCCACTTGATTTTGAAGAGTTTCTTTGGGCGATGAATCGAGAGGCACTTGCAGAAGAAATAAAAATACATTTTGAAGAAAATACAAAAATGCCGAATGCATTGCATGAAACAGCCTTAGAATTTTATCGTCAGTATTTTATTATTGGTGGAATGCCGGCTGTAGTTTCGAAATTTCTCGAAACACACAGTTATATAGATGTGCAAATTGTTCAGAATAACATACTTAATGAATATATCGCCGATATGGCTAAATATTCAGATGCAACAACCACTATAAAGATTCGTGCTTGTTATAATTCTATACCTGCACAACTTGCCAAAGAAAATACAAAGTTCCAATACAAGACAGTACAGCGCGGTGGTACGGCAACTATTTTCGGCGAAGCAATTGAATGGCTTAATTTAGCCGGAATTACACTTAAATGTCAGCGATTGGAACACGGATATATTCCGGTAAATGCTTACGAGGATTTGATTAATTTTAAATTGTATATGGGTGATATTGGTATTTTAACTTTGCGTTCTGAAATGCCGTTACAGACTATTCTTTCTACTATTGACGAAGATAATACCTATCTCGGTGCAATGACTGAGAATTATGTAGCACAATGTTTTATGGCAAAGGGTTATAAACTACATTATTGGACTTCTGAAGGCAAAGCGGAAGTTGATTTTGTATTGCAGAAAGATACTGTTGTGATTCCTATTGAAGTAAAAAAGGGAAAACGCAATAAAGCCAAAAGCATGGGCGTTTTTGCACAAGGATACAAATCTCCGTATTCAATACGCATTTCGACTAAAAACTTTGGTTTTGAAAATAATATTAAATCAGTACCACTTTATGCAGCATTTTGCATATAAATTAACTGTAATGTTCTGAAAAGTCAGAAAATTTTGATTTTTTGGAAGATTATTATATTTTAGAATGATGAAAATAACTTTTATTTTTGGTTTGCTTAATCGTGGGGTACGGAAACTCTGTTGCAATTAAATAAATATCATAAAAAATGAAACAAAAAACATTGATTTTTCATATTGGGTGTGGTTCGGGTTTCTTTTCCGAATATTTAGGTATGGTATTCGCCCTTGCCTATTGTAAAATACACAATATAGAATTTAAATTATATTCTAAAGATGCAAATTTTGCTTATCGGAAAGGTTGGACTGACTTTTTTGAACCATTTTGTGAAGAAGTAGATGAGAACTTTCACAGCGTTTATAATATGCGGATACCATTTCCATCGCTGGCAAAAATGATGTACAAAAAGATTGTCAGAAAAATATCCATTCCTTCGTGGTTTTGGAAGAAATACTCTTGGTGGTATGCCAAAGTTTTTCTTACTGCTCCATTCTACAAGAGAAAATATCATTTTGATTATTATACCCACGATTTGTGGAATAAAATCCAGAAATTTAGTAAACACAATACAATAACAATACATAAATTTCTAACTGCTACTTGGAAGTTTAATGCGGAAACTTTGAAAGAAATAACGTATATAACCGAAAAGTTAAATTTACCCGATGTTTTTATTGGTACTCAAATCCGTGCTGGCGATAAAGCTACCGAAGCACAACTGATTGAATTTTCTGTTTATATGGAAAAAATTAAATCGCTGAATACTTATATATTTGACTTGTTTATACTGACTGACGATTATCGCATTATTGCTGAAATACGCGATTCTTATCCTGAATATCGTATATTTACGTTGTGTAATGAGGAAGCAAATGGATATGAAAACTCGAAATTTCAACGCATGGATAAAGAAACTAAACGAAGAGAGCTGATAAAATTATTTGCTTCGATTGAAATCTTGTGGAAGTCAGAATTGTTGGTAGCATCATTGAATGCTAACCCGTCATTATTTCTCTATCATCGACAACACCCCAATGCACATTGGATTGATTATAAATCAGAATCAATATCTAAAAGAATATGAAATACGTAACAATTACAGGTGGTTTGGGAAATCAGATGTTTATTTATGCTTTTTGTTTGGAATTACAGAAGCGGGGCAAAAATGCGTGTCTGTTTATTCCTTTCAAAAATAACAGTCGGCGATACGGTCATCAAGGATATGAGTTGGAAAAACTGTTTAATGTATTGACACCTAATTCGTTTTGGCTTGAATCATATTCTCAGTTTTTGCGTTTTTTTCCTAAAAAGTATCGGGAAAAATTGTATAAATTGATTGACATTCATATTGTCAAAGTCGCCGAAAACTTCATTTTTTATCCCGAAGTATTTGATTTTAAACATAAAAACGAACTTTTCAGAGGTACATGGCAAAGTGAATCTTTCTTTGAAAACGCAAAGAACGAAGTCAGGAACGCCTTCATTTTTAATGAAGATTTATTATCGGCAGAAACCAGAAAACTCAAAACTGAAATTACAGCATCAAACAGCGTATCTATCCATGTGAGGCGCGGAGATTACCTAAGTGCGCAATATGCAAATGGTTTTGCCGGTATTTGCACGTTGGATTATTATCAGAAAGCGGTTGAAACAATTACAGAAAAACGACAAAATCAAGTCCTTAAGTTTTTTATTTTTACGGATGATGCCGAATGGGTTCAGCAAAATTTCAATATTGAAAATGCTGTGTACGTAACGAATAATACCGGTGTCGATTCGTGGCAGGATATGTATTTGATGAGTTGCTGTAAGGATAATATTATAGCCAACAGTTCTTTTAGTTGGTGGGGAGCGTGGTTGAATGCCAATCCTATAAAAATTGTTATCGCACCTGAACGTTGGTGGCGAAGTTTTGAAAAAGACGATGTAGTACCTCACGAATGGATTAGAATTTGATATGAAAACAGCTTTTCTCTTTGGTTCTCTTAATCGCGGTGGTACTGAAACGCTACTCCTCGATGTGTGTAATACTCTTAAATCATCCGATTTTGATGCTGTTGGAATATATAGAAAAACCGGAGCACTCGAAGAAGAATTTAAGAAATCAACAGTTCCCTTTACCAAACTTTCCATCAACAAAAATCCTATTTCTTATATTTTTAGACTTAGAAAATTTATAAAAAGTAATGATATTGATATTTTACATTCTCAGCAGCCTATTGATGCATTTCTCGGACTTATTGCATCTATTGGTCTAAAGAAGAAACATGTTCTTACTTTTCATGGATTTGATTTTGACCAGAATAAGCTATTGGTTAGTTTTATTATACATAGAACAGATTTAAATATCTTTGTTAGTAATTATCAAAAGTCTTATTACTCCAAAAAATATAATCTTAATCCTGAGAAACAAACTGTAATTTATAATGGAATTAATTTAGATAAATTCAATATTGTCGTACAAACAAATTCTCTAAGAAACGAGTTGAATCTTGACAATACAACACTTTTACTTGGTATGGTGGGAAATTTCAACCAAGTGAGAGATCAGTTGACTGTATGTCGCTTTCTAAAACTTTTAAATACACAACAAGTTGATTTTCATTTTATTTTTGTCGGCAAACGTGATGACAATAATCCTGAAAGATTTGATAATTGTGTAAAGTATTGTACTGATAATAATTTGTCGGATAATGTATCTTTTCTTGGTAAAAGAGACGATGTACCTTCTATTTTAAATCAGTTGGACGCTTTTATATATTCAACTGAACATGATACTTTCGGAATTGCAGTTGTTGAGGCAATGGCTGTTGGAATTCCTGTGTTTGTTAATGATTGGGATGTGATGAAAGAAATAACTGAAGATGGGTCATTGGCAATTTTGTATAAAACGACAGACGAAAGTGATTTGCTTAACAAATTTATCTTATTTTTGCAGAATAATGAGTTGTACAATCAACAAGCATTAAGTGCATCAGAAGTTATTAAGTCAAAATATACTATTAACAACCATATTGAGAATTTAAAACAAGCTTATAATCAATTAAATAACAACCATCACCCATAGTGCTCAATTACATCCCTAAATATTTTACACAAAAAGCAATTTATATTTATCTTGCTGCATTACTGATTGTATCTGTAATGTTTCTATCAAAGGCGATGGATTGGTATTGGATTGTGCTTGGACTTATAGAAGTAGTTGGTTTTTTCTATTATTCAAATCAGTTTACTCGTCAATGGTCGGCTCGCAGCGAAAAGAAATTTGTAAAAGATCTTTTTTATATCTCTCTTGGTATTCGTTTGGTGTGGGTGGTTTTTAGCTATTTTTTTTATATCCTGATGACAGGTCAGCCTTTTGAGTTTAGTGTAGGTGATGCCGGATTTTATGATAATATGGGCAGATTTGGGAGTAATCTTATTGCAAGAGGTAATTTTAATTTCTTAGTAGAATTTAAACGCTATGCAGGAAATACACTTGCAGTCTCGGATACCGGTTACCCTATTTATCTTAGTTTTATCTATTTCATAACAGGTAAATCAATTTTCCTGACAAGGATTATTAAGGCTTTTATTGGTGCATATACCGTAATTCTGATTTATCGACTTACAACTCGTAATTTTGGAGAAAGTACAGGTCGTGTTGCTGCTGTTTTTGCAATGCTGATGCCTAATCTGATTTATTACACAGGCTTGCATCTTAAAGAAACCGAAATGGTGTTTTTAACAGTGGCGTTTATTGAACGTGCCGATTATGCTATGCGTAGTGTGAAGTTTAGTTTCTCCAACCTAATTCTACCGGTTCTAATAGCCGGAGTTTTATTCTTTTTTAGAACAGTGTTAGGTGCAACCGCTTTATTTGCCTTTATTACAGCTTTGGCTTTTTCTTCCATGAAAACCATGAAGAAAGGGGGACGAAGGGCTTTACTTATTGGGTGGGTGTTGTTGACTATAGCTTATTTTATGGGAGGTGCAATTGCTAATGAAGTTGAGGAAGTGTGGACAAGTAGGGTTGGTAATCAGGAGACCTCATTAGAATGGCGCGCCAAGCGTGAAGGTGGGAATGTGTTAGCTAAATATGCTTCAAAATCTGTTTTTGCACCGATGATTTTTGTTATTCCATTTCCAACTATGGTGGATGTGCCGGGACAAGAAAATCAACAGTTAATTCATGGTGGTAATTATGTGAAAAATATTATTGCATTTTTTGCAATGTTTGCTTTGTTTATGCTGATTGTTGAAAAAAAATGGCGTGATCATTTGCTGATAATTTCATTTACCGGTGGCTATCTGATTGTTGTTGCAATGAGTGCCTTTGCACAATCGGAGCGTTTTCATCAGCCCGCTTTGCCATTTTTACTTATTTTGGCTGCTGTAGGTGTAAGTAAACAAACGAACAAAACTAAAAAATTTTATACATGGTATCTGGCTTTTATATTTGTGGCTATCGTGGGTTGGAGTTGGTTTAAGTTAGCGGGGAGAGGGATGGCGTAGGTTCAAAATGTTTAATGTTAAATGTGTAATGTTTATTGAAAACAACTTCCACATTAAACACCAAACACTAAACACTAAACGTTAAACATTCCACATTAAACATTATAAATAATGAAGATCTTAATAGTTTGTAGTAAAAATTCCGGTCGGATTGCTCCATTTATTTTGGAGCAGGTTGATTCTTTGAATAAGGTTGGCATTATTACCGACTTTTTTACTATCGAACAAAAAGGTCTGATAGGCTATTTGAAAAGTCGCAAACTATTGTTGCAGAAAATACAAAGTTTTCAACCAGATTTGATACATGCACATTATGGTTTATCCGGACTGTTGGCAAATTTGCAGAGAAAGGTTTCGGTTGTTACGACTTATCATGGAAGTGATATTAATGATAGTAAGGTGTTTATGTTCTCTTTTTTAAGTATATTGCTTTCGAAATTTAACATCTTTGTTTCTCAAAGTAATATTGATAAATCAAGAGTTAAAAGCAACTATGCATTAATCCCATGTGGTGTTGATATTGAGGTTTTTAAACCTATGGATAAAATGGCGGCAAGAAAAATTTTAAATCTGGATTTTGATAAAAACTATATTCTTTTTTCCGGTGGGTTTAATAATGTAGTGAAAAATCCGGAATTAGCTATTGCCGTATCAAAGGAAATAGATAATACTGAACTGCTTGAGCTTAAAGGCTATAATCGCGAAGAAGTTATGTGTTTAATGAATGCTGTCGATGTTTGTATTATGACAAGCTTTTCTGAAGGCTCTCCGCAGTTTATCAAAGAAGCAATGGCTTGTAATTGTCCGATTGTTTCAGTTGATGTGGGTGATGTAAAAGAAGTTATAGGAGATACCGAAGAATGTTATGTGTCTTCGTATGATGTAGAAGAATTTACTTTAAAATTAAAGTATGTGTTGGAATGCGATAGACGGACGTCAGGAAGAGAACGAATAATAGAATTAGAACTGGATTCAGGAAGGATAGCACAAAAGATAGAATCAGTGTATAGAAAAGTTGTTAGTGTATCAACTTTGTTTTAGATAAAAACTTTTTTAAATGGAGAATGGCTAAAATGTCTACTCTTAATCCTTTTTAATATATAAATAAAATAAAATGACCAAAAAGAATACTCAATTTCAAATTCGTAATAGTGCTGCTGACTTTCTTATTTTTACTCGACAAAATGGTGAAAACGGTATTGCCGTACGCGTAGAAGAGGAAAATGTATGGTTACGTGCTGAAGCTATAGCAGAGCTGTTCCAGAAAGATCGTCGTACTATTCAGGAACATTTTAAAAATATCTTTATTTCGGGAGAATTGAATGAAAAGTCAGTATGCCGGAATTTCCGGCATACTGCTGATGATGGTAAGAACTATCAAGTCAAGTTTTATAATTTGGAAGCAATTATTGCTGTTGGTTATCGTGTTGATTCTCATCGTGCTATTGAGTTCCGCCGATGGGCGACGACTATTCTAAGCGAGTTTTCTCGTAAAGGTTATGTTTTGGATAAAAACAGACTTATAAATGATCAGGTGTTTTCAAAGCAATATTTTGATGAATTGCTTGCTGAAATACAAGAAATCCGTGCGAGCGAACGAAAATTTTATCAAAAGATTACCGATATTTATGCAACTGCGGTTGATTACGACTGTAATAGCTCGACTACAAAAAGTTTTTTTGCAAATGTACAAAATAAGCTACACTTTGCCGTACATCGAAATTCGGCTGCTGAACTAATTGTTAAACGTGCAGACCATACAAAAGAAAATATGGGTTTGACAAATTGGAAAAATGCACCTAATGGAAAAATTATAAAAACTGACGTAAGTATTGCGAAAAATTATTTGTCACAATTGGAGCTTTCGGAACTTAATGAAATTGTTACCATGTATCTTGATTACGCTAATAGGCAAGCTCGAAAATATGTTCCAATGACTATGGAAGATTGGAGAAACAAACTTGATGTATTTTTAGAATTTAACGATGAAGCAATCGGCGACGGTATCGGTAAAATAACACATGAAATAGCAAAGTCCTTTGCTGAAAGCGAGTTTGAAAAGTTTCGGGTTATTCAAGATAAATCATATCAATCGGACTTTGATAAATTATTAGAACAGGCGCAAGATTTAAAATCAGATGAAAAATGATCGGAATAACACTACATATAAATATAAATGAAATAGAACGTGAAGCGTGGGGAAATCTATTGGACAACTCACCTTACGCTTCTTTCTTTCAATCACCTCAATGTTATGAGTTTTACGCTTCATTATCTTTTATGCAACCTTTTGTGTTTGCAGTTTCTGAAGATGATGTTCTGAAAGGGCTTGTTTGTGGATATATTATAGCTGATGGTGGTATGATTAAACGGTATTTTAGTCGCAGAGCTATTATACCGGGTGGTTTACTGTTGTCAGAGGATATTTCTGATGATGCTTTGACATTATTGCTAAATCATACAAAGAAAGAATTAAAACACAAAGCTATCTACATTGAAATTCGCAATTATAAGAATTATTCAATTTTTAAATCAGTGTTTGAGTCAGTCGGGTTTGCTTATCAGCCTCATTTGAATTTTATCATCGAAACTAATGATGAAATATTAGTATTTAAAAACATTAGTTCTTCTAAGAAAAGACAAATCAAGCAGACTTTAAAAGAAGGTGTTCAGATTGTTGAAGCAAAATCGAAATCAGACGTAATAAGTTTTTATGAAGTGTTGGAAAAGTTATATAAAGAGAAGATTAAATTACCGTTATTTCCAGAGAGTTTTTTTTGTAAGTTTATTGAGAATCACGTTGGTCGCATATTTATAATACAAAAAGATTTGGAAGTGTTAGGTGGAATTGTTTGTGTTTACGACAATTATGCTGTTTATGAATGGTTTGTATGTGGTGAAGATAAAAAGTATGATAGAGTGTATCCTTCTGTTTTGGCAACATGGGCAGGAATTAAGTATGCATTGGACAATAACTATGTAGAATTTAATTTTATGGGTGCCGGAAGACCTGATCGGACTTATGGTATAAGGGAATTTAAATCTAAATTTGGAGGAAAACAGGTTGATCAAGGTCGTTTTTTATATTTATATAAACCTATTCAATATCGTTTTACAAAATACATATTACAAATCATCAGAAAAATGAAATAAAAATGAGAATATTAGTTTACGCAGCTCATCCTGCACAATATCATTTTTTTAAGTATATTATTAAAGGTCTACAAGATAATGGGCATAACATATTATTGTTAATTAAAACCAAAGATGTGCTTGAAAAGCTCGCTAATCAGGATGGATTTCCTTATATTAATATTCAGCCGAAGGTACGAAAAAACAATACATTATCTATATTATTAGCTTCATTTATTAGAACGTGGAAAATTTTTAAAATTGTTAAACTTCACAAAATTGATATGCTTATAGGTACTGATTCCTCCATAGCTCAAGTAGGGTACCTTACTCGTAAATATGCTATTACAACATTAGAAGATGATTATGATGTAATAAAAAAATTGGCAAATCTAACATATCCATATACCCAAACTATTCTTGTTCCCGATGTTTGTAAAGTAGAGAAGTGGGAATTCAAAAAGGTTGGCTATAATGGCTATATGAAACTTGCTTATTTACATCCCAATAGATTTACTCCGAATGAGGATTTAAAAAACATTAGTATTCAGTCTGATAAATACTGTCTGATTAGGCTTGCACAACTTACGGCACATCACGATGCAGGAATCAGGGGACTTGATGTTGATTTAGTTAAAAAGTTGATTAAGAAAATTGAAAATAAAGGATATCAAGTGTTTATCAGTACGGAAGGTGAAATTGCACCTGAATTATCAGTGTATCAATTGAAAGTAAATTATAATCAAATACATCATGTGCTTGCTTTCGCTTCTTTGCTTATTTCTGATAGTCAGAGTATGTCTGTTGAAGCAGCTATGCTTGGAGTACCATCAATTCGATTTAGTGATTTTGCCGGTAGAATAAGTGTTCTTGAAGAATTGGAAAAAAAATATCAATTGACATTTGGAATAGCTGTCGCTAATGTTGAGTTATTGCTAAATACTATCGATCAATTGTGTGCTATAAAAGATATAAAAGAAGTTTTTAATGAAAGACGAATGATGATGCTAAAAGATAAAATTGACGTAACAGCATTTTTTACTTGGTTCATCGAGAATTATCCTGAAAGCGTAAAAGTAATGAAAGAAAATCCTTATTATCAATATAAATTTAAATGATTAAAGTATTAACAATAATTGGAGCGCGACCTCAGATTATTAAAGCCGCAGCAATATCACGAGCAATTAATAATTAACGTGAGTTCGATATAAGATTAAAATAATACGAGTTGATTTTGATCAA
>CALFXE010000078.1 GCA_937927845.1 uncultured Paludibacter sp.
GCACATTCCTGTATATGCTTACTATCTCATTAGGTTATATCGCCTTGCTGATGGCGGGCGTATGGATGAGCCGATTGCTCCGTACTAATTTAATGGACGATGTTTTCAATAACGAGAATGAAAGTTTTCAGCAGGAAACTAAATTGATGGAAAACAAATATTCTGTCAATCTTCCCACAAAGTTTTATTACAAAGGCAAATGGAACAACGGCTGGATTAACATAGTCAATCCTTTTCGAGCCTCGATTGTGTTGGGTACGCCGGGTTCAGGAAAATCGTATGCCATCGTAAACAATTACATCAAACAGCAGATTGAGAAAGGCTTTAGTATGTACATTTACGATTTTAAATTTGACGACCTTTCTACAATTGCTTACAATCATTTATTGAAGCATCGGGATAAGTACAAAGTTCAGCCGAAATTTTACGTGATAAATTTCGATGATCCCCGCAAGAGCCACCGTTGCAATCCACTCAATCCCGACTTTATGACGGACATTTCTGATGCTTACGAAGCAGCATATACCATAATGCTGAACCTCAATCGAAGCTGGATACAGAAGCAAGGGGATTTTTTCGTGGAAAGCCCAATTATCCTATTGGCGGCAATTATTTGGTATCTGAAAATCTATGAGGACGGCAATTATTGTACATTTCCACACGCCATTGAGTTGCTGAACAAAAAGTATTCGGACGTATTTACCATTCTGACATCATACCCCGATTTGGAAAACTATCTTTCTCCGTTTATGGATGCGTGGCAATCAGGAGCGCAAGACCAATTACAGGGACAGATTGCATCGGCTAAAATTCCTTTGTCAAGAATGATTAGCCCACAGTTGTATTGGGTTATGACTGGGGATGATTTTACGCTCGACATCAACAATCCCGAAGAACCAAAAATTTTGTGCGTGGGTAATAATCCCGACCGTCAAAATATCTACTCCGCAGCTTTGGGTTTATACAATTCAAGAATTGTAAAACTCATCAATAAAAAAGGTCAGTTAAAGAGTTCGGTTATCATAGATGAGCTGCCTACAATTTACTTCAGAGGGCTGGATAATCTTATCGCTACTGCGAGAAGTAATAAGGTAGCGGTTTGTTTAGGCTTTCAGGATTTTTCGCAATTAACAAGGGATTACGGCGACAAAGAGAGCAAGGTAATTCAGAATACCGTAGGTAATATATTCAGTGGTCAGGTAGTTGGCGAAACGGCAAAAAGCCTTTCGGAACGCTTCGGTAAAGTATTGCAGAAACGTCAAAGTATGACGATTAACCGCAACGATAAATCTACTTCTATTTCAACACAGTTAGACAGCCTTATTCCGGCTTCCAAAATTTCAACACTAACACAAGGTATGTTCGTGGGTTCTGTATCGGATAACTTTGACGAACGCATCGAGCAAAAGATTTTCCACGCTGAAATTGTGGTGGACAATGAAAAAGTTGCCGCAGAAACTAAAGTATATCAGAAGATACCGAAAATCCTATCCTTTGTTAATGAACACGGAGAAGATAAAATGAAGCAGGAAATTGAAAGCAATTATCGTCAGATAAAGTCAGACATTCTGCATATTGTTGAAAGTGAAATGGAGCGTATCAAGAACGACCCCGATTTACGGCATTTGGTAAAAGAAGGATAATCAAGAACACAGGTCTTTTTGATAAGCTCATTCATTTCAGTGGAATAACCGAAAGAATGATACAGCACAAGTACGTCCATAGTGATGGAATGTTGTAGCTTGACTTCCCATATCAACCTGTTTAAACACGATGTAAATTATGTATTAACCTTTCAAGAGTACAATAAAGAACTACGACCTTTTAGAGTTTTAGCGAATGTCATTTCGACTTCAAAAACAGTCGTTTTGGATACATCTGTTTTTTGAAAGCGTTGCACTTTTGCAATAACAAAAAAGAAAAAATATGAAGATCGTAATTACAGGCTCATTGGGCAACATCAGCAAACCTCTTGTAATAGAATTGATTGCAAAAGGCCATTCGGTATCCGTTATCAGTAGCAAAGCCGACAAACAGAAAGACATTGAGTCCCTTGGTGCAAAAGCATTAATCGGCTCAGTAGAAGACATTAATTTTCTAACAACAGCTTTTGCAGGTGCCGACGCGGTGTACTGTATGATACCTTTCAATTTTATGGAAGAAGACCAAACAGCTTATTTCAAAAATATTGAAACCAATTATGTACAGGCAATCAAACAAAACGAAATTGAGAAAGTTATATTTCTAACCGGTTGGGCGGCTGATACAGAAGACTCTTACCTGCTTAATCAGCTATCAGACAGAACGGTCATCGAACTACGCCCCGGTTCTTTTTACACCAACTTTTACAATGATATTCAAACCATAAAAGAAAATGGCGCATTATTGGCAGGCTATGGTGGGAATGATAAAATTGCTTTTGTTTCACCAAATGATATTGCGGATGTGGTTTTTGAAGAACTGACGACCCCATTTCAAGGAAAAAAAGCCCGCTATGTGGCAAGCGAAGAATTAACCTGCGATGAAGCTGCAGCAATTTTAGGCGAAGCCATTGGCAAGCCTGACCTGAAGTGGATAGCGCTACCGGAAGAGCAGTTACTCAACGGCTTAATCCAATCAGGCTTTCCACAACAGCTTGCACATCAATTCGTAAGAATGCAGATGAAGACACATCGTGGGGAAACATTTGAAAATTATCTTAAAAACAGACCCGTCTTAGGTAAAACAAAATTAAGAGATTTTGCAAAGGAATTTGCAAAAGCATACCATCAAGAATAGTTATCTTTGAATATGGCAAATACAAAACCAAATAGGATAAAATCAATTAGTGAGTTTCATCGGCTAAGAGGTTTATCTAAGCCCGAGCATCCTTTGATTAGCGTATTGACAACGGAAGATTTTACCAAGCTTACCGACCAAATCACTATGAATGTGGTATTTGATTTTTATTTTATTGCTTTGAAACGTATGAAAGGTGTGAAGTATAAATACGGACAACTGCATTACGATTTTGATGACGACGGCGTGCTGTTCTTTATGTCGCCCAATCAGGTGCTCGAACTTGAAATTATTGAAGAAGAAAATGCTGAAAAGCAATCAGGTTGGATATTACTCATTCACCCCGACTTTATTTGGAACACGCCATTGGCAAAAACAATTAAGCAGTATGAATTTTTTGATTATTCGGTAAATGAAGCATTACTGTTATCAGAAAAAGAAGAAAGAACACTCAACGGCATTATTGAAAACATACGTCAAGAATATCATTCAAACATTGATAAATTTAGCAAACAAATTATTATCACACACCTTGAAAATTTATTGAGCTATTCCGAACGGTTTTACAACCGCCAGTTTATCACAAGGGAAAAGGCCAATCATCAAATTTTAGAACGTTTGGAAAAATTGTTGGCGGATTACTTTAACAGTGACGATCTGGCAATAAGAGGCTTACCATCTGTTCAATATGTTTCGCAAGAACTAAATGTGTCGCCAAGTTATTTAGGTAGTTTGTTGCGAACGGTAACCGGTCAAAGCACCCAACAACACATCCACGACAAACTGATAGAAAAAGCGAAAGAAAAACTATCCACCACAAACCTTTCCGTAAGCGAAATTGCCTACGAATTGGGTTTTGAACATTCACAATCGTTCAGCAAACTATTCAAGACAAAGACAAACGTTTCGCCTTTGAGGTTTCGGCAATCGTTTAACTGAAAAAGAGAACTGGTAAAGCCAATCCACACCCCAAACAATTTAACTGTTCAAAAGAAATTTCATTTAGACTACAATAACAGCTAATTTGGATACATCTGTTTTTTAGGGATGCCGCACCTTTGTATAAACAAAAAAGTATAAAAATGAAAGTATTTGTAACAGGAGCCTCGGGCTTCATCGGCTCTGCGGTAGTCAGCGAACTAATCGGTGCAGGGCACCAAGTAATTGGTTTGGCACGATCGGAAAAATCTGCAAAAATTGTCCGTGATTTAGGTGCGGAAGTTTTAAACGGCAGCCTTGACGATCTGGAAATCTTAAAGCAAGGTGTTCAAAATGCTGACAGTGTTATTCACTGCGGATTTAACCACGATTTTATGAAAGGTGGACAATCCACATTTATAGATGCAGCGGCAACAGACAAAAACGCTATCGAAACAATGGGCGGAACACTAATTGGCACAAATAAAGCAATCGTAGTCACTTCGGGGATGTTGGGCTTGCCACTCATCAATGGATTTGTAACGGAAGAAAGCACCACGCAACATTCGCCAAGAACTTCGGAAGCAACAGCTTTGTCACTGGCAGAAAAAGGCATTAATGCTTCCGTCATTCGTTTAGCACCGTCCGTTCACGATAAAGGAGACTATGGCTTTATTCCATTTATCATTTCACTTGCACGTAAAAATGGTATTTCTGCTTATCCCAACGAAGGTGAAAATCATTGGTGTGCTGTGCATCGTTTGGACGCTGCAAAAGCCTTTCGTTTAGCGATAGAAAAAGGCTATAAAGGTGCTTTGTACAATGTTGTTGGCGACACAGGCATTGAACTGAAAACAATCGCAACCCTAATTGGCGAAACGTTGAACTTGCCTGTAAAATCTGTGTCAGGCGATGAATTAGCGAAACACTTTGAATGGATGAGTAATTTCATTACTATGGAAGGGATGGCTTCAAATTTCAAAACACAAGAGCAATTAGATTGGCAACCTACACACATCGGTCTGTTGGAAGATATGCAACAAAATTATTTTTAAATTTGTTTGTGGAACAACGGCAAAGTACCCAGCAACACCAACACCAAAAATCCACGACAAACAGGTGGAGTATTTTTGTAATTTTATATACTCATAAATAAATTAGCAACAATCATAAATCGACTGTAAACAATGATAAACGAATGGGACACTTTCAAACATCTTTTTAAACGGCGGGAAGTTCCTGCCAAAACAATCCTTTTACAGGAGGGAGAAATTTCGAGAACAATGTTCTTTATTGAGAAAGGGTGTTTGCGGACTTTGGTTAATAATGACGGTAAAGAAATTACTACCCAATTTTTCTTTGAAGGGGATAAAGTGTCTTCCATTGAAAGTTTCATGACAAACCAACCGAGCTTATATAGCATCGAAAGTTTAGAACCTTGTATTTTACAAACTATTCCTCAAAAGGATTTTCAAAATGTTTTAGCGCATTTGCCTGAAATCAAAGAGGAAATGCAGAAACATCTGTTCAGACGATTTTTAAATTCTCAAAAAGCATTCTATTCCTATCTTAAAAATAATCCTCAAAAACGCTATGAAGAGCTTATTGACGAACATCCACATATTATCCAGCGTATTCCACAACATTATATCGCTTCTTATTTAGGCATTACTCCTGTTTCGTTAAGCAGAATTCGAAACAGGCTATAATGGCGGTGTGAATGAATTTAATAGCGTTCCAATTTTAATGTGATACTAGTGCACTAGGGTAACCGGGTCTTAAATTGTTTGTAACCCCAAAAAAAAGTGGGTATGATATGAGACCATTCAAATAAGCTAACGTGCAACTTTAAACGGTTAGTGGCAATTTTGAAAAACCATTTACATATGCCGCTGATATAAACTCCTGAATTCAAGCGGCGTCTGGCGTGTAACCTTTTTGAATAGCTTGCTCAATGATTGTGGTTGTTCAAATCCTAAGTTATAGGCGATCTCGCTTACGGTAAGTGTCGTAGTAGAGAGTTTGAGTTTGGCCACCTCTATAAGTTTGAACTGGATATGTTGGCTGGCATTATTTCCTGTTGTATTCTTCAACACGCTACTCAGATAATCGGGAGTTTTGTTCAATTTTTCGCTGAAATACTGTACTGTTGGAAGCACCCGTTGCCTATCGTTTGTTTCGTTGAAATATAGCTCCAGTAATTCTTCAAATCTTGTGAGTAATTCGTGATTACTACGTTCTCGCGTAATGAATTGTCTTTTGTAGTAGCGATTTGCATAATTCAGCAAGAGTTCGATCTGGGAGATGATAATCTTTTTACTGAAATCATCCATATTCCTGCTGTATTCTTCGCGGATGCTGTCCAAAAGGATACCCATATTGTACTCTTCTCTCTCGGAAAGAAAAAGCGCCTCATTGATGGCATATCCGAAATATTCATATCCCTTTATCGTTTTGGCCAGCGTGGTATTCCATAAAAAATCTGGATGGATAAGCAGTATCCATCCAGATGGCTCCTGCCTGGGTAATTCATCGTTGAATTTAATATTTAGGATCTGTCCTGGTGAAAAAAATGACATCAGACCCTCATCGAAGTCATAGGGCAACTGTCCATAATTAAACTTTCCCAGTACATTCTTCTTTAATGCAATGGAATAGAATGACTGTGACCAGCACTTAACCGTTACCCCATTATACATTTCCGCATAATCTACCAAGCTGATCAACGGATGTAAAGGCTTAGGTAAATTATACAAACGGTGAAATTCGCTAATGGTTTTGACTTGAATGATTTCCTCCATGGGTTAAATTTACCAAATAATTACAAGTTACTACCACCTGACACCTCAATTCGTTGAGCATTGATCCAATAGGCTTCTTCAGTACAGAGAAAAGCAACTACAGCGCCGATATCTTTAGGCAGACCAACTCGCCCCAAGGTTGTTTCAGCAGCCAGTGCAGCATTCATGTCTTTGTTGTCCCTCACTGCACCTCCTAAAATATCGGTCTCGATAGCGCCCGGAGCTACTGAATTTGCACGGATTTTTCGTGTTCCCAATTCTTTAGCCTGATATCTGGTAAGTACTTCAAGTCCGCCTTTCATGGAGGCATATGCCGCAAACCCCGGTGTGGAAAAACGCGTTAACCCGGTTGAAATATTCACGATTCCTCCTCCGTCGTTCATCATACGTAAAGCATGCTGGGTGATAAAGAAGGGTGCCATCAGATGGATGTGTATCATCTCCTTAAATTGATCGATGGTAGCATCGTCAAAAGTTGAAAAAGCAATAGCTCCTGCGTTGTTTATCAGATAGTCTAATTGTGAGTTGTTGAAATTGTTTTTTAACAGTGGTGATAATTTCTCCGAAAAAAAAGGGGCATAAGCTTCATAGGCAGCAACGTCCAATTGTAAAGCCGCTGCTTTATTCCCATAGGATTTTATTTGTTCGACAACCTCATTGGCTGCTCTTTCATTGGATAGGTAGGTGATAATTACATCTAAGCCCTTTTTTGCCAGGTTAAGCGCTATATCCCGACCTATTCCACGGCTTCCGCCGGTTACTAAGGCAATTTTCTGTTTGTTCATTATGATTTTTATTTTAATTACCCTACAAAGGTCTTTAAAACAATGGCAGCCGAAGTATCCCAATCCGCTGCGCTTGTGGTTAAATCCCCAATTCAATCAAGAAATATCATTAAATAAAAGATTTCGAGCTGAAAGTATTTTCACTATTAATAAGATGATTTTTAAACTGAGTATATTATCAATAGATTCACAGCCCTCATTTCCAAAGTAGGTTCCAAGATATCACTAGAAGCCTTCAGTATTCGTTTATCCATCGTTGGTGAATCTGAGGATATTTTTTTTACAATTGTGATCGTTTTGCTTATTCAGTTCATTGTAACTTTGTAAAAAAGAATATATTAAAAGTATTCTCAATAATGGAGAAATAGTAAAGCATAAAGTTTTTACAGAATTCAGATTGAAAATACTAAAGTGACCCAATGTGATGAATTGATCTTACTAATAGGAGTTAACAAAGACGAAAACAAGTTAGAATCAGTAATATAATAACAATAGATAATGAAAATAGTAAATAGCACCGAAATAGATATATCTGAAATATTTAGACTTTATAAATTAGCCACCGCATTTCAGAAAAAAAAGTTTCCCGAAAACCAATGGCCGGAATTTGATAAAACATTGATAGAAGAAGAAATTGCTGAAAATAGACAATTCAAATTACTGATTGATAATGAGATTGCCTGCGTTTGGGCAATTACATACAGCGACCCAGAAATTTGGAAAGATGACGATGGGGTATCTGCTCTTTATATTCATAGAATAGCAACAAACCCGAGTTTCCGGGGCCACAATTTTGTAAAAATAATTGTAGATTGGGCAAAGGATTTTGCGAAAGATAAAAAATATATCCGCATGGATACTTGTGGTGAAAATGTAAAGCTGATTCAACACTACAAAAATTGTGGATTTAGTTTTTTGGGAATCAAAAAGTTGAAAAATTTTGTGAATCTTCCTTCACATTACCACAATGCAGATGTGTGCTACTTTGAAATTAAGTTATCTAAAATAGATTTTTAAGCTAATAGAACCATAAACAGTAAATGACTGAACAGAGACAAAATCAATACATTCGGTTCTTTTGTTTATTGGTAAAAAGGAAATGGATTTGTTACAAAATGATAAAGCCTTTCAAAACCTGTTCAATAAGTATCTCATTAGCCGTGTAGCCTCATACCAACATTTATTGATTCAACGAATTCAGGACAAACCAGAAGTCCGATACAAAAAATTCTTCAGGAAAATCATGAGATATTATTGCGTGTACAGCAACATTATATCGCTTCCTATTTAGGCATTACATCTGTTTCATTAAGCAGAATACGAAACAGGCGATAAGTTGTTCATTTACTCACAGGTTTTTTGATTATTTTCTGTGTTCGTGAATCGCTTTGCGATTTCTTAACAATTGTTATCGTCCAACTATTTGCTACTTCTCAACTTTGCAGTATAAAATTAAGCAAAGTAAAAATGAAAGTAGTAATAGTATTTAATCATCCCTATGAAGGAAGCTTTGGAAACGCAATTTTAAATGCTGTAACCAAAGGGCTTAAAGATGCAAATCACGAGATAGACCTTATGCATCTTGATAATGATGAATTTAATCCCGTAATGTCAAAGGCAGATTTGAAAGCATTTGTGGATCACAAACCTGTAGATCCACAAGTAATAGACTATAATGAACGTCTGGAAAAAGCAGACCACCTGATTTTTATTTTTCCTATTTGGTGGGATTTAATGCCTGCAATGACCAAAGGATTTGTTGATAGAGTTCTTACTCCAGGAGTTGTGTACGACCACCATCCAAGAGGTTTTGGTTTAGTACCACTTTTAAAAAACTTAAAAGGTGTGACAGTAATCACAACCATGAATAAACCCAAGATAATGTATTCCCTGCTTATTGGCAACTTAATCAAGAGAGCAATGATAAAAAGTGTTTTCAAAACTATGGGTTACAAAAATCTTAAGTGGATTAGCTATAATATGGTAAAGTCAGTCAGTCAGGAAAAAAGGGTAAAATGGTTAACTGATATTGAAAAGAGGTTTTCAAAATTTAACTAAACAAAACTTGGTATTATGAAATTGAACAGAAACTATATTACACCCTTTATTTCCTTGGTTTTTCTTGTCGTGGGACTATCGGGCTTATTGATGCTTTTCCATTTGTTTGACGGCTATACAGAAGTTGTACACGAAATTTTAGGTGTGTTTTTCATTATATGTGCCATTTTCCACATTATACTCAATTGGAAAGCATTAAGAATACATTTCAAAAAAGGTGTCTTTATTCCTGCTTTATTAGGTGTATTAGTCCTATCTGTTATACTAATTATCTCAGAAAGGATGTCCCCTCCCGTGGACTTAATCATTTTCAATAAAATGGTAAAAGCACCTATCAATGATGCTTTTAGGGCGTTAGATATCAACTATGAAAAAGCATCTGAAAAACTGAAAGAAAATGGATTATCAATTGAAGAAGCTACCACAATAGAAGACATTTGGATTAACAACGATTCTAACCCAGAAAAAGTAATTGATTTGATTATGGAGTGAATGGATTTGTTGTCGTTTTACTTTCCAAATACCCACACAACAAAAACAGATAATATTTATTAAACGACTAAGAACGGTACCATAACTGAGCATTTTAATAATGAAATATTTAGTAATAGAAAATAAAGAACGGGAAGTAGATGAATGTCTTTACGACATTGCAGACTTCTTCTGGAACAATGGAAACGAAGTATATATCAGCAACAATTATAATGATGAAAATGACTATCGGGATTTTGTAAAACATTGTGATTGGGTAGTTTTATTGATATATGGGGATTGTTCACTAGTATCATTTTTTGAAAATGAACAGCACAAGCTTCAAAGAGAGTTTAACTTAGAGAAAAGTAACAGCAAGAAATTAATGCTTGTTTTCTCAATAAATGGCGTTTATTCAAATGCTATTCCATTCCCTCATAAAATTTTCCATTTTGATAGGTTAGACCAAAATGAATTAAAACACTTCTTTAGTTGGTGCAAGAGGTTAAATCTTGTTTGATAAACAAAGATAGGTACTGATCTCTAAAAAATAATTGATTTAATAGTAAAATAACTATGAGCGAAAAAACCATATTATATATTAACGAGATTGTACAGGAAACTGCGGATTCTATAACAATACACTTCTCCCAGCCCGAGCAACAATTTGATTATCTGTCAGGTCAATTCCTAACTCTGATGGGCGAAATTGACGGAAAGGAAGAACGACGAGCTTATTCGCTTTGCTCTTCACCTTATATAGATAAAGACTTATCTGTAACAGTAAAAAGGGTAAAAGGGGGAAAAATGTCTAACCACCTTAATGATAATCTCAAAGCTGGAGATACGATGATTGTATTGCCACCTATGGGAAATTTTAATTTAAAACCAGAAAACATTCCAAACCATATCGTGCTAATTGCCTGTGGAAGCGGGATTACACCTTTATTTTCTATGGTTAAGTCAGTACTTATAGCGAACTCAACCTCTAGGGTATCCTTAGTCTACGTGAACGCTAACCAGGCTGCTACGATATTTTATGACCAATTAGAACAATGGTCTTCCGAATATTCATCACGTTTCCGTATCGTTCATTATTGGGGAGATGAAATGAAGAGCAACCAATCAAAAGCAGGATTTTTTGCAAGACTATTTAAAAAGAAAAATGCCCACAGAATTAATACTACATACCTAAAAACTATTTTTAACGAGTTGCAAATTACGAAAGAGACAAGCTCTTTGTTTTACCTATGTGGTCCACAAGGACTGATGGACATGGCAACCAAAACGATAATAGAAACAGGATTTTCTAAAGAGGTGATTCTTAAAGAAAGTTTCTATACCGTCACAAAAGGAAAGCCTGCATCAGAAGAACATCAGATAAAAATACTTTTTAAAGGAAAAGAACACGAAGTAAACGTATCCTCGGGTAAGTCTATTTTATTTGCCGGGCTTGAATCGGGAATTGATTTGCCCTATTCCTGTCAAAGTGGAAATTGTATAAGCTGTGCAGGGAAGTGCATATCAGGAAATGTAGAAATGCTAACAACCGAAGGGCTTACAGAGAAACAAATAAAAGACGGATATGTCCTTACTTGTGTAGGATATCCAAAATCTGATGACGTAGTAATTGAATTTAATTGAATAATAACTCGCTTTAAAGATACCAACTATTAAATTCATCCCTCAAATAATGAAATTCATCAGAAATATTAGTGATTTGTCATACACCTCAAATGAAAATTTTATTTTTGAAAAATGATTCAATTTAAAAAAATAGGTATAAGAAATCTACTCGTTTTTTTCTCCTCCACACTGATTTATGCTTTGTGCCAGATGCTTTTCAGCATTATTCTGATGAAGGAAGATTTGTGGAACAATTTTCATATCCAGTTGTTTTCGCATTATTTGGTAATTGTTACCATGTGTATAGCAGATTTTCTTTTATTAAGATTCCTTAATAAGCATTTGCCTTATTCCAAAAATATTCTATATCGAATCATGGCTGATATTACAGGGTTGGTCGTAATATGTCTGATTATATTATGTCTGTTCAATTACGTGATTTATGACGTCCTGTTGATTTCCGAAGAAGGATTACCTTCTTTCCTTGTCAAATTTGCATTTGCAATGACAAATAACATCCCAATTCTGCTGTCATTTGAATTAATTTATTATTTCCAGTCCGAACAAAAAGCCATAACCGATTCTGAAATAGCGAAACGTAGAGTATTGCTATTCCAGCATGAAACATTGAGGGCACAGATAAATCCACATTTCTTATTCAATTCATTAAATGTGTTATCTTCTCTAATATATATAAATCAGGAAAATGCCAACAAGTTTACGAAAGCCCTCTCAAAAACCTATCGGTATGTACTCTCACTCACCCAACAGCCAGTGGTATCGGTGACCGAAGAATTGGATGCTTTGGATTCATATATATTCCTGATGAGAATGCGATTTGAAAATGCTTTTACTTTTACGGTAAATAAAATATCTTCCTCAGAACAGTATAAGATTATTCCCCTTACCCTACAATTATTGATAGAAAATGCTTTCAAGCATAATAAGGCAACAGAAGAATCATTATTGAATATTAAGATTAATGTGGATAGCGAGTATATTACAGTCGAAAACAACATCCAACCGTCCCACGATGTTGAGAAGGGCGGAATCGGGCTGAAATATATTACGCAGCAGTATAAATTATACGGTAAAGATGTTGTTGTGGATCATACCACACAATTGTTTATGGTAAAAATCCCCTTTATAAAGTCATGAAGTACTTGATAGTTGAAGATGAACGCTTCGCTTACGAAGAAGTGAAACGTATGATAACGAAATTACGTCCTGATTATTTTTTGGAGAAGCAAACTAAAACAGTGATAGATACCATCGAGTTTTTGAAAACTTCTGCCGTAGATTTAATTCTTATGGACATACGTCTTGCAGATGGTAACTGCTTCGAGATATTTAATCACATAGAGGTCACCACCCCGGTAATCTTTACAACTGCATATGATGAGCATGCGATTAAAGCGTTTAAATTAAACAGTATTGATTATCTGTTAAAACCATTTAATGAAAATGAGCTGGAAGTGGCGTTAATTAAATTTGAGAATATCTTTCATAGTGTTTCCTATAAAGCCAACCCTAAGAACTATGAACAGCTATTATCTGTCAGAACCAAAAACAGGTTTCTGATATCCAAAGGGGAAAACTATCATTATATAGAGACTAAGGATATCGCTCATTTCTATAGCGAAGGCGGAGTTGTCTTCCTCCATACATCCAACGATAAGCGATATATCATTAATTATACTTTAGACCAGTTAGAGCACCTCCTTGATAGCCGGTTATTTTTTCGTGTCTCACGTAATTGTATTGGGAATGTAAAGGCTATTAAGAATGTTGCTAAATACTTCAACAGCCGTCTAAAACTTTCCTTTTTGCCAATATGCCCACATGAGGTTTTGGTAAGCCGTGTACGCGTACCAGACTTTCTAAAGTGGATGGATGGTATCGTGGAATAACCTAAGACCGAAAATTTCATCCCTTTAATAACGCATTTCATATATTAGATTCTAAAGCCTATAGTTTCCTGATTTCGTAATCGCTCAGGGCATCGTTCTTTTGTTCAGAATTTAAAAATAACATTCAAAATTTTAAAACTTCAGAACAATGAAAAAGAACATGTTAACATTTGTTTTCGCAGTAGGCACACTAATTTTTTCTACTCAATTATCCGCACAGGAGACCCCGTTATCTGTTGGTTTCAAAGCCGGCGCAGGTCTATCAAATTATCGCTTGGGAGGTGATATGAAAAGCTTAAAAAGTAAAATGAGCTTTGGCGGTTCCGCGGGTGGTTTTATAAAATATGACCTAAGCCCAAATTTCGCAGTGCAATCTGGTATTGATGTGTACTACACCACCTCGAAACTTGAATCTTTAACTGATAAATCATCTGATAAACTCAAATCTTTTGGAGTAGAGATACCTCTTTACGGAATTGTTCAGGGAGAGCTTGGAAGTGGAAAGGCTTTTATAGGTGCGGGTCCCTATGCCGGCTATGGTATCAGTACGAAATTGGATGGTGTGAACTTATATAAAAAGAACAATGGAACAGGAACCACGATGAACCGTTTTGACTATGGTGTAGGGGGAGTCGTTGGCTACGACTTTGATAAGAACTGGCAGATAAATGCAAGTTACAAATTTGGACTAGCCGATCTGCACAAAGGCAAAGGAGGCTCTATGAAAAACCAAGGTGCATCCATCGGTATAGCCTATAAATTCTAATATTCATCACTACGATTAATTAATGCTTTGCGTACCGAATTTTAACCCCTGTCAGTAACAAGATGCCTGAAATTCGGTACGCAATAACCTCTTTCACCCGATAGGTAAATTTTAAATTACATTCTACCCATTATATTCTGCAATTCATCCCTTTGATTCTGAAGTCCACAATTTATCGCTTTCTGCCCTGCTTCATTCATCGTTGCTTTGCTTAACATAAATTGAAATTATCTCAAACATAAATTGAAATTATCTCAAACATAAATTTAAAAATCAAATGAAATTAAAGTCATTATTATTAACAACGTTAGTGACGTTGCTATATCTACAAGGAAAAGCACAGGAAGTAACTTTCAAAACAGAGTACCTCGGAAAATCCGGATACTACTATCTGCCTCCTGGCGAGAAACCAAAAGAAAAAATTGGAAATGCAAAAGGATCAGCAATGGTCTACCAAGCATCCGCTAATATTCCCTTATTCATGGAATTGAATGAAAAGAAACGTCCTACGGCATGGGGTATTGGTTTTGGAGGGTCTTATGTTTCGTTGAAAAACCAAAACTTCTCGGAGCAAATGGTGTCCGAAATCATGAATTTTCAAGTAGGAATTTACCATTTGCGACCATTGAATGACAAGTGGTCGATGAGGGCTAGTCTTGGCATGGGTGTATTTACCCCTTCTACCGATTTTTCAAAAATCGGCTTCAAAAATGTGCTTGCAAGTGGAAGTGCTATTTTTATCCGTCATTTGAATCCTAATCTTTCTATAGGTGGCGGGGTTGCAATAAATAGTTCATTAGGCTATCCGATGGTGTTTCCGGCCGTGTATGTAAAATGGAAAACCGAAGGCAAATTTGACCTGAATGTAGAGCTTGTCGACGGACTGGAAGTGTCAGCAGGTTATGATTTCAGTGACAAATTTAAACTCTCGTATGCGCTTGAAATGAATGGTCAGCTTGCATTGTTGAAAAAAGACGGCAAGGATGTGATTTTTGCTCATCAGTATATTGTTACTGGGTTTCGTCCCGAGTATAAAATTAGCGAAAAGCTATCTGTGACTGGTATGGCAGGGCTCAATCTCTACCGTCCCGCATCTTATATCGATAGAACCCTAAAAGGTGTTTTTGCATCTGATAACGATTACTATTTTTCTGTTTCACCCTATGCGTCAGCCGGGTTAAAGATGAAATTTTAATGGTGGACAATCTGAAGCAAACCCTGCGACTTTTTGTATATAGATTTGTCTATGTAGCTATTTACCTGATAAGTCTGCTGCCAATGACTTTCTTGTATGGGATGGCTTCTTTTACTTTTTTCATTGCTTATTATTTAGTTGGATACAGAAAAGAAGTTGTTATTCAAAATGTTGCCCGTTCATTCCCCGACAAGCAATACGGAGAGATTCATGCCATCGTAAAAAAATTCTATGAATGCTTTGTGGCCTATTTTGCCGAAATGATAAAAGGTGTTTCTATTCCAACAAAAACACTTGACAAAAAAGTAATATTTGAGAACCTCGAGTTAGTGGATCTATATATAAAATCGGGGCGCAATGTTATCGCTTCTGTTGGACACTGTGGTAATTGGGAAGTATTAAATTTTTTACCTCATAAGGTTCATTACGACGTTCATGCAGTATACAAGCCATTGAGTTCCAAGCTAGCGAATAGTCTTATGGTCAAACTCCGCTCTCGTTTCGGTATGAAGTTAATTCGTGACAAAGCGGTAACACGATATATACTATCCAAGAACTCGTCTCCAGCTGTGTATCTTTTTATTGCAGACCAATGTCCAAAGATAAAAGATGAAGAATACAGGTTCACTTTATTGAATCAGGAAACATATTTTTTTTCAGGAATGGAAAAACTGGCCCGTAGAAGTGAGGCGGCAGTCATATACCTACATATTACGCAACTTACAAAAGGAAATTACAAGGTAAGCTGCATACCCATAAATGCAAAAGCAGAATCTACAAAAGTGGGTGAAATTACTCAAAAGTATGTTGAGTTGCTTACAGAAAATATCAAAGAAGAACCATATGGCTGGCTATGGACACATAAGCGGTGGAAAAGATAATTCTTTGGTTTATCCAAGGCCAGACTATATAGTAACCGTACAATCTAGATATGCCGAATTAAAAGTAAATAAACATGAAATTAAAACATCAGCCCTTAAGGTTTTATCTATTACTATTTTTCACTCTGATAATTGGAAAGATAAATGCCCAGCAGACTTTGTCCCGTCTGACTTTGGAAGGATGCATAGATTATGCACTACGGAATAATCTAAAAATACGACAAGTTGATCTAGAACAAAAAGAATCGCAATACCGAATCAGCGAAGTCAAATCAAAAATGTTACCACAGGTATCAGGTAGTGGTTTGGCAGACCGAAATCTGGTCATCCCCACTATGATTCTCCCGGGTGAACTGGTGGGAACACCTGGCACGAAAATACCCGTGCAGATGGGAGCCAAGAATGTATTGGATTTCTCTATACAGTTGGAACAAGTGATCTATGACCCGAGTTTATTCGTTGGGCTAAAAATTGCCCGAACTGACCAGGAACTGTATCAACTTAGAGGATTACTTACTGAAGACGAAATGATTTATAATGTCAGCCATGTATTCTATGGATTAATGGGCTCATCCGAGGAGCTCAAAGATATAGACACCATGCTTTCCAAGCAGCAATCACTGGCCGAAATAGTCCACGAAAAGGTGATAAAGGGAGTTTCTAGACAAGTGGATCTAAATCGTATCCAGGTAAATATCAATAATCTTAAGTTAAAAAGAAAAAAAATAGAAAATACTGTATTCCAACAAAACAATTATCTAAAGACGCTAATCGGAATGCCTGTTGAAGAAGTATTGAGGGTTGATTATCATCTTTCCACATCTGAAACTACACCTAATTCCTTGATCTCAACTTTGGACAGCAGTCATGTCGAACTTGATATTCTTGAAAAGAAAAAGGAAATGATAGATTACCTCATCAGACAGGAAAAGAATAAATATTTACCCACTTTGTCCGGTCTGGTTTCTGGTGGATATCAGTTTCAATCAGACCAATTGCGGCTCACAAAAGACCCGTGGTATAACTCTGTTGCTGTAGGGTTAAGATTAAATATTCCAATTTTTGATGGATTTGCTAAACGTAACAAGATTCAGCAGTATCATTTCCAAAAGCAAAACCTTGATTTTCAGATGAGGGAAATGCAGCAAAATATTGTCTCTAACAAACTCAATGCGATCAGCCAACTCAATGTTTCTCTTTCTTCCATTGAAGATCAAAAACAGAATCTGCTACTGGCTGAGGATAATTACAATAAAACAAACCTGCTGTATAATGAAGGTTTAATTGACATAATCGATGTTTTTGAAACAGAGACAACTCTTTTGGATACAAAAATAGCATTCACCAGAGAGCTTATCAATCATAAGAAAGCGGAAGTGGATTTATTGAAAGCATTAGGAAAATTAAAGGCCTTATCAAAATATTAATGAAATGAAAATAAGAATTATCATACCGGTAGCGGTATCAATTATCCTTACCGCATTCATGATCTGGAAATTGTCTGCTAACAAGGAAGAGATGGAGAAGAAATTAAAACAGTCGACTGTTGTCAATATGACAATCCCGGTTATCGTTGAAAAGCCCGAGTTGCTGAGGTTACAAAATAACCTTTCCCTACACGGAAGTATCATTCCAGATAATGAGATACTTATACTCTCAAAAGCACAGGGTACTATCACAAGGAAATACAAAAGAATGGGTGACAGCGTTAAAAAAGGTGATTTAATCGTTCAGATTGAAAATGAGGTTCTAAAAAAAGCTTTAGTGAGTACCCGGGCAGACTACGAGAAAAAAGCTAACGATGTACAACGTTACGAATCCTTACAAATGCAAGGTGCGGTGGCTCAGCAGGAGGTCGAAAATGGTCAGCTATCTTTACGGGAAGTAGAAAGACGTATTACAGAACTTGAGGATCAAATTGCTCATACGACTATCGTCGCTCCTTCTTCAGGGATTATTTCTAAAGATTTTGTTGAAGATGGACAATGGGTAACAATAGGAAGTGAAATAGCTCATATTTTTTCTGGAAATGGTCTAAAGTTACAGGTAAGTATTACCGAAGCAGATATACTCAAGATCAATAAAGGGGAGCAAGTAAAAGTACATCTTCCCTCTTTAAACAACGAGAGCTTTTCGGGTGTTGTGTATAGGGTTGCCCCCACAGCAAATGAGCTACATTCCTACGCTGTGGAAATCATGCTGAAAAGTAAAGATATCCGCCTAAAACCAGGAATGTATGCTATAGCATTTATCGAATCTTCTAAAACATCAATGCCAACGATTACGATAAATCGAAAATCTGTCGTAGGCGGAATGAAAAACCCGTCCGTTTTCATTGTAAAAGATGGTAAAGCCTACAAAAGAAGTATAAGGATAGGATATTACGATAATGAAAGACTGGAAGTTATTTCAGGCCTAGCTTTAAACGATACGGTCATAAATAGCGGACAAATTAATTTATCGGATGGAATACCTGTTTCCATATTAAATAGATTATAATATGAAAATAGCCAGATTCTCCATCAAACGTCCCTCTGCAATCATTATCTGCTCTGCCACCCTATTGCTGTTTGGTTTATATGCCTTAATGAACATCAATCAGGAATTAATGCCAGAAATAGCTACAGGTACCATATCTATCAGCACCATATATCCTGGAGCTGCCGCACAGGAAGTCGAAAACGCAGTGACAAAAAAAATAGAAGAAGCTGTGTCTTCTTTGGAGGGTATAGATGATATCTCAGCTACATCCATGGAAAATTTTTCCCTTGTCACCATCAATTTGAAAGGATCAACAAACCTAAATAAAGCTATTCAGGACGCACAAAGAAAAGTCAATGCCATACGCTCTGATCTGCCGGATGATGCCAAAGATCCCGCCATTACAGATTTTAAAATTACTGACATTCCTATAATGACTATCGGTGTTACATCTACGATCGAAGAAATGGATCTTTTCGATATTGTAGACCGTGAAATAAAACCTCAGCTTGAAAGGATTCCGGGAGTCGGAAGGGTGTCGCTTATCGGGGGGCTTGAAAAAGAAGTGCAAGTTAACTTGGATGAGGACAAGATAAAGTCCTATGGTTTATCAATAGGAGATATTACCCGAAAAATACGAGTTACGAACATGGATTTTCCAGTGGGAAAGCTCATCAATGAGAACAAACAATTGCAGATCCGTTTAGAAGGGAGGTTCAAAAGACCTTCGGATATTGGAGATGTTGTTGTGAAAACGTTACCTGATGCTACGGTAATAAAAGTACGGGATATTGCAGAAGTTGCAGAAACCTATAAGGAAGTCAAGACCATTAATAGAACAAACGGTATTCCTTCAGTTGGTATTACGATCCAACGTTCTTCGGATGCCAACACGGTAGAGATTTCTAAAGCAGTGACTGCTAGATTAGAATCTATAGAAGCAAAATACCATCAAGAGAAGATGTCTTTTGTTGTCGCAGTAGATAATGCTGAATTTACGGTGCGGAGTGCAAATTCTGTACTATTCGATCTCTTGTTAGCAATAATTTTGGTCGCAGCTACGGTATTTCTGTTTTTACAGAGTTTCAGAAATTCCATTTTCGCCGCCGTTGCGATACCTTTTTCTCTGATAATTACATTCATTCCCTTGTTGCTATTGGGATTTAGCCTGAATATCATGTCATTGCTTGCATTGACATTGGTGATTGGTATACTGGTCGATGATGCCATCGTTGTAATCGAAAACATTCATAAACATCTTGAAAGAGGAAAAACAGTAATCCAGGCAGCATATGATGGAGTTAAGGAAATAGGGTCTACGGTTCTTTCAATTACATTAGTAATCGTGGTGGTGTTTGTACCCATATCTCTGACCGAAGGCACTATTTCCGACGTATTCCGACAGTTTGCGCTCACCATCGCCATTTCTGTGCTAATCAGTTTAATCGTGTCCTTTACAGTTGTACCATTGCTTTATTCCCGGTTTGGTAAATATGAGCATATTCGAAAGGACTCGGTTTTAGGGAGGTTTCAATTACTTTTCGAAAAGGGCATCTCGGATATAGCGTTGTGGTTCGGAGGTCTATTGAAATGGTCTTTCAAACACAAGACGATTGTCTTTCTAACTGTTGGCAGTATGTTTATAGGTAGTTTCGCCTTGGTTGGCATGGGTTTTATCGGGAGTGATTTTGCACCGCAGGGTGATCAGGGACAGTTTGTAATTAAGTTGGAGCTACCCCGTGACGTCACTTTACAGCACACAAATCAGATTACTTTAAAAGCTGAAAATACGGTGATAAACAATCCATTAGTGGAGAATATTTTTACCACTGTAGGGGCTGAGGAAAGCGGGCAAGTGCAGGCTCGTTTGTCAGAAATACGAGTAAAACTTATACCCCATAACGAACGTTCCGTATCGGCGAAGGACCTTGCAGGATATTTGAAGCTGGAACTAGAGCGTACACTGCCCGGAACGATTGTAAGCCTTGGTATGACCGACATGATGGGGAATATCGATGAAGCCCCCGTACAATATTATATAGTTGGCAGAGACGTAGATTCTGTTCGAGTTGCTGCCAATATAATATTGAAGGAAGTTAAAAACATCAATGGGGTTATGGGACCCCAAATTTCATCAAAAGATGGAGATCCCCAGATTAGCATCGTGGCAGACAGAGAGAAAATGGCACATTTGGGAGTATCCTTCGAAAACCTCGGTCAGACCCTGAATTTGGCATTTAATGGTAATACTGATGGTAAATTTCTAAGGGGGGATGTGGAGTATGATATCAATATGAGACTCGATAGATCAGATAGAACACAGATTGGTCATGTTGAAAATCTCTCTCTATTGAATAACGAAGGAAAATTGATACAATTGAAACAGTTCGCACAGATACAAGAAACCGAAGGCCCGACCATTTTAGAACGCAGGGATAGAATGCCTTCAGTTACGATCAGCTCTCAGATTGCAGGAAGACCTCTGGGAGATATCGGAGCAGATATAAATAAAGTCATCGAAGATCTGCACCTATCCGATCAAATAGAGGTAATACCTGGAGGAGAACTTGAAATGCAGGATGAGAGTTCCGGGTCATTGGGACTTGCGCTTATGGTTTCTATCTTGTTGGTATATGTTATTTTGGTATTGCTATACGATAGCTTGGTGTATCCTTTAGTAATCCTGGCATCTTTACCACTGGCTGTAATAGGAGCACTTCTTGCATTAGCATTGACAATGGAAACCTTGAACATCTTCACAATGTTGGGTCTTGTGGTTCTCATCGGTCTTGTTGCTAAGAATGCGATATTATTGGTGGATTATACAAATCATCTTAAATCGAAAGGTATTCCATTACAAGAAGCATTGATAAATGCCACACATCAACGCTTCAGACCTATTGTAATGACAACGCTCGCTATGGTAATCGGCATGTTGCCAGTCGCCTTAGCTACTGGTGCAGCTGCCGAATGGAAGAATGGGTTGGGCTGGGTAATAATAGGCGGGTTAATCAGTTCTTTGTTTCTGACTCTTATTGTTGTACCCCTCCTATATTACATCTTGGAGCGAACCATGATACGAATGGGTTTAAACAAACATAAAGAAATAGTTCTGGTTGAAAATGATATTTAAATATAATCTCAATAAGCAATATGTTTACCAATAACAAACACATTGCTTATTGAAATCATATTTTAGACCAAATATCGCAACCAAGGGGAGTACCAGTCTCATCGATCTCCTTGAGGAAATAAAACAAATAGGGAGAATTTTTGGTGGATAAATAGAGGCTATTAATCTGATAAAATCTTTTGCGATCAACTATATACCAGACTTTACCTTTTGCACACGTTAAACAGCATCGAAGAAAGACAATCACTTACCATATTACCGACTGACAACTGATCATGTTTGAGCTAAATGTATATATTTTTAAAACAAGGTTAAACATTACAATAAAGGACTTTTTTAGAGCATTAAATGGATAATTGAATGGATAAATTTTACAATGAAACGCTTCACAAACTAGAAATGAGAATCAGCGAATTGGAAATTGAAACAGACAGATCTATGGAACGTATAGAAGCTATTATTAAACTTGTGGTCAAGTGCCTTTGCGATGTAAAAGAATATGTTCAAAAAAGAGGATTTAAAAATGTAGATGCGGAAATCTATTTTTTTAAATACCTGAAGCCTGTCATTCTCTCAAAACTTATTTATTACAATGCCATCTACAAGATAGAAACCAAAAAGCCTTTTGGTGGTGAAAAAACAATCAAAAAATACCTCAACAGAGAACTTGAAAAATTAAAGAGGTATTTTAACAATAACCTAGATTTTTACAAATATTATAGAACCAACAGTACTTATCTGGATGATGCATATTTTATCCGAGGAAGGCATAATATAAAGTTGAGCTTAGATACTTATTACTTCGAAGCGGACCACAGTTTCTCAACTTCACACGATTTCAAGGTAGCTAAAATTATTGCGAACGATCTGATACAAGTCTATCTTGAAGACCAGCTAAGTAGTCACAAACAAAAAAAAGTATATGAAAGCTATCCTTTAAATTGGACAGGAAATAAAACGGCATTAACAGAATTAATTTATGCGCTTCATTCACAAGGTGTTTTCGATAATGGAAATGCCGACATCAAACTTATTGCTAAAACATTTGAACTTGCTTTTAATATTAGTTTGGGCGATTTCTATCATACGTTTATGGAACTTAAATCCCGGAAAATAAACC
>CALFXE010000079.1 GCA_937927845.1 uncultured Paludibacter sp.
AGGGAGTAAAAAATCTGACGAACTGCTTTTTAATGGGGAATACTACCGCCAATCTGACCAACATATTGACCAATACCGATATCAATATGGGGAAGGGTGCCTTTCTGATCAACTGCTTGGACAGTTTCTTGCCGATATGGCCGGGCTTTCGGACATATGGCCTGAGGCGCATATGAAAGCGGCAGTTCAATCCATTTTTCAATATAATTTCAAAGAGGATTTCTTTCACACGGACAGTGTGCATCGCGCTTATGCGATTAACGACGAAAAAGGGCTTGTAATCGCAACATGGCCGAAAGGTGGCCGGTCGCGTTTTCCGCTTTCCTATGCGGGTGAAGTTTGGACCGGCGTGGAATACGAGGTTGCTGCACTTCTCATCAGGCTGGGATTTGTAGGGGAGGGGGTGCGTTTGGTACGCGCCGTTCGAGACCGCTATGATGGCTATAAACGAAACCCATATAGTGAAGTGGAATCGGGTCACCATTATACGCGGGCGATGTCGAGCTTTGGCGTTTATAAAGAGATAATAGGGATGGACGCCAATCTTCCTGATGGAACGATTCGGTTTTCACCTAAAGTGTTTGCGGACGATTTCTCCTGTTTCTTCATTTGTGGTTGTGCATGGGGAATCTATAGGCAGAAACGTATGGCAAGCGGACAAGTCACTCGCGAAATTGAGGTGTTGTACGGGTCGTTAAAAGGGATTGCCTTATTAACGGATCCCGAACAATAATAAAAGGAGGAGAAATTATGAAAAAGCTACTTGCATTACTACTGGTCGTGTTGATGACTCTTGGGCTCATGCTGGGCTGTGCGAAGACTCAGACGGAAATGGCAGCAATGAGTGATGAATCAACAGAGGCGCCTGCTGCGGTGGAGCCTTCCTCAACAACAACGGAAGCGGAACCGGTTACAATCACCTTTGCTGAACATGTAGCGGATATCGAAAATCAGGAAGCGCATCTGGCAAAGATTATCGATGCGTTTGACTGGCCGCGAAGTATCCGAACACAACACACAGATGGCTCTGCTCGCAGGGGAGAACAACTTACCCGACATTCTTTGGCTTGAACAGGCTTCGGCACAGGAATTTGCTAAAAATGGATACCTTTACGACCTGAGTGCCGCACTTGATCAGTATGGCATTAACGATAGTTTATTGCCGGGCCTTGTACACTGCTGTACGGTCGATAGTAAAGACTATGGTATGCCAAGCGAAATCATGATGGTGGGGTTCTTCTATAACAAAGCAATTTTTGAACAAAACGGACTGACTGTTCCAACGACGTATGAAGAATTCATGAATGTTGTTAAAACGCTTACAGACAATGGCGTAACGCCGATTGCGATTGGATCAAAGTCTAATTTCAGTGTATGGGCATTTGAAACAATGCTGGCAAGGTACGGATTCTTTGATAAGCTAACCGGACTGAACAACGGCGATATTTCATGGGTGAATGATGATTTCGTCCATTACTTCGAAAAAGTAGCTGCAATGCGCGAGGCAGGAGCGTTTTCAAAGGATGCTGCCAATATGGATTACTTCCAGGCGAAGGAAGTATTCTTGGCGGGAAACGCGGCCATGTTTAATACGGGAGCCTGGGATATCGGCGATTTCGAGCGTAGCGCAATTGCAAGCCAAATCGGCTTCTTCTGGGGACCGACGTTCTCCGACAGCACATATAATCAAAAAGTTGCGATTAAAGCGGCCGGCGGTGTATACTGTGTGTCACAAAAAGCAGCCGAAGATCCTGCGGTTCTGGATGCAGTTATGAAGTTCTGGTGATTCTATTACGGGCCGGAAGGCACTAAGATTATTGCGGAGGAAACGGCGGGATTGCCTTGTTCTTCTTATAGCGGAACGATTGACGCGACTCAGCATCCGGTTCTTGCGACGATGATCACGGCTCTGAATGACGATTGGCAGGCAGTTACGGAACCGTTCAACTCCCTGACGACAAATGTGGCGTACGGATTCTTTGATGCAACACAGGGCGTTATCACTGGCGTGTATTCGCCAGAAGAAGCGGCTGCATACGTTGAAGGACTTCAAGCACTCGAACGATAATGAGTGATGGATGTGCGCCAACTTGCAAGTATGTTGGTTGGCGCACGTCCTAACAAGGAGTATAACAATATGAAGCAACTCAGCTCTAAGTGGACAAAGGCGATCTTGATCGTACCTACATTTTTGATCTATACTGCCTTTCTCATTGTACCCATTTTTATTGCTATTTATTACAGCATGACGAATTACAGCGGCATTGGAAAGGCCGTGTTCGTGGGCTTGAAAAACTACAAACTGATGCTTTCGGATAAGCTGTTTTTAGTAGCGCTGAAAGACACGGGAATACTTCTTGCTATATGTATTCTCCTGCTGTTTGTCCTCTCTTTTATCGTTGCACTGTTGCTAAACAAAGATTTTCGCGGAGGAGCGATCGTTAAGGCGATTGTATTTGCGCCTTATGTAATAGCTCCAATTTTAGTTGGTATCATATGGACATACTTGCTAAACCCTAATTATGGGTTGTTTGACTCGTTTTTCCGTTTAATAGGACTGGATAAGTTAGCGATAGAGTGGATTGGCGGGGCAAAATGGTCACCTGTAGCATACGCAATTGTTTTTACTTGGCAGGTATTGGGATTTCATGCGACAATTTTTCTAGCGGGAATAAAAACGATCCCTGCTGATTTGTATGAAGCCGCACAGATTGATGGGGCGGGTAAACTTCGTCGTGTTTTTTCGATTACGATTCCTTTACTGAAGGAAACAATTATTATAAATTCAGTGCTGATTATTACCGGCGTTTTCAAGATTTACGAACTGGTCTACCAACTTACGAACGGTGGACCGGCTCATCAGTCCGAAGTGCTGGTGTCATATATGTTCTACACAGTTTTTACTTCCAGACGTTATGGTTATGGCATGGCAATTGCTACCATTGTGCTTTTGCTTTCGGTCGTTGGGTCATTTATGTATATACGCTTGTCTAGCCAAAAGCAACGCAAAGAAAGGACAGAAAATTGAGGAAAAAGGCAAAAGGACTTAACTTTACATATGTTGCCGTGGCGTTTTTAGTGATAGCATCATTGATGCCGTTGCTCTGGGGCATTTTGATTTCTTTTAAAACAAACGGAGAGATTGTGAATTCTCCGTTATCGTGGCCGGCAGATTTTTCGTTCGAAAATTATCGTAGAGCATTGGATGTATTAGACCTTGGCGCTATGTATAAAAATACTTTGATACTCGTTGTTTTTTCGACGTTTCTGAGTGTTGTTCTAACGTTTATGAGCTCGTTTGCAATCACACGTATGCACTACAAAAAAAAGAAAATTTCGGAGAATATTTATTTATACTTACTCATTGGGCTTGCTGTTCCGGTCTATATTTTACTTTTTCCGATCTATCGTATTGATTCGACACTTGGAATTCTCGGTACACGACTCGGTTTAATCTTACCATATACGGCGATCAATGTTTCCTTTAACACACTATTGTTTGTTGGTTTTCTCCGAGACTTTCCGAATGAAGTCGAAGAAGCGGCTATCATCGATGGGTGCAGTGTGTTTCAGCTATGCTGGCGAGTTATTGCGCCGATAATGAAACCGATCATAGTAACGGTTATCATATTTAACGCAATATATGTTTTTAACGAATATCCGTTTGCGTCCACATTTATTACGGACACAAGCAAAGCGACCTTGTCCATGATGTCGGGCATGTTTAAAAGTCAGTACTCCATGGATTACAGTGGTATTATTGCTGCCAGTTTCATGATTATGATTCCCGAACTGATATTTTACACATATTTCCAAAAGCATATTATCAGCGGGATGACAGATGGCGCAGTGAAGGGATAGAACATGATCTTTATTTCTTCATATTTTTATCTCTGTAATAAACAACTTTAAAATAAAACGAATACGAGATTTGATTTTGTTTATATGAAGGCTATCAACCGGTTGACATTCATTCTTATAAAATATATCATCAACGTAGCAAAACAGTTTCGTAGGGGGCCAATTTGAAGAATATTGGAATTAAGGATGTTGCGAGAAGAGCCAATACATCCGTAGCGACCGTGTCCCGTGTATTAAATAAGCGCGGTTATATTTCTGATGAAATGTATAAAAAAGTTTATTCGGCTATGGATGAATTGTACTATCACCCAAATCAAATAGCTTGCAGTTTATTTCTGCATCGCACATATTATGTCGGCTTGATAATACCTGATGTGAGTCATCCTTTTTTTTCTCAACTTACAAAGGAAATAGAATTAGCGTTTAATTCTCGAGGATATAAATTAATGCTTTGCGATACAATTGGGGAAACAGATCGCGAGCGCGAATACTTAGGAATGCTTCGAGAAAACAAAGTAGATGGCATCATAATCGGAAGCCATTTATTAGAGACGGATGACTATTTGAAGGCAAACCTACCGATTGTATCAATAGATATGGATTTCGGACCGGAAATTATAAATATCTCATCTAATCATGAAAAAGGAGGAGAAATCGCTGCAGAGACGCTTATAGAAAATGGGTGTAAGAATGTAGTACAAATAATGGGAAATAGGAAAGTAAAAACTACTTCTCATCGACGGCATGAAGTCTTTCAGCATGTAATGGAAGAGAACAACTGCAACTGCATTACTTTGGAATTGGAAAGCCGGGAGTTTTCAACAGATGCATACCGGAATATTGCCAATCGACTTTTTTGCAGTGAGGTCAAGATTGATGGGGTGTTTGCTGTCGATACAATCGCCGCAAGAGTTATTCAAGCAGCACATGAGAGAGGAATCAATATACCGGGAGAATTAAAGATCATCGGCTATGACGGAACGGATATTGCAGATTTAACCTACCCAAAGCTTACTACCATCCAACAGTCCTATCGGGACATTTCAAACTCAATCGTTGAAACCCTATGTGCGATTATTGATGGCGAATCACCAAACGCTCGAAATGTCTATCATGATGTCACTTTAATCAAGGGCGGGACAACGCTGTAAAAAAAGTATATCAACCGCTTGACAGAACAAGTTGAATGCGATACATTTATGTTAACCGCTTGACACATCTTTGAAAATGTCTACTCAATATGTTAACCGCTTGACATGTCGCAAAATGCGTCTCGAGGCAAAAACAATTTAAGGGGGAAGGAAAATGTTAAAAAAGATTGGAGTCTCTATTCTCTGCATCACTCTGATACTTGCTTTTGTTGGTTGTTCGAGCCCGGCGCCAACGAGTACAACCGAGAAACCGGAAGCCACAGAAGCAGTAACAAGCACGGAAACAACAGATTCTGCACAACAGGAACCGGTCGTGATTAGTCTGGGCATGCATGTTGCGGATACACAAGCACAGGAACCTGCGACATGGGCGATCATCAAAGCATTTGAAGCAGCTAACCCCAACATCAAAGTAAATATTATTGGCGCAGAAACAGACGAGCATGTAAAGAACATGAAATTGCTTAGCCAGACGGGAGAACTTCCGGATATCTTCTGGATGCTCCCAGCGCCGGCAAAAGAAATGCAGGAAGCCGGATACCTTCTTGATTTAACTGAGTTTCTGGATAGTAATCCGGTAGTATCCGATTATCTTCCGCAAAGCATGAAGGACGCCGCAAATGCGGATGGTTTCCAATATGGGTTACCATATCAACCTCTTGTAACCGGATTTTGGTACAACAAGGCGCTATTTCAGGAGTATGGAGTAGCGGAACCAGTTCCGGGGACTACTTTTGACGAACTGATGAGTATGGTTGCGGTTTTCAAATCCCACAACGTGGCTACGATTGCTCAAGGTGCGAAGAGCCCATTCAGTGTTTGGGCGTGGCTTACCGCCTATTGTCGGTATGGATATTATGACAGAATCGACAATATTTTAGCCGGAAGTGATAAGTTCAACAACACTGATTTTGCAGCATTTTATGGAAAGATCGCAGAATTGAGTAAAGCAGGCGCATTTCCGACAAATATCGCAACGATTGATTATTTCCAGGCAAAGGATATGTTCTTGCAAGGTCAGTCCGCAATGTTTGATTCCGGTCACTGGGATGCGCAGGCAATCAGTGAAGCGCTTGGCGAAAATGCCGGTTTCTGGTGGGGCCCAACATTCACGGATGGCGTTGGCGACCAGAAGGTTCTGATGAAAGTATCGGCTGCACCTTTTGTTGTCAGCGCGAAAGTTGCCGATGATCCGGCGAAGACGGACGCCGTTTACAAATTCCTGGCGTTCTACTACGGCGAAGAAGCAGCGAAAATCACTGTAGAAAACTCTGGCATTCCGGTCATTAACTTTCTGCCGGATGTGGACACCAGTAGCAATCCTGCCTATACTGCGCTATTGCAGGCGCTGGCGTTGAATGACTGGAAGAGCCCGTATGCTCAGCCGGATTTGATTGTTAGTGAAGCCGTACAAAATGCAATGTATGACAGCCTCTATGGTGTCATGGTTGGTACTTACACACCAGAGCAAGCATTAGGTGTGATCGACACAGCAATTGCAAACGATTGAATAATTGAACGAGATTGTGAAACTGGGGTAGTATTACCCCAGTTTCACAGCTGACCCAATAATGGAAGGAGTATGATCATGAGATGTTTAAGTAGTACGCGGAATAAGCTTATCATGCTATTACCGACACTCGCTGTATATATTGTCTACATTATTGTGCCTATTTTTGTTGCAATTTTTTACAGCCTCACAAAATATTCTGGCATTGGGAAGCCGAAATTTGTTGGATTTAAAAACTACGAGAGATTATTTAGCGACCCCAATTTCAGTGTTGCGCTCAAGAATACAATTATTTTATTTGTTGTCGCATTTGTTCTTCTTTTGTTTTGCTCTTTCCTTTTGGCTTTACTTCTAGACTCAAAATTGAAGGGATCAACGATTGCGAAATCAATGATTTTTTCACCGGCAATCATTGCACCGATTATCGTTGGTATTATTTGGTGGTTTATCTTTGATCCACAGATTGGTTTTTTAAACTCGCTACTGACACGAGTTGGAAACGAAAGCTGGAGAACAATGTGGATCGGAGATGGAACTTTAGCGCCGTATTCGATCGCATTTATCTATTTCTGGCAACAATTAGGCTTTATCACTACAATATTTTTTGCCGGGCTACAGATGATTCCGAACGAATTGTTTGAAGCTGCTGCAATAGACGGCGCAAACAGATTTAAAAAGGTAATTCACATCACCATTCCGATGTTGAAAGAAACGATTCAAATCGTTGTAATATTGATTATTACGGGCTGTTTTAAAGTGTTTGAAATCGTATTGCAGTTAACCAATGGGGGGCCGAACCATCTTTCTGAAGTTTTAGTCACATACACTTATTTAACGACTTTCAAAGCGGGACAATATGGTTATGGAATGTCAATGGCCGTCGTTACATTCTTGATTGCGATTATGCTTTCGATTGGCTACATACTCATTCCCAAAGGCCGCAAGACAGCGGAAGGAGACATGTAATGATGAATGCACAGAGCGGGTCAAGCAAAAAACTTACGGCAGCGCTGTATTTCATACTCTTTTTTGTGACGCTTCTTGTTGTTTTCCCGCTGATATGGACTATATTGCTGTCATTTAAAACCAATAGCGAAATATTGACAACGCCATTTTCGTTGCCAAAAACATTTAGCTTTGAAAACTATACCCGAGCGTTTGAAACCTTGAATCTTTTTGGCTTATACAAGAACACGCTTATTATTGCATTTTTTGCGATCTCAATTGAGCTCGTGATTACTTTTATGAGCGGTTTTGCGTTGAGCAAAATGATATTTAAAAACCCAGCGCTGAAGAAATTCATCTATACATTCTTAATTATTGGATTAACGATACCACCGTTTATTTTGCTTTTCCCAATATTTAAAATGACGGCATTCTTTAAATTACAAGGAACTTATGCGGCAATTATATTGCCTTATATCGCAACATCTATTTCGTTTAACACATTGTTGTTTACCGGGTATTTGAGCAGTTTACCAAAGGAAATTGACGAAGCTGCGCTCATCGACGGATGTGATCTCTATAAGCTTTGTACAAGGATTATTATTCCGATGGCAAAACCTGTTATAGCGACGATTTTAGTATTCAACGTGCTATATATTTGGAATGAGTTTCCGCTAGCTTCCACCTTAATCACCGATTCGGCAAAGCACACAATATCCTTGGGGGCGTCATACTTCAAAGGAAGATGGAATGTGGATTATACAGGCATCATGGCATCGAGCGTAATGATCATTATTCCACAGCTGTTGTTTTATGGATTTTTCCAACGTTATATTGTTGACGGTATGACTGCGGGTGCAGTCAAAGGATAATAATAGATAAGGATTGGTACAGCAATATGAGTAATTACAATGGGATGTTTGAAAATCTAACCAAAATAACCAAAGCGAGAACCTGCAGAATTTCAAGTTGGGACAAGACTGGCGGAAACCAGGACAATTGGATGGTTCCGGCAAATGAAACTCTGGTATTGGGGGAACTCATTGGGCCTGGTTGTATTAATCACATTTGGATGACGACGTCCTGTAGAAGAATAGCGGCGCCATCGTTGATCGATCCAATCGGAAACGGACATTCCGCGCCGGTGAACGAGATTCATCCGGCGCTTGGCGTCGTGTGGGACGCGTATGATCCGGACTATTACAGAAAAGTTCTTATCAAGATTACGTGGGAACATCAAGAAAATCCAAGCGTCCTGGTTCCTTTAGGGGATTTCTTTGGAATTGGAAACAGTATGCCCGGGAATTATACATCCTTGCCGTTTAACGTTTCTGTGAAACCGGAGGAAGCGTTTAAATTTGGGGGTCCTGCATCCGTTTCTTGCTATATGCCGATGCCATTTAATGAAAAGGCAAAGATTGAGGTGATCAACGAAAACGATGTGCCATTCATCTTGTACTTTCATATCGATTACGAGCTATATAAAGAAAAACTCGACAAGGATACGGTGTATTTCCATGCTTGCTGGAAAAGAGAAATGCCTTGCAATGGGTGGGGAGCAGATTTGCAAGTGAATACACCGGAAGTGAACAGCGTTGTTAACCTTGATGGTGCTGGTAATTATGTATTGCTGGAAGCGGAAGGGGAAGGGCACTATGTCGGCTGCAATTTAACGGTGAATCATTTCCAAGGCAGTTGGTGGGGTGAAGGCGACGACATGATCTTCATCGATGGCGAGCAAATGCCAAGCATTGTCGGCACAGGATCAGAAGACTATTTCAATCATGCATGGGGAATGCAGCGTAATGCATTTCCGTTCTTTGGCTCGATTATTCATGAAGGGGACGTGCCGGGATGTCAGGTGTCATACCGTTTTCATATCGCGGACCCCGTTCGTTTCTCAAAAAGCATAAAGGTAACAATGGAGCATGGGCACGCGAATCATCTATCGGATGACTGGAGTTCGACCGCGTATTGGTATCAAACCTTACCATCCAAGCCTTTGACAATTCTGCCGGTAGAAAAGAGACTGCCACTTATTCCGGGTAGGTCTGTTTTAAAGAAAGAGTATACCGGAGTCATGCAAGAAGATATGAAAGCGGCTCACGAAAGCTATAAGGCTCGTTACAAAAAGAGCAATGAAGCCCGGCAGCAAGTTTTGCGTTCAAAAGAGGAAAAAGCGCGCGAGGAATCTGCGGCAAACATTAAACTGGTAAAAGAATCAAGAGAATTATATTAATAGGGATCGTATAAAAATGACAAAACATGAGGAAGCGCTTCGTAAAGCGGAGCTGTCCCTGCTTGAGCTA
>CALFXE010000080.1 GCA_937927845.1 uncultured Paludibacter sp.
AAAATAATCACACAACATTAACTAACAAATTATTTATTATGGCTTACGTAATTAATGAAGATTGTATTGCTTGTGGAACCTGTATAGATGAATGCCCGGTTGAGGCAATCTCTGAAGGTGATATCTACGTGATTGATCCCGATGTTTGTACCGATTGCGGTACTTGTGCAGAAGTTTGCCCTACAGAAGCAATTCATCCGGCTTAACATATACCGGAAAAGAGGTAAAAAGGCTGATCGGAATACTCCGGCCGGCCTTTCTTTTTGTGTGCCGTGCATGGCAGTTAACTTGGTGGTGAAAGTCCACTATGGGGGTTTGTGATCGCCAACCATTAGCCGAGGGCAAGGGTGTCCGCTGCGAAGCGGAATCTGAAGGAAGCTTAAGGCAAAGTTCCGCCCCGAGGAACACGAATCATATCAGGCATACCCGTCGGGACGAGACTGCAAAACAAGTCAAAGTCCAAAGATTACACGGACGTCGGGGTGTAAATATGGCGGGGACATGGAATGAAAGTTAACTGCCTTACCGCGGGAGGTCTCACGAACATGCGGAAACGGAGTATGAAGCATGGTCAAAACAAGTTCATCGTGAGAAGTCAGCAGAAGCCATAGTACCACATCACGACCAGATATGGGAAGGGCTGAACCTTAATGGTCGAGTAGTCAATGAAAGTTACCGTTATGAAAGGACGAAAGCAGAAAATCTCTATATATCAGAGACCTGTAGCGCAGAATAATAGGACGGCATCCGAAAGCCATGCGACAGGGCAGACTTTCTTATGGATAACTGAAAACAACCTCACCGTACATGAACACCGTAAAGAGAATGGATTACTGGAAGACATCCTTTCACCTTCCAACCTTAACGCTGCCTACAAACGGGTAAAGAGCAACCATGGCGCAGCAGGTATAGACAAGATGGAGGTTGAGTCATTGAAAGATTATCTTGTCGGGAACAAGGATGTATTGATCGAGTCCATTCTGGGGGGCAAGTATCGCCCCAATCCGACACGAAGGGTATACATACCCAAAGAAGACGGGAAGCAGCGCCAGTTGGGTATCCCCACAGTAGTAGATCGGGTTATCCAGCAGAGCATTGCACAGAAGCTGTCTCAGGTCTGTGAACCTCAATTCAGTGACCATAGCTATGGGTTCCGTCCCAGACGCTCAACACACGGAGCCCTCAGAAAATGTCAACAGTATATCAACGAGGGTTACATCTACGCCGTAGATATGGATCTGGAGCGTTTCTTCGATACCGTACACCATAACAAACTGATAGAGGTCTTATCCCGTACTATCAAGGACGGGAGAGTGGTTTCACTTATACATAAGTATCTCAATGCAGGAGTGAAAGATGGAGTCTGTTTCGAAGAGAGCCATGAAGGAGTTCCACAAGGAGGACCATTAAGTCCTCTTTTGGGAAATATCCTTCTGGGTGAGCTGGACAGGGAACTCGAAAAACGGGGACACAAGTTCGTTCGCTATGCGGATGATCTGGTAATACTGTGCAAGAGTAGGCGAAGTGCCGAAAGAGTGATGGAGAGCATTATCTCGTTCATTGAGAAGAAACTCTTCCTGAAAGTCAATCGTAACAAAACGAAAGTTGCCTACATCAGGGATATCCAATTCCTTGGCTATAGTTTCTACCGATACAAGGGAGAATGCAGGCTGAGGGTTCACTCCAAAAGTGTGGAAAAGATGAAAGCTCGAATTAGAGAACTTACATCCCGAAGCAATGGATGGGGGAATGAGTGCAGGAAGACAGCACTAAACCAGTATATAATAGGTTGGGTGCAGTACTTCAAACTGGCAGACATTAAAACGTTACTCACAACAACGGATGCCTGGTTGCGTCGAAGGCTACGTATGGTGATATGGAAACAATGGAAACGGATCAGAACCAAGGTAGCTAATCTTGTTAAGCTGGGTATCAACAGATACAAGGCATATGAGTGGGCAAATACCAGAAAGGGCTATTGGCATGTAGCCAATAGTTTTATCCTTAGCCGAACAGTTACTGACGAGCGTTTAAGAAAAGCCGGTTACGTTTTCTTCTCGGATTATTATAAAACGGTTAGAGTGAAATGTTAAGGAACCGCCGTATACGAGAACCGTACGTACGGTGGTGGTGTGCTGCGAGGGTCTACAAGACCCGTAACTGGTTGAAAGATGGAAGGAGGCCTTCCGCTGTCGGCAAACAGGTGCCGGCAGCAAACCGGCAAGTGCCGCTTACGTTACAAGACGTGGGTGGTGAACGACTTGTTAAAAGGCAATGATAAATTGTCAGGTACGTAAATGGAAGATGAACGGCAAGTGAACCGTCGATGAAGCATCGAAAGTGCGTTAGTTTACATCAGAACTGAACTCTCACCACAAGTTCAGGATAAGGAATGGGGGATACCTGTATCGCTGCCCGTTTCGGTGTACGGTGTCAAGACGGCATGATCCATTTACAGGCTTTGAATCGGAACGCAGGAACCTGCTTTGGAATGTCAAGGGAAAATACACAAGTGAAAGAAACACGAGGTAGAAATACTGAAGACCAAAGCAGGGGCGGATTACTCCGTAGTAGTGACGAAACTCCTGTAATGTGAGGGGAGCGAAGGGAGTAACTTATTCAGCAAATTGAATTGAACAACTTGGATTAAGGATGAAGCAATTACAAGGAGCAAAACCATTTAACATTGACCGTTGGGAATTATATCATGCGTACGAGCAGGTAAAATCCAAGCGGGGTAGTGCCGGTATCGATGATATCGGATTAGCGGAATACGGGAAGGAACTCAAAGGCAACCTCTATAAATTATGGAATCGTATGAGTTCGGGAAGCTATATGCCCAAAGCCGTCAAACTTGTAGAAATACCGAAAGCAAACGGTGGAACCCGTGCGTTAGGTATCCCGACTGTTGAGGACAGGATAGCCCAAATGCTCGTAGTTCGCCTAATAGAACCGTCTATTGATGCGGTTTTCCATGAGGACTCCCATGGTTACCGGCCGAACAAATCGGCACATGAAGCCATAGGAAAGGCTCGGGAGCGCTGTTGGCGATATGACTGGGTGTTGGATATGGACATAAGCAAGTTCTTTGACACGATAGACCACAGACTTCTGATGAAAGCGGTGGAACGTCATGTGGAGGAAAAATGGATGTTGTTGTATATACGGCGTTGGCTTGTAGTCCCGTATCAGAAAACCGATGGCGAGATTATGGAAAGGACTTGCGGAGTACCGCAAGGTTCAGTAATCGGCCCGATTCTGGCAAACCTGTATCTTCACTACAGTTTTGATAAATGGATGGAAATAAACCATCCCTCCATCAAGTTTGAACGGTACGCGGATGATACTGTATGCCACTGTCGAAGCCGCGAAGAAGCGGAGTTTCTGCTTGAAATACTATCGGACAGATTTTCCGTTTGCAAGTTGAGTCTTAACGTTGATAAAACGAAAATCGTGTATTATAAGGACGACAGGAGAC
>CALFXE010000081.1 GCA_937927845.1 uncultured Paludibacter sp.
TGTCAAAAGTCTGGCCGATCACAACTTCCCCCGCCGCCGTAGAACTCGTAGCAACCGCGTAATAGGTTCCCTCATCCGTCGTCTCCGCGCTGCCGATTGTATGATTCTTACCGGTCGCGCCTTCAATCGGCGATCCGTCCTTATACCATTGATAGCTGATATCGTCCGCCCCTGCGGCTTCCACTACGAACGGCACCGGCCCTCCCTCATCGACAGTCTTCTCAGACGGCAGATCAGCAGTGAATCGCAGCCCCTCCAAGCCGCCACCGCCGCTGCCGCCTGCAAAGTCTTGACTGGCTATCGTCTGCAACGAATCCCCGTAACTGGCTGGCCCCTGAACGCCTTCCGCATACACCTGCACGTTCAGCACCATCAGCAAGGCCGCAAGCAAAGACGCAAGCGTTTTTTTAAGCGTCAACTTCTTATGCATTAACAATCCCCCCTCGTATAATTCTTTTTAGTTATTTGTAAAATGCTGTAACCCTTGAAATTAAAGGGTTGTAGCACATTGTTTTTATTGTTTTTCTCCTCTAAATATAGTAAAATATAGTTAATCACACCAATATTACATAAAAGAGGAGAAAAACAAATGGTAAAACTTTTTAATCAACTTTCATTGTCCGACACCTATCAAGAGTGTAAAGATGCATATCAGAATGATAAACCAAAATTCCTTGAACTTCTTACCCAGCACCTTGATTTATCCTCACTTATTCCACCCTCGTTTCACTGGTCATACTATAAAGTTCTTGGAAGAGACAGGAAGTACTCCCTACTTTCCATGCTCGCTGCTTTAATATTCCAGAAGATCCTGGGGATACCTACCATATCACTCTTGATCGTTTTCCTTACACTTTGCCGTGAAGCCCGTGAATTCTGCGGCCTTGTGGATGTTCCGGACAATTCACAATTTACTAGGTTCAAACAGGATTATGTTTCAGAACTTGAAAACCTTTTTAACCATCTGGTTGATATCACAGAGCCTATTTGCCAGAAGATTGACCCCAAGCTTGCCTCCACTATCGCTTTCGATACCTCCGGTATTGAGGCTTATGTTACAGAGAATAATCCCAAATACCTCAATTCCATCATCAGAAAGCTCAAGCATGCCTACAAGGATAACAAGGATATCGATGTCTACAAAATGGCTTACGGCCTCATGCCTTCAAGCGCTTTTGCCAACAACCAGGTGAAACAGCTTTTCATCAATGGGTATTTCTGTTATGTCTACAAGTTCGCTCTTATCACCAACGGTCTCGGTATAGTCAGGAACATCACCTTTCTGGATGATGACTTCAAGTCAAAGCACCCGGAAATCGAGTTGGACAAGAAATCGGATTCTCCCGATGAAGATAAATCCATTAGTGATTCAAAAGCCCTCAAACCAGTACTTACAGACTATTTTAACCTTCATCCGGACGTTCAACATCATACATTCCTCGGTGACTCCATTTTCGATTCCTATGCAACCTATCCGATGCTTCTGGATGAATTCAAATTCCAAAAGGTTTTAATCCCTTTGAATACCCGCAACACCAATCGCGATCTTCCACCTCTCCAGTATGATGAAAATGGCTGGCCTTTATGTTCCAAGGACCCATCCAGAACCATGAAGCCTGGTGGCTGGACTCATGAAAAAGGTAGAAGCGATAGGTTCAAATGGCTCTGCCCGGAAACCAAATATATCAATGGCAAATGGATTACTTCCTGCCAGAATCCTTGTAATGGAAAGCCTTGCGGCAGAATGACCCATACCTCGCCTTCCCAGGACCAACGCATGTATCCCGGTGTTATCAGGGGTTCTGAAGAATGGGTTTCCGAATATAAAATCAGAGTTGTGGTTGAAAAAAATATCCAGTACTTCAAGGAACCAATGGCATGTGGTAATCTCAAAACAAGAGACAACCTCACTATCAAAGCAGATTTGCTGCTTGCTGGTATTACTCAATTAACAACTGTAATCCTCGCAGATAAAATCAATCAACCTAAATACTTAAGGAGTCTCAAGCCTCTGATTGCATAACAACCTGCATTCATTCTTAACTTCCTGCTAAAGCAGGGAGGTTTATTTGTGCTGGATTTTTATCCACATCATTCCGGTTTCTACTGTTAAATCACTAACAAACATCCCTTTTTAGTTGTCAAAGTCCATTTTACATAACTGTTAATTTTTTACATCCCAGTTTTTCTGTCATTCTGCAAATGCCTAATTATTCATTTTTATTGAATATTTTACTTTTTAATCTAAAATATTCCTCAGAGTACTATTAAGCATCGATAAATTAATACGGAAGTTGCATTTTTAATACTTTAAAGCACATATACCTCC
>CALFXE010000082.1 GCA_937927845.1 uncultured Paludibacter sp.
GAAGGTGATTTTTGGTGCGAAACTTAAAAAGGTGTCGCATTGACAAAGTCAGGAGTTAAACCATCCATATGATTTAGGTCTTTCTATTTTTATGGAATCATTCTCAATATTAAAAATCCCCCAGGCTGCTGGTACATCTTTTATATAGTTGTAGAATTCTTTCTTTTTAAGTAGCGCTTCCATTTCTTCTTTTTCACCTCCACCGGCAATAATAGCAATACCATTTTTGTATAAAAACAGAACATCTAAGTATTTGCTATTTATAGAGTCAAACTTACTTGCATAGGTATAATAATATCCATTTGTTTCTAGTTGGCTTTCCCAATATGAAGTTCTGATTAATGTATATTTTTCATCTTGAAAAATATCTTTGCAACCAATTGTCATTAATAACAATGAAAAAAGGACGATCTTGTTAATTTTATTCATCACTAATTAAATTAAAATACAAATTCCCAATACCATCTATCAGGATGTTTCTTTTTATCAACAGGAAACCGTGGTGTAGAAAACCAGTTATCATGTGCCCAGTTCTGAGTCTTATCTCTAATGGTCTCGCTATTATAACCAATCCTTATAAAGCCAATTTGCAAATATAGAATCCCCGCAGAAAATTCGTTATCCGAGTAAGTGCCAAATGGTCCTTTCCCTTCACCATATTCAATGCTATAGTTATCTGGATTCCCTGTAACTGTAGTATTTCCCATTTCAATAAGGCCTAACCTCAATCTGATTTCAGAACTCATATATTTGTCTGAAGCCTCGTGTTTTGGCAGCCATGGTAAATTTAACACATTCATATCTGCATCATTTTCTACTTGTAAGTTAAACAAAGGAGATAAAAAAGGAACTCCTATTTTCCAAACATCACGTGATTGGTCATACTTTTCTCCTTTACGATTATAGTTTGTTGACGAGAACATTATAAACCCAAGTCCACTCCATTCTCCTCCATGACTTGTTTCCCATCCGGAATACATATTATCATAATCTTTCCAATAATAAGCAGCTCCTGTATGATGTCTGTAGCTCAAAGGAAGTATTTGCGGAACTCCGACAGATATCTCTACACCAACAAACTGTCGTTCATTTCCAGAACCACCATTAATATGAATAGCTGTATGTGAAAAGTATTTTTGCAAATCATATCCTATATCTGTAAAGAGCAGGAATAATGCGCCTGCCATTATAAGTAATGGATTATTTCCTCCCGGATCAACATATTTGAACGGATTGTTGAGCACATAGGAATATCTATTGTAACTTAACCAATTAGCAGGATTAAAGACAAACGGATCGGGACTAAAGAACATTGCCGTCATAGGGTCGTAAACACGCCCATTCATGTTGATAATCCCGAATGCATCTAAATGTTCGTGCATGGTATAACCTCGATTCACTATCCACGCAGTGCGACTGTCGTTCTCTGCCCAGTTAGCAGGATTTCTTCGTTTTCCCCACGGATCGTAAGCGTAGCGCTCTACGACTGTGCCCGATTCGTTGGTAAGTGCAATGAGTGAACCCAAGTAATCGGTATATGCATAGTAAAAGCTGCTCGTACCGTTGCTGCGTTCAATATAAATTGCTCCGCTAAGATAATGGATTTTTTCGGTAATACCGCTCGTGTGATTGGTTTTTTCTTCGTAATCTCCCAAATAATATCTTGTTTCTTTGCTTACATTGTTTTATTTACAGAATGACTATTTACGATTTTATATATCAACAGCCTAAACCTTGACATTATACATTCTCTGATTCATCAGTTCAACCCCTTATCAAACATCCTCACTTGATAAACTTATTAATACTATCCGGTTTTGGACTAAACGGCTTCAATCTAAATGTATCTTGCAAAGTTTTTTCTTTTATTCCATATGTACCATAAGAGGATTTTCGCTTGAGAATTACAAAAGTGGTATCATTAATAATTTTACCGGAATTAATCATAGCTCGAAATGGTCCGCCATCTAACATCTCGTATTGAATGGAAGTGCTGTCGATGGTAAAAAGGCCCCACACACTTGGATGTTTTTTTGCAAATTTTTTATATTCACCATTAATAAATTCATTTTCTTGAATACTTAATTCTTTAAAATAAGGATTTCCACCCCATAAAACAAGACCATTTCCATATAGAAACAAAATCTGAACTATAGATTCATCTTTATATGGCACTCCCAGCCAGTGATAATAGTAACCATTAATTCTTAATTGATCTCCATCATAATCCGTTCTGGTAAATGTCAGTTCTTCATTCTTGCCAAAAAACATTTCAATTATTGGTTCACAACTATAAAATATTGTAACACAAATCACAGTAACTGATAATAAATAAATTGATTTCATAACTTCTTCATTTTAAATTACCAACCGAATTCCCAGAATGGTTTGGCTGGACCTGGAATTACTCTAAATTCAGGCCATCCCATAACTCTGTGTAAAAAGTTTTGAGTCGCATTCCTTATTTTCTCTGAATTTACACCAAATTTTAACGGTCCAAGTCCAATATATAATATTCCTGCACGATAATCATCTACATCTGTTGCTAATGGATTATTTGGGTCTGGAACATATGTTAAATGACCATTGATCTCTTTCTCTTGGGCACCATCTGGACTTCCCGTAAACAACATTAATCCCGTTTGCAGTCCAAAGAAGTTCAACCGAGCCTGTGCTGTTAAATATTTATCCGAATCTTCATGTTTGGGCATTCCGGATAAGTTAAACACGTTGTGCATGCTGACATCATTTTCGAACTCGGCAGTTATCAAACCAGGGATCAACCCAACTGTAATCTTGTCTCGGTGCTGATCATACTTTGAACCTTCCCTGTCGTAACTCATGTGTTGTAATTTAGTAAAATAACCTTTATAACCTGACGACCATTCTTTTCCTCCTTGTAATTCCCATCCCTTATAATCATTAAAGTCATCGAATACATATGATATGCCACCTTCATATCTATATCCTTTAAGCATCTGAGGCATACCAATGGATGCCTGAAGACCTACTGATTTTTGATCAGATCCTATTTTTATATCATAATGAAATGCTATGGGTAAAAAGAATTTCTGTATTTCATATCCGGGATCTGTGAAAAATATGAAATAGACAGCCGCTGCAATCAACCAAAAACTCTCCCCATCCGGATCCGTATACCTAAACGGATTTCCATAAGCGTAGGTATACCGATTATAGTTCAACCAGTTATCCGGTGCCTGCACAAACGGATCGGGACTAAAGAACATTGCAGTTAATGGATCATACACCCGACCATTCATGTTGATGATACTAAACGCATCTAAATGTTCGTGTCCGGTGTAACCCCTATTCACTATCCAGGTTGTGCGGCTGTCGTTCTCTGCCCAATTGGCGGGATTTCGCCTTTTTCCCCACGGATCGTAAGCGTAGCGCTCTACAACTGTTCCCGATTCGTTGGTAAGTGCAATCAGGTTTCCCTGATAGTCTGAATAACCATAATACAGTGTCTCTACACCGTTGGTATTGATGAGTATAGCACCGCCGCTAAGGTAGTGGATTTTCTTAATATTTCCAAAATTATCGGTTTCTTCTTCGTAATCGCCGAGGTAATATTTTGTTTTTTGTGTTATCCCGTTGATTTTGTACTCCGATTTGCGACGTTGGTCATCAATACCATAGGTGAGGGTGTAATGTTTATTGCCCTCGGTCAGGGTTTTGATTTTCTTGAAGTCGGTGTAAGTGACATTCAAGCTGTCAGTTGGGAAGTTAGCTGGCACGCCTTCGATACTGGTTAGCGCATGGGGTTTGTCGTTTTCGCCGTAATTCATCGTAAAATTGCCCAAGTCGCTTTTGGAAGTGATGGTTCCGGTATTGGGATTATAAACCATGCTATTTGGTTTAATCAACACATTATTCTGATAGATATTCCAGTTGGTTAACCTGTTCATGCCATCATATACAAACTTTTCTTTTTGTCCCATTATACTATCAACGCGATAATTCAGATTGCCATGGTTGCCAAAGTCGTAGTTGAGGTTAACAATCCCCGAAGCTTTGATACCGGTTGGCAAACCTTTACCGTCGAAACCAAATTTGGTGGTTTTACCTCCACGTTGCACTTCGGTGATTTGTCCTCTGGCATTTTCACTGTTCACTTTCCAAATCTGGCGACCGTTTTTATCCTTTACTTCCATGAGGAATCCGTAATCATTATCATAATGGTTTACTGTGTAATAGCCCGAAGGAAAGATTTCTTTTTTTATCCTTCCTAATGCATCATAACTTGTTTCCTTATTAAAAATCTTTGAGCCTACTTCTTCACGTATATTCGTTACTCTATCGAAATCGTCATAACTAAAGGTTTGTTTGTGCTGTCCGCTGATTTCAATGCTGCTTAACCTATTATTCGTGTCGTAGATGTACGAAGTGGTTTCTCCGTTACGGCTGATGCTGTTTAATCTGCCGGTTGAGGACTCCATGTCGTTGGTTGTGATAATCCAGGAAGCATTATGTATTTTTTGCTTTTCTTTAACCAATTCTCCAAAGCCGTTATATGTAGTTTCTATCACTCCGGCATCGGGGTCGGTTAATTTAGTACGTTTGCCCTGCAGGTTGTATTCCATCAAGAGGGATTGTCCGCCTTCGGGTGTAGCTGTTTTGGTCAATCCCGAAGGGTAATACGTATAAGAAACCGTTTTTCCGTTTACCGTGCTGGATTCTACGAATCCCGAACTGTTCAGGGTGGTTGTTTTTCTTCCTTCGGGGGTTTTAACAGTAGTGGACAACCCCTCGTAAACCGTAGTATCCTTTCCCATAGGCGTAGTTACCAAAGCAGCTCTGCCATAGGCATCATAAGTATTGTATGTGGTAGCCCAGGTTTTGGCATCTCCTTCAAAATAGGGTTCTGATATGCGGTATACTCTTCCCTTATTTTGACCGGATGTATAGTATTCGGTGTCTACAAATATCTTTTTGTTATTCAGTCCGTAAGTGTCTTTACGTATTTCGCGTCCCAAGGCATCAAACCAAGTCATTATGGGAGCACTTCCAGAGACTTGCGTATAGCTGTAATAAATTGCACCTGTGGGACCACTGCCTCCTGCCCATTGTAACACCTGTGTTTGTCGGTTGCCATCCGGATATTTGGTTTCTTTTAACCTGCCAAAACCATCGTAGGTGTAATACGTAGTCTTGCCTTTGGTGGTTTCGCTGTTAAGCAGTCCGCGTGTTTCATCCCAGTCGTAGGTGGTTGTTTCGCCTAATACATTAGTTTTGGAAGTGATAAAACGTCCTTTGGATGTTCCGCTTGATGTGTAAGTCGTGGATGAGCTTCTTGTTCTCTCAACTCCGGTTGCATCTTTTGCCTTTACTGCTATGGTTTGGGGCTGTCCGAAATTATTAAAATTTGCATATTCCGTTGTAACTTTATACTCGGGACTGTTAGGATTAACGATTTCCTTGGTAAGATTGCCCTTATTATCGTACTCATACTTTATTTTTCTTGTGTCGGATTGACCGGCATAGGTAGTAACCGCAGTAATACTATCAGGTTTATTCAGACACCACGCTCCTTTTTGGATGTATGCAATGGTTTTAGTTTCGATCAATCCACCTTTAGTGGTTTGTATGGTTCGTGGATTGCCGTAATTATCAAAGTTGGATACTGTTTTTGTTTCTGACAGTCCGGTGAGGTGATCGGTTGTTGTCTGGGAGGAAACGTAAGGAAAGATGCGCTTTCCGCCTAAAGAGGTGACGTTGTTTGTAAAGGAAGTTGTCGAAATTGAACTGCCGGCTGAAGTCGATACAATTTGCTGTGTGAGATAAGTATTGAAATAGGTGGCATTAAATCCAAACTTTGAAGTTGTTTTTATGTTTTGGGTGTTGTTGTCTTCAATAAATTCCTCAAAACCCAACATTCCTTTTCCTTTAGTGTGTAATCTGAGGCCTTTATAAAAATAATCGGTTATAGATGAATTTACTCCATCAGCATGAAGTGTTGCACGGCTGACCACGGGTATACCCAAACAAAGCTTTACTACATTTCCGGTATAAACAGTTGTTCCATTACTGTAAACATCATCATCCGAAAGATACTTATATTCCATTATTTTTTTCTGATGTAACCCATTGGTAATAGAAGATACTCTTCTTTCTGTCTCATTTGTGAAGAAAGATATGACGGAGAATGAATTATAATCGGTATTTATAATATCGCATTTCCCATCCCCATTAATATCATAATATGGCAGGGATCTGTCATTAACAAACCCATTAGCATTACTAATGGAATGAGTAGTAGTAATGAAGTCGGCACCGTTAAAATAATATATGGTAACTTCATCTGAGTTTCTCGGTACTTCTATAATATCTCCTTTTCCATCTCCATTTAAATCTTTTATAGAATAAAAATCAACCGGCTCGTAATCATTAGATGGGTTGTATTTTGTTCTTGTTAATGGACAATCAATCTCTTCAAAACTACTGCCTGTCGAAAGCAATATACGCCATTTAAGAGTACGTCCGCTTAGATATTCCAAAACATCGGTCTTACCGTCTCCGTTAAAGTCGCCAAACTCGATGTCAGCAAGAAAAAACAAATTATGGGTAAATGTTATTTCTGTAAACAGATTGACAGAATTGTTGAATTCAAGAAATTTAATTTCGTTTGACGATGTCTGAAAGAAAAGATCCGGTATGTTATTCCCGTTTATATCTGTAGTTTTACTTGCAAGGATATTTCCGCTAACTGTAGTTGTGCTTAATAATAGCAATTGATTTGATGCAATATCAATACGGTATAAACTCAATGTATTAATCTGTGAGATTCTATTTGATTTTTTAACAAGAAGTTCCGAATATCCATCGCCATTAAAGTCACCCATTTCACACATGAATTTATCATCAGAGGAACCCGTTATTTCTAAAGCTAAATTTTGTCTTTCAAGTTGTCCGTCAATTGTTAAAAGCACATCTATATCGCATCCCCCACTAATCTTTATTTCAACAATATCACTGATTCCATCGTTGTTGATATCTGCCGGTAACAACTGATATTGACCATAAAAGGGAGAAAACGGGTTATGGTCGAATGTCTCACTTTGAGAAGGAGCATTGCCGAAATCCAAACCGCTATTGGAAATATATATTTCCCAGCCGTCATAAGCATATAGATTGCCTATTGAAGTAAGTGTCGGTCTTATCAAATCTACAAATCCATCATTGTTGAAGTCCGTAAACACCATGGTTTTATCCATTGTGAAATTACTCTGGGTATTTCCAATCATCATATTGTTTGTGAAATATTCAAATTCAGGCTCTGTGGTTGAATCCAATTTTTTCCAGTTAATTTCAGTTGGCTGGTAGTGAATACCCTCTGCAAAAAGATGTATAGTTGACAGTTTAGTGTAAAAGTCATCTGTAGCGTTATAATCAAAAACATATTCTCTTTGAATTTGAGAATTTGTTTTAACCCTAACCATATCAAGTCTTAATGTCTGCATCAGTCTTTTTCCGGCAACGTAACTCTTTTGTGAATCGAAACGGTTAGCTTGATAAACAAACTCTATTATATTTACTGGACTGACTCCTACCGAATCGTTGCCCGTATATTGAATGTTATTGAGCCAGTATTCACCGTTTGCATTATTTTCACCATAATTATAAATCGTGTAATTACCGTTGGCATCCGTAACTTTTCTTAAGAGCCATGTCAGCGCAACAGAGCTTCCCTGGGCTTCTATGTATGAATCGGCTGATGAACCGTATTCCATAGTCAGCCCTTCTTTGGTTTTGACTTCAAAACAAAGGTATCCGTTGATTGATTTATACGTAATATCACCGTAAGTTTCAATTTCGGTACGGTATTTAGAGCCGCTTGCCAGATTGCTACCGCTCACGCGTATTAAACGTTGCCCGTCCAACACTAAATTGTCGGCGGTTGTTAATTGGACAGTTGTAATAGCATTATCGTGGTAAAGCGTTTTGCCGGTTCTTGTTATCGCCGACACACCGCTCAAATTCCATCCCCAGCCGGCAATACCGTTTCCTGCCTGACTGTTATACACCAATGCAACACTCGGCTGCATACCGTTTATTCCCGGCGGACATTCTATGGGTATGGTATAGGTGGCTGCACCGGTAGGACTTACGGCAAACTGTCCGGGTATGCTTCCTACCACCGCTCCTTGCTGTGGATTGGTGGTAATCTGTCCGCTCGGCAGGATGTAGGTGTTTTCCGCAGGTGGAAAAAGTAATCCGGCATCAATTTTTGCCGTAAAGGTATTGTTTCCGGATGCACTGTATGTAAATCCGGGCTTTAGAACTATTTTGTCACGGGCAACGTAAGTTTTCGTGGCTCCACTTTCGTTGGTTTGCAGGGTATGAATGGCTTGCGGTTCCTGTGCCTCAACTTTTGGTATAAATAGCACACATGCCGATAACAAAAATAAAACAGAGTATTTATTAAAGTGTAGCATAACTATCAGATTTAATGATGTTTTTAAACTATCGGGCTTAATAAGCTGCTAAGCCCGATAAAGAAGTAGTTATATAGATTTAGATTTATTTTAATCTTTTTTCAAGCGACTTAATCTTCTTATCCTGTTCGATAATATATAAGGTCAGTTCTTCTACCTTTTGCAAAAGCAGATTCTGCATCTCACCCATGCTAAGTCCGTTTTCTTCAACCTCATTTGCCGAAGGGATACCGGGCAAATGGCTGTTGGTTCGTACAAATTGTTCTAATTCATGCAGAGGTCGAAGTCGGTAATCGGATTTAAAGACAAAGTCGGGCCAACTGCCATGCTGACTGATAACGACTTCCTCGGCAATTATTTTTCCTGCAACAGCAAGCTTGTAATCTGAGGGTACCTGTGTTGTGCCTACGCCCAACTTACCTCCACTTATTAAAATAGAACCCTCATGGTTCAGAATGATTTGCTTACTCCAATCCCATTCATTTGTATTGCTGATTTTCGGAGCGATAAATATTTTGGGAGGATCATTAGGTAGCCAATATTGAGTATGAAACACAAATTGATTATTACCTGCACCTAAAAAAAAATTGTTACTGGTTTTCAAACTACCTCCATTTATTTCTACATCTCCTCCGTTAAAGTAACCTGCCCATTTCTTGTCGGTAGCTCCTGAAACAGTAGAGTATATTCCATATACGTCGCCGGTTCTATTCGTTGCCGAAGAATATAAACCATATAATGAGGAAGAGGAGGATTTATAACTGTATAGATATATTGCACGGTTGTCTTTATTGTAGTTGTAAACATACATTTTCGAATCGTAATTGGGATTAGCTCCAATTCCTAATTTATTATTAATTCCTGTGCTTCCCTGAATGTTGGTATTTCCAAACACATCCAGGCCGGTCATCACACTCAATTTACCCGGAACATGGAGATTTTCTACCGGTGAATAAATCGTACTATCCACCTCAAAGGTTATGGTAAATACATCAGAGGTGGGTGTAATACTATAATAATCACTACAATAAACATAAATACTTCCGGTATTTGAAATAATGGTTGTAGTAGATGCTCCCGGTGCTGTATCATAAAAAATTGTTTGATATGACCATGGTGTATCAGTATAAACATCTAAGTGTACTCCATAATATAATTGTGTAGTTACTTTAATCGGGGTATTCACCGGTACTGTTATTTCCCAATCGTAATACCAATAGTAATATGTGCAGTCAGAAGCTGAAAGCGTCAAACTTCCACTTGTGTGTTCCGGGTTGTTATAAACAACCTGAGAGGTTTGCCCATGTAAGGGCAATGTCGCTAAAATAAAGCATAATACAAATAATTGTAATGCTATCGTAAGGTGTTTAGCTCGTTTCATAGTTCTTTATTTTAATTCTTTTGACAATGTGTATTTCTTTACTATAGCTTCTCGGCGTTCATCTCGTTTCTTTATAAGCGCTTCCTTCTGTTCGTCTGTAAGAATGGCATCCAAAGCCTTTTTATATTCCTGTACGTCACTCTTCCTTTGTAAAAGTACAGCATCCGTGTTTGCCATACTTCGGGTATTCTGCGATTTGACTGCAAGTGTTTTTGCGTGTTCCAGTATTACAACTTTCTGACTGTCGGTAAGGACAACGTCACTGTCTAACCGTTCTACAATGCCTGTGGCTATAGAACTGACATCTGCCGACGATGTTTTTTGTGAAAAGACTGTGCTGCAAATAAACAGCAGCATAAGCGTAAGTATTACGCAGATTTTTGTTGATGTTTTCATGATGTAAAAATATTTAATGTTCAGAAAAAATTCAGTGGTTGATCAGTTATGACCAAATTGTAAATAGTAAATCCTTAAATAGTAAATCAATTTAGTTTTTCACTACCTTAAACTCCTTACGCTGTTCTCCTGCCTGTACACGCAGGATGTACCAGCCTTCGGGATAGACTGTCATATCAATCGGGTTGATACCTTGATGTGCTTTTGCATGATAGAGCCTGACACCCTGTCCGCTGAAAAGGATAAGCTGAATATCCTCATCCCATTCACCACTGGTAATTTCAACCCCTAAGGCTCCTTTGGTTGGATTAGGATATACACGGATGGTTCTTTCCGCAAGCATATCGTCAACAGCTATGCTGTCAGGCGGATGCTGCTTGACACTTTGTGGTGGGGGAATGGTTACTACTTTGCGAGAAATGCGATTGCCTGCAACATCATAATCATAGCTGATTTTTTGTGCATTAACATGAAAATTCACTGCCAAACAAATCAATATAACTTTATTGACTATTTACTTATTTACTATTTACTGTTTACTATTTACGATTTACGATTTACTATAGACGATAGACTATTGACAATAGACAAAAATTAAACTCACTAAAAGTCAAGATAGCCTTATAACATCACCTTTTCCAAAATATAGGAGTGAAAATTACTAAAACGGTAAATATTTCCAATCTTCCTACCAACATAATAAATGATAAAAACCATTTTGAAAACTCAGGAATAGACGAGAAATTTGAAGCCGGACCTATACTGCCTAATGCGAGTCCCACATTACTTATACAGGATATCATTCCGCTTAAAGATTCGACAAATCCCATCCCTGAGAAAGCCAAAATAATAGCTCCAAAAATTATTATCAACACATATAATAATATAAAAGATAAAATTCTCGTAATAACATCTACCCTAACAATAGCATTATTAAATTTCACAGGAAAAATAGCATTTGGATGTATCAATCTTTTAAATTCATAATAAGCATATTTGAATGCCAACAAAACTCTTATCTGTTTCATACCTCCTGATGTTGAACCTGCTGAAGCTCCCATTAGCATTAATATCAGCACTATTATCCACACAACATGATTTAGAGAGGTATAATCAACTACTACAAAGCCTGTTGTGGTAATGGTGGACACGACTGTAAACAGACTTTGTCTAAATATCTGCTCTAATTCTACGAAGGTGTATGAGTGTGAGAAGTTTATCACTGAAAACAAGATTAATCCGGTAAAAATCAAGACCATAAATGAAAAGAAGCGTAATTCTTCATTCATGAAAACTTTATAGAATTTGGATTTGATCAAGAAATAAAAAAGTGTGAAATTAATTCCGGAAAAGAACATGAAGAAAATTATAATGTATTGTATGGCAGGAGAATCCCAATAACCAACACTAATTTGTTTTGTAGAAAAGCCACCTGTTGCAATTGTAGAGAAAGAATGATTAATTGCATCAAACCACCCCATTCCGGCGATTACCAATAAAAACATTTCCAAAAATGTCAGAACAACGTATATTAACAATAGTCTTTTTGCAGTTTCACTCATTCTTGGATGAATTTTACCCTTAGTGGGACCGGTAGCTTCTGCTGAAAAAAGCTGTACTGAAGAAAAGCCGAAAACCGGTAGAAGTGCGATAGATATTACTATTATTCCTAATCCTCCTATCCAATGTGTTAAACTTCTCCAATATAATATACTTTTAGGCAAAGACTCAATATCATTAATTATGGATGCTCCTGTAGTTGTAAAGCCCGACATAGTCTCAAAAAAAGCATCTGTAACAGAGGGAATGCAACCACTAAATACAAAAGGTAGTAGACCAAATATTGTAAAAAACAGCCATGTTGATGTTACAATTAACGAACCTTCTCTTTTCCCGATATTTGGAGAGGCATTTCTTCCAATAAATATAAAAAAGACACCAAAAAGAAAAGTTATTCCGGAAGACATCAAAAAAGACGAAATAACTGTTTCCTTATATATTAAGGCAACAATTACTGATGTCAGCATAAAAAAACTCTCAAAAAGCAATAAAGCTCCGATAATTCTTATTATAAGTTTATGATTGAAATCTCTGAACATTAATTAAAATAATTTTCAATCTTACGAATTGCAGATGCTACACAGAAACAAATAACATGATCGTCAGGTTCAATAATTGAATCACCTGCAACAATATAGCCCTCACCTTTACGAACATATCCTCCGATATTTACTTTTTCAGGTAATTTCAAATCCTTGATTTTAGATTTGGTTATTTTAGATCCTTGTTTAGCTTTAAACTCTACTACCTCAGCATCAGCCGAAGTCAAAGTCCTAACATCCAACACATCAGCATCTAAAGTAAGCTGATATATATAACCGGCTGCTATCATTTTTTTATTGATAACAGTGCCGATATCCATACTTTCAGCTAAAGCAATATAATCAATGTTTTCCACCTCAGCCACAGTCTTTTTTATACCCAGATTTTTTGCTGCTAAACAAGCTAAGATATTTGCTTCGGAATTTGAAGTTACTGCAATGAAAGCATCCATATCTTCAATGCCTTCCTGTTTTAAAATCTCAACATCCCTTGCATCAGCATTGATGATTAACGCACGTTGACATTTTTCGACAAGCGAATAACTTTTCTCTCTGTCCTTTTCTAATATTTTAACACTAATATGAGAAGGTAGTTGTTGAACGGTCTTTTGAGCTATTCTACTGCCTCCCATAAACATCGCACTATTGATTTTATAATCAATTTTACCTGCTTGTTCTTTTACAAAATTGATATTTTCGGGTCGAGTAATAAAATACACTATATCATTTGCTTTTATCTCATCAGATCCTCCCGGTATTATCGTAATATTATTTCGTTTTATTGCAACTATCCTATATTTTCTATGATCGAAAAAGCCACTGTCAAACTTATGATTTAGAATAATCGCATTATCGCGTACTTTTATTCCAAGCAAAGTCAACTCACCATTACAGAAGCTCATATTTTGACGCAACCATGTTGTTTCAAGTGTAGATAGTATTTCTTTTGAAGCTAAATTTTCAGGATAAATTAAATAATCGACACCTAATTTCTCAAAAAACTCTTTATTCTTGGGTAAGAGATATTCATAATTATCGATACGAGCTAAGGTTTTTATTGCACCTAAATTCGTAGCAATCATACATGCAGTCATATTTACACTCTCACTTGGTGTAACAGCAATAAACAGATCTACATTTTTAACTCCTGCATTCTCAAGATCTTGAATAGAAGTAGGCTTGCCTTCAAAAGTCAGCATGTCATAATTAGCATCCAAGTCAACTAATTTTGATGAATCTTCATCCATCAATGTAATATCTATATGTTCTTTTGCAAGTAACTTAGCGAGATGAATACCCACTTCCCCTGCACCTGCTATTAAAATTTTCATACGTGTATAATGTGTTAATGCGCTAATATTGTCTGTAGTATAGTGATTGGTGATTGGTGATTGGTGATTGGTGATTTACTATTTACTAATCACTAATTACTAATCACTAATTACTAATCACTAATAATCATACAAAGTATTAACTATTCCGTCAACATCTAATCCAATTGATTTATAGAGTTCGTCGGGAGAACCATGTTCGATAAAATAATCAGGAATTCCGTGTCGTCTTACTTCAACAGGATATTGATTATCCGACATAAACTCCAGAACAGCAGAGCCAAAACCTCCATTAATCACACCATCTTCGAAAGTAATTATATGTTTAAAATTTTTACCGACATGATGTAAAATTTCTGTATCAAGAGGTTTAACAAACTTCATATCATAATGTGCAAAAGATACATTTTTACCTTTTTCTGCAATTTCAATTGCTTTTTCAACATTTACAGCCATTGTTCCAATCGTCAGTACAGCTACATCTTTACCTTCTTTCAAACATTCGCCTTTTCCAATCTCAACTTCTTGCATTTTATTCCGCCAGTCGACCAACGAACCATTCCCACGTGGATAGCGTATTACCAATGGTCTGTCGTTTTTCAACTGGGCAGTATACATTAAATTTCTCAGTTCATGCTCATTGCGAGGTGCAGCAATGGTAATATTCGGGATACAACGCATATAAGCAATATCAAATGCTCCATGATGTGTAGCTCCATCAGACCCTACCAATCCGGCACGGTCGAGACACATGATCACCGGTAGTTTTTGAATTGCAACATCGTGAATTACACTATCATAAGCCCTTTGCATAAAAGAAGAATAGATATTACAGAAAGGAATCATACCATCTTTAGCTAATCCGGCAGAGAATGTAACCGCATGAGCTTCAGCAATTCCTACATCATAAACCCTTTCTGGAATTTCGCGTTGCATTATTGTCATAGAACAACCCGAAGGCATTGCAGGAGTGATAGCAACAATTTTCTCGTTTTTGCGAGCTAATTCTAAAAGTGTTTCACCAAAGACTGTTTGAAATAATTGAGGAGAATTTTCTTTTTTTCCTGATTTTTTTTCACCTGTCGAAGCATCGAAACAACCCGGTGCATGCCATTCAACTGCATCATTTTCAGCAGGTTCATAACCTTTACCTTTTTTTGTTATACAATGTAATACCTTTGGTCCTTTGAAGTCTTTTATTTCATTTAATATCTTGACCATATTATTAACATCATGTCCATCAACCGGACCGAAATATCTGATATTCAGTCCTTCGAAGATATTTCCTCCCTGACGGCTGATAGTTGCTTTCAGACTGTTTGCTATAGTCAAAAGTCTCCTTTTACCATCATCGCTTATTAATCCAAGCTTTTTTAATACCCTGTATGTAAAATAACGTACTTTATTGTAAGTCGCTGAAGTAGTCAGACCAATTAAATATTGAGTTATTCCCCCTTTAATAGGATCAATAGCCATTTGATTATCATTGAGCACAATAAGCAAATTATTCTTATCCATAGAGGTGTTATTCAGTCCCTCAAAAGCCAAACCTCCTGTCATAGAGCCATCACCTATTACAGCAACAATATATCTATCATCTTCTTTTTTCAATAGTGAGGCTGTAGACATACCTAAAGCAGCAGAAATTGATGTCGAAGCATGACCTACACCAAACGCATCATATTCACTTTCGAAAATAGAAGGGAATCCGCTTATCCCACCAAATTTTCTATTGGTATGAAAAGCATCTCGCCTACCGGTTATAATTTTGTGTCCGTATGCCTGATGTCCAACATCCCAAACAATTCTATCATATGGTGCATTGAAAACATAATGTAATGCTACAGTAAGTTCTACACTACCGAGATTAGAACCTAAATGTCCGGGATTTTGCGACACTTCATCAACAATAAAATCTCTCAATTCATTACAAATCAACGGTAATTCTTCACTCGAGTGAGCCTTTAAATCTTCAGGCGAATTTATCTTATTAATATATTTGTATTCCTTTTCAATCATTTCTTCAAAAATAGCATGCAAAAATAACACTTTATTTAATGATAGTAACAATATAGGTTTCTTTTTATTGTTTAGGGCTGAAAAATTACTCTACTTATGTGATAAAAAAGGAGTAAGTTGTTTTTTGTCAATAATCGGATTTTTGATATATTTGCGTGTTTTAATTCAGCAAAGATGAAGAAGAAGATACATTTGATTATTATGGTTTTGCTTGCGAGTTTATCTGATTTGATGACTGCAACGCCTTACCGAACTTCAATCTTAAGACCCAATATCAAAACATTACAGATAGGTGTTCAAGATGAAAAGTACAGTTTGCCGATAATTGAGCTTAACGAAAATAAGAATATAGAGATTAGGTTTGATGAAATGTCTCATGAAACTCACAATTATAATTATACAGTATTACATTGCAATTACGATTGGACATTGTCAGATTTAACTACAAATGAGTACCTAAGTGGATATATAGACGGATATATTACAGAATTTAATCAATCGATAAACACTAATTATTTATATACTAATTACAGATTGACATTGCCTAATGATAATATGCAATTTAAGATATCGGGTAATTATGTTGTGATAATATACGAAGATAATATAAAGGATAAACCTATAGCTCAAGCTTGTTTTTCTATAGTAGAACCAAAAGTAGAGATAAAGCCTACAATAAGATATAATACTGATATTGAAATCAATGGAAGATATCAACAATTAGATTTTGAGGTTTTACTTAATAGCTACTCAGTCAGAGATCCTATGACTGAAATTAAAACTGTAGTAAGACAGAATAATAGATTAGATAATGAAGTGCTAAATATAACATCCAATTATATCTCAAATACAAAACTAACATTTGTCAATAATAAGTCATTGATATTTGAAGGAGGTAATGAATTTCATAATTTTGATATATCTTCTGTTTATGCTGCCGGAAGAGGTGTTGATAAAATTGTATTCAAAGGAAGTGGCTATAATGCCTATTTATTTAAGGATAAGATTCAGATAGGCAATTATTTACATGATTATGACGCAAATGGAAGATTTATTATCAATAATCAGGAAGCATTTGAAGATGTTCATACTGAGTCTGATTATGTTTTGGTACATTTTGAATTAAAAACGCCAAGTCCGTTCTTCGATGGAAAGCTCTACTTAGGAGGCGAGTTTAATTATAACTTATTTGACTCAAACAATCTTTTACAATTTAACAATTTCGACGAAACTTATTCTCATACTTTATTGTTAAAGCAAGGCGGATATAATTATCAATATTTATTTGTTCCCAAAGGTTCGACAAAAGCAACTTCAACGAGAGTTGACGGCTCTTACTGGCAAACTCAGAATGAGTATACTATTTATGTTTACCATAGAGGATGGGGGGAGAGATATGACAAGTTAATCGGAGTGATAATTAGTGATTAGTGATTGGTGATTGGTGATTGGTAATTATAGACTATTTACTATTTACTATTTACTAATTACTATTTACTAATTACTATGGATATTTGGTATGAGATACAAGAATTACAACAATATATTAAAGGGTTTATTTGAAAATCGGGTTCAGAAGGTGTCTATTAATGCCGGATTTACTTGTCCAAATCGTGATGGCAGTAAGGGGCGCGGTGGTTGCACATATTGCAATAACCAATCATTTGTGCCCGGATATAGTAAAACTTACAAAACCATCACTCAGCAAATAGATGAAGGAATAGTGTTTTTTCAGAAAAAGGAAAAATATAAAGATCAGGCATATTTAGCTTATTTTCAATCATATACTAACACATACGACAGCATTGACAATCTAAGGAAAATCTATGAAGAAGCTTTAGAGCATCCAAGGGTGAAAGGTATAGTGATAGGTACTCGTCCCGATTGTGTAAATGATAAAATACTTGATTATTTTGCAGATTTATCAAAGCAAACGTACGTAATGCTCGAATATGGAATAGAGTCGACCAACAATAAAACTTTAGAATTTATCAATAGAGGACATGATTATCAGTCGGCAATAGACGCAATAACAGCCACTGCGCAAAGAGACATTAACACAGGAGCACATCTTATACTTGGATTACCGGGAGAAAACAGAGAAATAATTTTGGGACATGCTGAAAAAATCAACCAACTGCCTTTAACTGCTATCAAACTTCATCAACTACAATTGATTAAAGGTACTATAATGGCAAGGCAAGCACAACAAAAGCCGGAGTTATTTACTTTTTTCACCGCCGAAGAATATATAGAATTAGTAATTGATTTCCTCGAACGCTTATCTCCTGGAATCGCTATAGAAAGATTTGTTTCACAATCACCTAAGGAGCTATTGTTATCACCAGATTGGGGGTTGAAAAATTTCGAGTTTGTCGACAAAATAGAAAAGAGGATGATAGAGAGAGATAGTTGGCAAGGAAAAAAAGTTTTGAGTGGGGAGTTTTGAGTTGGGAGTGTCACATCCTGAAAAAAGTTTACAGTTTATATTAATTTTTTATTACTTTTGCATACTTTTCTAATAAGATATAGAGGGCCCCGTAGTTCAGCTGTATAGAACGTCAGATTCCGGTTCTGAAGGTCGCAGGTTAGAATCCTGCCGGGGTCACAAACAATCAAAACTTTATATTTGCAGTTTTAATTTTTGATATGAGTATAAAACAACAACCCGAATATATATTTGAGAGCAGCTGGGAAGTCTGCAACTTGGTGGGAGGTATTTACACAGTGCTTTCCACACGAGCAGCTACTATGACAGAAAAATATGGCGATAAAGTCATTTTTATCGGTCCGGATATCTGGTATGGCAAAACAAATCCCTACTTCGAAGAAAATAAAGATTTATATCCTGAGTGGAAGACATTTGTTTCTGAACGATTTAACTTGTCTATACGAATAGGTAGATGGAAAATTCCCGGTAAACCCATAGCTGTTTTAGTAGATTTTTATCATCTTATGATGAAAAAGAATGAGATTTATGGTCACGTTTGGGCAACATCAGGAGTAAATTCATTGATGGCATATGGTGATTATGATGAATCATCAATGTTTGGATATGCCTCAGGAATGATTATCGACAGTTATTATCAATTCTTCAAACTTAATAGAAAAAATAAAGTAATTGCTCATTTTCACGAATGGATGACTTCCTTCGGTATTTTTTACATAAAAGAAAGACAACCAAACATCGCAACTATATTTACTACACATGCTACCTCCATTGGTCGCTCTATAGCAGGTAATCGCAAGCCGTTATACGATTATTTAAAGGAATATAATGGCGATCAGATGGCTGAAGAACTTAACATGGTTTCCAAACATTCTACAGAAAAACAAGCTGCACATTTAGCCGATTGTTTCACTACGGTAAGTGACATAACTTCAAGAGAATGTGAGCAGTTATTATTTAAGAAACCGGATATAGTAACGCCAAACGGATTCGAAGATGATTTTGTTCCTCAAGGAAGAAAACTCAGTCAGAAACGTAAAGAAGCAAGAGAATTATTCAAGAGAGTTGCAGAAACTATGTTGGGATACAAGATACACGATAATGCTGTGTTTGTAGGAACTGCAGGACGTTACGAGTTTAAAAACAAAGGATTAGATGTGTTTGTAGAATCATTGAAGTTTTTAAACGACTGCGATTGTTTATCCAAAGAGATAGTCGCTTTTATAATGGTACCGGCATGGATAAGCGGTCACAGAGAAGATCTTGCAAGCGCAATTGCTAATCCCACAAAGAAATTCAGCAATAAAAAAATAACCACACATATTTTAAATGAATATTCACAAGACAATATAGTTAAACTATCAGAGTGGTTTCATTTAAAAAATGCCCAAAAAGATCAGGTAAAGATAATATTTGTACCCGCCTATTTGAATGGAGAAGATGGAATTTTCAATAGAACTTATTATGATTTACTTATAGGTTTAGATTTGACGGTATTTCCATCATATTATGAACCTTGGGGATATACGCCTTTAGAGAGTGTGGCTTTTCATGTACCAACAATCACCACAGATTTATCCGGTTTTGGTAACTGGGTATCGGAAACCCCACAAACAATTAATAAAGGCGTGGGGATTATCCATAGATCCGACTATAACAGTCATGCTGTTGCTGAAAATATTGCAAAAATGATACATGACTTTACTGAATTTGACGAAGATAACATTAAATCAATTAGAAAAAATGCTCTATTAATTTCTGAGAAAGCATTATGGAAGAATTTTTTCCATTTTTATGAAGATGCATATAACATAGCATTAAACAAAAAATCAAATAATATGTTATAAAACATGTTTTTATTCGATAAAAATAAATATATTTGCAGAAAATATAATTTATAACATAAGTTTATATAATATTTAAAAGAAAAATAATTGTAGAATAATATATAATTGATTATGAGAATTAGCGCAAATTGTGTAAATGATACAGCTTGGAAAGATTTGAATGTTAAATCGAATCTCCCTGAAAGGGTTAAGAAATTAGATGAAATTGCTCGAAATATATGGTGGGTATGGAATAGTGATGCAAAAGATATATTTAGGAATATCAATAGTGAAATTTGGAAAGAATCACAATCAAACCCGATAAAATTGCTTAATAAGCTAACATTAAGCCAATTAAACGAATTATGTGATAATCCCGCTTTTGTAGAGAAAGTGGATACTTTACACAAAAAGTTTTCAGATTACATAAATACACCTTTTAATAAAGAAAAACCGTCGGTTGCTTATTTCAGCATGGAATATGGCTTAACTGAAATTCTGAAAATTTATTCAGGAGGTTTAGGTGTATTAGCCGGTGATTATTTAAAAGAAGCAAGTGATTGTGCTATCGATATGACTGCCATAGGTTTTTTATACAGATATGGTTATTTTACTCAATCTTTATCGGTAGAAGGTCAACAAATAGCAGTATACGAGCATCAAAATTTCAATTTATTACCAATTGAACAGGTAAAAGATGAAAACGACAATCCTGTTACGATTGAAGTGCCTTATCCCGGAAGAACAGTTCATGCATATATATGGAAAGTATCAGTTGGTCGAATTAAATTATATCTGCTTGATACTGACAATGATTTAAATAGTGAATATGACAGATCTATAACTCATCAACTTTATGGGGGTGATTGGGAAAACCGCTTAAAACAAGAGATAATGCTTGGAATTGGTGGTATGATGGCACTAAAGAAATTGGGTATTGAGAAACAGATATATCATTGTAATGAAGGACATGCCGCATTAATAAATGTTCAACGTTTGGTCGACTATATAGCCGGTGGATTATCATTTAATCAAGCTATGGAAGTGGTTCGTTCGAGTTCATTGTACACAGTACACACACCAGTACCGGCAGGACACGATAGCTTTAGCGAAGATATGTTTATGCAGTATATGGGAAACTATCCTTCGCAACTCAATATCAGTTGGGATGAGTTTATAGGTATAGGTCGCGAACATCCTGATAATAAGGAAGAAAAGTTTTCGATGAGTGTGTTTGCTTGTAATACTTGTCAGGAAGTAAACGGCGTAAGTTGGTTGCACGGTAAGGTATCACAAGAGATGTTTAATCCTATCTGGAAAGGTTATTTTCCACAAGAATTACATGTGAATTACGTAACAAATGGTGTTCATTTACCTACATGGACTGCATCTGAATGGAAACATGTGTATGAAAAGTTTTTTTCACCGGAGTTTTACAGCGATCAATCTAACAAAAAGATTTGGGAGGCGATATATGAGATACCCGATCAGGTTATATGGGATACGAGGATGACTTTAAAAAACAGATTAGTTAATTTTATTAAGGATCAATTTGAAGAAAACTGGCTGAAAAATCAAGGAGATCCCTCTCGTATAGTATCTGTATTAAAATCAATCAATCCGAATGCATTAATTATTGGATTTGGAAGAAGGTTTGCAACTTACAAACGAGCACATTTATTATTTACTGATTTAGAGAGATTAGAAAGTATTGTAAACAATCCACAGAAGCCTGTTCAGTTTTTGTTTACCGGCAAGGCACATCCTGCAGATGGAGGTGGACAAGGTTTAATTAAAAGAATTATTGAAATTTCGCGCATGCCTCAGTTTTTAGGAAAGATTATATTCCTTGAAAATTATGACATGAGGTTAGCTAAGCGTTTAATTTCAGGGGTTGATATTTGGTTAAACACTCCTACCCGACCATTAGAAGCATCAGGAACATCCGGTGAAAAAGCACAAATGAATGGTGTATTGAACTTCTCGGTGTTAGATGGTTGGTGGTTAGAAGGTTATGTAAAAGGTGCAGGTTGGGCATTAACCGACAAGCGTACTTATGAAAACCAAGAGCATCAAGACCAATTGGATGCTGCGACTATCTACAATATGCTTGAAAATGAAATAATTCCATTATATTACGCAAGAAACACAAAAGGTTTTTCAACGGAATGGATTCAATATATCAAAAATTCTATTGCGCAGATAACTCCGAGATTTACTACCAAAAGAATGATTGATGATTATACCGATAAATTCTATAATAAACTCGCAAAACGTTCGGCACTTTTGAAGGAAAGTAATTATTCAAAAGCTAAAGAAATAGCAGCCTGGAAAGAAAATATAGCGTCGAAATGGAATGAGATAGAAGTTAAACAGGTGATAATACCCGATACTCTTGTACACGATCCTCATGTTGGAGAAACATATCCACTGAGAATAGTGCTCGACACTCATAATTTGAATGACAAAGGTATTGGTGTTGAATTAGTTGTGGTTAAAACTAATGCTAAAGAACATTTATTTGATGTTAAGGAACTTGCATTAACAAGAACAGAAGGTTCAATTATGTATTTCAATCTTGATTATCAGATGAATATGGCCGGAACCTTCAAATATGCATTCCGTATGTTCCCGAAAAATGAAGATTTACCACATCGTCAGGATTTTTGTTACGTAAGATGGATTTAGAGATACTGTCTCTGAAATTCGACTAACATTCTTTATACAACAACACCTAACAGACTTTAAAACCTGTTAGGTGTTATTTTTATTATGACTTGTTCCGATGTTATCGATATTGGCACATTAATACATGAACATGCTTACATATTAGCACATTAATAAACGTACCCTTCTTCTACAAACTCTTCTTAACTTCAGTTTCTTCGAAGCTTTCAATCATATCACCTTCGCGGATATCATTATAGTTCTTAATATTTAGTCCACATTCGAAGTTTGTACCAACTTCTTTCACATCATCTTTAAAACGTTTAAGTGAATCGAGTTCGCCTGTGTAAATAACTATACCGTCACGGATAATTCTGACTTTATTGGTACGTTTGATTTTACCTTCACGAACCAAACATCCGGCAACCGTACCAACTTTTGTGATTTTAAACACTTCACGCACTTCTACAGTAGCTGTAACTTCCTCTTTGATTTCAGGCGAAAGCATACCTTCCATAGCCGATTTGATTTCTTCAATTGCATCATAAATAACTGAATACATTCTTACGTCAATTTCTTCTTTTTCAGCCATTTTACGTGCTGAAGCTGTTGGTCGCACCTGGAAGCCGCAAATGATAGCATTTGATGCTGCTGCCAATAAAATATCTGAATCGGAAATAGCACCCACCGCTTTGTGAATAACATTTACCTGAATATTTTCAGTTGAAAGTTTCAATAATGAGTCGGATAAAGCTTCGACCGAACCATCCACATCACCTTTAACGATGATATTCAGCTCTTTAAAGTCGCCAAGGGCAATTCTTCGTCCTAATTCATCCAAAGTGAAATGCTTTTTCGTTCTGATGCTTTGTTCGCGCTGTAATTGTTCACGTTTGTTTGCTATGTCTCGAGCTTCATGCTCCGTAGCCATAACATTGAAATTATCACCTGCCTGTGGAGCACCATTCAAACCTAATATCAATACCGGTTCTGATGGTTTTGCTTCATTTATACGCTGATTTCTCTCATTGAACATGGCTTTTATTCTACCGAAATAAGTTCCTGCAAGTACAAAATCACCCATTTTCAAAGTACCATTCTGAACAAGTACTGTAGCGACATAACCTCTACCCTTATCTAATGATGATTCGATAACAGAACCAACTGCACGTTTGTTTGGATTAGCTTTCAATTCAAGCATTTCAGCTTCAAGTAGTACTTTCTCCAATAACTGCGGCATACCGAGACCCTGTTTAGCCGAAACATCTTGCGATTGATATTTACCGCCCCAATCTTCAACCAAATAATTCATATTAGCCAAAGTTTCTTTAATTTTATCGGGATTGGCACTTGGTTTATCAACTTTATTAATTGCAAACACCATTGGCACACCTGCTGCCGATGCATGATTTATAGCTTCAATAGTTTGAGGCATCACGTTATCATCTGCTGCAACAATAATAATTGCAATGTCGGTAACTTTTGCTCCTCTCGCACGCATGGCAGTAAATGCCTCGTGACCGGGAGTATCTAAGAATGTAATTCTCTGACCATTTTCTAATTTTACGTTATATGCACCGATATGCTGAGTAATACCTCCGGCTTCACCGGCAATTACATTAGCTTTACGAATATAGTCGAGCAATGAAGTCTTACCATGATCGACATGACCCATAACAGTAACTATAGGTGCTCTTGGTTCTAAATCCTCTTCCTTATCAGGTTCTTCTTCACCGATTGCCTCAACAACATCAGCACTTACGTATTCGGTTGTAAAGCCAAACTCCTCTGCAACTATATTAATAGTCTCAGCATCAAGTCGCTGATTGATAGATACCATCATACCTATGCTCATACATGTGGCAATAACCTGATTTACATTAACGTCCATCATCACAGCCAATTCGCTAACGGTAACAAATTCTGTTAATTTCAGAACTGTTTCCTGTTCGCGCTCCTGCATTTCTAATTCAGTTTGGCGAGCAGATATTGCTTCTCTCCTCTCCCTACGATATTTCGCACCTTTACCTTTTTTGCTCGTACCCGCCATTTTTGCCAAAGTCTCTTTAATTTGGCGATCTACTTCTTCTTCGTCTACAACTGTTTTTAGCGGCTTTTTAAATTTATCTTTAACTAATTTAGCCTGCATTCCACCTTGTTGAGCTTTTTTCTGTTGATCTACAGGATAATGCTCTATATCAACACGTTGATTGGAAATACGTTCACGTTTTTTCCTGTTATCTTTTTTCTTTTCGTCTTTATCTACAACAATATTTTTAGAAGGAGTATTCTGTTGTTTCGACTTTTCGTCTTTATTTTTGTTTTTATTTCTATCTCCTTTTACTTTATCCTTAGATTTAACTGATGGTTTTGGACGAGTATCGTTTATTTTATCTAAATTTACTGTTCCTATCACATTAGGACCTTTTATACGTTTAAATGAAACAGCCATAAAACTATCATCTTCTTCAATCTCTTCTTCTGAAACAACATCATCTTTGATATCTACAACTTCAGAATCAATAGACTCTATTATGTCTTCGGGGGATTCAATATTTGTTTCATCCTTAGATACATCTTGTGTTGTTGTAACAGAAGTTTCAACTTCAACCACAGGCTCCGGTAATAACTCTTCCTTTTCTGTAACTTCAATTTCTTCTTCTTTAACAACGATTTTAATATCAGATTTTGTCTTGATGATCTCCGGTTCTTTTTCCGGTTCAGGAGTAACAACCTTATCAACAGGTACTTCCACTACAACTTCTTTTGCCGCTTCCAATTCTTCAACAACCTGAACTTTCTCCTTTGCAGGCTCAACTTCATCTTTTGGTATTTCTACCTTCACTTCCACAGGTTCTGGTTTCGAAACATTATCTTCAATATCAATTTTACCTACTGTCTTTAGCGAAGGCAACTGATCTTGTGTAATTTCCACATGAATTATCTTCTCCTCTTTTACAGATACTTTCTTCTCATATCCTTCAATGGCTACGGTTGCCGGTTTTTCTTTCTGCTGACGTTCCTGACTTAAACGTTCGGCTTCTATTTTGGCAGCCATATCTTTATTAAACTCCTTAGCTAACAAAAGAAACTGATCATCCGACAGTCTAAAGTTAGGGTCGTCAGGAATCTTATTTGATTTCTTAGCAAGGAATTCAATAGCGGTTGATTTTCCAATATTTAATTCTAAACAGGCTTTACTTAATTTTATGGGCATGTTGTAATTTATGTTTTTAATATTTTTTGTTAGAACGAAAAGATAATTGAATAACTGATGCTTAATATTCATTTATAATTATATCTCTTCTTCTTCAAATTCAGAACGTAAAACAGCTAAGACTTCATCGATAGTTTCTTCTTCCAAATCAGTCCGTTTCAATAAATCTTGACGTGGAACAGCAAGTACGCTTTTCGCAGTGTCATAACCTATCTTTTTGAACACATCGATTATCCATTGTTCAATTTCGTCGTTAAATTCATCCAAGTAGATATCTTCTGTTTCTTCTTCTTCATCTAACTGTCTATAAACATCTAATGTGTAACCTGTAAGCATACTCGCAAGCTTAATATTTAAACCTCCTTTACCAATAGCTTGAGAAACTTCTTCAGGTCTCATGTAAATTTCTGCTTTCTTATCGACATCATTTAATACAATTTCTGAAACTTTAGCTGGACTTAATGCCCTCTGAATGAACAGTTTCATATTGCTTGTATAATTGATAACGTCTATATTCTCATTTCTTAGTTCGCGTACTATACCATGAATACGAGAACCTTTCACTCCAACGCAAGCACCAACAGGATCAATTCGCTCGTCATACGACTGTACAGCTACTTTAGCTCTTTCTCCCGGCATCCTTGATATCTTTTTTATCGTAATCAATCCTTCGTGGATTTCCGGAACTTCTAATTCAAACAGTCTCTCAAGAAACACCGGAGAAACACGAGATAAAATAATCTTCGGATTGTTATTCTTATTTTCAACTACAGCTACAACTGCACGAACCATATCACCTTTTCTATAAAAATCCGTTGGAATCTGTTCTGACTTAGGCAAATATAACTCATTACCATCTTCATCAAGCAATAACATTTCCTTTTTCCATATCTGATATAGCTCTGCTACAACTATTTCGCCTACCTTCTGACTGTATTTTGTGAATACATTACCTTTATGCAATTCTAAAATCTTCGACTGTAAAGTTTGTCTCAAATTTAAAATCGCCCTTCTTCCGAAACCTAAAAAGTCGACTGCATCAGTAATATCTTCTCCTAACTCACAGTCTTCATCTAATTTTTTTGCTTCTGAAAATTTAATTTCAGTATTTTCATTTTCAAACTCATCATCTTCTACAACTTTTCGATTACGATAAATCTCAAAATCGCCTTTATCAGGGTTAATAATTACGTCGAAGTTCTCGTCACTTCCAAACATTTTTGCTATAACACTGCGAAAGGAATCTTCCATAACCGACATAAGAGTCGATTTATCAATACTTTTTAGTTCTTTAAATTCCGAAAAGGTATCTATCAAATTTATTGTTTCTTTCTTGCTCATGGCTTATTTGAATCTAATAATCAGTTTAGTTGTTTTTATATTTTGTAATAATATTGTTATTTCTTCTTGAATTGTAATTTTACGTTTTGAACCTTCCGGCTTAATCGTTTTGTCTACAATTAATTCTATAGACTCGGCTGAAACAGCTTTCAAAACACCTGTATACTTGCTGCCTGTAGTAGTAATCACTTCAACTTCTTTACCGGTATTTTTAATATATTGTTTGTGAATCTTAAACGGAGATGTTAGTCCTGCTGAACTTACTTCAAGCTCATAATCTTCCTGTTCTCTGTCAATTTTCGACTCAATATATCTGCTTAGGTTCACACAATCATCTAAAGATACGCCTTCAAATGAGTCAATTTCAATTGATATATGATTATTGTTCGTGATAATTATATCAACCACAAAAATATCAGCTTGGTCAATAAAGGATTCAACTACCTGATTTACAACATCTTTATCTATCATGCTTTTATCTATTAACAAAAACAAAGGGGACTTCAGTCCCCTCCACATTTCAAAAATCGCATGCAAAGATAGTGATTTTTTGTTACATAACAAATTTTTTATCTTTCTTCGTATTGTTTTTTGTAGTAAGTCTGATATTGTCCGCTCGTTACATTATCCATCCACTCCTGATTAGCTAAATACCAATCTACTGTTTTTTCCAATCCTTCTTCAAATTGTAGTGATGGTGACCAGCCTAATTCTCGTTGTAATTTTGATGAATCAATAGCGTATCTCAAATCGTGTCCGGCTCTATCTTTTACAAAAGTTATCAATTTAGCCGACTCTCCCGACTCACGACCAAGTTTTCTATCCATAATCTCACAAAGTGCATGAATTAATGCGATATTTGTCCACTCATTATTACCGCCGATATTGTAGGTTTCACCATCAACTCCTGTATGAAAAATAACATCAATTGCACGTGCATGATCTTCAACCCACAACCAATCTCGTACATTTTCTCCCTTACCATAAATAGGTATTGGTTTGTTATTTTTAATATTATGTATTGATAGAGGAATTAGCTTTTCAGGAAAATGGTTTGCTCCATAATTATTTGAACAATTAGAAATCACAACAGGCAAGCCATAAGTATGGAAATATGCTCTGACGAAATGGTCGGATGAGGCTTTTGCTGCTGAATACGGACTTCTCGGATCATAAGAAGTTTCCTCTGTGAACAAACCTGTTTCGCCCAACGAACCATACACCTCATCGGTTGATATATGATAAAATCTCTTTCCATCCATATTGCCTTTCCATGCTTCTTTAGCTGCATTTAGCAAGTTGGCTGTACCGAAAACATTAGTTTTAATAAACGCAAAAGGGTCGGTTATAGACCTATCTACATGAGACTCAGCCGCTAAATGCACTACACCATCAAACTTATATTTTTCAAATAATTTGGTAATTAAAACCTCATCAGTAATATCTCCTTTCGCGAAGGTGTAATTCGGACTTCCGTCTATATCCTTTAAATTTTCAAGATTACCGGCATAAGTAAGTGCATCTAAATTAATAATATTGTAGTTTGGATATTTTTTTACAAACAACCGCACTACATGCGATCCAATAAATCCGGCACCGCCGGTAATTAACAATGTTTTCAAAATCAGTATAAGTTTTTAAATTATTCAGACAAAAATAAGGAATTTATTTTGAAACAAAAAATTACGTTATAAGTTTTGATTTGGTTGATAACTTCTACTCATTATTTTACTTTTCAGACTGCAATATCAAAATATTATTATAATTTTGTGTCGTGGATATAATTTTTGAAAATATTGAGAGGATTTTAGTACGCAATGATCATGCTGTCATTCCCGGCTTTGGTGCATTTGTAATTCAGCATCGAGAAGCTCATATTTCGAATAATTTGATTATTCCTTCGGGTTCAACAATCAGTTTTAATCCTCTGATTAACAACAATGACGGTATGCTGATAGTGGAAATAGCACGACAAAAAAACATATCCTACAAACAAGCAGCAAATTTGGCTAAAAAAGAGATTAATTCGATAGTTACCACTTTAAACACAAGAAAAGCACTAAGATTTGGACGGTTAGGAATATTTACAAAAGGTTTTAATTCGGATATAAATTTCAGTCCGGCAAAAAACTTAAATTTCCTTCCTGAAAATTTAGGATTAGATACAATACCATTACCGATTAAACTTAGCAACTCAAAAAATCAGGATTTCAATTTTTCAGTTAAGAAGTTTACACAATATGCAGCGGTAATAGTCACTTTTATTGCACTTTTTTTTTCAACAGGTATCAATAAAATGCCACATATGGTTACGGCTGATTTCAGTCATCTATATCATTACAATTTACCTGAGATTACAGTAAACGATTCACAAATCACAGCACAATCATCTGAAACAGAAATAATTACGACCGCTTCAGGACATTATAAAGTAATTATTGCAGCATTTTACACAGAAGCCAAAGCATTTAAAGTGTGCAATCAATTTATTACAGAAAATTTTGCTTATGCGGAAGTCATTACATCCAACGGTATCTCAAGAATATCAATTTGCTCCTTTACAGATTTTGATTCAGCAGTTAAATATATGGAGGATATTCGTATTGCCGATAAAAGATTTGCTGATGCATGGGTATTCAACGCACAGACAACTTCTCAAAAATAAATAGCATAAAAATCTTGTTAATATAAAAAGTTTTTGTACCTTTGCGACCGCTTTTCGAGAAAAAGCAATAGGTATAATCATTTAATAATTAATAAAATGCCCGCAAAAATCAGATTACAACGTCATGGTCGCAAAGGATATGCTTTTTATCATATCGTTATAGCCGACAGTCGTGCGCCACGTGATGGCAAATTCATCGAACGAATTGGTTCGTACAACCCAAACACCAATCCTGCTACTGTAGATCTTAAATTCGACAGAGCTTTGTATTGGTTAAATGTTGGTGCACAGCCAACAGACACTACCCGCAACATTCTTTCATCAGAAGGTGTACTAATGAAAAAACACTTATTGGAAGGTGTAAAAAAGGGAGCTTTTGATGAAGCAGAAGCTGAAAAACGCTTTACTGCATGGAAATCAAGCAAAGAAGGACAAGTAAACAAAACAAAAGAACAAATTGCTGCTGAAAAGGCTGCTGATGCGAAAGCTCGTTTAGCTGATGAAGTAAAAATCAACAAAGCCAGAGCTGCTGAGCTTGCAAAAAAATTAGCCGAAGCCAATGCTGCTGAGGCAGAAGCTCAAGCTGAAGCTGCACAAGAAGAAGCACCAGTTACAGAAGTAGAAGCACCTGCTGAAACTCCCGCTACAGAACCTACAGAAGTAGAAACTCCTGCAGCAGAGTAATATAGATTTATAATTATTGAGAAAGCCAATTTTCAGGATTATCTTGGAAATTGGCTTTTTCATTTTCACGAACTAAATCATGAGTTTACCTTACCCATAATATTTGTTTCTTAACAACTTCTCCATCTTTTACTACATGAACAAAATACATCCCCTTGGGTAAGCCCTTCAATGAAATCTGTGTTAAAGACTCGGAGGTTTCTAAAGTGCGTACCAAACCGCTTCGCTCGTGCCAAAGCTGGATGGTGTAAGGTTCTATGCTCGTGCTTGTGGTACGCATCATGTCTTCTGATTCATCTGATGCAACTTCAACGGTAAGCATATCAGTAGCAGGATTTGGGTAAATCAAAAAAGGAGTGACACCTATGTAAAAAGTAAAGCGTTTACTTGCCGTTCCACAACTATTTATAGCACTACTTTCTAATATAAGAGAAGAAGTTTTTTTGCCAAATACCGTGACTGTATTAAGATAACTGCTCCATGACATTGTTCCGCTTATTTTTGACCACTGAACTACAGATCCATCACTTACAGACACGGTCAACGAACCTGCATACTGAGAATTATCATAATTTCGTAACACTTGAAAACGAGAAGCATCATCGGTTAACATCACCAGATTATTATTACTATAATAGTTTATGTATGGACCTCCTAAGGAGATGATTTGTTTTGTCAAAGCAATTGTATTTTCGCTAAATGTGACAGTTGCATTTAAAGTAAATGTCCCACTACTGATGGCTGTTATCGTAGCACTATTTCCATTAGATTGTATTGAATCCACAATACCTGTGGGAGAAGCACTCCACTTTACCGTTGCCCCTTGTGGCAGGTTGTTGATAGTGAAAGTAGCCTGATTGCAGACGGTGGAGGGACCGGAGAGAGTGGGAATTTTACGCCCATCAATTGTGATAGGATTTGTTCCAATAGGATCTAACCAATGATCAAGCCGCCGCCTATTATCTGTTGCACCGTTACCTGTCCAGGAAACACTGAATTTGCCATATACTGCAATGTCCTGACTCGGATTTGAGCAATTAACATTACTTCCTCCATACAATTGTCCTATTACATAACGACTATTAGTGATCAAAGGAGAGCCGGAAGATCCAGCCTCTGTAACACTATATCCATTAGGCGTAGCATTCCATTAATGGCTCCAAAAATTGTTATTTCCATTCCAATTGTTATTTGAAGGATAATTTAATGTAGCTATTTTCTTCACATCCCCTCTCGGATGATGAATTCCCACACCGCCTGTTCCGGCATTTCCCGACCTGTCCCAACCGAGATAATAAGGTTCAAAACCTTGTAAATTTCTTGGATCTTGTATTAACTGCAACAAAGCAAAATCGGAAATATTGTTATTTGCCGTTACTAAGGCTCCTGTTGTTGATCTGAGAACAGGCTGAATACCTTGATTGACACATCCGGAAAACTCATAATTCCAATAGAATATCCATTGTGACAGATTCGGATTATTTATAGCATCAAAATATCCGGAAAAACAATGGTTAGCAGTTAAAAATAAAGGAGCATAATTATTGGCAGTATTATTTACTAACGATCCAGAACACCATCCTGCACTTGCAGGAAGTTTAACATAGATACGGGCAACCGCCTCTTTTTCATTTTGCCAGTTTTGACCTTCCTGACAATTAATATTTACCTGGCAGTTTCCAGAATCTCCAAATCCACGAGTATTTTCATTGTATTTATCAACATCACGATAGCCATAATATACTTTAGAAATGTTGATAACCGGTTTTTCTTTAATTGTTGAAGATTGATAATACTCTAATGTCAATTCGTCACCCAGAATCAATTCTGTGGAAAAATCAGCAGGGATATTCTTGCTGCCCTGCAAATATTCAGAAGTTACCGCTCCAATAGTCTGTCGGGTCTGTTTGTTGTAAATAAATAACCTGCCGCTTTCAGGTAACCAGAACTTATTAAATACCAGATCTAACGATTGAGCGTTTTCTACCTTAATAGATAATGTCCAAAATAAATCTCCATTGGAAAACGTGCTCCATATACCATTCTCTTCCGCAGTTAACAAAACCGGAATGGCAACTGCGACCCTGCGTAAAATACCAGGTATAGTATCATTTATATTGTCTTCTGCTAATATCTTAATCATGTTTGGAGGAATCAAAAAAACATAATCTGTTTGTGTTCGGACAGATTTCGAAAAGCTTGGAGGTAATTCATTAGTTGTTATTTGTGCAAATAATGACGTCATGGAAAATATTGTTGCAACGAGTACAACTATATTGTTAATTCGTTTCATAATAGATTACTTTAAACGGTTAAATAATAAAAATTCAGTTTCAGAATAAAAAAGTTTTAGTGTTAACTTCTTGATTTCACATTGAAATATTTTTATAGTAAACACATCAGTAAATTTTGATCCATTCCCATTGATTTCGCCTATTTCTGTCAGAAAAAAAGAAGTAAAGATTAGTTCTTTGTCAAAAATTTCATATTCTCCAGATAAAATATTAAGAATTGACCTCCCACTAAAAGTTCCATCTTCCTTAAAAGTCATAGTATAACACTCTTCACAATCTTTCAGCTCAATTTCCTTTACATTATTTGTTTTCGTATCTCCGAACCCTACACATTTCCATGACCCAACAATAGACTGGTTTACTTCAGAGTCTTCTTTGCACCCCATCCAAATAATTGTCAGCAGACAGGGAATTAGTAACAATATTTTTTTTCTTAACATAAGATTAAATTTTAAAAGTTAAACAAATTAATTGAATACAAATTTTCGACACGAATATAAAATTTCGTGTTTTTCGGATAGTAGTCTGGCGGAGTAGTTGTTTCCATAGGCAGTATATGTCAATTAAGGATTATAACATGGTAAAGTTAAAAAATAAAAACAAGAAAAGCAAATATTTATTATTTCTGTTTCTAAATATGAATTTTCAAGGCAATATGTTGTACAGTCAGTGAAATAAATATGATTTTTTTCTTTCAGTATAGAGAACCGATAAGGCAAATGGTTACTGTATCCATTTTATCCGTTTCTTTTCGGATCAATTCTGATTGTGCATAGCTCATAAAAGCATAACTTGTAATGAGTAGCAGGAGTAAAAATTTCTTCATTGTGTAAAAATTTAAATGTTTATAAAAAACGTGTCCTAATTAAAATTTCAATTTAATAATACAGCCCTGTGAGCTATTGCCTATGGCTAAAGCTGTAGAATCATTCAAAAAAGCAATGTCATTTATGATATAAAACTCAGTTGCCGGAAAATATTTTTCATCCCAATGTTTACCTCCATCATTGGTAACACAAAGTAATCCATCAGGATAATAGCCAAGTTCATACCAACGTTGTCCGACTCCAATCGCTTGATGTTCATTAATAAAATGAACTGAACCTGAAATTATCGGAACATTAAGTATTTGCCAAGTATTACCTTTATCTGAGGTTCTGTACATTTTATCTCCATTAAGACGTAAATAGGCAACGCCTTTATTTATCTGTATTTTCCCAATTGTATTTGTTCCTATAATATTACTTATTTTATCTACTACCTCCCAACTACTTCCACCATCTATTGTTTTTAAAAGAATATTGCCGGCAGCCAAAAATCCGGTTTTCCCATCAAAAAAGTTGATACCGCCATAGGCAAAGTATTCCAAATCAACTTCATTCCATGTTTTTCCCCCATCCTGGGTACTGAGTAGTTTTTTCCCCGAAGCAAATCCGGTAGTTTCATTGATAAAATATATGGATGATAACCTTATCTGAAAGGTTGTGGATTTCCATGTGTTTCCGCCATCAGTAGTTTTCAGTATAATACCATCAGTATCACCTCCTACAATATACCCATTCAAATCGTTTAAAAAGAATATATCGTGTAAGTGCAACTCTGTGCTGGAATGTTGCTCAATCCATGTGTTACCACCATCTTCTGTCTTAAAAATCTTTCCATTATTTGTGATTGTATAAGCGGTATTTTGTGAGGTAAAATGTATCCCAGTGTAATTTCCAGAAGGTAACACATCATACAAGACCTCTACATGATCAAACGTAATTTGCTTCTTATGCTGAATTTCATTTTCGTTTTCTTTACATCCTATCATTATTGTTGCTAAAAATAAATATGATATTATTAAGAACGTATGTTTTTCTTTCGTATAGTCAATAGATTTCATATGTTTCAATAACTTTTTCATACTAATTAGTTTAAAGGATTAAACAATAAATAATTTTGTCTTTGATTATAATATAATTTGAGTTTATTATCTATGATTTCGTAATGTTGGATTTGATTCATTTTTTCAAGATATTTTTCCCCACTTCCTGATTCATAGATTTTTGTTCTTATAAAATTAATTATCTTTATGTCTTTTCCATCAATAGTGTACTCACCGGAAAAACTATTTGTCGTACTATGTCCAGACAAAGTACCATCTTCAGAGAATATAAGAACATAACATTTATCACAATCAGAAGGGTTTGCTTTTTCAAAATAATTATCATTGGTATTACCAAATTCTTGAAACCTCCAAGTATGATACAAATCAATAACACTGATTTTGTCTTCACAAGATCCCATTCCCATTATTAGCAATAAGAATGGAACAATTACGAGCAATTTCTTTGTTTTCATGACAATAAAATTGAAAAGTTAATAAAATGATGTTCGAAAGTCAATTGCCGTTTATTGCTGTCGTTGGCATTCATTGTTCATAAACTACCTGTTGTTTCAATATACTACTTCTATTGTATCGTATTTTATTTCAAAGGGATTATCATTTGATTGAAAATAGTATTTTCCTGGTGCATCAAATGTAAGATGGAATGTTGTATCAGCACCAATCAAAATATCGGGGCAAACCAATTGCCCGTTAAAGAATCCAGTCGCAGTAATTTTGTAATGATTTTCTTGCTGTTTATTCAAGTTAATTCGTATGTTACTCCAACAACCATTTGGTGCATATGCTGCTACGTGAATAAGTGCAACTTCATCAACACTGACAGATGCAGGAATAATTACGTCTGAAATAAACACAAGTCCAATGTGCCCCCGTTCTTTTTCTTTTGAGCAACCATGTATAAGTAGAAGAAGTGTAAATCCTAAAAAAACTAAACCTTTTTTCATGATGATATTGTTTTAAAAGTTAATTAATGACTGTACTATTTGAAAACTGTTATAAGTCAGCGGTTGTTTATTGCTGCCGTTGGCATCCATTGTCCTTATCCTAAAATATGGCTTATCATGTTATTTTGATGTAAAAGCTATTTTGAAATTTGTATATCATTTTTTCCATCAATATCTATTTTCCAAAGAAAAGTACTCCAACCATCTAATGTTTTGGAATAAATAATGGACTTGGAGTCAGGGGTCCATGAATAAGCTTCTCGATGTGTATTTGTAAGAAAACGAGGATTACTGCCATCAGTATTGATTAAACAGAGATCACCATTAGATATTAGATATCACATAACTCAACATTGTTCCATCAGGAGAAGGTATTGGAGCACTTTTCCAGTTACCATCATTAGTTATCTGGATTTCCTTGTAGCTCACCGTATCGGCAATATAAATCTCACCGTTTCTCATGTAACTCAATTTTTCACCATCCGGCATCCAGTACGCTCCAATGCCTTGTAACAAAAGTTTTCGTGAATGTTGAAACAAAGTATCACATATGTAAATCGAATCTTTTATATTATATAGAAGACTGTTTCCATCAGGTGCCCATGTGAAATTCCCTGTATAATTCGATATATCTTCAATTGAATCCAATATTTTATTAGACCGGATTTCCTTAAACTCATTATTATGCAAAGTAATGATTCCCTCCTGAATAAGAAGTTGCCTGCCAAATGGACTCCAACTTATCCAACCATGCACCGAACCATAATCTTGCGGATAAATCAATTTTTTATTGTTTCCGTCAATAGACATTATATAAACTCCTCGTGTGGTCTTATCCCCATTAGTTGGAAAACAAAAATATGTAATAAATTGTCCATCCGGAGAAACCGCCGGAAAATTAGAATGGTTACCGGGTGGCTCATTCAATTGTCCGCAACTTTCCATTATCAATAATAGTAATGGAATAATTAAAAATGATTTATTTGTTTTCATAATATTTTTATTCTATTGATATTGACCAAAGTGTACTAATAAATGTGCAATAAGAACTTAAAAGAAATTGCGGCGGAACATTTGAAGATTTCTCGTGAATTTCACCACCTCGCCCTGCATAATATCTGGTTAATTCTCCAGAACAATCGTATACTTTATAATCAAATATTTTTTTGTCAGGAGAATACGGAATTAAGATAACATGATTTTTTGTTTCATTTTCTTGGTATAAATCAATACTGAAACTTGAATGAATATCTTTTTTATTAAATAATATTTCATCGATTATTGCTTTTAGCCACCCAAGATTCTGTACAGGGTCTTCCATACCACAAGCAAAAATCTCGTGGTTTTCGTAAATTTCGTATTTTGATTCTGTGTCTTCACAAGATACCATTCCCATTATCATAAACAGAAATGGAATTATTAAAAGTATTTCCCTTACTTTCATTTAAGTAAATTTTAATATGAATAAAGTGAGTTGATTAAAACAAGAAAACAAATATTCACTATTTTATATTTTGTTTTCATTTCTAAAGATGAATTTTCAATGTAGCATGTTACAATATTATTTTACCCATAGCATTTGTTTTTTCACAATTTCCCCATCTTTTAATCGAATAATTCTATTTGCACCATTTGCACACCTATATTCGATTCATTCATCTTCTTGTTATTATCAAAGTTATAATGTAATTTTGTCGATATTTTAATTATAAAGTTGAATTGACCTTTTGATACCAGTTTAAACATATGGACGAATTAATAAATATACTGCCTAAAGAATTATTTTCATTTATATTGACTGCTTTGTTTTCTTTACTGATTGGACTGTCGCAACTGAAATTTCAAATGAAAAATGATGATGAGAAGGGAATAGTTGCTTCGTTTGGGACTGATCGCACATTTACGTTTATCGGAATTCTTGGCTATATATTATATATTCTCGATCCGCAAAACCTTATTCTATATATTGGTGGTGGAATAGCCATGATTGCTCTTTTAAGTCTAAACTACATAAGTAAAGCACTAAAACACAATATGTTTGGCATGACAACAATTTTAATTGCTTTAATAACCTATTGTCTTGCTCCGATTATTATAACTCAACCTTTGTGGTTTTCGCTAACTATAGTAGTATTTGTACTTATGCTTACCGAAATGAAATCAACTTTCAAACAATTCGCAAATAAAATGCGTAACGACGAGTTGATTATTCTTGCTAAGTTCTTGGCTATAAGTGGTGTAATTCTACCTATTCTTCCAAACAATATTTTAATTGAAGGTACGCAACTTACTCCTTATTCGATTTGGCTTGCAACTGTCGTGGTATCCGGTATATCCTATGCTTCATATTTGCTGAAAAGATATGTTTTTAAGAAATCGGGAACTTTCATTTCAGGTTTGATTGGCGGATTGTATAGCAGTACAGCAACAATTACGCTCTTGGCAAAAGAAGCAAGAGGTGCATCTGAAAAAGGATTGGCTAAATATGCCGGCTCGATGGTGATAGCCAAAAGTATGATGTTTCTGAAATTCTTAATACTCATTTATATTTTTAGTCGTGATATATTTTTACTCGTTTATCCATATTTAATATTCTTGACAATTGCATCTACATTTATTGCTTGGTTGCTAAATCGCAAATCTGTACAAGATGATAATAAACCTTCCGAAGAGGAACGTGAAAATGAGGATTATAAAAACCCACTTGAGTTTAAAGTGGCGTTGATTTTTGCCGGACTTTTTGTGTTTTTTACAGTCATCACGACCTATACATTACAGAATATCGGTAATAGTGGTTTGGGTATTTTATCTTTATTAAGCGGTGTTAGCGACATAACTCCTTTTGTTATTAATCTATTGCAAAACGCAACTGAAATCAATAGTAATATTGTTGTAATCTCAATATTACTCGCCATGTTAAGCAATACTATAGTTACAATTTTCTATATTTATTTCTTTTCAGGCAGAAGAAAAGATTTGCAAAAGAAAGTATTGTGGAGCTTTTTAACGATAATACTTCTTATCGGTATTACTGCATTGATGATTTATTTAATATACTAACAAAGTTTTTTGTAAATTTGCAGAGGATAAAACAGGAAAATACGATATAAAAAAATAATTTCATGCTTAATGTATCGATAGTTATTTACAAACATGTTTTTAGTGAGGCAGAACAATTGATTCAGTCGCTTTTAAAGTCAGATATTATAAATAAAATTTATATAATCGACAACTCTCCAACCCCAAATTGTGATTTTAACATTTCCGGATTAACCTATATCTTTACAGGTAAAAATCTCGGATACGGTGCTGCTCACAATATAGCTTTACGAAAATCTGTTAAAAACGACATTCTTTATCATCTTGTTGTGAATCCGGATATTTTATTGGAGACCGGCACGCTAAAAACAATAGTTGATTTTATGGATGAAAATACTGATATTGGACATGTAATGCCTAAAGTAGTATATCCTAACGGGGAAATTCAGTATTTGTGCAAATTACTCCCTACACCTGCTGATCTTATTTTCAGGAGATTTTTACCTGCAAAGTGGACAAAGAAAAGCATGGAAAGATTTGAAATGCGTAATTCAGATTATGATAAAATCATGGATGTACCATATCTTTCAGGCTGTTGTATGTTTTTAAGAACAGAAGCACTGAAAAAGTCAGGTCTGTTCGACGAACGTTTTTTTCTATATCCTGAAGATATCGATCTAACAAGAAGAATTAGAAAGCATTACAGAACAGTGTTTTATCCACATGTATCTGTTGTACATCATCATGCAAGAAGTTCGTATAAAAGTTTCAGAATGATGCTGATTCATGTCTGGAATCTGATAAAATACTTTAATAAATGGGGATGGATTTTTGATAAAGAACGGAGGGAGGTTAATGGTGAAATAGTTAGGAGTTAGGAGTAATGGATTAGTGAATAGTGGTAAAAGGGTCAATAGTCAACAGTCAACAGTCTATAGTCTATAAACATTAAACATTAAACAATAGACTATAGACTATAGACAATAGACAATATTTAAAAATATAATTTATGAATTTCAGCTTTATAGAAATAACCAGTGCTTTTATGGTACTTTTTGCTATTATCGATATTTTGGGATCTATTCCTATCATATTGAATATCAAAAAGAAAAACAACAAGATACATGCTTTCTGGGCAAGCTTTATTGCATTTGTAATTTTAGTGCTTTTCTTATATACCGGCGATGGAGTATTAAAACTTTTTAGTGTTGATATTCAATCGTTTGCTGTAGCAGGTGCATTGATTATTTTTATTTATGCAATAGAAATGATTTTAGATATAGAAATATTCAGAAACAAAGGTCCAAAAAGCAGTGCCTCCATTATACCTTTATCTTTTCCATTGATAGCTGGTCCGGGTTCTTTTACTACCTTAATATCATTAAGAGCTGAATATCAGATAGAAAATATTCTTACAGCCCTAATATTAAACATGATTTTTGTATATTTTGTATTAAAATCGACTGATAGAATCGAAAAATTATTCGGAGAAGCCGGAGTTTATATCCTTAGAAAATTTTTCGGCATTATTTTACTCGCAATTTCTGTAAAACTCTTCACCTCAAATATCAGTTATTTGCTTTAAAAATTTTAAAGTGATTCTATTCAGATAAAAGCAATAATAATATAAAACAATCACCAATGGAAAACTATTTACCAGGCAATCTTTACCACAATACAGCAGATTATTATGATTACGATAATAGAGAAATTATAAAAGATGATTTAGACTTTTACGTAGAGTATGCAAATAAAACAAAGGGACCTATACTCGAATTAGCAAGCGGAACAGGAAGGGTTTCATTTTATGTAGCTGAAAAAACCGGTAGAATATTGGAATGTATTGAGCTATCAGAACATATGTTAGCAGAATTTTGGGATAAATTAAAAATATCTGATATTCAGCTACAGAAAAATATACATATTCATCAGGGAGATATGTCAAATTTCAATCTTGGTCAGAAATTCGAATACATAATAATACCCTGGCGAGCATTACAATGGCTTCCCACTAAAGAAAAAGCTATTGAGTGCTTAAAGTGTGTCTATGAACATTTGGAGGATAATGGTATTTTTGTATTTGATATATTCAAACCAAGGCTATATGATGAAAAGTGGTTGGGTAGAGAAGATATATCCTATGATATAATTCACGGAAACAAACGTATTATTAGGTCTACTATAAATCATCATGCCGATACTGAGAAAAAATATATCCAGTATAAAAACTACATACGAGTTCTGGAAAATGGAATAGAAAGCATAAAGGAAGATTTATTGACAATAAAATATTATGAATATAACGATATTGTTGATATATTAACGAGCTTAAAATTCACAATAAAAGAAGAATATGGCTATTATGATAAAAGAAAAATAAAAGATGGCGAAGAAATGATATTTGTTTGTACAAAGGGTTAACTCTGATAATACATCTACTAATATTCAAATCTCCCAAATTCACTTTCAATAACCAACTCCTTTTTATTTGATGACTCTACATAGCCTACTATCTTAGCATCAATATTAAAGGATTTAGAAATAGAGATAATTTCATTAGCATATTCTTCCGGCAAATAGATTTCCATACGATGTCCCATATTGAATACCTTGTACATTTCTTGCCAGTCGGTTTTAGATTCTTCCTGAATAATTCTGAATAGTGGCGGAACCGGAAAGAGATTATTTTTTATAACTTTCAGATTATCTATAAAATGTAAAATCTTAGTTTGCGCACCTCCCGAACAATGCACCATACCATGAATATTTGGACGTAATTCAGTCAATATCTTCTTAATAACCGGAGCGTAAGTGCGTGTAGGCGAGAGAACTAACTTACCTGCATCAATACCAACTTCATTTATAAAATCAGTGAGTTTATAACTACCTGAATAAGCTAATTCTTTTGGTATCTCAGGATTATAACTCTCCGGATATTTATCTGTGATATAATTAGCAAACACATCATGCCGAGCAGACGTTAAACCATTACTGCCCATACCACCATTATATTCTTTCTCATAAGTTGCTTTCCCCGAAGATGATAATCCAACAATTACATCACCCGCTTGGATATTCGCATTATCAATTACATCACTGCGTTTCATTCTGCAAGTAACAGTACTATCAACTATAATAGTGCGTACAATATCACCGACATCAGCAGTTTCACCTCCGGTAGGATAAATATTCACTCCCATTTCGGCAAGCTCTTCAACCAACTCATTCGTACCATTGATAATTGCAGAAATAACTTCTCCAGGGATGAGATTCTTATTCCTTCCGATAGTTGATGACAGTAATATATTGTCGGTCGCACCCACACACAGCAAGTCGTCTATATTCATAATCAACGCATCCTGAGCTATCCCCTTCCACACACTTAAATCATCCGTCTCCTTCCAGTAAATATACGCTAAAGATGATTTGGTGCCTGCTCCATCAGCATGCATAATATTGCAATAATCAGGGTCGCCACCAATTATATCAGGTATAATCTTACAGAATGCTTTTGGAAAAATGCCTTTGTCAATATTCTTAATAGCATTGTGTACATCTTCTTTTGAAGCTGAAACTCCTCGTAAATTATACCTTTGATCGCTCATTTTTAAAAATTAAATTGTGTAGTTATTGAAATAAATTGGTTGCAAATTTACAAAATTTAAAGGCTATTGCAAATTTTAATTATTATTTTATCCATGACAGATTCGTATTCCTCGTGATAACAAGGGCATTTTTTATTTCAAATGTTAAATCTTCTATTTTCGATAAAAATAATTACGTATTTTGTAATTTATATTCTGTAATTCGAAATAAACATATTATATTTGTGGCACAATAAAAACATGAAATGAGAATAATTACCTACAAAGCAATTGAAAAGTACTCAGAGTCGCATGCAGATATAAGAATTGCATTAGACGAATGGTATATTAAAACAGAATTTAGTGAGTGGGATTGTTTTGCTGATATGAAACAAACTTTCAATAGTGTAGATGGCATAGGTAATAGACGTTATGTATTCAACATCAAAGGTAATTCTTACAGACTTATAGCATTAGTGTTGTTTGTGCCGAAAATAGTTTATATCCACTTCATCGGAACTCATTCTGAATATGATAAGATTAAAGATTGTTCAAAAATTTAAAATAAATATTATGAAACTAATAGCTAATAAAATAGAATATGAGGCTATCATGGCAAGGGTTAACGAACTTATTGAACTTGTTGATGATAACACTCCAAAGAATGATAAAAATTATATTGAATTAGATATTCTCACAGATTTAGTTGTCGCATACGAAAAAACACATTATTCGATAGGTAAACCTGCTTTAAGTGATGTGATTAAAACACGTATGAATGAAATGAATTTAACCCAAAAGTCATTGGCTGACATGCTTGGAATTAGTGCTCCACGTATTAATGAATATCTTAATGGTAAATCACTTCCTACCTTGCAGGTAGCTCGAAAAATTCATAAAAAACTGAATATTGATGCCAATGTTATTCTTGGAGCAATTTAAATCGTCTTTTCGGTAGCTATAAAAGCCTCACAACTAATACTGATTTACAGCATGTTATGAGGCTTCACTTGAGGTACTTGGCGGATTCGAACCGCCGTAGACGGTTTTGCAGACCGGTGCCTAACCACTCGGCCAAAGTACCATTTGATTTCGGAGTGCAAAGATAATGTTTTTTGGTTAAAAAACAAACGTGCTATACGAAGATTTTAAGGGAATACACATAAAAAACGGTAGCTACTATTATTTCACTACCGTTTTTCAACTTATTATTTTATTAAGAATCATTTAGATTCCGGCATCTTTTGTCCTTTGTTGCGTCCGGGTGGCATCCTCTGCATTAAATCTCGTTTATAATCTTTCTCTGCATTTAAGATACGATTGATTGTTGATTCAGGTAGTTTGATACTTTTTAATCGCAAATAATATTGTTTCTGATTTAGTGCATTATCAACTTCGAAATTAACCATCGATTCATTAATAAGCTCAAAGTTAGGAGTTACTCCTTCACCTCTTTGATAGTTTTTTCTGAATGTCTCTCTACTTTTATTTATCAACTTCCATAATTCTGCTTCAGTTTCACGAAAAACAGGCTCTACAATTTGAGCTTCTTCCGGATTTAAATTTGCCTTCTCTTTTATAAATGTCCATTTCTGATTAATTGCTTCTTCAGGAGAAAATGACGTACCTTTTCTTTGTGCACTTAATCCTGATGACAATAATAAAAACGCAATAATATATAGAATATTTGTTCTCATCTTCGCTTCATTTTTATTGTTATTCCAAATCTTTTAAATCATCACTCACATAATAATCATACATAACTGATTGATCTATTTGTGAGGTTACATACATTTCATACAAATCGCTAAATTCATTTACATCATTAGTCTTCTGAAAATGAACATAATATATCAAGTTACCAATTAAGAAAATTCCTACAAACATAGCTGCCAAATACATCCAAGGCATAAATATTCTCTTGGTTAACTTTGGCTGTTCAAAAATGCTGTTATCAATATTTGTGGCAAAGTTTTCAAAATAACCATCAGGCACGACGAATGGATTTCTATTCCCTGTCTGTTCTAATATGTTTTTTTCTTTTTTCATCTTTTTATTTTTCTTTTCACTAATGTTAGACTTATATAACTTCAAAAGGTTTAATATCTGATTTTTATGTATAATTATCTTCTCTAATTTATTTAACTATCAGTTAAAAATTTCTCGATTTTCTTTGTGGCATGATGATAAGATGCCTTCAAAGCTCCAACTGAAGTATTCAGGATTTCTTCCATTTGCTCATATGTTATATTATCGAAATACTTCATATTGAAAACTAATCTTTGTTTTTCCGGCAAAGTCAGAATTGCTTCCTGAAGTTTCATTTCTGCTTCTGCACCCGAAAAATACTCATCACTTCTAAGTTGATTTAATAAAAGATTTTCAACCTCTTCTATGCCTGATAAATTTCTAAGTCGTTTATTTGCCAAAAATGTCATAGTTTCATTTGTGGCAATTTTATATAACCATGTCAGAATTTGCGAATCACCTCTGAAATTATTAATACCATTCCATGCTTTCATAAAAGTATTTTGAAGAACATCATTGGCGTCCTCATGCGATAAAACCATTTTACGAATATGCCAGTACAACCTTTCTTGATACATCCTCACACAAGCTGAAAAAGCCTTTGCTTGTGTGCTTGGATTGCTAAGCCCCTGAATAATCTCTGTTTCTTCTTTTTTATTTGACATGAAATTAAAATATTTTCAAGCTGTGATTAATACAGACTATAATGTTGTAGCAAGGTTTAATTGTAACTTTTATTTTTTAATGCCACATAACATTCTATCTTTCCCTGATATATCTTGTTTTAATATTATTTGCTGAAATGACATATTTTTAAGTAATTCAACGCAATCTTTTGCATATTCACTATATATCTCAAAGAAAATTTTTCCTCCTGAAACTAAATATAGCTCAGCAAATTCTGCAATTTTCTTATAGAATAACAATGGATCATCATCGGGCACATATAATGCTGAAGACGGCTCATAATTCTTCACTTTAAAATCTAACATATCTTTTTCATATACAGGTATATATGGTGGATTACTTACAATAACATCATATAAAACATCAGACTTACTGTATTTTAAAATATCTGCTTGAAAAAAATGTATATCAGTATTATTTTGTTTAGCGTTTTTTGTGGCTGTATGCAGACTTTCTTCTGAAATATCACAAGCAAAAACTTCTGAATTTGGTAGAAAATGCTTTATAGAAATCGCAATACAACCGCTACCTGTACCAATATCTAATATATTTGAATTTGGTGATGCTTCTTTTACTATCCATTCCACTAACTCTTCAGTTTCCGGTCGTGGTATAAGTACCGATTCATCTACACTGAAATGTAGTCCGCAAAACTCCGTTTCACCCAACACATATTGAATAGGCATGTGATTTTTAAGCTTTTCAAGATAATTATCAACATTTTGTTCCTGTTCATCAGAAAAAATTGTATTTTTGTTAACTAAAATTTCCGTGAAATTATAATCGGTTATTTTAGATATCAACAAGCGGGTAATTGACTGTAGTTCTGTATCTGAATACAAGTCAGCTAATTCTCGTTTAATTTTTTTTATAGTTTTCTGCATGGATACAAAGATATAAAAAATGGAACACGAAGAAAAATTCATACATAGATGTTTACAATTAGCTACTTATGGAAATGGACATGTAGCTCCTAATCCATTGGTTGGTGCTGTAATAGTGCATAATAACACAATTATTGGTGAAGGTTTTCATAAAAGATATGGCGATGCCCACGCAGAACCGAATGCTATTAACTCTGTTAAAGATGAATCTCTTCTTAAAGAATCTACTTTATATGTAAATTTAGAACCTTGTGCACATTTCGGAAAAACTCCTCCATGTGCTAATCTTATCATTCAGAAAGGAATACCACGAGTTGTAATTGGGACTTTAGATCCTAATCCCAAAGTATCAGGAAAGGGTGTTGAGATACTGAAAAATGCAGGTGTTGAAGTGATATGTGGTGTGCTCGAAAAAGAATGTTATGAGTTAAACAAACGTTTTTTTAAATGGCAGAAAGAGAAAAAACCATATGTTACTCTAAAATGGGCGCAGACACATGATGGTTTTATCGATATCAAAAGACAAAGTAAGGATGTTCCACCTCTAAGAATTTCGCATCAGATTTCAAAGCAGCTGACTCATAAAGTAAGATCGGAAAATCAAGCTATAATGGTAAGCACAAATACAGTTGTTCTTGACAATCCATCTTTGACAGTAAGATATTGGACAGGCAAAAATCCTATTCGTATATTATTGGATAGAACCGGACGTGTTCCGTTAGATTATATTGTTTATGATCAGTTGACTAAAACAATTGTTTTTACAGAAAATCCTCGTGAAGATGTGGATAATATACAGTATATCTATCTGAATTTTGATGATAACATGCTGGAAAACATGCTTAAAAGTATAGCTTCTATAGGGATTAATTCAGTTTTGGTTGAAGGCGGGGCGATGTTGTTAAATAGCCTAATCAAGTCAAATTTATGGGATGAAGCTCAAATTGAAGTTTCTAACCAAGTGATTAACAATGGTGTAACTGCACCATTCATAAATTGCATTCCGGATACTATACAATCAATATCTAATCATCAATATCTCAAATATATAAACAAAAAAAACATATTGGTAAATGAATAGCTTGTTGTTCATAATATTAGTTGTTTTCTATTTCTACATGATTATCAGCTCTATTTCCGTATTGCTGCTTGAAAACAGAAATCCTATCAGATCCTTATCTTGGATATTGGTTTTAGTTTTCTTGCCTGTAATAGGTATTGTGCTGTATCTTCTAATCGGACAAAATTATAGAAAACAAAAGATTATCTCTAAAAAGAGTGTGAAACATGCTACTAAGCTACCATATAAAGAAATAAAACCTGATACTTTTCCTGAATTAGTTACCAATCACAATCACCTGAATCTCATCAACTTGCTTTATAATAACAGTGATGCATCGGTGTATACTTACAATAAAATAGAAGTGCTTACGGATGGAGAAGAGACTTTTACTGCAATGTTTGAGGCGATAGAGAAAGCTAAAAATCATATACATATCGAATTTTTTATCTTTGAAGATGACTTAATTTCAAACTACCTGAGAGAGTTGCTGATAAAAAAAGCAAAGGAAGGAGTGAGAGTGAGGATGATATATGATTATTTCGGTAGTTTTGAATTATCTCGAAAATACTTGAAATCGTTAAAAGAAGCCGGAGTTTATGTGAGGGCATTTTTACCATTAAGATTAAGGCTTAGAAGAAGTAAAATAAACTTTAGAAATCATCGTAAAATTCTTATTGTAGATGGAAAATATGGTTTTACAGGTGGTTTAAACTTTGCCGACAGATATATTTTTGGAAACACACTTGGTAAATGGAGAGACACTTTTGTACGTTTTGAAGGTGGTGCTGTTCATGGTCTGCAATCATTATTTCTAACAGATTGGTATTTTGTTGAGCGTAAATTGATTACAGACATAAAATATTATCCTAAGCCAACTAAACACTCTAAAAATATAGTTCAAATTGTGAGTAGCGGTCCTGATTCCGACTGGGAAGCGATTATGCAAGGAATTACATCGACTATAATGACAGCTAAAGATTATGTTTACATACACACGCCTTATTTTGTACCTAATGAAGTCTTACTCAACGCAATAATAATTGCTGCGCTTGGTGGAATAGACATTAAACTGACTATACCTAAGGAATCTGACTCTAAACTTTCGGATGCTTGTACATTTAGTTATTTAGGGGAAGTACTTGAAGCCGGTGTTAAAGTCTATCAGTATAATGAAGGTTTTTTACATAGTAAAGCTATTGTAATTGACGATTTTATCTCAATTGTTGGCTCTACTAATTTAGATGAAAGAAGTTTCAATCAGAATTTTGAAGTTAATGCTTTTATTTATAATGCAGAAACTGCTCTTATTTTAAAGAAACATTTTGAAAACGATCTTTTAAACAGCAAAGAAATTACTTTAAGCGACTGGAATAACAGGAAACGTGCTCAGAAATTAAAAGAGTCGTTTGCACGGCTTTTCAGTCCGATTATATAAAGCACTAACTTCCCAATCACATAGACCTATATCTTTATAACATTTGGCGTGAAGGTTTCGGCAATTATCTGTTTAAATATTCTTTTGCTGTCAAAACAGGCAGTTTAGATGTTTTAAAATCTTTCTTATTCCTCGTTATGATAATATTTAAATTATTTTCCAATGCTGTATAATATTGAATAGCATCTTCAAAGTCATTAAAATCTGAAGATAAAGCTAAATCTAATAATTTATCATCGAGAGGTAAGATACGCACTAAAAGTTTGAATTTAATCAAGACTTTACGAGCTTCATTTGCATTCAATTCTCTTGAAAGCAAGTAATGCGTGTTTGCAAATGTCAATGAAGAAATATAAAGTTTAATCTCTTGCTCATCAGCCAATGTAAACAATTCTTGTGCTTCTTGATAAAAATCTTTGCGCTTTGAGAGCAAATCGACTATGATATTCGTATCTATTAATAGTTTATTTATCATGAGTATTTTTTAGATAAATAATCATGATAACTTTTTCTCTCATTAATATCCGAAGATATAACGCCTGTTAAACTCTCAACAAGAGGACTTATTTTCGCCGCTTTTTTGGGAGTTGTTTTTATAAGCGAATTAAGGTAATTCTCAATAAGTTTAGATAAACTTACTTGATTTTCCTTTGCATAAGATTTCGCCTCCTCAATAACGTTTCTATTTAAACTTAATGTTAATTTCGTATTCATAGCGTTATAAATTATATTTACGTGCAAATATAAAAAAAATATACGTTATATGCAAATTTTATTGTTTTTTTTTGTTTCAAGATTCATTGATTATCAAGTTTGGTGTATCTATCAAACTCATATTATTTATGTCAATTCATGCTGTATGTATTTTTGTTTGTACCTAACGTATCGGTGGCTACCGTTGTGTGTCCTGCGTTACCATAGGGTACAAAGATAATAAGTTCTTTGAAATGGTAACATAACTTTATCAGAGATGATAGTCTTTAGATGAAGTCAGCAGAAATCTATCTACTGCTTTATAGTAATCGGTTGACACTTTTTCAACTCTTCCTTTTAACTTATCGATTTTCCAATCTACTTTTTTATGCTTTTGGGCATGGGCATTGATTGATATTGTAATCAATACGATGAAAGTTAAACATATATTTTTCATAGTGCACTAAGGGTTTTTAATTAAAAATTTGTACTTTTGCAAATAAAAAACTATGCGGGATAATATTTTCAAATCTACCATGACAAGTGGACTTTTTCTGGGTGTACTTTTTTTTGTAAATTTTGTTTTAAACTCTTCAAGCAATGTTTTTATTAAACTTTTATCTTTTCTATTAATTGCTTTCATAATAATAGTTTCTATAAAAAACACTAAAAACTACCGTGATAAAGAATGTAATGGTACTATAACTTATGGTCGTGTTTTCCAATATGTTACCTTTATGTTTCTATTTGCAGGAATAATATCAAGTCTGTTTAAAATCATATATCTTCAATATATCAATCCTGACATGTTAACAAATATGTTCGAAGAAAGCGTACGCCAAATTGAGCAAAACAGAGCATTGTTCGATAGGTTCAATCTTCCTTTAGATGATAAGTATTTTGAAGAATTAGAAAATCAAATGAAACCTGTAAATTATTCACTTCAATCGATTTGGGTTAATTTGATATTTGGACTCGTACTTGGGTTTATTCTGGGATTTTTCATTAAAAAAGAAAAAAGTATATTTGAAAGTGATGATAATCAAACAATATCAAACGTATAAATAAAACACAATGGATATATCTATAGTAATACCTCTATACAATGAAGCCGACTCTTTGGTAAAACTTCACGACTGGATTAAAGGTGTAATGCAAGAAAACAAATTCAGTTACGAAATAATCTTTATCAATGACGGAAGTACAGATAACTCATGGGAAGTCATAGAGACTTTAAAAGAACGTTCGTCTGCGGTAAGAGGTATCAAATTCCGAAGTAATTACGGTAAATCACCTGCACTTTATTGTGGATTTCAAGCAGCACAAGGTGATGTTGTAATAACTATGGATGCTGATTTACAGGACAGTCCGGATGAAATACCTGAACTATACCGAATGATTAAAGAAGATGGTTTCGACTTAGTCTCAGGATGGAAAAAGAAACGATATGACTCCAAACTTGCTAAAAATATACCATCTAAGATATATAATGCCACAGCAAGAAAGGTTACAGGTCTGAAATTGCACGATATGAATTGTGGGTTAAAGGCTTATAAAAATGAAGTTGTAAAAAACATAGAGGTTTATAGCGAAATGCACAGATACATACCTTATCTGGCAAAAAATGCAGGCTTTACTAAGATTGGCGAAAAGGTAGTTACACATAGGAAGCGAGAGTTTGGTACTACCAAATTCGGCATGAGCAGGTTTATTAATGGATATTTAGACTTGATGACACTTTGGTTTTTAAATAAATTCGGTAAAAAACCTATGCACTTTTTCGGTCTGTACGGAAGTCTGATGTTCATTCTTGGGTTTATTGCAATAATTGTTGTAGGCGCTGTAAAAATCCATGCTATTCTTACTAACACAAGAGCTATTTTAGTTACCGACAGTCCGTATTTCTACATAGCTTTAGTTGCAATGATATTAGGAACACAAATGTTTTTAACAGGTTTTTTAGGCGAGATTGTTTCGAGAAATTCATCGGAAAGAAATAATTATAAAATTGAAAAAGAGATTTAGTTGGTGTATTTTCAACATTAATGCAATATGGAAATTTTAAAATATATCATACCTGCTTTCATTGTGCTATTAACATCTTATCTATTAATAGACAGGATGTTGTCGAACGAGGAAAGAAAGAGAAAATCAGATATTGCTCAAAAGAATAATAATACGGTAATTCCAATACAGTTAAGAGCATATGAAAGATTGATGTTACTGCTTGAGCGTACTAATCCATCAAATATGGTTTTAAATGTTTTGAAAAGCGGAATGAACTGTTTAAGTTTTCAGACAAATATGATAGAAAGTATCAGAAAGGAATTTGAGCATAATTATGCACAGCAGGTATATGTAAGCGATGCTTTATGGTCGGCAACAATTAGTACTCAAGAAAACTTAATTAAGCTGATAAATACAACTTCTACGCATTTTCAACCGGAGGACTCTGCCATAAAATTTGCAGAAGCTATCATTAAAATTTATTCTGAAACTGAAAATAATCCGACACAGATAGCAACAGAAATTTTAAAATCGGAAGTTAGATACTTATTTTTGAAAAGATAAAACACATGAAATACACAATTGCATTTTTATTTTTCATTTCTGTGCTGTATTCCTCTTGTACACAAGATACTACATGTAGAGAAAATAAAGATGTAAAGTTACATGCTGATTTTATCAATCAAAGTAACAACTCTAAGTTAACGGTCGACAGTGTAACCGTATTTGGTGTGGGACAAGATTCATTAATCTATAACAACAAGAAAAGTGTAGATAAAATTCTGATACCATTAAATAATGCTGCTGAAGATTGTTCTTTCGTAATAATATTTGATGAAATAGCTGATACTATAAATGTTAAGTATACTAATATTGAATATTTTATGTCATATTCTTGTGGAGTTATAATGGCACACGAGATTGATACAGTTACCTTTACCGACAATTATATAAAAGAAATAATAATTCAAAACCGAATAATCAATCCAACAGATGTTAAGCACATACAGATATTACATTAACATATTTATATTCTGTTGTGTTGCATCTTTGTTGTGCGGACAGACAGTCAAGAGTGAAATTAACGATAGCATTATCACTACAAATAATACTATTTCAAAGGATGATAGTATTAAAACTAAAAAACCGTTTTTCAATAGTTTCAGAATTGATTTAGATGTTTCGCCAGTTATAACTACTTTCATAAACAATGGTGAGATTTATTCATATGAAGCTGCTATACAAACTGAAATTATCAATAAATATTATCCAATTTTTGAGATAGGATATGCAGGAGCAAAGACATTGACATCTTCAGGTATTAATTATAATGGTAATGCTTTGTTTTACCGACTTGGAATGGATTTCAATATTGTAAAAAGTAAAATAGCTAAAAAAACAAATAATAATTTCTTTTTGGTAGGTGCTCGCTTGGGTTATACTAATTTCGATTACAATATAAATTCAATTCAAATACAAGATGATTATTGGGGAGGAAGCAGTATCTTTGAAAAAACAAAAAAATCTTCAAATCTTTGGTTTGAAATAGCTGCCGGAATAAGGGTTGAACTGATAAAAAACATTTACATAGGATGGAATGTTCGTATAAAAAACATGCTGACTAAAGAAGACCTCGGTGAATACAAACCATGGTATGTTCCCGGATATGGTGTATATGGAGATAGTTCGGTATGGGGCTTTAATTATTTAATAGGATATAAATTTAAAAAATTATAATAAAAATGAGGACAAAAGGAATGACAAATCGTGCAGCCGATAATATTCGGATATTGTCTGCTGCTATGGTAGAAAAAGCAAAGTCCGGACATCCCGGAGGAGCTATGGGAGGTGCTGATTTTATCAATGTTTTATATTCAGAGTTTTTAATACACGATTCGATGAATCCAAATTGGGTTGGTCGTGATAGATTTTTCTTAGATCCCGGACATATGTCACCGATGCTTTATTCGGTACTGGCATGTAAAGGTAAATACACTTTAGATGAGTTAAAACAATTCCGTCAATGGGACTCTCCTACTCCGGGACATCCTGAAGTTGATGTAAAACGCGGAGTTGAAAACACCTCAGGTCCGCTCGGACAAGGACATACCTTTGCTGTAGGGGCTGCCATTGCTGCGAAGTTTTTGAAGGCAAGATTTGGAGAAATAATCAATCATACTATCTACACATTTATTTCGGATGGTGGAATACAGGAGGAAATTTCTCAAGGAGCAGGTAGAATTGCCGGACATCTTGGTTTAGATAATCTGATTATGTTCTATGACTCAAACGATATTCAGCTATCAACCAATACCGACGCAGTTACAAGCGAAAATGTAGCAATGAAATACAAGGCTTGGGGATGGCATGTTATTGAAATTGACGGTAATGATGCTGATCAGATAAGGAATGCTTTAAACCAGGCAAAAGCGGTAACAGACAAACCAACTATAATAATTGGTAAAACTATCATGGGTAAAGGTGCAAGAAAAGCTGATGGTTCGAGTTTCGAAAAAATGTGTGCAACTCACGGTATGCCGCTTGGAGAATCAGGAGCTTCTTTCGAAGAATCAATAAAAAATCTTGGCGGTGATCCTGAAAACCCATTTGTACTCTTTCAAGAAACACAAGAATTATATGCTATACGTGATAGTGAATTAGCTGTAATAATGACTGATAGATATGAGGCTGAAGAAAAATGGGCAAAAGAAAATCCCGCATTAGCTGAAAAATTAGCAATGTTTTATGCAGGTGAAGCAAATATAGATTGGGAAAAAGTTATTCAAAAAACAAATCAATCGACACGTGCAGCTTCAGCAACAGTATTGGCTGAATTAGCTGTTCAGGTAGAAAACATGATAGTTGCATCAGCCGACCTATCCAATTCTGACAAAACAGATGGTTTCTTGAAAAAGACTAAAGCTTTCAGTAAGAATGATTTTAGCGGTGCATTTTTACAAGCCGGTGTTTCAGAATTAACTATGGCTTGCTTGTCAATTGGAATGAGTTTGCATGGAGGGGTTATTCCGGCTTGCGCAACTTTCTTTGTATTTTCCGACTATATGAAACCTGCTATACGTATGGCTGCATTAATGGAGCAACCGGTGAAATTCATCTGGTCGCATGATGCTTTCAGAGTTGGTGAAGACGGTCCGACACACGAACCGGTTGAACAGGAAGCTCAAATTCGTTTGATGGAAAAACTTAAAAACCATAGTGGCAGAAACTCTATGTTAGTACTACGACCTGCTGATGTTGAAGAAACAACAGTAGCATGGAGAATGGCTATTGAAAATACTAAAACACCTACTGCATTAGTACTTTCTCGTCAGAATATCAATGATTTACCTGCTGATGATAGAAAAGCAGAAGCACAAAAAGCTGAAAAAGGAGCTTATGTTGTTTATTGTGATGGGAATCCTGATATAATACTTTTAGCATCAGGTTCGGAAGTATCAACTTTAAATGAAGGTGCCGCTTTATTACGTGCAGAAGGTATAAAAGTACGCTTGGTATCCGTACCATCTGAAGGTTTATTCCGCTCGCAATCTAAAGAATATCAACTTAGTGTTTTACCTGAAGGAGTGAAAATCTTTGGTCTGACAGCAGGTTTACCTGTTACATTGGAAGGCTTAGTTGGTGCAAATGGTAAAGTATTTGGCTTAGAATCATTTGGTTTTTCAGCACCTTATAAAGTCTTAGATGAAAAATTAGGCTTTACAGGCAAAAATGTTTATGAACAAGTTAAAAATTTACTTGCTAAATAAAGTATAACTTTCGGAGGGTGTGTTTGTTTTTATTTTTCAAACACACCCTTTTTATATATGCACATAACACATTAGAATTACACAACATGAGACAAAATGTTTTATTACTGCTTTTAATATCAGTAATTTACCCATCTTTTGGAAATTCACCAAAAGCCAATCTTGAGTTTTATGGATTTGTACGAAACGACTTTTATTTTAACTCACGCCAGTGTGAAGAAGGAATAGATGGAGTTTTCAACTTCTTTCCAAAACCTGTAAGTAAAAATCTTGTAATAGGCATTGATGAAAATGCAGTACCACAGGCTAATATGCTTAGTATCGCATCTCGACTTGGATTAAACATCAAAGGGCAACCAATTTTAGGTGCAGAATCATCTGGAAAAATAGAATTCGACTTTGCAGGATATGGTGTCGCAAATTATGTAATTCGAATTCGTCATGCTTATATGCAGCTAAAATGGCAGGAATCAGTATTGCAAGTTGGACAAAACTGGCATCCGATGTTTGGGTCTGTAGTTCCTATTACGGTATCATTAAATGCCGGAATGCCATTTCAGCCATTCAATAGAAGTCCACAACTGAGGTTTACATATAATTTAAGCAACCAACTTTCAGTCACCGGAGCAGCAGTATATCAAATGCAATATACTTCGAGTGGACCAAAAGGCTTTTCGCCAAATTATCTGCGAAATTCATTGACTCCCGAACTATTTGCCGGCGCCGAGTATAAAACCGATCATTGGGTTAACGGTTTAGGCATTGATTATAAAGCTATAAAGCCGGATGATAACAACAGGCTATCATCTTTATCGGCAATAGCTTACAGTCAGTACACAAAAAATAAATTCATGGCAAAAGGAAGAGTAACAATCGGTCAAAATCTTAGTGACCAACTTCTTGCTAATGGATATGGCATGGTATACAACCCAAGTTCCAATAAGTTTTTTTATACAAATATGAATATTGTTTCTTCATGGGTCAACTTTGTATATGGTAAAAAATTCCAAATAAGCGTTTTTGGAGGTTATTCGCATAATCTTGGAAGTAGTTTAGATCTTTATCAAACACCGCTTACAAATAAAATAAGTATTTACAGTAGAGGTTTCTATTCTGACACACAAGAAATGATTAACAGAATGGGCAGAGTTTCAGCCACTTTGTTATATAATCTTCCTAATTTGACATTTGGTCTTGAATATAATCTAACAGGAGTTGAATACGGTAAAATCAAAGTGAATGGTACAACCGGCAACAATTACTTTATCAATAATCATAGAGTAGTCGGTTCTGTAAGTTATCATTTTTAGATACACGCAACGCTGATATCCACGGATTAGAGATCAGTGCTTGAATTAAACAAATTCCTCTTGATTAAAAAGATAAGCTGTCGGATTTTCTAATAACTCTTTCACTTTAATCAGAAATCCGACAGAATCTTTTCCATCAACTATCCTATGATCGTATGAAAGAGCAATATACATCATCGGTGCTATAATAATTTGTTTATTAACAACAATTGGTCGATCGATGATACTGTGCATACCTAAAATAGCGGATTGTGGCGGATTAATTATTGGAGTCGACAACATTGACCCAAACACACCACCATTTGTAATAGTAAAAGTACCACCACTCATTTCTGAAATTGAGATAGTTCCATTACGTGCTTTTTCAGCTAAACCACCAATTGTTAATTCTATCTCAGACAATGACATAGATTCTGCATTACGCACAACAGGCACCATCAATCCTCTTGGAGTACTAACAGCCACAGAAATATCGGCGTAATTATATTTAATCATATTTTCACCATCAATCATAGAATTTATAGCACTATACTCTTGTAAAGCAATAGAGCAAGCCTTTACAAAAAAAGACATTATTCCTAATTTGACATTGTACTTTTCTTTGAATTTATCCTGATATTTAGATCTTAAATCCATAATTGCCTGCATATTAACTTCATTGAAAGTAGTAAGCATAGCAGTTTCATTTTTTACGGCAACTAATCTCTCACTCATTTTTCGCCTTAGCAAGCTCAATCTTTCAGTATGAATTTCCCTATTTACATTTTTCAGTTCCGAAATAGAAGATTTTGGCTTGTTTAAGTATGCTTCAACATCGGCTTTACCCAAACTCCTAAGACCATTTATCACATCTTCAACAGATAAATCGTGTTCAACCAACAATTGACGAGCCGAAGGTGTTGTTCTTATTTTCGATTTATCAATCTTACTTTCTAAAACTGATGTCTCATGTATTTTAGGTAAATTATCTTTTATTTCTAATATATCCTGCTTAGAATCACTTTCATGATTACTATCAACATTAATCTCGTCTGATACAAACTCTTTTTTCTTTACTGATGTGTCAATCGTACATGCCACAATACCAACATCTAAGCTATCACCCTCCTTAGCAACAAGAGTTATTACACCCGACTCGGAAGCTATTAAGGGCAGAGTAGCTTTATCTGATTCTAATGAAGCAATTTCAGCATTTTTTTCAACAAAATCGCCATCTACAACATTCCATTTAAACAATTCAACTTGATTAACAGACTCTCCCGGACTTGGAATTTTAATTTCTACAATTGCCATATTTCTCTATTTTATTGCTTCGTTAATAATCTTCAACTGATGAATTTTATGCAGGTTTGTTAAACCTTCAGCGGTTACACCACTTGCAGGTCTGCTAATAAATTTAATAGCAAAATCAGCTAAATTTAATTTAATATAATTTGCAGCTCCCATATTCAGAGGTTCTTCCTGAACCCACATTATTTCAACATCCTCCTGATAAGAATCAAGGATTTCAATTAATTGTCTCTTTGGAAACGGATAAAGTTGTTCTATTCGAATAATTGCAATATGAAAAGCATTTTGCTGTTTTCGTGCCTCATTTAGTTCGTAATATATTTTACCTGAACACAATATAACTTTGGTAATTTCACTGACTGATTGAAATTGATGTTCAACAATAATTTTCATGAAATGACCATCAGTAAAATCACTCAACTTAGATGTACACTCAGGGTGACGCAGCAGGCTTTTTGGCGTGAAACAAATTAACGGCACACGTATATGACGATGCATCTGCCTTCTTAAAACATGAAAAAAATTAGCCGGAGTTGTAGGATTTACAACCTGCATATTATAGTTTGCACATAAATTTAAAAACCGCTCAATTCGTCCACTCGAATGTTCTGCACCCTGCCCTTCGTATCCATGAGGAAGCAACAAAACCAATCCTGATCTTACACCCCATTTTTCCTTTGCTGATGAAATATATTGATCAATAATCACCTGACCAACATTGAAAAAATCACCAAATTGAGCTTCCCAAATCGTTAATCCATCAGGTAAAGCAATAGAATATCCATATTCAAATCCTAAAATTCCGTATTCATTTAGAGGAGAATTAAAAGCCTTAAACACAGCATGTTTTCCATCAATATTTTGTAGAGGGCAATACTTTTCCTCGCCATCCTCAGTAATCACTTCTGCATGTCTATGCGAAAAAGTGCCTCTGATAGAATCCTGTCCGCTTAATCTTACAGGAAACATCTCTTTAGCTAATGACACATAAGCCATTAACTCTCCCATAGCCCAATCATATGAATTATTGGAAATCATATGTCTTCTTTGCTCGAATAAACGGATAGTTTTATTATAAAACTTCTTATCCTCAGGTAAATGAGTAATTTCATTCGCTAATTTCAAAAACAATTCTTTTGATATCCTTGTATGTGTCGTTCTTTCAAAATCATCATAAACAGGATATTTGATATTTTTATAACTACTTTCGAGAAAAGGCTTGATACTCATCTGTTTACTTTTCACAGCTTCGTTAAACGCATTTTCCAAAACAGCTTCATAATCAGACAATCTTTTAGCAAATTCAGTTTGTGTTATAATTTTTTGACTAATTAATTTTTCAGCATATAAATCTCTCGGATTCTTATGTTTTGCAATTATATCATATAACTGAGGTTGAGTAAAACGGGGTTCATCTCCTTCATTATGACCATATTTACGATACGAAAGTAAATCAATGAAAACATCGATATTAAACTCTTGACGAAATTCAAGAGCTAACTTTGCTACATAGATAACAGCTTCAATATCATCTCCATTAACATGAAAAACAGGAGATTGAGTAACTTTGGCAACATCTGTACAATAAGTGCTCGACCGAGCCTCAAGGTAATTAGTCGTAAAGCCAACCTGATTATTAATCACTATATGAATAGTACCGCCCGTTTTATAGCCGTCTAATTTTGAAAACTGAATAGTTTCATACACAACACCTTGACCGGCAATAGCTGCATCACCATGAATAATAATCGGCAGTACGCTATCATAATTTTCATTATATTCATTTACTAATTTAGCTTTAGCCATACCCTCAACAACAGGACCAACTGTCTCAAGATGAGAAGGATTAGGTGCCAAACTTATACTGATATTTCTACCATTATACTCAAAATTATTATTATATCCGAGATGATATTTAACATCACCATATTTAATTCCCTCATTGTAATTTTCAGCAATAAACCCTCTAAAAATATCAGAGTAAGGCATTTTCATAATATTAGTTAGCACATTCAACCTTCCACGATGAGCCATTCCTATAAAAATCTCTTTAATATCAAACAAGCCTCCATGTGCAATAAACACATCCAATGCAGGTAAAATAGCTTCAGAACCTTCCAATGAAAAGCGTTTCTGACCAACAAACTTTTTATGTAAAAAATCTTCGAAACCGGATGCTTCAATTAATTTATCAAGATTATATAGTTTTTCAGAATCTGATAGCACTTCCTGATTTTTAGTGCCTTCCATTTTATTTTGAAGCCAATTAACAATCTCAGGCTTAGTCATATATCTAAACTCCACCCCTATTGATTTACAATAAGTTTCATTCAGATGAGCTACAATATCCTTTAATTTTGCTTTACCAATCCCTATCTGCTCCCCCGCCTCGAAATATGTTTCAAGATCATCCTTTGATAAACCATAATTTTCCAAATCCAAAGTAGGCGAATAAGTACGCCTGGTACGAACAGGATTTGTTTTTGTAAACAAGTGTCCCCTACTCCTATATCCTGAAATAAGCTCTGTAACGGCAATTTCCTTTTTAGAAACGCCATCCGGTTTTGTATTTTCTTTAGAATGTTGAGATAAAATTGTGTCTGATTTTTGAGATTCAACCACAGCATTTATAGAGTTATCTTTAGCTAAGTCGAACCCCTGAAAAAAATATCTAAAACTTTCATCAACACTATTGGGATTTTGCTTGTATTTTTCATACAAATCTTCGATAGCATTAATATCTAAAAAAGTGACCAAATTATCATTAATCATGGTAAAACAATTAAACTTTGCATATCAAAAACGTTTAAATCAGGTTATTGTTCAGTAAATAGGCATCAAATTGTAAAAACCTGATAAAAAATATACTATCTTGCAAAGCATCTTCAAGTTTTTATGTATTTTTGCGAAAGTTGTGATTGGTTTGGTAAAATAATAAGAATCATCCTTTACAAGGAAACAACTAAGCAAACCCTTATTGGTTATAAATTATTTATTTAATTCTCACTTTATGAAAAACATTTTATTCTTTATTTTGCTATCAGTTATTTCAACTGTGGTCATGGCACAAAGTAAATTTGAAAAACAAGAATTCACTTCTTCATCAGGAGCAAAAATGGGCTATCAGATACTGAAACCTGCAGAAATCAAATCCGGTAAAAAATATCCTTTAGTGCTTTTTATGCACGGTGCAGGTGAGCGTGGCAGCGATAATGAGGCTCAGATGACACATGGAAGCCGAATGTTTACCAATCCTGTAAATATGGAAAAATATCCTTCTTTTGTAATCTTTCCTCAATGTCCTGCCGATATGTATTGGTCTTTTGAAAAACGCCCTGATAAAATTTCTGCGGACAGGTTTGAATCTAACCCTACAATAGCATCACCTCTTGCCACGGTAAAAGAATTGCTGGATTTGCATATTGAAAATTTGCCGGTTGACAAAAACCGAATTTACGTAATAGGATTATCCATGGGCGGTATGGCGACATTCGACCTTGCATGCAGATTCCCGGACGTCTTTGCAGCTGCTGTACCCATCTGCGGAGGTATAAACACAGAACGATTGAGTAGTGCTGCAGGAAAAGTTAAATTCAGAATTTTTCATGGAGACGCCGATCCGGTGGTAACTGTTGATTTTTCACGCAATGCTTATACTGCTTTAAGAAAACTAAATGCTCAAGTGGAATACATTGAATTCCCTGCTGTTGGTCACGATAGTTGGACACCCGCATTCAACCGAGATGATTTTATGCAATGGATTTATAAGCAAAAGAAGAAGTGATTGAGGGATTCTTAAACAATGTACAATGTACAATGTACCATTTAAATAGTAAATAAATAAATTGTTAATATTAATGCTGAAGTAGCTCAATTGATAGAGCATTAATTACCATGCTGAGCAAACTAAAAAAAATCCCGACTACACTTTACTGTAATCGGGATTTTTAAAAGAAGGCGGCTATCTACTCTCCCACAAGCAAATGCAGTACCATCGACGTTATCGGGCTTAACTTCTCTGTTCGGAATGGGAAGAGGTGGAACCCCGATGCTATAACCACCTGAATTTCTTTTTTAGTGATTAGTGACCGGTAATTAGTGATTGGCAAACCACTAAACATGTAACATAATCATTAAAAATGACTTATTGAAACAAGAAAAGAAAAAAAGAGTTATACATATTCAAGCTTTTTAAAAAAACTCGCGACATAAGCTTACGGGCAATTAGTATTACTCGGCTTTACATCTCTGTTGTACACCTGTAACCTATCAACGTGGTAGTCTGCCACGACCCTTAAAAGAAATCTAATCTTGAAGCCGGCTTCGTGCTTAGATGCTTTCAGCACTTATCCTAACCGAACGTGGCTACCGGGCAGTGCTCCTGGCGGAACAACCCGTAGACCAGAGGTTCGTCCAACACGGTCCTCTCGTACTAGTGTCAGACCTTCGCAAAT
>CALFXE010000083.1 GCA_937927845.1 uncultured Paludibacter sp.
TCTCGGACAAAGAACACTGTCAAAGCGTATATTCCAAAAGAAAAAGGATTAAGACTTTTTCTATCGTTTTTTCCGTACTCATTTTTTTGTAGTCAAAGCGTATATTCCAAAAGAAAAAGGATTAAGACATCAACGTAATTATCATATCTCGGACAAAGAACACTGTCAAAGCGTATATTCCAAAAGAAAAAGGATTAAGACATTTTAAAAACAGATTATTGTTTGACATTTTGATACGTCAAAGCGTATATTCCAAAAGAAAAAGGATTAAGACTTACTACTATGCAATTTTGTCTTTTCATTTTATTGTCAAAGCGTATATTCCAAAAGAAAAAGGATTAAGACAAGCGTTAGCCTGCACTTCAGTTGAGAACCTGATGTCAAAGCGTATATTCCAAAAGAAAAAGGATTAAGACTTATGTTCTTGATTTATATCTGTAACCCACTTTTCGTCAAAGCGTATATTCCAAAAGAAAAAGGATTAAGACCATTAGGTTTTGCTTTGGTTTCTTTTTTTGGCGGTGTCAAAGCGTATATTCCAAAAGAAAAAGGATTAAGACTACAAAAATTCTCTACTTTCAAATTTTCTTTTGAAGTCAAAGCGTATATTCCAAAAGAAAAAGGATTAAGACACTATTGTTATTGTACTTCGAGCCTCTGCCTGAAGTCAAAGCGTATATTCCAAAAGAAAAAGGATTAAGACTTCTTTAGCGAGTTGCTTTAATTTGCGTGTTATAAGTCAAAGCGTATATTCCAAAAGAAAAAGGATTAAGACTGCATGATAATTCTTATATCTACAATTGTCTGAGAAAGTCAAAGCGTATATTCCAAAAGAAAAAGGATTAAGACATTTCAAAAAATACATCGTCGTTTCCGGTTATAAACGTCAAAGCGTATATTCCAAAAGAAAAAGGATTAAGACCTCCACCTTTGAGAATGAACAATATAAAAACTCTTTGTCAAAGCGTATATTCCAAAAGAAAAAGGATTAAGACCGAGTAAAACTCGCTTTTTAATGCTTTCGCAATCGTCAAAGCGTATATTCCAAAAGAAAAAGGATTAAGACATCACATTTATGAAGATATCGTATTTATCTTCATGTCAAAGCGTATATTCCAAAAGAAAAAGGATTAAGACAAGTGGCTTCTAAATTGATATATAGTTTGTGAGTAGTCAAAGCGTATATTCCAAAAGAAAAAGGATTAAGACCCTGTTGCAGGGGCTACAAGGTCTTTCCTATCCGTTGTCAAAGCGTATATTCCAAAAGAAAAAGGATTAAGACTCGGTTGCCGCAAGAACCATGGCAGAAACGATATAGTCAAAGCGTATATTCCAAAAGAAAAAGGATTAAGACTTGATATATAATTTGTGAGTACAGGAGGACATTCAGGTCAAAGCGTATATTCCAAAAGAAAAAGGATTAAGACGTGTCTTGGTCGTAAAAATACCCACTGCCGTTGCGTCAAAGCGTATATTCCAAAAGAAAAAGGATTAAGACTTGATGGCGTGGGGTGTTAGATTAATATAAGTCATGTCAAAGCGTATATTCCAAAAGAAAAAGGATTAAGACCGGTTAATAATTCATAAGTGTTCATTTTCGTAATGTCAAAGCGTATATTCCAAAAGAAAAAGGATTAAGACCGAGTAAAACTCGCTTTTTAACGCTTTCGAGATAGCGTCAAAGCGTATATTCCAAAAGAAAAAGGATTAAGACCCGTCCTGAATACCCATTTCCCAAACTCTCCCACAGTCAAAGCGTATATTCCAAAAGAAAAAGGATTAAGACGTCTGTATTTTAGCGCCACTATGTGGTATTATTCGGTCAAAGCGTATATTCCAAAAGAAAAAGGATTAAGACCTTCCCTGTGCTAATGATGTCTTTACAACCTTATTGTCAAAGCGTATATTCCAAAAGAAAAAGGATTAAGACCGCATAAAAAACTCAATGAGTAGAACTCATCTTTGTCAAAGCGTATATTCCAAAAGAAAAAGGATTAAGACTTGACAGAAATTCTCTTTTTATTTGCTCCTCCAAGAGGTCAAAGCGCATATTCCAAAAGAAAAAGGATTAATATAGCCAGATTGGCGTAGACTTCGTATGTTTCAAGGGGTTGAGATATGTAGTTGTATCGCTTCACTCTGTATATTCGACATCGGCCGATAAGCCAAAAAATAAGTGAGATTGGCGTAATAATCGTCCTTGTTTGAGCAAGCAAAGCTTGCGAGTTTGGACGATTTAGCCAATCAAACGCTAATTTTTTGAGCAAAATCGGACGTAGTCTTGATTTTTTGTTTCTTTTTTATCAAGAAAAAAGAAATATGGAATCACTAATTTCCAAAACTCAATTTATCTCCATCCACATCAACATAAATTGTTTCATTAGGCTTTAATGTGCCTGATAATAAAGCTTTCGACAAATCGTTTAAAAGATATTTTTGTAATGCTCTTTTGACCGGTCGTGCTCCAAACTGCGGATCGAAACCTGCTTTTGCAAGAAACTGTATAGCATCTTCATTAATATCTAACTTGATGTTGTTGTTTGTCAATAATTGTTGAATACCAGATAATTGCAACTTTACAATCTCTTTTATTTGTTGCCTGTCTAAAGGTGCAAACATTATAAGTTCGTCTACTCTATTTAGAAACTCCGGTCTAATGCTTTGTTTCAGAAGTTCAAACACTTGGTTTTTAGTCGACTCTACAATTTCATCATGGTTTGATGGAGTTATCTTTTCAAAGTTTTCTCTTATCAATGAAGATCCTATATTGGAGGTCATAATGATAATAGTGTTTTTAAAATTCACAACACGACCTTTGTTATCTGTCAAACGACCATCATCCAGCACCTGCAACAGCACATTAAACACATCAGGATGTGCTTTTTCTATTTCGTCGAACAGTACTACTGAATAGGGTTTCCTTCGTATAGCTTCGGTAAGCTGACCACCTTCATCGTATCCAACATAACCCGGAGGCGATCCTATTAATCTTGTTACGGAAAACTTTTCTTGATATTCGCTCATGTCTATTCGAGTCATCATATTTTCATCATCGAACAGAAACTCTGCTAATGCTTTTGCTAACTCGGTTTTACCAACACCGGTGGTACCCAGAAAAATAAATGAGCCTATAGGTCGCTTAGGATCCTGTAAACCAGCTCTACTACGTCTTACCGCATCGGCTACGGCGGTAATGGCTTCATCCTGACCAATTACTCGCATGTGCAACTCATCTTCTAAATTGAGCAATTTGTCGCGCTCACTTTGTAGCATTTTATTTACAGGTATGCCTGTCCAGCGACTTACTACATCAGCAATGTCATCGGAATCAACCTCTTCTTTAATTAAAGCGGTACTTCCTTGTAATGCAGCTAATTCATTCTGATACAATGCAATATTGTTTTCTAAATTTTTTAATTTACCATAACGAATTTCTGCAACTTTACCGTAATTGCCTTCGCGTTCGGCTTTGTCAGCTTCAAATTTTTGTTTTTCAATCTCAATTTTTGCCTGCTGAATATTATCTATCAAAGCCTTTTCAGACGACCATTTATCACGTATAAGTTTTGCTTCGGCTTGTAAACGTGATATTTCATCACTTAATAACTCGACTTTCTTTTTATCGTTTTCACGTTTGATAGCTTCTCTTTCTATCTCTAATTGTTTGATATTACGCTCGATAACATCTAACTCTTCAGGTACTGAATCCACTTCCAAACGTAATTTGGCAGCAGCTTCATCCATTAAGTCAATAGCTTTATCAGGTAAAAATCTATCTGTGATATATCGATTTGACAATTCTACGGCTGCAATAATAGCATCGTCTTTTATCCTTACTTTATGATGATTTTCGTATCGCTCTTTCAATCCGCGAAGTATGGATATGGTGCTTTGTACATCAGGCTCGTTGACCATAACTATCTGGAAACGACGCTCTAATGCTTTGTCTTTTTCAAAATACTTCTGATATTCATTCAGGGTGGTAGCACCAATTGCTCGCAATTCTCCTCGTGCCAGTGCAGGTTTAAGAATGTTAGCTGCATCCATTGCACCTTCGCTTTTTCCTGCACCAATCAAGGTGTGAATTTCATCTATGAAAAGAATGATTTCTCCATCGGCATGTATTACTTCATTTACTACCGATTTCAATCTTTCTTCAAACTCGCCTTTGTACATTGCTCCGGCTATCAATGCTCCCATATCGAGCGAAAATAATTGCTTACTCTTCAGGTTTTCAGGCACATCACCTCGAATAATTCTGTGAGCAAGTCCTTCTGCTATTGCAGTCTTACCGGTACCTGGTTCACCAATGAGTATAGGATTATTCTTTGTTCTTCTGCTCAAAATCTGCAAAACACGACGAATTTCATCATCACGACCAATAACAGGATCAAGTTTTCCTGCTTTAGCTTTTTCATTCAAATTAATAGCATATTTGCTTAATGCCTTATCATTCTGATTGTTGTTTGTTTGATTCATATATTCAAGTTTTTAATAGGTATAATTGTTATTATTACCCTATCACTCAAATTCTCAACCATCAGTTAAATTGTGTCAAAAAGGCAGAAAAGCTATTAAAGAAGTTGAAGTTAAAGACAATATTGCAGTTTTGTTTTGTTTTGAGTATTAGCGAAAGTTCAAGTGATCCGGGCGGGATTCGAACCCACGACCCACAGCTTAGAAGGCTGTTGCTCTATCCAGCTGAGCTACCGGACCAACTTAATTATGATGTAGAAATGTTTAGCTTTTCTCGAAAAGCGATGCAAAAGTAGTATATTTTTTATGAAATTGCAATATCTAAATTAAAATTCATAAATATCTGCCATTTATTGGGGAAAAATCACTAATATTGCAGGCTCAAAAATCAGCATGCTTAATTGATGATAATTGCATGCAATAAATAAGTCTACAGACTTTTGAAACAGAGCAAAATAATGATAAAGCAGCAGTCCCAAAGGGACTAAAATATGCATAACCGTATGCAAGCGAAGCGCAGCTTACGGATGAGAAGGCGAAGTAAGTAAGGCGTAGCTTACAGATGTATGCAGACGCAACTTACGGATTAAAGTAAACTAAAGAAATATAAATATATACAGATGAAAGTAATGAAATTTGGCGGGACATCCGTAGGTTCCGTGGAAAGTATCTTAAACGTAAAGAAAATTGTTGAAGCCGAGAAAGAGCCTGTCATTGTTGTGGTTTCTGCTTTGGGCGGTCTGACCGACAAGCTGATTGCATTGATGGACATGGCAACAAGAGGCGAAAGTATTAGCAGTGAGTTTGAGTCGATTATAATGCGCCATAAGACTATTATCGACCAACTTGTTCCTGAAACTAAACAAACTGAAGTTACGCAAAGGATAATGTCGTTACTTGAAGATTTACGCTCTATTTTTGAAAGGGTAGGGAAAAATATAAAATTTGACCAGCAAACTAAAGATCTGATTTTGAGCTTTGGTGAAAGGATGTCCTCTGTGATTATCAGTAACATCATCGAAAATGCTCATTATGCTTATTCTCCTGATTTTATAAAAACAACAACGGCTTTTGGTAAGCATTCGGCTGATATTACATTGTCAAATAGTTTAATACTCAAGCATTTTTCAAATATACAGCAAATTACAGTTTGTCCGGGTTTTATAACTAAAGATAAGGATTCCGGCGTGTATACTAATCTTGGTCGTGGTGGCTCTGATTATACGGCTGCTATTTTGGCTGCTGCCTTACAGGCGGAAGTGTTGGAAATATGGACTGATGTAGATGGATTTATGACTGCCGACCCACGTGTTATCAGTAAAGCTTATGTTATTGATAACTTGAGCTATATAGAGGCTATGGAGTTGTGTAATTATGGTGCTAAAGTTATTTACCCGCCAACTATTTTTCCGGCATATCACGAAAATATACCTATTCTGATAAAAAATACTTTCAACCCTCAAGCTAACGGTACATTTATTTCAAATGCAAAAGATGTTAGTGGTCAGACTATTAAAGGTATTTCTTCTATTAATGATACTGCTCTTGTGACCATGCAAGGACTTGGTATGGTAGGAGTTATCGGTGTAAGTAAAAGACTCTTTGGGGCTTTGGCAAATGTAGGTATTTCCGCCTTCTTTATTTCTCAGGCTTCCTCTGAGAATACAATATCGATAGGTGTTACAAACGATGAGGCTGATTTGGCTGTACAAGCTATCTCTGATGAGTTTAATCATGAATTATCTATCGGAGAAATAAATTCTGTTGAAGCTGAAAAAAATCTTGCAACAATAGCGGTTGTAGGTGATAATATGAAGCGTATTCCGGGTATTTCCGGTAAATTATTTGGTGCGCTGGGTCGTAGTGGTGTTAATGTAGTTGCTATTGCTCAAGGCGCTTCCGAGACTAATATATCTTTTGTAATTGCCTCTGAATCTTTGCGTAAGGCTTTAAACGTTATCCATGAGGCATTTTTCCTTTCAGAATATCAAGAATTGAATATCTTCCTTATTGGTACAGGTACTGTTGGCGGTGGACTGCTCGATCAAATTATGCAACAGCAGCCCAAGCTTAAAGCACAAAATAACATCAAAATAAAGGTTGTTGGCATTGCTGATGAAAATAAAGTTTTGTTTAAAAGAGATGGCATTGCTTTAAGTAGTTATAAAGATGAATTATCTCAAAATGGCGTTGATTCATCACCTGAGATTATTTTTCAAGGTATTAAGGATATGAATATCTATAATGCTGTTTTTGTCGATTGCACTGCAAGTCATCAAATTGCAGCTCTTTATAAAGAATTGCTTTTAAGTAATGTTTCAGTAGTGGCAGCCAATAAGATTACTGCTTCAGGCGATTATGATACCTATGCAGAATTGAAAGTTATTGCTCGTAAAAGGGGTATTAAATTCTTATTCGAAACAAATGTTGGTGCCGGCTTGCCTATCATAAACACTATGAATAACTTAGTTAACTCAGGTGATAAAATTTTGAAACTTGAGGCTGTACTTTCAGGTACTCTTAACTTTATTTTCAATACTATTTCCGAAGCAATTCCGTTAAGTAAAGCTATTCAGATGGCTAAAGAAGCAAGATATGCCGAACCTGATCCTCGAATCGATTTGAGCGGTACTGATGTTGTTCGTAAATTGGTCATTCTTACTCGTGAAGCAGGTTATAGAGTTGAACAAAGTGATGTAAAGAAAAATCTTTTTATTCCTGAAAAATATTTTAAAGGTTCTTTGGATGATTTTTGGAATACAATCAATGAGATGGATAATGAGTTTGAAGCAATCAGGAAACGTCTTCAAGCTGAAAATAAACGTTATCGCTTTGTGGCTAAGATGGAAAATGGAGAATGTTCGGTGGGTCTGCAAGAGGTTGATATGCATCATCCATTCTACGAACTCGAGGGTAGTAATAATATAATCATGATTAAAACAGAAAGATATTATGATTATCCTATGATTATTAAAGGATATGGTGCAGGAGCAAGTGTTACTGCTGCCGGTGTCTTTGCAGATATAATGAGTATTGCCAATATCAGATAATTAATTGAATAATAGTTTTTTATGAGAGTTATAAAGTTTCTTTTGGTTTTATTTTCTTTTTCGTTGATTTTGTTAGTTGCATGTAACGATGACAATGTAACCTATGCTGAAGAGTTGAAAGCCGAACAAGATATAATTAAAGATTTTCTTAAACGTAACCAGATTAAAGTTGTCAATACACTACCTGAAGGCTTTCCGTGGCCCGACAATGTTTATTATAAAAGTAAAACAGGATTGTATTTCAGATTAACTGATAAAGGTGACCATCTGATAAGTGACAGTATTGTTGCAGGAGATGAGGTAGTTACGCGATTTCTTCAATATACACTTACTGCTAAAGCTGATACGGTATCAAGCGAGAGTAGTATAGATTTTCCTGAGCCTTACGAGTTTAAGTATCTTGATTTATCACAGGCTTGTCAGGGTTGGCACGAAGCCGTTGGTTATATGGGATTTAATAACTCAAAAGGTAAATTAATTATACCATCAAAAATCAGTTTTTCATCATTCAATCGACCTGCTACACCAATTGGCTACGATATGGAAATCAGAATCAAAAAATACTAACTCAAAACTCATAACTCAAAACTCATAACTTTCTTAACATGGCTTTAATAAAATCAATTTCAGGTATAAGAGGAACTATAGGAGGCAGAGTAGGAGAGGGATTAAGTCCTTTGGATGTTGTTCGCTTTACTGCTGCCTACGCAAGACATATCCGTGAAAATAAATCGATTGATTCTAACAAAATAGTTGTTGGTCGCGATGCACGTATATCCGGCGAAATGGTTTCACAATTAGTAATTGGTACTTTGCTTGGTATGGGCTTCGATGTTGTGAATATAGGTCTTGCTACTACACCTACAACAGAAGTGGCTGTTACAATGGAGAAAGCTGCCGGAGGTATAATTCTCACAGCAAGTCATAACCCAAAACAATGGAATGCTCTAAAATTATTAAATGAAAAAGGCGAGTTTTTGAATGCTGTTCAGGGTGAAGATGTGTTGAATAAAGCTGCCGCTGATGATTTTGTTTTTGCCGAAGTGGATAAATTGGGAAAATTAACTGTAAATGACACTTATACTCAAAAGCATATAGAAAGCGTACTTGCACTCGATTTAGTAGATGTTGAAGCTATTAAAGCAGCAAACTTTTCTGTGGCTATAGATTGCGTAAATTCAGTTGGTGGTATAGCTTTACCTGCTCTATTAAAGGCACTTGGTGTTAAGAGAATAGAAAAACTATATTGCGAGCCGAATGGTCATTTTCCTCATAATCCGGAACCATTGCCTGAGCATCTGACTGAAATATCATCTGTTATGCAATCAGGAAAAGCCGATGTAGGCTTTGTGGTCGACCCTGATGTTGATAGATTGGCAATTATAGCAGAAGATGGGTCGATGTTTGGCGAAGAATATACACTTGTTGCTGTTGCTGATTATGTTTTGCAGAATACTCCCGGCAATACAGTATCTAATTTAAGTTCCACACGTGCTTTGCGAGATGTAACCAAACGATATGGTATGCAATATAATGCTGCTGCTGTTGGGGAGGTTAATGTAGTTACAAAAATGAAGGAAACCAATGCAGTGATTGGTGGCGAAGGTAATGGTGGTGTTATATATCCTGCAAGTCATTACGGTCGTGATGCACTTGTTGGTATTGCTCTATTCCTCACTTTATTAGCAAAGTCAGGTAAAAAAGTTTCCGAATTAAGACGGGCATATCCCAACTATTTCATTTCAAAGAATAAAATCGAATTAACACCTGAAATTAATGTCGACAATATCCTTTTAAAGATAAAAGATAAATATAAAGACAACGAAATCAACGATATAGATGGAGTTAAAATTGACTTTCCAACGGGATGGGTTCATCTAAGAAAATCTAATACTGAGCCTATTATTCGTATTTATTCAGAAGCAGGCAGTATTGAAGAGGCTGATAAGTTCGCAAAGATGATAATGGAGGATATAAGAAAATTGACACATTAGCATATCATATCTACGGATTGTCGGATTTTTGAGGGAGGTTTATTTTCTTTTTCCTTATTTGCTTGTATGTAAACTAAATTATATCTACTTTTTTGAACTAAACATACGAAATAATCAGATGAATAGTTCACAAAACTATAGAAAAGGATATTTTATTCAGTATATACAATGATAACAGAACGGTGTTTCGACTAAATGACATTGCTATGTTAATTGGTGAAACTAATTTTGAATCATTAAATAAACGACTGAATTATTATATTCAAAAAGGCAAATTATTTAATCCAAGAAAAGGTATTTATGCCAAACAAGCGTATAGCATGAATGAATTAGCCTGCCTTTTATATACACCCTCCTATATTTCATTAGAATTTGTGTTACAACAAGCCGGAGTTATTTTTCAATTCAATTCACAAATTACGGTTGTAAGTTATCTTAGTAGGACAATAGAGATTGAAGGTATTGCTTTGTCATTCAGAAAAATAAAAAATGAAATTTTAATTGATACATTTGGAATAAACACAGATGATAAAGGCGTCAGTATGGCAACACCCGAGCGTGCATTGTTAGACATCTTATATCTGAATAGCAATTATTATTTTGATAATCTAAATTTGATAGATGTAGACTTAATATTCAAAATACTACCTATTTACAAGTCAAAAGTATTAACCAAACGAGTAACTAAACTATTTAATAATGATTGATTTAAATAAACACAAATTTTTCATGCTGCAAATTCTGAAAGAAATCTATTCAGATATAGAATTGGCTAACTATCTTGGGTTTAAAGGTGGAACTGCTTTGATACTATTAATTTGTTATTTATGTACAAACAATTTCCGATCTCTGTAAAACGATAGAATATACTTCAACTCTCCACAAACAGAATGCTGATAACACGAATTTTTAAATCAGCGTTTGAAAATCCGCGTTATCAGCGTTCCATATAACACTTACACTACCAAACTTGGCGGAGAATAAACTCTTGCACCTAATTCCTGATCAAGCATATATAATGCACGTGCATCTGCACCAAATAAGTCATAGCGTTTGCATAACTCATCGACATTTTGCTCTTCCTCAGCTTGTTCTTTTACAAACCAGTCGAGAAATTGCATAGTTTTAAAATCTTTAAGCTCAAAAGCAACAGCATAAATATCATTAATCGACTTCGTAACAAATAATTCATGTTCGTATGCTTCTGTTAATGGAGCTTTATGGTTTTTGTATGCTCCTGTGGGTTTTGCAATAGCTTCTAATACTACCTTTTCACCATTAAGTTGAAGATACTGAATAAATAACATTGCGTGAGCATATTCTTCCTGTGTTTGAATATTAAACCAGTTAGCAAAACCATTCAGACTCTCATCTGTATAAAAATTTGCCATATCCATGTATAAAAACGAAGAGTAAAACTCTTTATTAATCTGACTGTTAATCAAATCTACAATTTTTTTGTCTAACATAATCTGATGTTTTAATTTTTAAATTCTATATTATAATTTGGGTAACCACAAGGGATTGCTGTTTGATATTAAATAAATTTAATTTGGGCAACCCGTATGATATTAAATAAATTTAATTTGGGCAACCACAAGGGATTGCCCCTACATTCTTTCGATATTTGCTCCAATTGCTTTTAAACGGATGTCAATGTCTTGATATCCTCTGTCTATTTGGTCGATATTGTCGATTATACTTGTACCTTCCGCTGAAAGGGCAGCAATTAATAATGCTATACCTGCACGAATATCTGGCGATGTCATTCTGGAGGCTCTCAAATGAAGATTTTCTCCCTGACCGATTACTGTTGCCCTGTGCGGGTCACATAATATAATCTGTGCACCCATGTCAATCAATTTGTCGACAAAGAAAAGGCGACTCTCGAACATTTTCTGATGTATTAGTACACTTCCGTTTGCTTTTGTTGCTACTACAAGGAATACGCTCAAAAGGTCGGGTGTTAATCCTGGCCAAGGAGCATCCGCAAATGTCATAATAGAACCGTCAATGAAAGTTTCTATCGTATAACAGCATTGAGCTGGCACATAAATATCATCGCCTTTGCGTTCTATCGTAATACCTAATCGCCTGAAGCTATCGGGTATAATGCCTAATTCATCGTATGCAACGTTTTTAATCGTAATTTCAGAGCCTGTCATGGCAGCCAGACCAATAAAGCTACCTATTTCTATCATATCAGGTAAGATGGTATGCTCGCAACCTCCTAACTTTTCAACACCTTCAATGGTTAATAAGTTCGAACCAATACCCGAAATTTTTGCTCCCATGTGATTTAACATTTTACAAAGCTGTTGTAGATATGGTTCGCACGCTGCATTGTAAATAGTAGTCGTCCCTTTTGCCAATACAGCAGCCATAACAATATTTGCTGTACCTGTAACCGAAGCTTCATCGAGCAACATATAATTACCTGTTAACTGCTCTGCTCCAATTATATAGAGTTTTTTGTCAGGGTCGTAACTGAACTCTGCACCTAATTTTTGAATACCTATAAAATGAGTGTCTAACCTTCGTCTGCCAATTTTATCCCCACCGGGTTTTGGAATCACAGCTTGTTTGTATCGTCCAACCAATGGTCCGACTATCATTACCGAACCACGTAACGAAGCACTTTTTGAATAAAATTCAGCAGTCTGCAAATAGTCAAAATTTACCTTTTTCGTTCTAAATGCATAACTATGTCTACTTAACTTCCTAACCTCAGTACCCATATTTTCGAGTAGACTAATCAAATTGTTTACATCTAAAATATCAGGAATGTTATGAACAACTACTTCATCTTCAGTCAGTAATACTGCACATAAAATCTGCAAAGTTTCATTTTTTGCGCCCTGAGGTGTGATTTCTCCTGAAAGTTTCTGTTTACCTTTAATTTTAAATGATGCCATTTATTTCTTTTTTTGTTTGTTTTTCTTGGAATAGAATACGTCTCTCGATTCAATAAGTTTAAATGTGTCTTCTGTGAAATCCAATTTACCATTAGATAATTCACGCAAATCTTCAAATATTTTTTTATTATCTACAACTTCTTTATTCCATGTAAGAAAGCATTTTTTCATCTGATTGGCAATCAGTCGGATTAACTCATTTCTTTCATCACCTTCTTCATAATCAGCAACTCTTGCAATCATTTTTTCTAAGGTTATGCCATAATGCTGATAATGCATCTTATGACTCCTATACGGAACCGGTTCAGGTTTTGTGTTTAAATTGTCGGGCTTAATAATTTCGTATGGATAATCAATGTCTAATTTAAAATCCGACATAATCGCTATATGATCCCAAAGCTTGTGTTTGAAGTCGTTTACATCACGAAGATAAGGAAAAAGATTTCCCATAGTTGCAATAATCGATTTCACACATTGTGCCCGCTCTTCTTTATCCTCAATGGTTAATGCGTGATTTACCATTTGCTGTATGTTACGTCCGTATTCAGGCATAATTAGTTTTCCTTGTAATGTTGGATAGTCCATTTTCTAAAAAATTATATGTTTGAACGCAAAGTTAATTTATATTTTGTGATTTATAATGGATTGCTGAAAATTTTCTTTTTACTTTCATTTTTAAAGTAAATATTAATTATAAAAATATACATATTTTCATTTGTCACTAATAAAAAATGTTGTATATTGCAGACCTTTTTTGAGATATTAGAAGTGGCATGTCATCAGCACTTTTTTTATTAATAAAAAAGTGTTTTTCAGATATTTGATGAGTGTTTTTATTTTTGTTTTGATTGGAATAGATGAGCTTTATTAACAACATACATATAGAGATTTTAAAAAAATCATTGTTTTTAGTATTATTTTTAAGTCTATGTTCTTGCTTAGACGATGTTAATATTTTAACTAATGTCTTTTGGGAAGATTCTTCAACGGTTAAAGCATCAACAAATTCAACTAACCTGATTATTATTGGTCATCCAAATGTGAAGTGGAGTGCAGAGATTATTGAAGGTGCCGATTGGTGTTCGTTTAGTGAAACTAATGCTAACTTATTATCTGCTAAGGGTTTTCTCGTTGATATGGAAAATAAAGTTACTTTATATTTTAAAAATAACTCCACTACACATTCTCGGCAGGCAAAAATATCTTTGACTCTGGCAGGTAAGGATAATGCTGTTTTTACTTTGACTCAAAATTCAGGTTTTAGTATCTTTACTGAAACTCCATCAGTTGTAGAAAATGATAATTATCAGTATGTTACTCATTACTCTCAACTTCACAACAAATCGGTTCGTAATTTTTCTATTTGTTTTGATAAAACCAAACAAGCATCATTGTGGGTAGCATATCCTATACATTCAAGTTATTTGGGTTCAACAGGTAGAACAGATGCATGGGCTTTTGATCCTGAAATTAACTCTAAATTTCAAGCTGATTGTGTGTTTCGTTCATATAATGGAAACTATGATCGCGGTCATCAAATAGCATCTGCCGACCGACAGGCAAATAGAGAGATGAACGAGCAGACTTTCTATATGTCGAACATGACACCTCAATGGAATAGATTAAATCAGGATATGTGGGCTAAATTAGAAATGAGAGTGCGTGCAAATAATTGTTCCGATACTTTATTTGTTGTTACAGGAGCATATTTTGATCCGAATAATTCCACTACAACACGTGATGGGGCTGGTAATCAAGTATCAGTTCCTACTCATTATTATAAGGTTTTATTACGTACGAAATCGGGTACAACAGGCAAAGCAATTTCACAATGTAGTGATGATGAATTAATGTCTATTGGTTTTTGGGTTGAACACAGGTCATATGGCAATGTCGAGCCACCACGTTCAATTTGTAAAAGCATAGCTGATATAGAAGCAATTACCGGATTTACCTTTTTCCCTATGGTGTCTGAAAAGGTAAAAATACAAAATGAACCGGCAAAGTGGGGAGTTTATTAATTAAGAAATAAAATGTAAATATTATTATATATATGGTAAGAAATAAATTACTTTCAATTTTAGTAGCATTAGGTATTTTAAATACAGGTTTTGCTCAAACTGATTTTGAAAAAACACGAAAAGATATTCAGCGTGAGAATAGTTATGAGCTAAGCGCAATTGATGAATCAATGCAGGACGAAGATGCTGATCTTGCCGGTCAAAATTTCAGTACTCTTGCAACGTTGTCCAACGATCCTTTTCTGTCGGAAGTTGGTTATCAGTTATCGAGTTTTCGTTTTACCCCACGTGGTTATAAAAACAAATATGCACAAACTCTTATCAACGGAATAGAATTTAATTCACAGATTAGAGGGAATTTTAATTATTCCATGATTGGTGGGATGAACGATGCTACTCGTAATGCAACAACACAAGATTACTTACAGGCAAGTTTGTTTTCGTTTGGAGATTTGTCGGGTGCGCAAAACTATGAAATGCGTGCAGGAAGTTATGCAAAAGGTACAAAAGCTACCGTAACTTATACAAATCGTAATTACCAGCAAAGAATGATGCTTTCTCATCACTCAGGAATGAGCAAGGAAGGTTGGGCATTTTCTGCTCTTCTTGGAGGTAGATATGCTTATGAAGGTAATGTCGAAGGTACTTTTTACCACAACTTAGCTTATTTCTTCGCAGTAGAAAAGCAATGGGATAATGGTAGACAAAGCCTCTCCCTGACAACATTCGGCTCACCTGTTCAACGGGCACAACAATCAGCTTCTGTTCAAGAGGCTTATGATATAAAAAAGAACAATTTATATAATTCATATTGGGGCTATATGCCTGATGGAAGTAAACGAAACTCTCGTGTGGTTACAGCTTATGATCCGACTGTGGTACTTTCTCATATATGGAAAATAAACAGATTAAATAAATTAACCACCGGTTTGGCTTTCCATTATAATCGTTATGGTTCTACCGCACTTAACTGGTTTGGTAACGCTGCCGATCCACGCCCTGATTATTACAGATATTTGCCTTCATATACATCATCAACATACAATACTTTAGATCCTGTTTATAAAAAACATGCTCAGTTTTGGGCAGGTACAGGCGAAGGAACAAACAGAGGTAGAAGTCAGATTGCATGGAATGATATTTACGAAGCAAATAAAAACAATAACGAATCCGGTGCTAATAAATCAGCTTTATTCATTGTAGAAGAAAGGCGTAATGATGCTATGGAAACAAGCTTTAATACTACATTAGAAAAGAAGATAAACGAAGAAATTACTTTTGTGGCAGGTGTAAATGCTCGTCACACTTTAGGTAAAACATTTGATGTAGTTGCCGATTTATTAGGTGCAACTTATCTTTTAGATGTTGATAAATATGGTGAACGTGATTTTCCGGGAAATTTAGATGTTAAACAAAATGATTTATTACATCCTGATAGGCAAGTTAAAGAAGGTGATATTTTTGGCTATAACTACGAAATGAATGTTACAGGTACAAACGCATGGCTTCAGATGCATCATAACTATGAACATCTCGAATTTTTCTATGCAGCAAAGCTTTCTGCTACAAATTTTTATCGCGATGGAAAAATGAAAAACGGTCGCTATCCAAATTCTTCATATGGAAAAGGACAGGTGCATACCTTTATAGATCCTGCTGTTAAAGCCGGTGTGGTGTATAAAATTAGTGGTCGTAACTTAGTATCTGTCAATGGTATGTATAAACATCAGGCACCACTACCTTATGATGCTTATACTACTCAACGTATTTCTGATGAAGCATCACCGGGTTTAGTTTCTGAGAAAATAACTTCTGCTGATGTTAATTATGTATTTACATATCCTAAAGTAAATGGACGTGTTTCCGGTTTCTTTACAAACTATCAAGATGGTATTCAGAAAATTTCATATTATAATGATTCATATCGTACATTTGTGCATCATAGTATTCATGATGTAGATAAACAAAATTTTGGTGTTGAAGCTGCTTTTAAATATACAGTTATAAAAAATGTAACTCTCTCAATGGCAGGGACCTGGTCACAATTTGTTTATACTAAAGACCCAATGGGTAATGTGCGTTACGAAAATGGTACAGGTGACGATATTAACGAAGGTGTGGCTATTAAGAATTATCATGTTGGAGGCTCACCTGAAATTGCCGGTACATGCGGTGTTCAGTATTTTTGGAATTTTTGGTGGTTTGAAGTTAATGTGAATGGAATAGCTAATAATTATCTCGACCCATCATATATTCAACGTACCCCATCTGTAATAAAAAGTGTAAGAGATGCTGCTACTGCTGCAAATTACACATCAGCTCAAAAGGAAGCTTTAGTAAATCAATGGATTGCACAAACAAAATTAGATGATGCTATTACTGTAGATTTCTCAATCAGTAAACTATTGTATTTAAAAGGTGGAAAACAGGTAAATTTCAATCTAAATGTGATGAATGTGCTTAATAACAGAGGCGTTAGAACGGGTGGTTATGAACAAGGTCGTTTACCTATGACAAACGAAGGAATGGACTTAGCTAATCTGAATAAATTTCCACCTAAATTCTATTATATGCAGGGATTAAATGTGTTTTTAAATGTAGGATATAAATTTTAAGAATATTACGACAATGAAAATCAAATATTTAAACATAGTTATTATTGTTCTATCAACTTTTTTCTATTCGTGTGATAGAAGGGATTATGATGTCCCTGAAATAGAAGCACCTGCATATTCTACTTCAAAAGAGATTATCAGTATAGCTGATTTGAAAACTTTAAGTTCGACATTTCCATTGCCTTTTATTGTTGATGGTTATGAAAATAAGGTAGGTAACTTCGAAGTTAGGTCTATGGACAACACAAACAAGGCGATAAAAGGTATTGTTACTGCTAATGATGAAAGCGGAAATATATACAAACAGTTTTACATTCAGGATAACACAGGAGCTATAACAATAGGTTCAAATCTGACCGGATTATTTGGTCTGTTTACCGTTGGACAAGAGGTTATTATCGAACTTGATGGGTTAAATATCGGTAAATATGGCGGATCTTTTCAGATTGGCGGTAGAATACATTATATCAGTTACAATCCTAATGGTACTGTTAAAAATGCAAGTATAGGTAGATTAGTTCCTGAGGAATTTCACACACATATTTTCAGAAATGGAAAAGCAAATCCTGCAAGTGTAGTTCCAACCGTACTAACTTCGATGCCGGTTATAACTGAAACTAACAGAAATACATTAGTTAGATTCGATAATGTTTCATTTGTTGGTGGAGGTTCTACAATTTTTGCTACCAAGGGAGCCGGATATGGAACTGTACAATTAAATATCGGAGGACAAAATGTTGGAATAAGAACAAGTGAATATGCTGATTTTGCGGCTGATACTATTCCAACAGGTACAGGTTCTGTCATTTGTATTTTAGGTAAATATAATAATGACAATCAATTAACTATTCGTAGTAGAAAAGACTTGATATTCAATTAAATAATAAATACAAATTAAAATTTTAATAATTAAATTATGAAACTAAAACATTTATTTTATGCAATTGCAACTTTACCTTTATTGTTTAGTTGCGAACCTGAAGTTGCTGTTACCGGTATAGCTATCGACCCATCATCAGTGACTTTAACTGAAATTGGACAGGAACAAACTCTTACAGTAACTTTAGCTCCTGAAGGTGCAAAGGGTGACGTTATATGGGAAAGCTCTAACACTGCTGTTGTAACTGTCGAAGGTAGTGGTTTGACAGCTGTCATAACAGCCGTTGGTAAAGGTACAGCTAAGATTACTGCTTCTGTTGGTATATTTTCCGGTGAATGCAATGTGGTTGTAAAAGATGAAGAGGGAGGTAATGGAGAACTTGATGAAGGAAATGGCTCTAAAGATGCTCCTTATAATGTAACCCAAGTATTAGGTTTCTTTGAAGGCTCAGCTAGCTTACCAAAAGGTGTTTGGGCTACTGGTTATATTGTGGGTGGAGTAAAAACAGGTGATAAAGGTACTATTGAAAGCAATGATGATATTGTTTTTGGTACTGAAGGTATTCGTGCTACTGCAGTTTTAATTGCTGATTCCAAAGACGTAACGGAGTTTACTCAATGTGTGATTGTTAACCTACCTACAGGTGCTATTCGTTCAGCTATTAACTTAGCTGATAATGCAGGAAATTTACACAAAAAAGTGTCTGTGTTTGGTAATGTGGCACGTTATTTTGCTGTTCCCGGAGTAAGGGATTTAACTGATTTTGTTTTAGATAAAGAAGTAGATCCAAATGTATTGTTAGATGCAAGTTTTGCTACAGGTCAAGATGGTTTCTCTATTGTAAATGTACTTCTTCCAACAGAATTGGAACGTGTTTGGTATCATAATGCACAATATACTCAAATGGCTGCCGGTTCTTTTGCTAATAATCGTAACTACAAATCTGAAGCATGGTTGATTTCTCCTGCTATCAATTTATCAAATGTAACTAATGCTACTTTATCATTCCAACATGCAGGTAAACAATTTGGTGCTCCTGTTACTAATCTAACTATTCAAGTTTCAACTACTTATACTACCGGAGCTATTAATGCAGCTGATTGGACTGAAATTGCTATTCCAAATCATTTGGAAGGAGAAACAAATACATTCAAGTCTGCCGGAGATATGGATTTAACTCCATATTGTGGACAATCTAACGTTCGTGTTGCCTTCAAGTATACGAGTACCGATGAATCAGGTGGTAACTGGTACGTTAAAAATGTTACTGTAAAATAACAAACTCTATATGTTTAAAGGGTTCAGTATATATTGAGCCCTTTAATTTCTTTATGCTGAATGATACTTTTATTGACAAATGATAATCATGAAAAAATATTTTCACTTTACATTATTAATTCTGCTCGTTTTAACGATTACATTTTCATGTAAGTCTACTCAAGATGTTTTAACTACTTCTACGAACAGATATGCTCCCAAATTCGAAGTCTATCCAGTTGGCTTCTACAACCTTGAAAACCTTTATCATCCATTGAGTACCGACTCGTTAAGGGATAAAGAGTTTTCGCCAACAGGTTCAAATCATTGGACTATGGATAAATACGAACAAAAATTAACTAATATGTCGTATGTTTTGAATGAGATAGCTAAGGATTTCGGTGGACTTGCTGCTGTTGGCGTTTCTGAGGTTGGAAATAAAAAGGTGCTTGAAGATTTAGTGGCTACCGGCAACTTGAAAGACAAAGGGTGGGAGATAGTTCACTATGACTCACCCGATTGGCGCGGAATTGATGTTGGTTTGCTCTACGACCCAACTCGTTTTGAATATGTTACCAGTAGCACTCATCCTTATCCATATAAATATAGTTATGAACAGGGAGTAACTGATTCTACTTTCAGAACTCGCGATGCTTTGCTCGTTGAAGGTAAGATAGCAGGTGAGAAAGTGGCTATTATGGTTAATCATTGGCCATCTCGAAGAGGGGATAAATCTTATTTAGCAAGAGATTATGCCGCTACAATCTTTACGCATCTTTACGATTCTCTTATGAGGGTTGATTCTTCGATCAGAGTAATTATGATGGGTGATTTAAACGATGATCCTACCGATTCGAGTTGTGCGGAAGTGCTTAATGCTAAAAGATATACTAAAGATGTAGAACCTAATGGCTTGTTCAATACCATGTGGGAAAAGTATGCTAAGGGTATTGGAACCCTTTGCTATCAAGGTAAATGGAACTTATTCGATCAGATAATCGTAAGTTATAATTTACTTGGAAATGATTATAAAACATTAAAATATTATAAGTCTGAAATTTTTAATCGTGATTTTTTAATTCAAAAAACAGGTAAATACAAAGGTTATCCTTTCAGAACTTTTAGTGGTGGACATTTCCAAAATGGTTTCAGCGATCATTTCCCAACGTATATATATCTCGTGAAGGAAAAATAATTTATGAGAATAAATGTATATATGTATAATCAAAAAATGAAAGTAGAGACGCGCAATTTGTGCGTCTCTACTTTCATTTGTATAGTTTGATTCAAAAAATTATTAATTCTAAAGTATTTTTATTTTTCAAATTTAATATTACCTTTGTCTCGTCAATCTGTGTGCGCACACGATAGATGTATATTAGCACATTATTTACATATGAGACATGGTAACAAAATACGTATAAAAGATATTGCTTCGATGGCTGGCGTGTCGGAGGGTACAGTTGATCGTGTCTTGCATAATAGGGGTGAGGTTTCTGAAAAGAGTCGGATTGCTGTTGAGAAAGTGCTTCATGAAATTGATTATTCTCCAAATATTTTAGCACGTTCTCTTGCTTCTAAAAAGCAATATCGTTTTGTATGCGTCATTCCTTCATTCAAAGAAGGTGATTATTGGCAACAGGTAGATAAAGGATTTGATATGGCAGCTTCCGAATTTGCTCATTTCAATATTCTTGTCGACAAAAAGTATTTCGATCAATATGATCCTCAATCTTTTATCGATATAACTATATCGGTATTATCAGAAAATTTTGATGTTGTATTTATAGCTCCTATTTTTCGTAATGAGGCTATTGATTTTACTACTACTTTGGATGATCTCAATATACCCTTTTCTTTTATAGACTCTGTGGTTGAAGAAACAAATTTTGTCACATATTATGGGCAGAATTCTTCACAAAGTGGTTATGTTGGTGCAAAATTACTATTAGATACTTTAAAGCCTTATTCTAAAATTTTGGTGGTGCGTACTCAAAGAAAAAGTGAAGGCGTATCCAATCAAACTATCAATCGTTATAAGGGTTTTTCCGATTATTTAAATGAAAATAATAGTTTTTGCGAAACTATAGAGGTTATGTTGTCTGATGATAATGAGGATACTAATAAATCGATTCTTCAAAATATATTTGATAATCATCCTGACATCAAGGCTGCCATTACTTTTAATTCTAAAGTCTATAGAATTGCAAAATTTATTAACTCAACAAATAGGAAAGATATTGTACTGCTTGGTTACGATACACTTCAGGAGAATATTATATATTTGAAGCAAGGTGTTATTTCTTATTTGATTGCTCAACGTCCTGACAAACAGGCTTTTTCAACGGTTCAAGATATGTGTAATAAACTAATTTTCAATAAAAGCATAAAGAAAATAAACTATATGCCTATAGATATTTTGATAAAGGAAAATATCGATTATTATGTAGGTTCTAAAGATTAATTAATCTTCATTTAAAATTATTGTTCAACTTGTAATTTATATTAATATGAGTAATTTATTTAATATCAAAGATTTAGTAGTAGTAATCACCGGAGGTAATGGTGTACTCGGAAAAGGAATGGCTGAGTATATGTGTTCGCAAGGAGCAAAGGTTGTTATTCTGGGAAGAAGATTAGATTCGATTAACGAATTGGTTAGCAGTTTGAAATCAAAAGGTTATGAAGCCGATGGTTTTTCTGCTGATGTTCTTGATAAGGAACAGCTTGAAGGTGTTGCAGCAAAAATAATTGAGAAATATGGCAGAATTGATGTTTTAGTTAATGGTGCCGGTGGTAATATGCCGGGTGCAACTATTCCGCCTGATAAAACTTTCTTTGATCTTGAAATAGAAGCCTTTAGAAAAGTTGTAGATGTAAACTTGTTTGGTACTGTACTGCCAACAATGATTTTTGCAAAAGAAATGGTTAAACAGAAAAAGGGTAGTATTATCAATATTTCTTCGGAAGCTGCTATTCGTCCGCTTACAAGAGTTGTCGGATATGCTGCTGCTAAGGCTGCTGTTACTAATTTCACTCAATCACTGGCAATCGAGTTGGCAAGTAAATATGGTGAAGGGTTGCGTGTAAATGCTATTGCTCCAGGATTTTTCATTACTGAGCAAAATCGTGCATTATTGACTAATCCTGATGGTTCGCTGACTGATAGGGGTAATAGAATTATCGATCATACGCCATTTGCTCGTTTTGGTTCACCTGATGAATTGTTCGGTACTTTGCACTGGCTTGCAAGTGATGCATCTAAGTTTGTAACAGGCACTATGACAGTTGTTGATGGTGGATTTAATTCATTCTGTATTTAATATTCCTTATTTATATATTTTAATTTTATCTTATAAAATGATTACACTTAAAGAAAATTGTAAGTATTCATTGATGGTTGCAACAAGTATGGGTATTAGAATTACCCCTTTAAACGGTCAACCTGTTCATAGCAGTAAATTGTTTGAAATGCAGGCTACAAGTGCCGAAAGTAATGTGGCAAGTATTTCATCATTTTTGGGTTTGCCTGTTAAAGTGCTGACTACCTTCGTTAAAGATAGTCCGATTGCTAAATTTATTAAGGCTGATCTCCGTAGCAGGAATATGGATTTCGAAGGTCCGGAAGTAGCACAAGGAGATCCTTGGGGTTTTCGCCATCAGATAAATATTGCTGATAGTGGCTATGGAACTCGCGGTCCGCGTGTATTAAACGACCGTGCAGGTGAGGTCGGACGTACTTTGAATGTTAGTGATTTTGATTTAGATAGAATATTCAACCAAGAAGGTGTGCAGATTCTTCATCTATCCGGATTAATTGCTGCCTTATCTCCAGATACAAGTGAGTTTTGCTTGCAATTAGCTCGTTATGCTAAAAAGACAGGCACGCGTATTTCTTTCGATTTAAATTACAGAGCTTCTTTCTGGAAAGGTCGTGAAGAAGAATTAAGTGCTATTTTTAAGGAAATTGCCTCTGTTTCTGATATTCTTATTGGTAACGAAGAAGATTTTCAGTTAAGTCTTGGTGTTAAAGGTCCTGAAGCCGGTGGTGAAGGTATTGAAGCTGAAATTGAAGGCTTTAAAGGTATGATTAAGCGTGTTAGAGAATTTTATCCTAATGCTTCGGTGTTTGCAACTACTTTGCGAGAAGTTGTAAGTGTTAATGAACATTTATGGGGGGCAATTGTGTTAGAAGGTGATAATCTGCATGTTGTTAAACCTCGTACTATTAGGGTGCTCGACCGCATTGGTGGGGGAGATGGCTTTGTTGGTGGTCTATTGTACTCAATTTTAAAAGGTTGGGAATCTGAAAAATGGGTTCAATTTGCTTGGGCAACAGGTGCTTTAGCTACTACTTTCCTTACTGATTATGCTCAACCTGCCGATGAAGCGCAAGTGTGGAGCATATGGAAAGGAAATGCGAGAGTACAGAGATAAGATTATTTACGATTTATTCAATTTACGATTTACTATTTGTTTATATTATTTTATCATCTTAACTATGACAAGAGAAGTGTTAAAAAAGAGATTAAAGAATTTTGCTTTGCGGATTATAAAATTATCTAACAGCTTACCGAACAATATTACAGGTAAAACATTAGGTAATCAAATAATCCGTTCAGGTACCTCTCCGGGAGCAAACTATCGTTCTGCTTGTGTAGGAAAATCAGAAAAAGATTTTCTTAACAAGTTAAAAATGGTAGAAGAAGAATTAGATGAAACCTTGTATTGGTTAGAACTAATTATTGAATCTGGATTAATAAAACCACATCTTCTTCAAGACTTAATACAAGAGAATGAGGGATTATTAAAAATAATAGTGAGCTCAATAACAACCGTAAAAAAGAAACAAGCAATATTAGTAAATAATAAATTGAATAAATAGTACATTGTAAATTATAAAATAGTAAATAAAAATGATATTCTACGAAATTGGCTCAACATCGATTGAGCTTTCTTCGGAAGACTTAAAAAAAGGTCTTTTTGAGGCTTTGGAGAAACTTGGAAATAAAAATAAGGTGCTGGCTATTCCGCCTGATTATACTCGTTTGCCAAGTCGTGCCGGCGAACTTACTGAGTTCACGTGGCAGTATTATGGTGATAAGCTTACTGATGTACTGCCTGCTTTGGGCACTCATTCTCCAATGACTGATAATCAGATAGCTCATATGTTTGGAACGCTTCCTAAAACACTTATTCGCGAGCATGACTGGCGTAATGATGTGGTAACTTTAGGTGAAGTGCCCTCCGAATTTGTTAAAGAAGTTTCAGAAGGTGCTGTCGATTTCTCATGGCCTGCACAAGTCAATAAATTACTGAGGGATGGTAATTTTGATTTAATTCTCTCAATTGGTCAGGTTGTTCCGCATGAAGTGGTTGGCATGGCTAATTATAATAAGAATATTTTTGTAGGTACCGGTGGCTCTGAAGGTATTAATAAAAGTCATTTTATCGGAGCGGCTTACGGCATGGAACGTATGATGGGACATGCAGATACACCTGTTCGCCGTGTGTTCAATTATGCATCTGAACACTTTTCTCAGCATTTGCCGATTATTTATGTGCAAACGGTTGTGGGACTTGACAAATCAGACGGAAAGGTTAAATGTAGAGGGTTGTATATCGGAGACGATTTTGAAGTTTTCGACAAAGCTGCCAAATTAGCACTGCAAGTTAACTTTGAAATGCTCGATCGTCCATTGAAGAAGGTTGTAGTTTTTCTTGATCCTACTGAATTTAAAAGCACTTGGTTAGGTAATAAATCAATTTATCGTACTCGCATGGCTATTGAAGATGATGGTGAACTAATCGTTATTGCACCTGCTTTGGTAGAGTTTGGCGAAGATAAAGAAATAGATCGACTTATCAGGAAATATGGTTATTTTGGTACTCCTGCAACTTTGAAAGCTGTAGCAGAAAACGAAGAATTGAGAAGAAATCTTGGTGCAGCCGCACATCTTATTCATGGTTCAACAGAGGGGCGTTTTAGTGTAACTTATTGTCCGGGTAAGGCTAAAGAAAATCTGACACAGCAGGAAATCGAAAGTGTAGGTTTTAATTATGCTGATATAGATGAAGTTACATCAAAATATAATCCTGACAAATTGAAAGATGGGTTTAATATCATGCCTGATGGAGAAGAAATTTTCTATATTTCAAATCCGGCATTGGGACTATGGGCATACAAAGAAAGATTCAACTATTAATTTGCTAAAATCGTAAATTGTAAATCAGTAAATCGAAAATTGAAATGAAAATCATTATCGACGATAAAATTCCATACATCAAAGGAGCTTTTGAAGAAGTGGCTGATGTAATATATTTGCCCGGATCTAAAACTACTCCTGATGTTGTAAAAGATGCTGATGCAATAATTACTCGTACGCGAACTATATGTAATGAGCAATTGCTTGCCGGTTCGTCTGTGAAGTTTATCGCCACTGCAACAATTGGTTACGATCATATCGATACAGAATATTGTGATAAGAATGGTATTAAGTGGACAAATGCTCCGGGTTGCAACTCTAAATCGGTAGAACAATACATTGCTTCTGTTTTAATGGTTTTAGCTGAAGAAAAAGACATTGAATTAGACAAACTTTGTATTGGAGTTGTAGGTGTTGGAAATGTAGGAAGTAAGATTGCGCGTTTTTGTGAATTGCTTGGTATGAGGGTGTTACTTAATGACCCACCAAGGGAACGCACAGAAGGTTCAGATAAGTTCGTTAGTTTAGAGAAGATTAAACAGGAAGCGGATATTATCACTCTTCATGTGCCTTTGAATATGAAAGGTGAAGATGCTACTTATCATTTATGTGATAATCAATTCTTTGAAAGTCTGAGTAAAAAAGTCATTTTGATAAATTCATGTCGAGGTGAAGTTGTTGAAACAAAAGCTGTAAAAAATGCTATAAAAACCGAAAGGATTAGTACTTTTGTGTGCGATTGTTGGGAAAACGAACCTGATATCGACCTTGAATTGCTTGATATGACGTATATTGCTACACCTCATATTGCAGGATATTCAAAAGATGGTAAAGCTACCGGAACTCGCATGAGTGTTGAAGCAATAAACAACTTTTTTAATCTTGGATTGGATGATTGGAAACCTCGAAATGTTGAATTACCATCTGAACCTGTTATTATAATTGATGGTGATGGGCTTACTGAACAGGATATAATCTCCAAAGCAGTTTTACATACTTATGACATAAGGAAAGATGATGAATTATTTAAAAGTATGCCTTCTGATTTTGAAAAGCAAAGAGGAGATTATCCTGTAAGAAGAGAATTTCCGGCATATTCACTTCAATGCGAAAATGTAGAGCAAAAAGTGCTTGAAAAGCTTGGAAAAATAGGGTTTGGAGTTGATAGTTAGGAGTTTTGAGTATAGAGTTAGGAGTGTGGAGTATGGAGTATGGAGTATGGAGTATGGAGTTTCTCATAGTGAATAATGATTAGTGGTAAAAGGGTCAATAGTCAATGGTCTATAGTCACTAAACATTACACATTAAACACTAAACATTAAACTATAGACATTAGACAGTAAATTAAAAATAACAACAAAATAAATATTTTATGAAACAAAAAGCAGATATTGGATTAATAGGATTAGCCGTAATGGGCGAAAACCTTGTGCTGAACATGGAAAGCAAGGGTTATACAGTGGCAGTTTATAATCGTACTGTTGAGAAAGTTGACAAATTTGTTAATGGTCGTGGTGCCGGCAAAAACTTTATTGGCGCTCATTCAATCAAAGAATTATGTGATTCGCTTGAGAAACCTCGTAAAGTGATGATGTTAGTAAAAGCCGGTAAAGCAGTTGACGATTTTATTGAACAACTTATTCCTCATTTAGAAGAAGGAGATATTATTATCGATGGAGGAAATACTCATTTTCCTGATACTATAAGACGTACAAATTATGTTGAGAGCAAAGGTCTTTTGTATATTGGCACAGGTGTTTCAGGTGGAGAAGAAGGTGCATTATTAGGTCCTTCTATTATGCCCGGTGGTTCTCCTGCTGCATGGACATATGTAAAAGATATATTTCAAGCGATTTCTGCAAAAGTTGAAGATAATGTTCCTTGCTGCGATTGGGTAGGAGAGGGCGGTGCCGGACATTTTGTGAAAATGGTTCACAACGGTATCGAATATGGTGATATGCAAATCATAAATGAAGCTTATCACGTAATGAAAGATATTCTTGGCTTGAGTGCAGATGAGATGCACGAGGTATTTAAAGAATTGAACAAGGGTGATCTTGATTCATATCTGATTGAAATAACTCGTGATATTTTGGCTGTGAAAGATGAAGATGGAGAACCTCTTGTTGAAAAGATTTTAGATACTGCCGGACAGAAGGGTACGGGTAAGTGGACAGGAGTAACAGCTCTCGATTTGGGTATTCCTTTGACATTGATTGGAGAGTCTGTATTTTCACGTTGTCTATCTGCTCAAAAAGATTTAAGAGTGAAAGCTTCTAAGGTTATTAGCGGACCGCAAATTCAATTCAAAGGAGATAAAGCTCAAGTGATTTCTGATTTAAAAGATGCTTTGTTTGCCTCAAAGATTATATCATATGCACAAGGCTATAACCTCATGATGGAAGCTGCGAAGGAGTACGGCTGGCATTTGAATTATGGTGGCATCGCACTGGTGTGGAGAGGAGGATGTATTATTCGTTCAGTATTCTTAGGTGATATTAAGAAAGCTTTTGATAAGAATCCTAATCTTGAGAACTTATTACTCGATCCTTATTTCAAGGAGAAAGTTGAAAGTGCACAAGAAGGTTGGAGAAGGGTTTGTGCAACTGCTTTGTCTAATGGTATACCTGTTCCCGCTTTAACATCGGCTTTATGCTATTTCGATGGTTTCCGTAGCGAAAGACTGCCTGCAAACCTATTGCAAGCTCAGCGCGATTATTTTGGTGCTCACACCTACGAACGTGTTGACAAACCAAGAGGCGAGTTTTTCCACACTAACTGGACAGGCAGAGGAGGAGACACAGCATCAACAACATATGTAGTCTAGTAGTCGCCATTCGCTAATGGCGTTTCGTGAATAGAGTTTAGTAAAATTATTTAAAAGAACAAGGTCGAGTCAATTATATGATTCGACCTTGTTAGATTACACCATGCATGGTTAAAAGCTACCTCATTCTTCTTATACTTGATTTGTCTAAACACTTAGCGAAAATTTCATCCCCAAGGCTTCTGCTATGCGTATAAAACTTGAAATCTGCATATCTGTTTCTCCGCTTTCGATTCGGGCGATATAACTCCTTTTCAATCCTACTTTTCCAGCTAATGTCTCCTGTGTGATCCGCAGTTCCTTTCGTCTGTCTTTGAGCATTTCCCCGTAATAAAAAGCAATGGCTTTCTTTTGGAAATCCTCCCTTGTTTCCGTTCCTCTTTCTCCGTATTTTTTGTCAAGCATTTTGCTTGTGCTGTGGAGCTTGTCTTTGTTTGTCGTTGTCATGTTAAATCCTCCAATATTTTAGTTGCTTTTTTTATTTGCTTGTCGTAATCTTTTGTCGATTTCTTTAAAAACCCATTTAACAAAATAACCTCTGTCGCTTGTATTATATTCTCGTGGTTTATGGCAAATACCATTGTTCTGTACTCGTTTGTCCCGACTGAAACCCTCATTTCGTACAGTTCCGTCCCTGTAAGTTTTTTGATAAACTTGGTATTGAGAACATAAATGCTTTCTAGTATAACAAAACATTCGTCGAACTTTATTTTTGTCTTATCGTTGAGTGATGAATAAAATTCGTCGAACTCATTTGTATGAAATATCTGTCTAAATGAATTGTTCATGGCGCAAATGTAACTAATTAGTAGCAAACAACCAAATAAAAGGACGATTATTTTGAGTTGGAAAAACAAAATCGTGTTGGAATAAATAATGTTCTATTTTATTGTATTTTGTTTTGAAATTCAAAACATTCGCATTATCTTTGCACAAATTCAAATAAAGCATGAGAATATTTACTGAAAAAGCAATAAAAGAATTTGTAGAAAAATATCCTGATTCAAAAGTCGCTTTGCAGGAATGGACTTCGATAGTAAAGAAAAGTGAGTGTACTTCTTTTGCCGACATTAAGAAAACATTTAATAGTGTAGATGCAATTGGAAATCAAAGGTGTGTTTTTAATGTCAAAGGGAATAATTATAGGCTTGTTGTTGTAGTCAAATTTACCTTAGGCTTTATTTACGTAAGATTTATAGGTACACATAAGGAATATGATAAAATAGATTGTTTAACGATATAAATAATAGAATATGACACGAATTGAAAACGAAGCTCAATACAACTGGGCTGTATCAAGAGTTGAAAAACTTCTACCTCTTGTTGATGACAATACCCCTGTTACCGATAATAATTATATCGAACTAAAATTATTATCAGAACTTGTAGCTGACTATTCAGACGAACATTATCAAATAGGTTCTCCCGACTTGGTAAGCACACTTAAACTACGTATGTATGAGATGGGATTAAATCAAACTTCTCTTGCCGGTTTGTTAGGAATAAGCAAATCAAGAATAAGTGACTATCTTAACGGAAGAAGTGAACCCACCCTTACTATCGCAAGGGAAATGAGTATAAAACTAAATATCAATGCTGATATTGTTTTGGGTGTGTAGTGTATATGTACTCTCTATTTTCCTATACAAAACTTCCCAAAAATATTTCCTAAAATTTCATCATTTGATATTTGTCCGGTTATTTCGCCTAAATAAAGCATACATTCACGGATGTCTTGAGAAAGAAATTCGCCCGATAAATTATTATTCAGATTAGCTATTACTCGTTGTATTGCAATTAATGCTTTTTGAAGCGATTCGTAATGGCGCATATTGCTTACTACAATGTCACCGGTATGTATTTCAGGTATTTGAGAAGCATTAATCAGAGCATCTTCCAACTCTTTAATATTCATTTTCTTTTTTGCCGAGATAAATAATCTGTCGCAAGCAAACTGACTGAATAATTGAAGTAAAACATCTTTTTCTTCTTCATCAATCTTATCGATTTTATTGAAAATCATAATGACTTTCTTACCGGCAGCCTTCTTTTCAATTTTTTCAGTAAGCCATTCCATGTGCTCACTAAGCTTAGTGCAATCTAATATCCATAAAACTATTGATGCTTGCTCTATCTTTTTGAAGGTTTTTTCTATCCCTATGCTTTCGATAGTGTCTGTTGTTTTGCGAATGCCTGCTGTGTCGATAAATCTGAAAGAAATTCCTCTGACACTAACAATATCTTCTATTGTATCTCTCGTTGTACCGTGAATATCAGATACAATAGCTTTATCTTCTTTCAACAATAAATTAAGTAAAGTCGACTTACCAACATTTGTTTCGCCAACCAAAGCTACCGGTATCCCGTTTTTCAAGGCATTACCAATGCGAAATGAATCAGCTAATTTGCTAATATGTTCTTCTATATTTTCTGCTAATGACTTTAGTTTTGAACGATCGGCAAATTCTACATCTTCTTCTGAAAAATCAAGTTCCAACTCAACTAATGATACAAAATCAATTAATTGTGCTCTCAAACTTGATAATTCAGTTGAAAAGTCGCCTCGCATCTGATTCATAGCCATACGATGCGAAGCTGCTGAACTTGAAGCAATTAAATCTGCCACAGCTTCGGCTTGTGCTAAGTCCATCTTACCATTTAAAAAAGCACGTTGAGTAAATTCTCCCGGAGCTGCAAGTTTGCATCCATTGTCGATTAACAACTGGAGTAGCCTCTGCTGAATGAATATAGAGCCATGACACGAAATTTCCACTACATCTTCACCTGTAAATGAATGTGGTGCACGAAATATAGTTACTAACACATCATCAATAACTTCCTTATTATCATCAATAATTTGTCCGAATGTTACAGTATTGGCTTTCTGACTAATTAATTGAACAGCCTGATTTATCGGTCTGAATAATGAGTTACATATTTCAATTGCATTTGTACCCGAAACACGTACAACAGCAATACCTCCAATTCCGGGGGCAGTTGAAATTGCTGCAATGGTTGAATTGTTCATAACTTAAAGATTAGCAGTTATTTCCTCTAAATTCTATCTAAAACTGTTTGTACAAGCTTTTCTATATATGGTTTGTAATCAGTATTTGCAGCTTCAACACGCCGGTTTGCAATAACACAGCAAACAGTCAATGCTTTATGTCCACCCATAAGTTTTGCAAGTCCCGCTATTGCCGAGCCTTCCATTTCATAATTAGTGATTTTATAGTGCTTATAACGAAACGATTCTATCTTGTCATTCAAATGAGGATCGGCTAATCCAACTCTTAATTTTCTGCCTTGTGGACCGTAAAATCCATTTGCTGAAATTGTAACTCCACGCAACATATCATCTCTGCCTATTCTTTTTACTAATTCCTCATCTGCGTCAACTACATAAGGTGCAGCAAGTTGCTTGTTCCAATTTAAATGTTTTATTAGAGCTGCTTCAAAATCTAAATCCGAAACCGAATCTCGACCGGCATAAAAATTAATCATTCCATCAAAACCAATTGATTTTTCTGAAATTAAAAAACTACCTAAAGGAATATCAGCTTGCATTCCTCCGCTTGTACCAATTCTTACAATATTCAATCGTCTAAATTCTTTCTTTTCTGTTCTTGATTGCAGATCGATATTAGCTAAAGCATCTAACTCATTCATTACTATATCGATATTATCTGTGCCTATACCTGTAGATAATACGGTTATTCTTTTTCCTTTATATAAGCCTGTTATCGTATTAAACTCCCTGCTCGAAACAGAAAACTCTTGACTATCAAAATAACTTGCAACTAAAGCAACACGACCGGGATCTCCGACTAAAATAACATTATCTGCTAATTGTTCTGGCTTTAAATGTAGATGAAATATACTGCCATCTTCATTGATAATTAGTTCTGATGGAGGAAATTGCTTCATATCTTTTATTTATAGAGTGATTTTTTGTTTATCTTTGCACAAAGATAGTATTTTATTGATTTATTACAATATTTTTTATGAGCTATCAGCTTACAGATTTTCTCCCCACAACTAAAAAAGAAGTTGATTTACGTAAATGGACTGAATTGGATGTTATTCTGTTTTCAGGTGATGCGTATATTGATCATCCTTCTTTTGGGGCTGCTGTAATTGGTCGTCTGATGGAAGCGCGGGGTTTAAAGGTGGCTATTGTTCCTCAACCGAATTGGAGAGATGATTTGCGTGATTTTAAAAAGTTAGGTAAACCTCGTTTGTTTTTCGCTGTTACTGCCGGTAATATGGATTCTATGGTCAATCATTATACTGCAAATAAGCGTTTGCGTTCTGATGATGCTTATTCTCCGGATGGCAAACCTCATTTTCGCCCCGATTATGCTTCGATAAAATATTGTAATATTCTTAAAGATTTATTTCCTGATGTTCCTGTTTTAATAGGTGGTATAGAGGCTTCTCTGCGCCGATTTACGCATTATGATTATTGGTCGGATAAACTGATGCCAAGTATTCTTTTTGATTCAAAAGCTGATTTGTTGGTTTATGGGATGGGGGAGAAGCCATTACTTTCAATTATCGACAGACTTGAAGCTGGTTCTTCATTATATGATTTGAAAGATATTCATCAAACTGCATACCTAGCTGATAATGTAAACGATTGTATAGCAGGTAGTTATGGATGGAAATCTAAAAAATTGGTTGATCATGAAACATGCTTAAAAGATAAAAAAGCTTTTGCTTCGAATTTTAAACATATTGAAATAGAATCGAATAGATATGATGCTGACAGGTTAATTCAAAAGAACGGAAATCAATATGTAGTGGTTAATCCGCCTTTTCAACCGCTGACTCAAGGTGAATTAGATGCTTCGTTTGATTTACCATTTACGCGTCTGCCTCATCCTAAGTATAAAGGAAAAACGATTCCAGCATATGAGATGATTAAGTTTTCGGTAAACTTGCACAGAGGTTGTTTTGGAGGGTGTGCATTTTGTACAATTTCTGCCCATCAAGGTAAATTTATAGTATCAAGATCGAAGGAGTCTATTGTAAATGAAGTCAAGCAAATGGTAAAAATGCCTGATTTTAAAGGCTATGTCAGTGATTTAGGAGGACCCTCTGCTAATATGTACGAAATGCGTGGTATTGATATGGAAATTTGTAAAACTTGCAGAAAACCGTCTTGTATTTTTCCTAAGGTTTGTTTCAATCTAAATACTAATCATACTCCTTTGCTTGATGTCTATCGTGCAGTTGATAAAATTTCCGGAGTGAAAAAATCCTTTATAGGAAGCGGAATTCGTTATGATTTGCTGCTGACAGATGTAAAAGATACAAAATCGAATGTAAGTCATGCCGAATATACTAAAGAGCTTATAACCAAACATGTATCAGGAAGGTTAAAGATAGCACCGGAACATACTTCCGACAGAGTTTTAAAATTAATGCGTAAACCTAATTTTAGTTTTTTTCATCAGTTTAAACAGCAATTTGATAAGATTAATAAAGAGCAAGGTTTAAATCAGCAGCTTATTCCGTACTTTATTTCAAGTCACCCAGCCTGTCAAGTTGAAGATATGGCAGATTTAGCTGTAGAAACTAAAAAGATGAACTTCAAACTCGAACAGGTTCAGGATTTTACACCTACTCCCATGACTTTAGCTACAGAAATCTATTATTCCGGTTATCATCCATATACACTTGAAAAAGTATATACAGCTAAATCGAAAGAAGAAAAGTTAGATCAAAGAAAATTCTTCTTTTGGTATAAACAAGAATACAAAAATGATATTTATAAAACTTTATTGAAAGTAAACCGAGTAGATTTAATTAAGAAATTGTTGTAAGTTTTGAACATATTTAATTAATTTTGCAAACAAAAAAATAGTTTATGAAAAAAATACGTGCAGCCATCATTGGATATGGTAATATAGGCAAATCAGTTTTAGAAGCTTTACAATCAGCGACTGATTTTGAAGTAGTTGGTGTTGTCAGAAGGTCTTCTTCAGCTAAAAATAACCCAATTGAATTAAGTGGAATAACTGTAACAGATGATATTTCAAAGCTTAATGTTGTTGATGTAGCCATTGTATGTTCCCCTTCACGAAGCGTACCGGAACAAGTTACATCGATTTTGAAATTAGGCATTAATACAGTCGACAGTTATGATATTCACTCATCAATATGGGATTATAAAAAAGAAATAGATCCTTTAGCACAGAAACACGATGCAGTCGCTATAATTGCAGCAGGTTGGGATCCGGGTAGCGATTCGGTTATACGTGCACTTATGGAGGCAATGGCACCAAAAGGAATAACATATACGAATTTCGGACCTGGTATGAGTATGGGACACACTGTTGCAGTGAAAGGCATTACAGGTGTAAAAAAGGCTTTGTCTATGACTATTCCTCTTGGAACAAGTGTACATCGTCGCATGGTGTATGTTGAGATAGAAGAAGGGTATAATTATGACGAAGTCGCACAAGCTATTAAAACGGATGCCTACTTCGCAAAGGATGAGACTCATGTTTTACAAGTTGAAAGTGTTGATTCACTGATTGATATGGGACACGGAGTAAGTATAAGTCGTAAGGGCGTATCGGGTGTAACATATAATCAATTATTTGAATTTAACATGAAGATAAACAACCCTTCACTCACAGCACAGATATTAGTTTCCTGTGCGAGAGCTACCATGAAAACAACACCAGGGGTATATACAATGATAGAAATACCGATGATTAATATGTTGTGTGGAGAAAAAGAAGAGTTGGTGAGAAGGTTGGTGTAATTATTCATATTATTCTAATATAAGTTTTATGCACCCGGTATTATATGATATTTTTCGTAAATCGTCGGCACTTGTTCCTTTATCAATACTAATTAGAATTACGGGACAAGGTTTAGTTTTACCGTTATATCATGTTATATCTGATAATCCCTTAAAACACATCAAACATCTCTATAAGGTTTTAGATTCAAAAACTTTTGAAAAAGATATTGATTTTCTCCTAAAAAATTATGAAGTTGTTACTCCTGAATATTTGATTAAATGTGCTGAAAATCCCGAATTGCGTAAAAACAAAGCTTTTCTGATAACATTTGATGATGGTTTGCGAGAATTTTATGAAGTTGCAGCTCCAATCTTAAAACGTAAGGGTGTTCCTGCAATTTGCTTTTTAAACTCTGACTTCGTAGATAACAAAGATTTATTTTATAGATTAAAAGTCTCTTTGCTTATAGAAGAGATAAATAAAGTAGAACCTTCAAACTCTGCATTCATTAAAATTAGAAGTGCTTTTGAAGCATATGGCTTAATTTATCGAGGGGCATCTGATTTATTAAAAATCAAATTCATAAATAAAAAATTATTAGATAAAGTAGCTGAAATTATATCTTTTGATTTTCAATCTTTCTTGAAGAACACACAACCATACATGAATCTTTCAGAAATAAAAGAACTTGAAAAACAAGGTTTTTATTTTGGGGCTCATTCTGTAAATCATCCGGAATTTCGTTTTATTGATAGTACTGAACAACAATTTCAAATAAATGAAAGTCTGAAATTTGTTCAAAACAATTTGCATCCGCAATCGAATTTCTTTGCTTTTCCCTTTACTGATTATGGTTTAGATAAGAGTTTTTTCGAAAGCATCAAACCACAAGTTGACATTAGCTTTGGTACTGCAAATCTAAAATTAGACGACATACCATCTAATTTTCAGCGTATTCCAATGGAAATACCAAATCGCAGTGATGCACAAACAATCTTAAAAACTGAATATTTAATTTTTTATGCAAAAAAAATATTTGGTTTAGAAAGAATAAAAAGATAGTTGTTTCAAATTCAACACGTTCACATTAACTCATCTTGTGTACAATCCCATTCATAATCTCTGGTCTTTGGAATAAATTCCAAATTATTTGATGACTCAATCACAACAACATTCGATGGAATATCTTGCCTGATAACACATCCTGCACCAATAGTCACATTATCACCAATTGTAACTCCTGCGGTAATAGCACAATTCGAACCTATCCAAACATTATCACCTATTGTTATTCCTTTTTTAAATCCACGCTTTCTATGATCGTATTTGTAATGATTTGTTGTTGTTATTGAACTGTTTGAACCAATACTAACATTATTGCCCAATTTCAAGCCTCCGGTCGCATTAATATAAATACCCAAATTATCTCCAGGATCACAACATACACCTTTTTCAATATATTCCCAACCATAAATCACAGAAGTAAAATGTACAGGCCAAGGTATTTTTCTGTTGATACCAATAATCTTTTGCCAAATAAAATATCGTTTAAATATTGTAGCATAGGAAGAATAACCCACATTTCTTTTAAATTGAGGATATGCATGTCGTATTATAATTTTCAAAAAACTATTGATGAGACTTTTCATGAAATTTTTTCTTTAATATTCGTTTAACATAGAGATCGATATATAAATAATGCAAAGCTACACTTAACGAGATTAATAATATCATATAATTAAACTGAACTGTAGCAGAAAACAAATATAGTAAAACAACTTGAAATGCTATGTTTGAAAAGTTGAAATACAATAAAAACTTTTGCTTCCTTAAGATATCAGCTAAAGAGCTGATTGGAGAATAATTAGCATTTAATAGAATGGCAATAGCAAAATATTTGACAAGGCTACCAGAATCATACCATTGATTACCAAATATCAAACTAAAAATATTCGAGCCTAATAACGAGAATATCAACAAGATAATGAAAGTCCAATAAAAAATATTTTTCTGAATTTTTCTCGTAAATTGTAGTATTCTTTCAGGTGATGTGTAATATAAAGTGGACGCCTCTTTTTTAAATACTTGAGATATTGATGAAGTTATAAAACCGAGTGGTTGACGAATAATATTGTTTGCAAAAAAGTAAATACCAGCCAGTTCAATTGTATAAAAATATGATATTAATAAGGGTAGTCCAATGTTTGAAATAGTATTCAATACAGATCCTACAGTTGAATACTTAAAAAAATCTTTGTATTCAATAAATTGTAATTTTATGTTGTTTATTGAGACACCATCAAAAATACCGGATTTTTCATTTTTATAGAAAAAAATAATAAAAAAAACAGTGGAGAAAATGTAGCCTGCAACAGTTCCATAAATTAGTCCCATTGAAATCATTAACACACCAAACAATATCTTTAATATTGTAGAACTAATACTATAAATCAGCTTAGCATTCATGATTTTTTTAAATTCCGATTCTCTGTTAAACCAATTCTCCAAAGAATTATAAACACCCAGAAAGAACACCCCCAAAGTAATTGAAATAATTAATCTGAAATGATTATCTATATTAAAAAAATTTATTAGTAAATGTTTGAATAAAAATAATAGACAAAACGAAATCAAGGCAACAAAAAAGGAACTTGTTAGGCATAAAACCAAAATATTTTTTGCATCTTCTCTTTTTTGTGGTAACATAATCGTCAATTCATACCTCAATGCTGCAATACTTCCAACTATGCCGATAATTGCCATAAAGTTAGATAAATCTCCATAATCATTCTTTGAGTAAATACGAGCTAATACAATTGTTGAAACAAACAAAATTAATTGAGAAAGTGCTGTTCCGGTTGATAGTATTAATATATTTTGAATGAATGAATGTGATTTTAATTTGCCGATTTTCACTATTATAATTTTGCTTTTTAATATTAATTTTTGTCGATATCTTATATTCTCCCTATTAAAAACGAAGGTCTGAAGCGTTTTATTACATAATACGGTTGGTTTTTTGCTCCAAATCCTTTGTAAAATCGTGCGATCCCCTCTACAGACGAGCCTTCGAAATCTAATATTATTTCTTGCCCTGACGATATTTTAATAATATCATCTATTATACAAAACATTGCTGATTTTTCTCTCCCTTCTTTATTCGATGCCGGAATTAAAAATGTTATTCGATTTTTAAATTGCGTATAAGCTAAAGCCGCAATCAAATTATTATTATCATCCAAAGCTCCAACTAAATTTATAATTTTATGTGCGATTCCGTGCGTTATTAATTCTTCTAAACAATTATATTTTATTTTTTTATGTTCTTCATAGAATGTTATGAAGTTTTCCGACTGAATATTATATATCGTTTTTAATTTATTTTTATTTGCTTTTTCTATGTTGCGAATAGTGTTTTTAGAGAAATCTTTAATAATTTCCTCATATGGTTTATTCAAAGAAAGTATATAGTTTGGATATTGAATTGCCAATGATAATTTATTGGAAAAATTTAGGTTAAGTTGATAACTGTATGATGGTAACTTCTTTATAAATAATAATATGATTTCTTTTGTAATAGGTTCAGCACTAAACACACCAAGTTGTTGTGATAATAATGGTTGTACTAAATATGGTATCTTGTATTTTCTTTTTATTGGAACAGGCATCAGATACTTGAAATCTTCAGTAACCAACGCTTCCCATTTAGGTGATACTATATCCAAATACCATGATAAAGCATAAACTAAACCATTATCGGCTTGATTAATACCTTCATCCCACTTTTCTTTATCAATTAAATTGTGTGTTAAATGCTTTATAATCATAAAAATGGTTGATTTCTAAATTTTTCGTGAAAATTTCAAACAAAAATACATGAATTAAAGTATATAACCATATTATTTATATTCAATTTTCATATTTAAAAAGAAAACACTAATTTTGAAGTCGAATTTTTTGTTTTATAAAAGCGGTATGGCGAAAGAAATTATAAATCAGTCAGGGTTAATTTATAACTCACTTACCTGCGGTAGCGTAATAACCGGTAATATCGTATCCGACAGTGATTTCCGAATTGATGGTGAAATCAATGGTAATGTTGAATGTAAAGGTAAAATTGTTATCGGACGTACCGGCGTTTTTAAGGGCAATATAAAGTGTGAGAATGCTGAAATAATCGGTTTACTTGAGGGTGATATCGAAGTTTTAGAAACGGTCACATTAAGATCATCAGCTAATTTGACAGGAGACATAAAAACGAAATTCTTAGTAGTGGAACCGAATGCTATTTTTAATGGTAGTTGTTCCATGAAAGCTGAGACTACTGCTAATTAATCACTTAAGCGTTGAAACTATCTCAACGCTTTTATTTTTTTATATATGCAATATAAAGCTTATGTTGTTGAAGAGCTTGATAAACAATTCATATCTTCAATAAAAATTCTTGATACTGATAATCTTCCAAAAGGAGATTTGTTGGTTAAGGTTCATTATTCATCTTTAAACTATAAAGATGCGTTATCGGCAACCGGCAATAAAGGAGTTACGAAACATTATCCTCATACACCCGGTATTGATTCGGCTGGTGTTGTTATACATTCTGATTCACCTCTTTTTGATGTTGACGATGAAGTTATTGTTACAGGCTATGATCTTGGTATGAACACTCCCGGCGGATTTGGAGAATATATTAGCGTACCCGCCGAATGGGCAGTAAAACTACCTCAAAATATAACACTTAAAGAGTCGATGATTATTGGTACAGCAGGTTTTACGGCAGGCATATCGATGCTTAGACTTACTGAATTAGTTAAGCCTTCTGATGGAGAGATTATTGTTTCCGGTGCTACCGGCGGTGTTGGTTCAATGGCTTTGTCTATGCTTTCTAAAAAAGGCTATAAAACTATTGCTGTTTCAGGTAAAGAACAAGAATATGATTTTTTAAAATCATGCGGTGCTGATAAAATTATTGCTCGCAAAGATTTTTTAAGTTCTGATGATAAAGCTCTATTTCCTGGCATTTATGCCGGTGCAATTGATACTGTAGGTGGTGATATTCTGTCTCGTATAATTAAATCTCTTAAATCTATGGGTGCTGTAACTACTTGTGGTAGTGTTGCTTCTACTAATCTATCTTTGAATGTTTTTCCATTTATTTTAAGAGCAGTAACACTAATAGGTATCTCTGCACAGAATTATCCAACTGAATTGAGAGCTGATTTGTGGAGCCGACTTTCTACGGATTTAAAACCAGATAACTTAATGAGTTTGTATACGGAAATTACAATGTATGACTTGCCCCGTACTATAAATTTAATTTTGGAAGGGAAAATTAAAGGTCGTACATTAGTCAAAATAGCTGATTGAAAATGTACAAAGAAACATATAATAAAAATTTAAACATCTTAATATATAAATAAAAATGTGCGGAATCGCAATGGTAAGGTTATTAAAACCTTTAGAGTATTATCAGACAAAATATGGATCGTGGCATTATGGTTTGCAAAAGATGTATCTTTTGATGGAAAAACAGCATAATCGCGGACAAGAAGGTGCAGGTATTGCGGGTGTAAAATTGGATGTTTCTCCTGGAGAAGAATATATCTGGCGCGAAAGGGTAGAAGGTAAGAACGCAATTCAGCAGATATTTGCAGATATTAATGACAAGATAGATTCAGCAGGAGTGGACATTCTTGAAGATGTTGATAAAGCTCGCAAATCTTTACCGTTTGTGGCTGATATGTATCTTGGACATTTAAGATATAGTACAACTAATTTGAATGGTGGTGTGAGTCATTTACATCCTTTTCTGAGAAGGCACAATTGGAAAAATAGAACTTTACTTATTGCAGGTAATTTTAACTTGACAAATGTTGATGAGTTATTTGACTATCTTACATTAAAAGGACAACATCCAAGAGATGTTGGTGATACTTTTTTAATGCTTGAGCAGATGGGATTCCGACTCGATATGGAAGTGCAGAAAGAATATGATTTTATTAAACAACGGTATACCAACGATATAACTATAACCAATAAAATTGAAGAGCAATTAGATATTGCGTCAATAATCAGAAAAAGTGAGTATATGTGGGATGGGGGATATGTTATTGCAGGTATGCTCGGACATGGCGATGCGTTTGTTTTCAGAGACTCTAAAGGCATTCGTCCATGTTTTTATTATGCCGATGATGAAATTGTTGTAGTAGCATCAGAACGTCCTGTAATACAAACATCTATGAATGTTGTAGAAAAGGATGTGCATGAATTAGCTCCCGGTAAGGCTATGATAATTAAGAAAAACGGCAATATATCTTTTGAAACAATCAGAGAAGAAGATAGCAATCTAAGACGATGTTCATTTGAACGTATTTATTTTTCAAGAGGTAGTGATATTGATATATATAAAGAGCGAAAAATGTTAGGTTGTTCGTTGTCAACTCAAATCCTCAATGCAGTAGATAATGATGTTGAAAACTCTGTTTTTACGTTTATTCCAAACACTGCTGAAGTGGCTTTTCATGGGATGATTGATGGTATCAAAACTAAAACTAAACATATCCCACGCACTGAAAAAGTACTTATAAAAGATATAAAACTACGTACCTTTATCTCTCAAAATAAAGAAAGAGATGATTTGGCTACTCACGTATACGATATTACATATGGCTCGATTAGAAGAGGTAAAACCGATAATCTTATTGCTATAGACGATTCTATTGTAAGGGGTACTACCTTAAAACAAAGTCTGTTGAAAATAATGAATCGTCTCGAACCTAAAAAAATAGTGATTGTATCATCCTCTCCACAAGTAAGATATCCTGATTATTACGGTATAGACATGTCGAGAATGTCAGAGTTTATTGCGTTTCGAGCTGCAATTCAATTATTGAAAGACACCGGTCGACAATCCATAATTGATGAAGTTTATAGAAAATCTAAAGCTCAAATAGATATTCCTAAAGAAAAAATAGTTAATTTTGTTACCGAAATATACAAACCCTTTACTCCGGAAGAAATTTCTGCTCAAATAGCAAAAATGCTTACACCTGAAGAAGTTGATTGTCCTGTAGAGTTAGTGTATCAAACAATTGAAGGTTTACATAAGGCTTGTCCAAATCATCTTGGTGATTGGTATTTTACAGGTAAATATCCAACGGCAGGTGGTAATAAGCTTGTTAATCAGGCTTTTATAAATTATTACGAAGGTAAAGAAATGAAATAATTAATATTAATTTATATTTATGTTGAAAGAAATTCTATCCATTTCCGGTAAACCGGGATTATTCAAAATGGTTTCACAGGGAAAAAATATGGTTATTGTTGAGTCTTTAATTGACGGTAAACGAATACCTGCATATACTAAAGATAAGGTTATATCATTAGGTGATATTGCAATCTATACTGATAAAGAGGAAGTTGCATTAAGACAAGTTTTCGAAAATATCAGTAAAAAGGAAAATGGAGGTGCTTGTCAAATCGATCCAAAGTCTGATAATAATATTCTTCGAAAATACATGGAAGAGATTTTACCTGAATATGATCGCGATAGAGTATATCCAAGTGATATGAGAAAAATATTTTCTTGGTATAATATTTTGATTAATAATGGTGTAACCGATTTTTCTGAAAAAGAAAAAGAAGAAAAGAAAGAAGAAACGGAAGAAACTAAAGCTGAATAATATATCCATAAAATTTTATAGGTATTGAAATTATTTGAAATTACAGATATTATTGAATCATTTGCACCACTTTCTTTGCAGGAAAGTTATGATAATGCAGGTTTAATTATCGGTCAACCTGATAATGATGACATTATTGGTGCATTGCTATGTATCGATGTTACTGAAGAGGTAATCGATGAAGCTATTTCAAAAAAATGTAATCTAATAATTTCACATCATCCTTTGATTTTTAATGGTTTAAAGAAGATAACCGGACAAAATGCTGTTCAACGCTGTGTTATAAAGGCTATCAAGAATGATATTGCAATATATGCTGCTCACACAAATATTGACAATGTTATTAATGGTGTAAATGGTAAAATTGCTGATAAGCTTGGCTTAATAAACAGAAAAGTTTTATTGCCAAAATCAGATACGCTATTAAAAATATCTACATTTGTCCCGAAAATACATGCACAACGTGTTAGAGATGCCATGTTTGAAGCAGGAGCCGGATATATTGGCAATTACGATTCGTGCAGTTTTAATATGGAAGGTTACGGTAGCTTTAAAGCAAATGACAATGCAAATCCATTTGTAGGCAAGCTAAATGAAATTCACTACGAAACTGAAATAAAAATTGAAGTTATTCTACCGGAACATATTAAAAATAAAGTGCTTAGTGCATTGATAAAAGCACATCCTTATGAAGAACCGGCATTTGATATTTATCCCCTTTTAAATAATCATAATCAAATAGGGTCAGGGTTGATTGGAGAATTAGAAAGTCCGATTAATGAACTTGATTTTTTTCAGAGATTAAAAGAAATATTTGGTTTGAGTGTACTAAAACACACTGCCATCCTCAATAAGGATATAAAGAAAGTAGCTATTTGCGGTGGGTCAGGCAGTTTTCTATTAGAACAAGCTATTCGATTAGGAGCAGATATTTTTATATCAGGTGATTTCAAATATCATGATTACTTCAATTCAGAAAATAAAATTATTATTGCAGATGTAGGACATTTTGAGACAGAACAGTTTACAAAAGAATTGTTTTATGATATTATTCGAAAAAAATTTCCTACCTTTGCAGTCCATATTTCAAAAATAAATACAAATCCAATTATTTATTTCTAACAAAAATGACAACATCAGAGTCCAAAATTGAAAAAGAAATTACAGTTGAAGAGAAACTTTTTGCTTTGTATGAATTGCAAAAGGTAGTATCAAACATAGATGAAATAAAAACACTTAGAGGAGAGTTGCCTCTTGAAGTCCAAGATCTTGAAGATGAAATAGTAGGTTTAACCACCCGTATTGAGCATTTCGAAAGAGAAATAAGTGAATATACTTCAATGATAGCTTCCAAAAAAGTTGCAATTGAAGAATCACGTATAAAAATTGATCGTTATACCGAGCAGCAGAAAAACGTTCGTAATAATAGAGAGCACGAAAATCTTGAAAAAGAGATTGAGTTTCAAACATTAGAAATTGAGCATTGTGAAAAACAGATACGAGAATATAAAGCTGCTAAAGAAACGAAAACTGAAGAACAAAAACAGACAGCAACCCAATTAGCCGAAAGAAAACTTGATCTCGAACAGAAAAAAGGGGAGTTGGATGAAATTGTTGCAGAAACAAAACAAGAAGAAGAAAAGCTAAGAGAGAAAGCAAAAGAGATTGAATCAAAAATTGAGACAAGACTCTTAACTGCATTTAAACGTATAAGAAAGAATGCAAGAAACGGTTTAGCTGTGGTATATATCAATCGTGATGCCTGTGGAGGTTGTTTTAATAAGATTCCTGCACAGAAACAGCTTGATATAAGATTAAGAAAGAAAGTTATTGTTTGTGAATATTGTGGTCGTATTTTAGTTGACCAACAATTAGCTGGAGTAGCACCAGCCACAGAGTAGGGCAGATAGAACATACATAATTCATATATAGAAGAATCCGGAAAGAAATTTTCGGATTTTTTTTATGGAAGTTTTTTCACTTTGCTACGTTTATTCAGGAATACACGTTTGTTAGTAGGCAGAGGGTGTAGAAGCCAACTGCAACGTATGGGAAGATCCCTCAGTCGCTCCTTTGGCTTCGCCAAGTCGCTCGTTCAGGATGACACGCTCGTTAGTGAGCGATGTATACCGCCGCTCAAAGGGCTTACGTAACATCATCATTTATGTAGCGGCGGTGCAGGAAGCCTTGCGCCGGTCGTGCATTTAGGCTGTTGTGTTGTACGATGCCAAACGACCGGGCTACACTGTGTAAGCCAAACGCTCGTGTCATCTCGAACGAAATGAGAGAACTCCCGTACAGTTTTGCAATAGGCCGGGATAACGAAGTGAGGTAGCTCCTCTACAGTTGTCGCTGGATATTTTAATATACCCATTAAAAAATTATAATCTGTCATAAGATTGAGCGAATAGAAAGACATTATATAAATGTAACCACATAAACGTAATACATATGTAAATAAACAATCATATTACAAATATATCCCACAACATATGTAATATTTAACATCAATAACTATCAATATATAAAGCTATTCAGATGTATTTTACAATAATAGCACATCACTTACAGATTAATTACATAATCATAATTATTCATATTATATTGCTAATAACCAGTATTTTATATCTATTTATTAAATCAACACTTCATATTAATTAATATAATTGTATAAATCAATATATTTTCATATCATTGAGCTATATATATCATTGATAATCAGTATATTTAAATGTATGTAATTAAACTTTTAATTTATTATTAGACATATGTTTTAAAATAGATATTATTATATCCGTACATCACTATTTAAAGTATTCATTATCAAGGAATAATACGTTAAATAATAGATATGTAGATTTCTATTATAGTATATTTTTGGGAGTATTATATATTATTTTGCAGTTCACATTTGTTTTGATACATTATTTATGTAAAATGATTACTTTTGTATTATACTACAATTGTATTTTACTTATATCTTTATAGTATTTGCATATGTAAAATATATTATTTACATTTGTGCTTTGCTGATTTACACAATTCTAAATGTAATTTTATTGATTATGTCTGAGAAAAATCGAATAGAAAAGATTCTTCAATATGAAGGACTTTCAATTGGTCAGTTTGCGCAAGAGATTGGAGTTAAGAACTCTACACTCTCCCATATTCTGAATGAGAGAAATAAACCCAGTCTTGATGTTATCAAAAAAATTCTTGCAAGGTATACAAATATCAATTCTGAGTGGCTTATTTTCGGTCAAGGTTCTATGTTTAAGAAAGAAGGACATTCTCAAGAGCCTAAATTATTTGAAGATGATGATGTAACTCACAATGAATCTGATATATATCCTATACAAGAATCAAAAAAAGAAGTATCACATATTACAGCAATCCAGGAAGCAAGTGTTAAATCTGAAGATCCACCGGTCTATAATAGAACAATACGACATGAAAGTCGTCGAAGTGAGATTAATTCCCAAAGAAATGAATTTGATGAGCTAAACAATAAAAAAGCAGAAAAAGAGATTTCAATTCAAAAAGAGTATGTTGATGAGAAATTGGGTTTAGACAGAATTAATGACAGAAATGTCACAAAAATTATAATTTATTATTCAGATAATACTTTTCAGGAATTCGATTCAAAATAATTGTTGTATTTTTGCAGTGGTAATAAAATTTTGACAGGTCTTATTACTTTTTATAATGTAAATTGCAAAATTATAATGAAGAAATTCATCCATGATCTGGTAGTTAAGGATAATATAGAACTTAATGACCAGTATTTTCTACTGATTTTAAAAGGAAACAGCCCATTACCTGAGATGCTGCCCGGACAGTTTGTTGAAGTTAGAGTTGACGAATCACCTACTACCTTTTTAAGACGTCCTATTTCGATTAATTATGTTGATTATACTACAAATGAAATATGGCTACTTATTCAGATTGTTGGCGATGGTACTCGAAAATTGTCAACACTAAAATCCGGCAGCTTATTGAACCTTATTTATCCTTTAGGCAATACTTTTACTATTCCCGATGGTAAAAACTCTAATTTATTATTGATAGGTGGTGGTGTAGGTACTGCTCCAATGTTGTTTTTAGGCTCGTATCTAAACGATTTAGGGTACAAATGTACATTTCTGCTCGGAGGACGCTCGAAGTCGAATTTGCTTCAATTAAGCGATTTTGAAAAGTATGGAAATGTACTTACAACTACTGAAGATGGTTCGTTTGGCGAAAAAGGTTTTGTAACTCAACATTCTGTGTTGAATAATCGTGATTTTGATGCAATTTACACTTGTGGTCCGACTCCAATGATGAAGGCTGTTGCTGATTATGCTTTAAAAAATAATATCTTTTGTGAAGTTTCATTAGAAAATACAATGGCTTGTGGATTTGGAACTTGTTTGTGTTGTGTTACAAATACTACTGAAGGTAATGTGTGTGTGTGTACTGAAGGTCCTGTTTTTAATATTACAAAATTGAAATGGTAGATTTAAATGTAAATTTAGGTAAGATACAATTGAAAAATCCGGTTATGACTGCATCCGGGACTTTCGGCTATGGATTGGAGTATTCCGACTTCTTCGACATATCACGAATAGGCGGTATAGTTGTAAAGGGTACTACTCTTCGTGATCGTCAAGGTAATGATTATCCACGTATGGCTGAAACTCCATCGGGTATGTTAAATGCTGTGGGACTGCAAAATAAGGGTGTTGAGCATTTCGCTAAAAATATTTATCCCTTGATTAAGGATATAAATACAAGTATATTTGTGAATGTATCAGGTTCTACTGTTGAAGAGTATGTTGAAACCGCTCTTAGGGTCAATGAACTTGATAATATTCCTGGGATAGAGTTGAACATTTCTTGTCCGAATGTGAAGGAAGGTGGTATGGCTTTTGGCACTTCTTGTCCGTCTGCTGCACTTGTTGTTAAGGAGGTCAGAAAGGTGTATTCAAAAGAGTTAATGGTTAAATTGTCTCCTAATGTGACTTCTATTACTGAAATTGCAAAAGCAGTGGAAGATGAAGGTGCTGATTCGGTATCGTTGATAAATACTCTTTTAGGTATGGCGATAGATGCCGAGAAACGTAAACCTGTACTTTCAACTGTAACAGGTGGATTATCCGGTCCTGCTGTGAAACCTATAGCTCTTTGTATGGTATGGCAGGTTTATAATTCTGTTAAAATTCCTGTGGTAGGTATGGGCGGAATAATGAATGCTCGTGATGCAATTGAGTTTATTTTAGCCGGCTCGTCTGCTATTCAAATCGGCACAGCTAATTTTATCGATCCTACAGTTTCTGTAAAAGTTTTGGAGGGTATTGAGGAATATTTAATACGACATAAATTTAGTAGTGTAAATGATATTATTGGTGCACTCGAAGTTTAAATATCTTTATAATCAGGGATATCCGAAGTGATTTGATATTTTTTATTATTCACATCTAATGCACAATAGTAATGCTGAATGCCATTACTTAATATAAATCTATCCACATTTAATTTATAATTATATACTGCAACCTGATCAAATGTTGTTTGTGTTATTTCAACTTCTGGAGATTTGAACTCTATTATGATTAATGGTTTCTTATCTTGAGTATATATAATTGCATCACATCTTTTTCTTATTCCATTTATTATTATCTGTGTTTCTATTGCAATTAATCCGGCAGGATAGTTTTTTTCTTCTATTAAAAATTTTATAAAATTTTGCCTTACCCATTCCTCAGGAGTAAGTCTAACATATTTCTTTCTCTGATTATCAAATATGTAAATTTTATCTTTCTCGATTTTTGTTGTGAATTTATAAGATGGAAGATTTAATTGCCACATTTTTATTACTTTTGTCTGAATTAAAATGCGAATTTATAAAAAAATATAAACAGATGAAAACAAAACAGGATATTGTTGAAAATTGGTTGCCACGTTATACGAAAAGACCATTGAGTGATTTTACTGAATATATTTTGTTGACGAACTTTAATAATTATGTTGAAAAGTTTGCTGAATGGTACGATGTGCCGGTGTTGGGAAGAGATGGATCAATGATTAATGCTTCTGCAAATGGCATAACTATTATTAATTTCGGAATGGGTAGTCCGAATGCAGCTTTAATGATGGATGTTCTATCGGCAATTCAACCTAAAGCAGTTTTATTTCTTGGTAAATGTGGTGGCTTGAGGGATAAAAATCAAAATGGTGATTATATTTTGCCAAGTGCAGCCATTCGTGGTGAGGGTACTTCAAATGACTATTTCCCACCTGAGATTCCGGCTTTACCTGCTTTTAATCTGCAACGTGCTGTTTCTTCAAATATTCGTGATTTTGGAAAAGATTATTGGACTGGCACAGTATACACTACAAATAGAAGGGTATGGGAGTGGGATGAAGATTTCAAAGCCTATTTAATTAAAACAAGAGCTATGGCAATCGATATGGAGACAGCTACTTTATTTTCAGTTGGTTTTCATAATGGTATTCCAACCGGTGCGTTATTATTAGTTTCTGATATGCCTTTACAGGAAAAAGGGATTAAAACTTCAGAAAGTGATTCAAAAGTAACTCAAAGCTTTGTAGATGAACATATTAAAATCGGTGTAAAATCGCTATCATCGCTTATAAATAACAGTAAAACAATCAAACATCTTCGTTTTGAATAGATTGTAAGTAAATCCACATGCACGAACAAATTCTTAATAATTTAAAGCAAGGTAAATTTGCACCTATCTATTTTTTGATGGGTGAAGAGCCTTTTTATATAGATTTAATCTCAGATTATATTCAAAATAATATTCTTGATGAGAGTCAGAAGGAGTTTGATTTGTCTGTTTTATATGGTAAAGATGTTGATATTTCATCAGTTATAAATGCAGCAAAAAGATTTCCAATGATGTCGCCTTATCAAATTCTGATAATTAAAGAGGCTCAGAATATTAAGGATATCGATAAATTGGAGTTTTATCTTAAAAACTACTCTCCATCAACTATTTTGGTTATCTGTTACAAATATGGCACAGTTGACGGTCGCCGGAAATGGGTAACAGACCTGAAAAAGATAGGAGTGGTCTATGATTCTAAAAAACTTCGAGATTATGAGATTGCTGCATGGATTACTAAATATGCTAAAGAAAAGAGTTTGGTAATTGACGAAAAAGCTGTTATAATGCTGGCTGATTTTCTTGGCACTGATTTGAGTAAAATCGCTAATGAGCTTGAAAAGCTGTCTATTATAATGCCGGCGGGAAATAATCGTATTACTCCTGACATTATCGAAAAAAATATCGGTATCAGTAAGGATTTCAATGTGTTTGAACTACAAGATGCTCTAATTAAGCGAGATATAGTCAAGGCAAATAGAATTGTCAATTATTTTGCAGCAAATAAAAAAGCAAATCCTATTCAAATGATAGTTGCTCAATTATTCGGCTTTTTCAGTAATCTGATGATTTTTCATTATTTACCGGAAAAAACTGCTGAAGCTGCTGCCTCTGAATTTAAGATACATCCCTTTGTAGCAAGAAATTATTTGAATGCTGCAAAATCATTTAATGCACTGAAAACCATGAATATCATTTCTTATATACGTGAAACTGATGCTCGTTCTAAGGGTATTGATAATATCAGTGCAGATGATTCTGATTTGTTTAAAGAGCTTATATTCAAAATACTACATTAATTATTTTCTTATGTCAATCATTATTCCTGATATTTTTATTTCTATTATATCAAATTCACTTCAACTGAAATCTCAACAGATTATCAATACTGTAAAATTGCTGAATGAGGGTGCTACTATTCCTTTTATAAGCAGATATCGAAAAGAATTGACAGGAGAATTGGATGAAGTAATGATTGCTTCTATTAAAGAGCAGTATGATAAGCTTTTAGATATAGAAAAGCGAAAAGAAACGGTACTAAAAAGTATAGAAGATCAGGATAAATTAACTGATGAACTCAAGAATAGAATTGATTCTTGCTGGAATATGACGGAATTGGAGGATATTTATTTGCCTTACAAACCTAAGCGGCGTACTCGTGCCGAAATTGCTCGTGAAAACGGTTTAGAGCCATTAGCTAAAATGATAATGAAGCAGAATATCTCAAATCTCGAACAAGCAGCTTTACCTTTTGTAAAAGATAAAATTGAATCTATTGAAAATGCTTTGAGTGGTGCTTCTGATATTATTGCTGAATGGATTAATGAAAATGAAAAAGCTCGTAATTCTATTAGACGAATATTCACTTATGAGGCTTTTATTTCATCAAAAGTAATTAAAGGAAAAGAGGAAGAAGCACAAAAATATCGTGATTATTTTGAAATGTCTGATAAACTATCTAAGTGTTCGTCTCACAGATTGTTAGCTATGCGAAGAGGCGAGTCGGAAGGTTTCTTGAAGATTAGTATCTCACCTGAAGATGATAAATGTATAGATAAACTTGCCGATATTTTTGTACGGTCTGATAATGAATCGGGCGAATTGGTTTTTACTGCTGTTAAGGATGCTTATAAAAGATTATTAAAGCCATCTATTGAAAATGAATTTGCTGCAGAAAGTAAATTAAAAGCAGATACTGAAGCTATCCGTGTTTTTGCCGAGAATTTAAAACAACTACTTTTAGCTCCTCCGTTGGGTGAAAAGCGAGTGTTGGGAATTGATCCGGGATTTCGTACCGGCTGCAAATTAGTATGCCTTGATGCACAAGGTAATTTGCTGCATAATGAAACTATTTATCCTCATCCTCCTCAAAGTGATTATTCGAAAGCTTCACGTAGTATTCAGAAAATCGTGGAAGCATATAATATCCAGGCAATTGCAATTGGGAATGGTACAGCCGGAAGAGAAACAGAGCAGTTCATTCAAAATATCAGATACGACAGGAAAGTGCAGGTATTTGTTGTGAGCGAAAATGGTGCATCTATTTATTCTGCCTCTAAAACAGCCAGAGATGAGTTTCCTGATTATGATGTTACTGTTCGTGGAGCTATATCTATTGGACGTAGATTAATGGATCCTTTAGCTGAATTGGTGAAAATAGATCCTAAATCTATCGGAGTAGGGCAGTATCAGCATGATGTAGATCAAAATCTATTGAAAAAAGCTCTTGATCAGACAGTTGAGAATGCTGTGAATAAAGTCGGCGTCAATTTGAATACTGCATCAAAGCACTTATTAACATATATTTCCGGTTTAGGTCCTACCTTGGCTCAAAATATAGTCGATTACCGTACTGAGTTCGGTGCCTTTAAAAATCGCAAACAATTGCTGAAAGTCCCGAAGATGGGTAGTAAAACTTTTGAGCAATGCGCAGGATTTCTTCGTATCTCTGATGGCGACACACCTTTGGATAATTCTGCTGTACACCCTGAAAGTTATCCTATTGTCGAAAAGATGGCAAAAGATTTACATACAGATGTTGATAAACTTATAAGAAACAAGGAGTTAATTCAAAATATCCAACTAAAAGATTATGTTACTACAACCATAGGTTTACCAACTTTAAATGATATCCTTGTCGAACTCGAAAAGCCCGGTCGCGACCCACGTAGTTCTGTTAAAGTCTTTGAGTTTGATGCTAATATCAAGAAAATTGAAGATTTGGTTTCAGGCATGGAGCTTCCCGGCATTGTTACGAATATCACTAATTTCGGAGCTTTTGTGGATATTGGCATTAAGGAAAACGGACTTGTTCATATCTCTCAAATGTCTGATCGCTTTATCTCTAATCCTGCTGAAGTTGTATCACTGCATCAGCATGTTAAGGTTAGAGTTCTCGAAGTTGATATAATAAGAAAGCGTGTACAGTTAAAATTATTAAATACCTGATTACTATACTTTTCTGCATGAAGCTATTATATATTTTTCTGTATGAGTTTTGAATGCGAATAAATAAATATCACCTCCATCTTTTATACCTGTTTTCTTTCTAAATTCATCGGCTGACATAAGAAAATTTCGCGTACTTATGTTTGCCTTTGGTATATTACAGCTTAGTCGTTTTACATCTGTCTTAGAATTATTGTAAACTTCATTGATAATAAAAATCCTACCAGGGAAGTCAGTATTGACCTCATTACTTGTATAAAGATGAGTATTTGCATGAAACTTTTTTAAATTGAAACGTGAAGCTATAGTTTTGAAAGCTCCTGATTTCATGATAGAAGCGTTAGGTTCATACAGGTATCGTAATGGAAGATCTGCATATTCAGGTTTTGATACTTTTTCTTCTTCAAATGTATATTCAAATAATTCTTCTTTACCTGATTTAGTGTAATTTATTGTTTTTATTATAACAGAATTATGTTTTAAATTATCTGTTTTTATATTCTCATCTTTTAATATCATCAAAATCTCTTTACACTCATTATCAACAGATATAATATGTACTTCTTTAGTAGTAGGTAAGTCACTTATAGCCTGATGTATATCTAACATTGGCGATAATTTTACCATTACATTTGGTGCTTTTTGAAGTAATTTGTCATACAACAATGAAACATCAGGTTCGCAGTCGGATATTTTGATAGTTTTCTTTCCTGTGTTGCTCCTTCTGTGCGGGTCAATATAAATTAAATCTACATTCTGCATTTCTTCAATATAATCAATTGAATTTGCGTTACTTATCGTATAAGAATTTATATTTAGAGTTTTGAAGTTTCTTTCAGCTAACTCACATAGTTCTTTGTCGATTTCTATATATATTCCTGAGTTAAATTGCTGATATATAAAGTAAAAGTCTATTCCAAAGCCTCCGGTTAAATCAGCAAATGTTTCACCGCTAAATAATGAAGCTTTATATTTAGCTGTTATTTCAGACGAAGATTGCTCTATGGATAACTGCTTTGGAAATAATAAATCGTGATTATTATAAAACGATGGAATTTTATTCTTGACTTTCTGTAAACCTGAAATCTGCCTGATTGCTAATTGAATATCAATGTCAGAATGGCGATGTGACTGTAAACCAAGCTTTATCACATCATCATTCAAATGTTCTTGAATAAATTTTTTAGTTTTATTATCCATAATTGTTTAATAATCAGCAAAGATAGGTTTTTAACCTAATATTTTAATTCGATTTAGTCATAATTAAATATTATTTTTGCACGATAAATTTAGTTTTGGGTTTAATTCTATAATATAAAAAAGACAAAATGCATAATTGGTTTGAATGTAAGGTAAAGTTTGAAAAAACTATCGATGATGGTAATATCGTTAAAGTAAATGAATCGTATTTAGTTGATGCTCTTAGTTTTACTGAAGCAGAGGCACGAATAATCGAAGAGATGAAACCATTTATCAGCGGTGATTTTTCTGTTGCAAATATTAAAAGAGTAAAGATTAATGAGATATTTTTTCATGATAATGGTGATAAGTGGTATCGCTTTAAAGTTAATTATATCAGTCTTGATGAGGAAAAAGGGGTTGAGAAAAAAATACCTGTAGCAATGCTTGTTCAGGCTTCCGAAATTGGCGAGGCATTATCAAGACTTCATGAAGGAATGAAAGGCAGTATGGCTGACTATGAGGTGGTTACTATTACAGAAACATTACTGATGGATGTTTTAAAGTACGAAAAATCTGAGGATAATTAAATTTATTTCAATATGTCTGTTTCAAATAATTTGGTTTCGATAAGAGCTAATATTCCATCTAATGTCAAATTGGTATGTGTTACAAAATTTCATTCTGACGACACGATAATGGAAGCTTATAATGCAGGTGAAAGGATTTTTGGCGAAAGCAGGGTGCAAGAATTGATTGAGAAGCAAGAGCGACTACCTTCTGATATCCACTGGCATTTTATTGGTCATTTGCAGACAAACAAAGTTAAATATATCGCACCTTTTGTTGAGTTAATTCATGGTGTAGATTCTATTAAATTGCTAAATGAGATTGACAAACAAGCACTTAAAAACAATAAAATCATTAATTGCCTGTTGCAAATTCATATTGCAGATGAAGAAACTAAGTTTGGTTTTTCTTCTGATGAGATAATAAACTTATTTCAAACAAATACTCTTGATAATTATCCGAATATTAAAATTTGCGGTTTAATGGGTATGGCAACTTTTACTGATGATATTCAGCAAGTTAAAGAAGAATTCAAATCCTTAAAATCATTATTTGATAAGATTAAACAAGATTTTTTTGCAGATGACGATGATTTTAAAGAAATCTCAATGGGTATGTCGGATGATTATAGAATTGCAATAGAGGAGGGGAGTACTATGGTTAGAATTGGTAGTTCGATTTTCGGTAATAGGGAGTATTAATAATGACAATAATGAATTATCAAGAGACTCTTGAGTATTTATACAATTGTTTGCCGGTCTTTCATCTGATTGGTTCAGAAGCATATAAACCCGGTTTAGATAATACTGTGCGATTGATGGAGTTTCTCGGTAATCCTCATACTAAATTTCGTTCTATTCATGTTGCAGGCACTAATGGAAAAGGTTCTGTTTCTAATTTTTTAGCTGCAATTCTACAAGAATCCGGTTATAAAGTCGGATTATATACGTCTCCGCACTTAGTTGATTTTGGAGAAAGAATACGAATTAACGGTTTGATGATTGATGAAAACTATGTTATCGATTTTATTTCGAGACATACTGACGTTATCGAGACTGTCAAACCATCTTTTTTTGAATTAACTATGGCAATGGCTTTTTCTTATTTCGCTGATAATAAGGTTGATATTGCTGTTATTGAAGTCGGTTTGGGCGGAAGGCTCGATAGTACGAATATTATCAATCCGGAATTAAGCATTATTACCAATATCGGGTTCGACCATGTTGAGTTTTTAGGAAATACTTTACCTCAGATTGCTTATGAAAAAGCAGGTATTATCAAAAAACGTGTTCCTGTTGTAGTCGGAGAGTACTTGGATGAAACTAAACCAGTGTTTATTAACAAGGCAGCCGAAATGGAAGCCGATATATATTTTGTTGAAGATTCTATCCCTTTACCGAAATTCGTTCGATACGAAGCAAATAAAATGGTTTTTAAGCATGATAATCACGAATATAGCTCTGATTTAATAGGTCAATATCAATTAAAAAATATTGCTACGGTTCTGTTTGCTTGTGATGTCATCAACAGAAGTAAGTCTTCAATCAAAGTTTCTTCTGATGCAATTTTTAAAGGTATCGAAAATGTTTGCAAAATAACCGGTTTGAGAGGGAGATGGGAAATACTGCAAAATAATCCTTTAATAATTGCTGATACCGGTCATAATGTACCCGGTATTAAGGTTGTTGTAGAACAATTAAAGTCCCATCACTACAAATCCTTACGAATTATTTTTGGCATGGTCAACGATAAAGATATATCCGGTGTATTACAACTACTGCCTGATAATGCGATTTATTATTTCACTCAGGCTCAGGTAAAAAGAGCTTTGAGTGCTGATGAACTTAAACAAAAAGCAGAAGTATTTAATTTACGAGGGAAAGTCTACCACACGATAAACGATGCTGTAAATGCAGCAATTAACGAATCCGACACTGATGATTTGATTTTAATAACAGGAAGCAATTTTGTTGTCGGGGAGGCTTTGGGGGTGTTTTCACAACATACCTCTATGTGATCGACTCGAATACCTCTATGCGATCGACTCGACTACCTCTATTCGATCAACTTGAATACCTCTATTCGATTGATTCACATACCTCTATTCGATCGACTCGAATACTTCTATGCGATCAACTTGAATTTAGCAGTAAAGACAATATGGTGTTTTTGGTACGCTGATGACGCTGATTTTCAAACGCTGATTTTAAATCAGTGGGTATCTGCGTTGCTTGCATCGGTTTTATCCGCATTTTATTCTAATAATATATTTGTCGTGGGCTATGTTGTTTTATAATTTCCTACAAATGTTTCAAATAAGCTTTTTATGAATTCATAGTTATTACGTTTCGACAGAGTTGTAATGTCAAAAGTCAATAAATGCAATTTAAAGACATTTTTTGGATATTTATTTTTGGATATTGGGATAGAGATTAAAATAAAAAGTAGCGCTAAAGTGCTTAAAATAGCTCTTAATTGCAGTAAAAAACAAGGATTTCTGATTTTAGAAGATAAAATAATAATTAATAAAGTTATCTTGATTTTTAGCCAGTTTAATATTATATTCCACTAACGAGAGTACCCTCCAAAATAAGCTGTATAGAAATGTAAAAAAAATAAAATATTCCTGTTAAAATGTTTTTTATTAAAAATGCTTTTATATATTTGAACCGTTATTGATACCATAATGAATTGTTGCCGATGATTTTTCAGTTGAAGGAATTGCTTTTTGAAATAACATCTTTCTCGAATAGTAAACTAAGATAGAAATACAATAAGAGATTCAAAAATCATAATTATCTAACAACTCCAAAAATTAATTTATTATGAAAAGAGCGGTGTTCCTTTTATTCCTAAGTTGTGCTTTTGTAGTACAATCCCAAGTGCAGCATTTAGAAGGAAGGTTATCTGTATATCCTTCCGGCACTTCACCTGACAATGGCTACAATGGTAACATAGTGGTTACTAAGCCAATCGCGAGTGGGCAACACATTAACTTGATAAGACAAGGACAATTTCCATGGTCAATAGGTACAGTTTATAACTCTAATGAATTTGCCATAGGTTCCGGTAAAGCAAATGATTTTGATTTTACTACTCCATATTTTGTAATTGATATTACCGGTAGAGTAGGCATTGGTACCACTCAGCCGGATGAAAAATTAACAGTCAATGGAAAAATCCACGCAAAAGAAATTATTGTTTCCTTAAATGGTCCTTTAGCCGATTACGTTTTTAACCACGATTATAAACTCCGTCCCCTTCATGAAGTGAAGCAATTTGTACAAACCCATAAACATCTTCCGGATATACCTTCTGCCGCTGAGGTGGAAGAAAACGGTCTGAGTATGGGCGAGATGCAAAACAAATTATTACAAAAGATTGAGGAATTAACTTTATATATGATTCAACAACAAGATGAGATTGAGGAGTTACATGCCAAAATAGAGCAATTGGAAAAGGGTAAATAATGTAAATACCACTAAATTCAATATAACAGCTTAATAATTTAAATTTTGTAACAATGAAAACACTAAATAATCTATTGCTTTGCCTTACCTTATTTGGTCTACTTACGCTTACTTCATGTTTGGACTTTTGCAGCCCAATTAAGAGACCTAAGGACTTGCAACCTATCAACTGGGAAAGTTACAATGATGTGAAGACAGTTTATTGGAATTGTTATACCTATTGTAAAGACCGAGATATTATTGACTACCACTCAGGAAAACAAGTTAAAATGTATGGTTGGATATTTAGTGCTTTTGACAAATATCTTGATTATGGGGATTTTACCTTGATAGACGATTCCCTTCTCATTCATGCACCAAATCCATCCAATGCATCACAAGTGCGTATTCAATGTTTTAATTCAGAAGAACTCGAAGGTATAAAAAATAAATTTGAAACAGCAGATCTAACATCAAAATGCTATGTTCATGGAGTATTGTCTCTACCTTGTCTACATCAAATGGGTTGTTCCAAAACCAGAGTAGAAATTTTTATTGAAAGTGCAGACGATATTTATTTTGGAAAGTAAGAAAGGAGAAGAATATCATGAAAGGAGAAAAATACTTAACATTGATTTTAGGGTTATTAGTCATAGGACAACATTTATTAATAGCCCAGCAGCAAGTTTCTGTTGAAGAAGCAAAAAAAGCGGCGGTACAAACCCTAAATATAAAACATAGCGATAAAGGTGTATTTTGTGAAGCCGATATAAAGACGGTGAATCAATTTCAGGAAAGAAAGCATACCTTGATGTATGAAGTAATCCTCGAAAATGGTCAAGGCATTTTACTGTCGGGCAGCAAAGCGTGTTTACCGGTTTTGGGATATTATGAAGCATCTGAGAATCAATCAATATTTTCTGATGATGTCCCCGATGGTTTAAAAGATATGTTAGAGAATTATAAACAACAAATTAGGTTGTGTTTTGAAAATGACACAATGCATCTCTATTACCAAGAGGAATGGCAGCAATTGCAAGAAACAAACTCCACTGTTGGAGCGAAAAACGGTTATCGTGTTATAAATAACATTACTGCTACAGAAATCGTTTCACCACTATTAACGACCAAGTGGGGACAGACTTGGTCTAATGATGGTGCTTGTGATGCATACAATTATTATGTCTATAATACTGACAGCGATTGTTCTGATTGTATATCCCAAAAGTGCCCTGCCGGCTGTACGGCTGTAGCAATGGCTTAGGTCATGAAATACTGGAACTATCCGGTATATTTATCCAATAAATCGGAACAATACGATTGGTGCAATATGCCGAATAAATTGTACACATCATCAAGTAACTATGAAATGGAACGAAATGCCGTAGCTCGTCTGATAAAAGATGCCGGTGTTGCAGCCGGCATGTCATATTGTTATTTTGGCACCTGCAGTTCTATGGCAGAACTTTGGGAAGCTCGTGAAGCTTTGGAAGATAATTTTAATTATAGCACCAATGCGCATGTTGATTGGCGTTGGATACATACTACAAATGTATGGAAAAATAAAATCAAAGCCGATTTGAATAATGGGCGGCCGGTTATGTATTGCGCTATGGACGGTATAAATGGACATGTTTTTGTTTGCGATGGATACCGTAATGATGACTATTTTCATTTTAACTGGGGATGGAGAGGCTCGTATGACAATTGGTTTACTATAAATGATTTATCTCCAGGCGGAAGCTCTTACTCTTCTCTTGAACATGCACTATTTGAACTCTATCCGGATAATCTGCTTCGTGATTATTGTACTTATTATGTCCTACTATGGCAACATTATCACAACTACTATATTCAGCATGGAAAAACAACCCCTGCACCTTATTTTAATGTTCCCAAAACCTTCCCTTATTTAGAAAGCGTTGATAAAAGCATAGCACAGACATTAGGTTTACCTTCGTCTTGGTACACAATTCCAGCAGGAATAACCACAGAATATGTAGCACATGAAGTAATTGTTTTGAAGCCCGGGTTCCATGCACAAGCAGGTTCTAACTTTACAGCACGAATAGAGCCGTGTACTGATTGTGATTCGAGTCCGATGCAAACTAAACCTATAACAAACAAGGAGATAAACATAGCAAATCAATCACTACAAGTAAAAAAAGTCGAAAAACCGGTTCTGGAAAAAACCGCATGGCTCGGACAAAATGTTCCAAATCCGGCGCAAGGCGCTTCTTCAATTTCTTTTTACATACCTTCATTCGTCACGAGTGCTATGATTCAAATATCGGATCTGACTGGTGTAATTATGAAAAACATTCCTTTACCCGAGAGAGGCAACGGGAAAATATTAGTAGAAACGTCTGTATTACACAAAGGCATTTATATCTATTCATTAATTTTGGATGGAAAAGTAATCGGAATGAAAAAAATGATGGTTCTATAATGAACATAAGAAAAGTTATTATTGATAATTTTCTCTTTTGTTATATTGAGAATAAATTGATTTTAAGATTGAAGTCGTCTTGACTTTTTGATTATTAAACAATATTCAAAAGAAGGGAACGTTTTGTATGCGACAAAACAACAATACAATTCCCTTCTAAAATGTCGACAAAGATACAATAAGAATTGAGATATTACCTCATTTATCCGTAGCAAAAAGAGGATTTCAGACAAGAAGTTGTCTGATAGAAATAGTAAACAGTATTTTATACAAACTCAAAACAGGTTGTCAATGGAGTATGTTGCCGGTAGAAAGTTTATTTTCAGATGTAGTGCTAAGTTATAAAACGGTTTTTGGTCATTTTCGTAAATGGTGTAAAAATGGAGAATGGGAGCACTGTTGGAAGAAAATCCTGAAAAAACACAGATTATTCCTGGATTTATCCAGTGCCGATTTAGATGGTAGTCATACCAAAGCATTGCGTGGAGGTGAAGCGGTTGCTTATCAGGGACGTAAGAAAAGGAAAACAACAAATTCGTTATATCTATCAGATAGACAGGGTCTACCTTTAGCTTTGTCAAATCCGATAGCAGGGAATCATAATGATTTATATGTTATAGAGAAATCTTCAGAAGAACTGTTTTCGACTTTAGTAGAATCAGAAATTAGCACGGATGGACTTTTTGTTAATGCTGATTCCGGTTTTGACTCGAAGGACTTCCGTTCTATTTGTAAAAAGTGGGGAGTTGTTCCTAATGTTGCTTTCAATTATCGCAATGGTGAGAACAAAGATGAGTATTTATTAGATGATCTACTATATAAACAAAGATATGTTATTGAAAGAACCAATGCATGGATAGACAGTTTCAGATCGTTAGTTAATAGATTTGATTATACGGTTTCAAGCTGGAAAAGCTTCAATTACATAGCCTTTATGATTATTTTGTTCAAAAAAATTAAAAATAACAAAAAGTCAAGATGACTTCATTAAATAAAATTAAGATTAAATTTGCAAAACCATCTAAATAACAAAGAAAGAAAAGGAGAAAGAAACATGAAAAAGAAACTTTTAATTTCAATATTGACATACTGTATTACAGTGTTATTTGTACATGCACAGTTGTAAATAAATGCCGGCTTTGTTCCAGGTAACCGGACACTTTCAGCTTCTCTTGAGAAAAATATTTTGTTCAATGCCGCCACATGTTACACGGTAACACAATCAGGAGTACAAGCTTATTCATCCGAACAGTTATCCGCATTTTTTGATGGAGCAATGCATGTTGAATATTCTCAATCAGTTGTAACCCCATCTAATATTACCCCATTAATTTACCTTTTAATGATTTTTATGATAAATACCTAATAATCACATTACAATACACCTTTTATAAATCATCTTAATCACACTAATCAAATAAATCATCGTTTAGACAAAAGCACGCAAAAGGTAAAAACTTTTCATCCTACCCGATTAATTTACCTTTTAATGGTTTTTATTCAAATCATATTTCGTATTTTTGTGTCGTGTCGTGATGGCGATACAAATAATAATAATAATGTCTAAACCATGATTTATATGATTTACATGATTAAGATGATTATAAAAGGTATATGATGATGTGATTTTTATGATAAATATTGAATATCCACATTCAGCAATTACTTCTCAGGTTATCGGTTGTGCCATGCGAGTACATGGACAATTGGGAAATGGTTTTCAGGAAGTCATATATCAAAGAGCGTTGCAGATTGAAATGCGACTGGCAGGTCTTAAATTTAGTCGCGAATTTGAAATGCCAA
>CALFXE010000084.1 GCA_937927845.1 uncultured Paludibacter sp.
GGAGTTCCCTCAATCGCTCCTTTGGCTTTGCCAAGTCGCTCTTTCAGGATGACACACTCACTGGCGGGCGGGGATATATTTCCTAAATGGTTTTTTAATAATCGTAGGGATTGAGTTCTTTCAATGCCGGGTTTTTGGTATTAATAAGATTTAGTTTCTTTGCTCTGGAATATTTTTTAATCTGTTTTTCTCTTGCTATAGCATCTTCTACATATTCGTATCTTTCAATATAAATCAACTTGTTTATATTGTATTTTTTTGTAAACCCATCTGTTTTCCCAAGCTTGTGCTCAGCAACACGTCTGACAAGATTATTGGTAATTCCGGTATAAGTAACACTATTGTTTCGTGTAGTTAAGATATAAACATAATAAAATTGAGTTTTCATAAACAAACATTTTTTGAAGATGCAAAAATATAGAAAAAATCGACAAACAACATATTCACAAATATAACCTCAACACCGCCACTGCGAAAATGATGATGTTACAGGGACACTTCGAGTGGCGGTTTACACTGTTAGCCTGCGAGCGTGTCATCCTGAAAGAGCGACTTGGCAAAGCCAAAGGAGCGATTGAGGGAACTCCTCTACAGCCGTAGTCGGCTTTTACACCCTCCGCCCGCTAACGAGCGTGTCATCCCGAACGAGCTACTTGGCTAAGCCAAAGGAGCGAAGTGAGGGAACTCCTCTACAGCCGTAGTCAGCTTATACTCATCCGCTAACGAGCGTAGCGAAGTGAGGGAGCTCCTCTGCAGCCGTAGTCAGTTAGATAGCAGCTGTGATGGACACCCCATATGTTGCAGTCGTTTGATGCGAAACATCACGACAACTTCAATATTTATTTCTTCTTCCTTTTCGATTTCTCCTCTATTGACTTTTCGTAAATAAGTGATGTTAGATTATTATCCAAGCAATATTCAGTAATAACATCTAAAAACTTTTTACCGTATCTTGCAACTTTTGTTTTTCCAAAACCGTGAATTTGCAGCAAATCCTTTTCAGACAGTGGGAGAAAATCTGACATTTCCTGAATGCTTTTAGTATTTGCTATCAGATAGATAGGCATACTTTCATTATCGCTGATATTATTTCGTAACTCTAAGAGTTTAAAATAAAGTTTAGGATGACGAGAAGTGATTTTCGTTTTGGTGCCTGACTTAGAATATGCATTAATACTAAATTCAGGTATAGTAAATTTATTTTTTATAGAAAAGTAATTTTCTGCAGAGAATGGAAACTGAAGACTTTTCATAATGTAAGTTTTGAGAGACAGTACACCAAATAAATCTTTCATTTCCTCGTTGAAAGTGCTTGCACTCTCTTTGTTATCAGTTGATGCCGGCGATTCTTTCAAGGTGTCTGTTATCAATTTTATCTTTTCCGTAAAGAAGGTACTTGCAGCATATATCCTTTCCGTTAGAAAACTTTCATCTATATCTTGTTCAATAAAAATCCTGTCGATTTGAGTACTAAATTTTGATCCGACATCCTCTAAAATTGATAGCTGATTATGTATATTATCGATATAACCTTTAGTCTCGTTATTGAAAGAAGATGAAATTTCTTCAAAAGATTTTTTAAATCGAGCGAATTTGCTTGTAATACTGCTGTAATTAAACAGTTGTTGGATAATATATGCCCTGAACTCATTTAATGATTTATTGAGTTCGGTTTCTAAGATTTCAGAAGGTAATTTTTGCTTTTCGTGTTCTAAAATCTGGCGGTCATTTTCGATGCTATTAGGATTTATCTTGCTATGCAGTACCATACCTTCGAGATTGGTGCATCTGCTTAAAGCCACATAAACCTGTCCGGATGCAAAAGCCTCACCTGCATCAATTACAGCTTTGTTAAAGGTGAGACCCTGACTTTTATGAATTGTTATCGCCCATGCCAATCGTAAAGGAAACTGAATAAATTTACCGATTACGTCCTCGTCAATCTTCTTGGTGGTAGGATTGGCGGTATAACGTACACTTTCCCATTCCATGCGGGATACATCAATGACTGAATCATCTTCGGGACATTTTACCTGTATCGTATCTTTAGCAAATGATTGGATTACACCTATTTTGCCATTGTAAAACCTTCTTGGAGTTTCGGTATCGTTTTTAATAAGCATAACCTTAGCACCAATTTTCAGATTTAGGATTTCATCGGTAGGGTAACTTTTCTCATAAAACTCACCATCAATAATAGCTTTAAAGCTTACAGCCTCAGAACTTAATTTTCTTAATTCTTCTGAATTTATTAAATCAGCTTTATAATTATGTGTTGTAAGAGTAATAAATGAATCATCAGCAGGCGGTACAAATAAAGGGTTATACCGACTATTCAGTATTTCGATACTACTTGAACTAAGACAGTTATTTCTTACCTCATTTAATATCTTGATGAAATTAATATCTGACTGCCGATAAATTTTCTCCAATTCGATATAAACAGGAGGTTTTTGTTGCACTATATGGCTATGAAAGAAGTATGGAGATTCGTAGTATTGAGACAAATATCGCCATTCATCATCGGATGCAACAGGAGAAAGTTGAAACATATCACCGATAAACACCACCTGAACACCTCCAAACTCATCTCGATGACGAAACCTGACATGACGAAGCATATGGTCGATGGCATCGAGAGTATCAGCTCTTACCATACTAATTTCATCAATCACAAGAAGTTCAAGCTCTTGCAGTATTTTACGTTTGTTAGAACGCATTTTACTTTTCTCAATCAGATCTTTTTTACCTTCAGAAGTAGGGAAGAAGGGAGTAAAAGGTAATTGAAAAAAAGAGTGGATAGTAACCCCACCGGCATTTATTGCTGCTACGCCGGTTGGAGCTACTATAGCTATTTGTTTATTAGTAATCTTCTTTAAGTTGTGCAGAAAAGTAGTTTTTCCTGTACCTGCTTTTCCTGTAAGAAAAATATTTCTATTTGTTTGTAAAGCAAAATCCAGAGCAATTTCGTAGTTTGAGGTGTTCATGTAGAATAAATGTGTTAATGTGTTAATATGCCAATGTGCCAATATTTCTGTAGAGACGTGTCGTGACACGTCGTAAATCGTGACACGTTAATCACCAATCACTAATCACCATTTTCAGGATAACATGCTTAGCAGAATACCTGCTGCAACGGCTGATCCTATAACTCCTGCTACATTTGGAGCCATTGCGTGCATAAGTAAGTGATTTGTTTTATCAGCTTTCAAGCCTTGTTCCTGAGAAACACGGGCAGCAGCGGGCACAGCAGAAACTCCTGCAGATCCTATTAGCGGATTAACCTTATCTCCTTCTTTTAGGAACAGATTCATTAATTTAGCAAATAGAACTCCCAATGCAGTAGCTATAACAAAAGACAAAGCACCAAGTCCGAATATCTTCAAAGAATCCCAAGTTATAAATCTATCAGCTTGTGTTGATGCACCAACAGTTAAACCCAATAAAATCGTAATTGTGTTTATCAACGCAAAACGAGCTGTTTCGGCTAACCTTTCAGTAACTGTAGACTCTTTTAGCAAATTACCAAGGAACAGCATACCTAATAGAGGTAGAGCACTCGGAGCTATGAAAGCGGTAAGCACCAAACCTATGATAGGAAATGCAATTTTTTCAGTTTTAGAAACCGGACGAGGAGGTTTCATGCGAATAAGCTTTTCCTTTTTGGTTGTTAGAAGTCTCATCACCGGGGGCTGAATAAGAGGAACTAAAGCCATATACGAATAAGCAGTAACAGCAATAGTACCAATCAATTCAGGAGCAAGTTTTGAGGTAAGGAAGATAGCCGTTGGTCCGTCAGCACCACCAATAATTCCAATAGCGCCGGCTTGTTCGGGAGTAAAACCGAGAGCATATGCTCCAATAAATGTAATAAATATACCGGTTTGAGCCGCAGCACCAAGTAACATCAATTTAGGATTAGAAATAAGAGATGAGAAGTCGGTCATGGCTCCAATTCCTAAGAATACAAGAGGCGGATACCAACCCTGAATAACACCACCATAAAGGAAATTAAGTACAGAACCCTCTTCATAAATGCCAATACTTTCTCCTAATGAAAAGGGAATATTTCCTATAATCATTCCGAAGCCAATAGGGATAAGCAACAAAGGCTCCCAACCTTTTTTAACAGCAAGGATAATGAAGATAGTACCAATCAATATCATTACTAAGTATTTGAATTGGAAGTTTGCAAAGCCTGTACTATGCCAGAATTTTTCCAAACCATCAAAGAAGGCATTTGAACTATCTGCATTTTGTCCAAATACCCCCATTGGAACAAATAATGCAATAAGAATCAGCAATATGCTTAATTTTTTTAATACTCTATTCATACAACAATTTTTTATTCAATTTCAAACAATACTTCATCTTGTAGAACTGTATTCCCTACCGGAGCACAAATTTTAACTACTTTCCCTGAGCGTTCAGCAAGAATATTGTTTTCCATTTTCATTGATTCCATCACCAATAGAATATCACCTTCCTTAAAAGAATCTCCAATAGCAAAATTAACTTTCAAAATCTTACCCGGAAGAGGAGATTTAATAGTTTTAGCACTCGGACGATTGCTTTCGGAAACAGGCTTTAAGTTTTCTTTAGCACGTTCATCGCCTTGTTTTGTTTGAACTTCTTTGCGAACCATCACTACCGGTGTTTTCGAAGTTTTAAGTTCTTCGTTAATTTCAACAGCATAAGGAGTACCGTTAACCTCTATGTCTGCTATGTTTCCTTCAATTTTCTTAACTCTTACAGAAAACTGATCGCCACTTATTGTAAAGCTGAATTTCTTCATTATTATCGAATTAAATTTGTTAGACCATAAATTTTTGAATTCCATGGAGAATATCTTCTTTCTATTCGCTTGATAGTTATGATATTACTCTCCTCATCATGGATGTCACTCAAAAAAAGATGCAAAGCCATAGATATAGCAGCAATTTCCTGCCCTGTTATTTCCTTTTTCTCTTGAACAGTTTCAGTTGATGCCAATTGGGTTTTCTTAACACGCTTTTTAAACGAATAATTACCTCTGCTTAAATTTCCTGTAAATTTGAAAGCAAATACAAGAATAACCAGTGCAGAAAACACTACTGTAACACCAATCACTGAATATAGGAGCACCTGTTCAAATCCACTAATATTCAACATTATCATAATTTTAAATTTTTAAAGTGGAATATTAGTATGTTTTTTCAACGGATTTGTAACCTTTTTGGTCTGTAGTGCTTGAAATGCTCTAATAACTCTAAAACGAGTATTTCTTGGTTCGATAATATCGTCGATATAACCATAAGAAGCAGCTTGGAAAGGATTAGCAAATTTTTGTTCGTAATCGGCAACTTTTTCAGCTATATATGCTGCTTTTTCGTCGGCATCATTCATTGAAGCTATATTTCTTCCTTCAAGTACTTCGATAGCTCCTGAAGCACCCATAACTGCAATTTCGGCTGTAGGCCATGCATAGTTGAAATCGCCACGCAATTGTTTACAACTCATTACGTCGTGTGCACCACCATATGATTTTCTGATGGTAACAGTAACTTTTGGAACAGTAGCTTCACCATAAGCAAATAACAGTTTTGCTCCATGAGTAATTATACCGGCATATTCTTGTCCCGAACCAGGAAGGAATCCCGGAACATCAACTAAAGTCAGAATAGGAATATTAAACGCATCGCAGAAACGCACAAAGCGAGCAGCTTTACGTGAGGCATCACAATCAAGAACGCCTGCAAGGAAATTAGGCTGATTAGCAACTATACCCGTTGATACACCATTAAAGCGAGCAAAACCAACAATAATATTACGAGCGTAATTACGATGAACTTCTAAAAATTCTTTGTTATCGACAATGGCATGAATAACATTCTTCATGTCGTATGGTTGATTAGGACTATCTGGTATAATCTCATTTAAGCTGTCTTCAAATCTCTCGATAGAATCTCCTGAGTCGAATACAGGTGCTTCTTCCAAATTATTTTGAGGTAAGAAAGAAAGAAGTTTTCGTATCATTAAAAGACCTTCTTCTTCATTTTCAACTTTAAAATGAGATACGCCTGATTTTCCGGCATGAACATCAGCACCACCTAAATCTTCAGTTGAAATATCTTCTCCGGTAACTGATTTCACTACTTTAGGACCGGTAACAAACATATACGAATTTTGCTCGGTCATCATAATGAAATCTGTCAGTGCAGGTGAATAAACCGCACCACCGGCACACGGTCCAAATATTGCCGAAATTTGTGGGACTACTCCTGAAGCAAGGATATTACGTTGGAAAATTTCAGCATAACCTGCCAACGACGTAACACCTTCCTGAATACGCGCACCACCTGAATCGTTTATACCAATTACCGGACAGCCCATTTTCATTGCCATATCCATTACCTTACAGATTTTTAGTGCCATAGTTTCAGACAACGAGCCACCGAAAACGGTAAAGTCCTGAGCGAATACATATACAGTACGACCGTCTATTGTACCATGACCGGTAATTACACCATCGCCAAGATATTTTTCTTTTTCTAAACCGAAATTATTGCATCGATGAGTAACGAACATATCAAGTTCTTCGAAACTGCCTTCATCTAAAAGCATGTCAATACGTTCTCTGGCAGTAAATTTACCTTTTGCATGTTGAGAAGCAATACGTTTAACACCACCACCTAATTTAGCTTGAACTCTCAAATCAATGAGATTCTTTACTTTTTCTTTGTTGTTCATAAAAGGATGTTGAAGGATAAATAATAATTAATTCGGCTTTTCACATAACTCTGTAAGTACTCCAAAAGTAGACTTAGGATGTAAGAATGCTATATTTAAGCCTTCTGCACCTTTTCTTGGAGACTTGTCGATAAGATTAATGCCTTTTTCAGCTAAAATATTTAAGCTGTCTTGTAGTCCTTCAACAGCAAAAGCAAGATGATGAATTCCTTCACCTTTTTTCTCGATAAATTTGCCAACAGGACCTTCAGGGTCGGTTGATTCGAGAAGTTCGATTTTTGTTTGCCCTACCATAAAAAAAGCTGTCTTTACTTTTTGCTCGGCAACTTCCTCTACAGCATAACACTTTAAACCTAAAACATTCTCATAAAAAGGAATGGCATCTTCTAAGCTTTTAACAGCGATACCCAAATGTTCAATGTGTGTAAGCTTCATAATTTTGAAAGATATATTTTGAATAATTGATAATTTTATTCGGTAATTATTGAAATAAATCGATTAAAATAAAGATTTTTTTCCTTATTTTAAAAGGTCAACAAAATTAGGCAAAATATATCTGATAACCAAAGCAAAAAGCATTAAAAATCTAAAAAAAATAATTTTATTCTTTTGGGATTTTTAATGCTATTGATTTACATTTGTCGAGCATGTTCGGATGAGGAAAATTTCAAACGACCAGTTACTTCCGTCCGCAAGCGAGCGTGTCATTCCGAACGAGCGACTTGGCGAAGCCAAAGGAGCGACTGAGGAATCTTCTCTACAATTGCAGCCTGTTGACGTCCCTATTCCATAGGAATAAATTTATTGTATTCCTCAACGCTCGCACCATTCAAACAAGCTTCTATGATTTCTCTGCCCAAAGGGAGTAAGTCCGGTCCCAAATACTGCTGAAGCTCCTCTTTAAAGAAGTTGAATAACACCTCTGCACCTTTGTCGTAGCCTTCCAATTGCATTTCATCTTGCTTATAAACTTTCAGAAATCGAGATGGAATTTTTGCTCCTTCGATGGTGATGTAATTCAGCTCATAACCTAAAAGCGGACAACGGGCAGGCTGATATTGATCTTTTCTTAATCTCGCACTTCCTCGTCGAGTGAGGTATTCGCGCATTAACAATTGAGGTTTAAACCCGACTTTCCATACACCTATATACTGATTTGGTACTAAAGTATATTTTGTCAGCGGATTTTTCATAATCTGTTCAAGCAACATATTAGCATTTTTTATCCTTTCTCCTGTGGCAAAGGGCCAATATGAACCAACACCTTCAGAACCGATGCCTTTTCCTCCACCGATAATACTTGGGTTTGCATGACCGCGTGGTGAAACTAATCGCCATAACCATGCTAAAGCAGGCGGTAAGAGATGGAACATTCCTATAATCCCATAATTAGGACTTTCTTTTGAAGATGGAGGAGTTCGAACGCCAAAACTACGAACATCGATGGATACCGGTGTACCTATAACATCGGGTACGACCTCGCGAGGTAGAATTACTCTTGGATTTGGACAAGGTTTTCCGGGTGCATCTTCGGTGTGATTCCATATTAACACTGTTCCATCCGGATTTGATTGTAAGTTTAAGAACAATAAAGGTTTTGGTGGCTTGATCGTAATTTTCTCAAGAAATGGATCATCACCATAATCATTAACTCCATCTACACGAATAAACCATGCATTTTCAGCATCAAGTACGGTCAGCTTGTCGTTTTTCCTTTGAATTGAAGGATGACATAAAGCCATATCATCGGTTACAGGATAGAAAGCAGAGAATATTGGCAGATTAATCAATCTACGCTCTCCGTTGACTGAATTCTCTCCAATTAAAACCTGACCATTTAACTCACGCAAAATATGTTGAAGCATTTCACTCTTACCGCCACCGCTTGCACCTTCGTGCATGAATGTAGTCATGTTATCGTACGGACTAACTACCTGTACTGTGGAACAATGAGCAGTAATCCAACCTTCCTTTTCACCTTTATCGAGTAAAGCTCCGTAAAGTCCTTTTTTAGCACTCGGACCAGGATAAAGATTGTAAGAATATATTTCGTGACGTTCGTCAACTCTGTTATGTACAACGATTTGTTTTCCGTTGAAATGAGTATGCCTGAAAGTTGGTGCTACATATATTATTGATTCGACAGTCATTTTATCGGGCAATTCATCCACAGGTGTAATTATTTGCAGCATAGCAAGTCCCATAGCAAAAAATCCTGCATTTGCAGGTGCTATAGCCAGACCGGTAACACCAATGCCCTCACGCCCTGCAAAGTAGAAAAACACTGCTAATTCCTGCTGCTTCAGCCAATCGAACGTTTCTTTTTTCAATGATGTGAAATCATATCCAAATCTATTTCTGAAAGTTTCCTTATCGGTAGGTCGTTCATCAGCTATGACCATAGTGTCAGGGTCGCGACGACGCATATAAGGATCAGGATAATTAACTGAAACGCCATTAGTTACTCTATGCACTATAGCCTCTGTATACTCACCCTTACCTGGTATGTCATATTTAACTTCGTATTTGTTGTTGTTTTTGCCACCTAAGGCAGCGATAGTTAATTCTTCAACACTATTATAAACTGTGTAACCTTTACAATTGATTAATAGTTCAATAGTCTCGGATGGTAATTTTATACCTTTTTGTTCTAAAATTGAAAATAAATTACTCATGATTTTATTTATACTAAATACCTGTTTATTATGTTTGTTAAGTAATACTTAATTTAAAAATTTCTAAAAGATGTAATGCAAATTAACTCTGCTGTGAATTTACTTGAATTGGAGAATCTAAAATTACGACGAGCATTAAAATATAAGCTATCTCCGCTATCTATGTTAAATGTTTGATTGTCAAGTTCAAATATTAACTCCCCATTAGTTAAGTAACAAAAAATCTGACCGGATTGTTTATCGAAAATTCCCGAACTATTTGATTGTTCCGGAAATCTCAACAGAAAAGTATCCATGATTTTATTTAAGCCATGATTAGAAAGAGAGAAAACATCAACACCAAATTCATTGGTTGTAAGAAGCTTTATTTCTTTCCTTTTGATTATAGGTAAGCTCTCAATCTCATTTTCGCCTATAAGTTCGCCTACAGTAGTATCAAGATTTTCAGCTATACGTTTCAATGTCGAAATCGTTGGAGATGCTTTTGCATTCTCGATTTGCGACAAGGCACTTGAGCTTATTCCGACTTTTTTAGACAGTTCGTTAAGCTGTAATCCTACTTGTTCTCGTTTCCTTTTTATTCTTGATCCAATACGATCCATATTTTTAATTTTGCTGCAAAGGTAATAAATTATATTTAATAAATTAAGTGATATTTAATTTCATCTCGCTTTTTAATCAATTTAGATACTCCTCCTGACTTATTTTTTGAGTATTGTAATGAAAAGTTTTAATAATAATGGAAGTGTGTAGAAATGAAGCAATTGAGAAGTGTAAAATTAATTATATGGATAAATTAGCACATTTTATAATAGTCTTTATACCATTCAGCAAAAGCTTGAAGCCCTTTTACTAAAGGTGTATCCGGTCGGTAATCGAAATCAGTTTCTAAATCAGACACATCAGAGAAAGTATGTTGAACATCTCCTGCCTGCATGGGTAAAAAAATCTTTTCAGCTTTTTTATCGAAGGCTTTTTCCATAGTCTCTATATAGTCCATTAATTTCACAGGGGAGGAATTTCCTATATTATAAACTTTATATGGGGCAATAGATGAAGATGGATCGGGCGATAAAGCATTCCACTTGTCATCAGGTTGAGCAGGCTTGTTAATAACTCTAACAACACCTTCAACAATATCATCGATAAATGTAAAATCACGTGCCATATCGCCATTATTAAAAACTTTAATCGGTTTGTTATTTACAATTGCATCGGCAAACAACATAGGCGACATATCCGGTCGACCCAACGGACCGTAAACTGTAAAAAAGCGTAATCCGGTGGTAGGTAAATCGTACAAATGACTATAAACATGAGCCATAAGTTCGTTACTTTTTTTAGTTGATGCATATAAACTAACCGGATGGTTAGTGCCTTCGTGAGTAGAAAAAGGCATTTTCTCGTTTAGTCCGTAAACACTACTCGAACTGGCATAAACCAAGTGCCGGATTTGATTTTGTCGCGATAGCTCAAGGATATTCGTAAACCCAACAATATTACTATTGATATAAGCCATTGGATTTTCAATTGAATATCTGACACCTGCCTGAGCAGCAAGATGACAAACAAAATCAAATTTATTTACGGAGAATAGAAGTTGCAATGAGTTTAAATCTTCAAGATTCATCATTACAAATGAAAAAGATTTATCTGTTGTGCTTTCTACAACTTCGTTATATTTAACAAATGATTTCCCAATTCCTAAATTAGCAAGGCGATCGTATTTTAGTTCAACATCATAGTAATCATTGATATTGTCTAATCCGACAACCTGCCAGCCGTCAATCAGCAACTTTCTTGCAACATGATAACCTATAAAACCGGCAGCACCTGTGACTAATATTGTTTTTCGGGACATATCTAAATACGTATTTTATGATATTGAAAGACCTATTGCCTCATAATCGAATCCATTTGACTTCAACTCATCAGCATCATAGATATTTCGTCCATCTATTACATAAGGCTTATTCATACTGCGTTTGATAACAGTCCAGTTAGGCATACGAAATTCTTTCCATTCCGTAACGAGTAACAAAGCATCGGTATCTAAAACTGCATCATAAATATCGCGAGCATAAGATATGTTTGCAACATCATTTTCCGACATAGCTCTTTTCAAAGCTTTATCGGCTTCTTCCATAGCAATAGGATCAAAAACACGAATATTAGCACCGGCTTTCAGCAGTAAATCAATTAACACCAAAGAGGTAGCTTCTCTAACATCATCAGTATTCGGTTTGAAAGATAATCCCCATAGTGCAATGGTTTTACCTTTTAAATCTCCATCGTAGTAGCGACTAAGTTTCTCAAACAATACTGATTTCTGATATTCATTAACTAATTCTACAGCTTTAAGCACCTTCATATCATAACCGGCTTGTTCAGCAGTATTGATAAGAGCTTTCACATCTTTAGGGAAACAAGAACCGCCATAGCCACAGCCTGGATACAAAAACTTATTACCTATACGAGAGTCGGAACCAATGCCTTTACGCACCATATTTACATCAGCTCCCATTATTTCGCAAAGATTTGCTATGTCATTCATAAAGCTGATACGAGTTGCCAGCATAGCATTAGCAGCATATTTGGTCATTTCGGCTGATGGAATATCCATAAACATCACACGGAAATTATTAAGCATCAACGGACGATACAGTCGGGTCAACAATTCTTTGGCACGTTCGCTTTCAACTCCGATTACAACCCGTTCAGGACGCATAAAGTCATTCACGGCATCTCCTTCTTTCAAAAACTCAGGATTAGATGCAACATCAAAAGGGATATTCTCACCTCGCTTATCTAACTCATCCTGAATAACTTGTTTAACCATTGCAGCAGTTCCTACAGGCACAGTGCTCTTTGTAACTAATAAGGTGTATTTATTCATGTGCTGTCCGACTGTTTTTGCAACTTCTCTTACAAACTTAAGATCAGCACTGCCATCATTACCCGGAGGAGTTCCAACAGCACTAAAAACAATTTCGACATCATTAATTATTGCCGATAAATCTGTAGTAAATTTTAATCGTTCGGCAGCCACATTACGCATTACTATCTCTTCAAGTCCCGGCTCATATATTGGAATAATACCTTTATTCAGTTTCTCAATTTTCTCCTTATCTATATCAACACAAGTAACATACGCACCCATATCAGCCAGACAACTTCCCGATACCAAACCTACGTAACCGGTTCCTACAATAGCTATATTCATATTTTAAACAGTTATAATCATTTACTTAAAAACTCAACAATACAGTCAACAACTTTATTGATTTCCTCCTCAGTGATATAAGGATGTATTGGCAAAGATAACACACTTTCTGATAATACTTCAGTAACAGGCGAACTCCCTTCCGGATAATTTAAGCTTTTATAAGCTGTTTGTTCATGTAGCGCTTTTGGATAATACACCATAGTCGGGATTTCGTTATCCTTCAGATATGCCTGCAAACCATCTCTTTTTTCTTTGCTTTTAAGAGTAATAGTATATTGTGCCCAGCTTGAATAATAGCCTTCAGGTATAACCGGAGTTTTTACAACACCTTTAAGTTTAGCATCATAAAGACTTGCAGCTTCATTGATTTTATCTAATTCATATTCTTTAAATGCATTGAATTTAGGTATTAAAATAGCTGCTTGAAGTGTGTCTAAACGTGAATTTACACCAATACGTACATTATCATACTTAAATGAACCTTTTCCATGAACTCTTAAAGAATCAAGGACTTTCGCCCACTCATCATTATCTGTAAATACTGCACCACCATCACCATAACATCCTAATGGTTTTGCAGGGAAAAAAGATGTAGTAGAAATATCACCAAAACTACAAGCTTTTTTACCATTAATACTACCACCAAAGCCTTGTGCACCATCTTCCAAGATCAATAAATTATACTTATCGGCAATTTGGCAGACTGCAGGATAATTTGCAGGTAGACCAAACAAATCAACTGTTATAATAACTTTTGGTGTAAGTTTACCCTCACTTATTGTTTGCTGAATAGCTTTTTCAAGTGACACAGGATTAATATTGAATGTATCGGCATCGACATCAACAAAAACAGGAGTAGCTCCTTCTAAGGAAACAACCTCTGCTGTCGCGAAGAAAGTAAAATCAGGTACAAATACCGCATCACCAGCTTTAATATCCCAAACTTTCAAGGCTAAAGTAAGAGCGTCGGTTCCGTTCGCACAGCTTACACAATGCTTAACCCCAACGTACTCAGCTAAAGCTGTTTCTAACTCTTTTACCGGTTTGCCCATAATGTAGGCACCGGATGCGACTGCATCAAGTAATGATGAGTCTATTTCAGATTTCAGAACCTGATATTGTTTTTTTAAATCTCTAAATTGCATAATATTTGGTGATTAGTGACTTGTAATTGGTAATTAGTGATTGGTAAATAGTAAATAGTAAAATTGTAAATAGTATTTATAACTCTTTCAATCCACTATCTAACTCTTTATATTGCTTATTGCAGCGTGAACACGTTAATTCATCATTTAATCGTTGACCACATTCGCAAACCCAACCAATTTGGCGTGCAGGTACACCTGCCATAAGTGCATAATCTTTTACATCTTTCGTAACCACAGCTCCTGCTGCAATTAAGGCACTTCTACCTACGGTATGTCCACAAACAATAGTGGAATTAGCCCCCAAGGATGCTCCCCATTTAATTAGTGTTTTATTGTAAACACCGTGAACAGGATAGTGCGAGCGAGGAATTGTAACATTTGTGAATACGCATGATGGTCCACAGAAAACATTATCTTCTAACTCAACACCTTCATATACAGAAACATTATTTTGAATACGAACACCATTACCTATTTTCACATTATTGCCCACATTCACATTCTGACCTAAAGAGCAATTTGAACCTAACACAGAACCTTTCTGGATATGACAAAAATGCCATATTTTAGTACCTTTACCAATACTTACATTGTCGTCGACATAGCTACTCTCATGAACGAAAAAATCTTTATTCATATATTTTATAGTATTAATTTGAAATATCTTATTACAATTACTTTAATATATTAATTACTAATGTTGCTATTGATACGCTGCTACGCAGTTAATAACTCTCTACTCCAAACTTTCCACTCCTAACTCCATATTAATTCCTCTGTTTTCTTCATCAGAACATTTCCCCCACTTCTTTATTCAACAATTTTCTTGAACAAATTCTTCATATTTACTTGCTCTCCTATGATGCTTTGTAAATCTGAAATTGGTACTCGTTCCTGTTCCATGCTATCGCGATGACGAATAGTTACTGTATTGTCTTCCAATGTCTGATGATCTACTGTAATACAAAATGGAGTTCCTATTGCATCTTGCCTACGATAGCGTTTACCGATCGAATCTTTTTCGTCATAAACGCATCTGAAATCAAACTTCAAACTGTCCATTATCTCTCTTGCTTTCTCAGGTAGTTTATCCTTTTTCACTAATGGTAAAATTGCTGCTTTCACAGGAGCTAATACAGCAGGGAGTTTTAATACAACACGACTATCACCTCCCTCTAAAGTTTCCTCAACATATGTACCTGCCAAAATCGAAAGGAAAGTACGGTCAAGCCCTATGGATGTTTCTACAACATAAGGAACATAAGATTTATTTAATTCAGGGTCAAAATATTTTATATTCTTTCCTGAATATTTCTCGTGGCTTGCCAAGTCGAAATCTGTACGTGAGTGTATCCCTTCAACTTCTTTAAATCCAAAAGGCATTTCGTATTCTATGTCAGTAGCTGCATTTGCATAATGAGCTAATTTATCATGGTCGTGGAAACGATATTTGTGATCGCCCAAACCAAGTGCTTTATGCCAACGCAACCTCCATTCTTTCCAGTATTCGAACCATTTCAACTCGTCTCCCGGTCTTACGAAAAACTGCATCTCCATTTGCTCAAATTCACGCATACGGAAGATAAATTGACGTGCTACTATCTCGTTACGGAAAGCTTTTCCTATTTGAGCTATACCAAAAGGTATTTTCATACGACCGGTTTTCTGGACATTCAGATAATTTACAAAAATACCTTGTGCTGTTTCCGGACGAAGATATACCTTCATTGCACCATCTGAAGTCGACCCCATTTCAGTTGAAAACATCAGATTGAATTGCCTAACATCAGTCCAGTTTTTCGTACCGCTTATTGGGCATACTACTTCATTATCAACAATTATAGCTTTAAGCTCATCTAAGTCATTGTCATTTAAAGCCTTTACAAAGCGTGCATGTATTTCGTCCCGCTTTGATTGATTTTCTATAACCCTACCACTCGTTGCACGAAAAATAGCTTCATCAAATTTATCACCGAAACGCTTGGCAGCTTTGTCAACTTCCTTCTGAATTTTATCATCATATTTTGCTAATAATTCTTCTATCAGAACATCTGCACGATAACGTTTTTTTGAATCTTTATTGTCGATTAACGGGTCGTTAAATGCATCAACATGTCCGGATGCTTTCCAAGTAGTTGGGTGCATAAAAATCGCAGCATCAATACCTACAACATTTTCATTCAACAACACCATGCTGTCCCACCAGTACTTTTTTATATTATTTTTCAGTTCTACACCATTCTGACCGTAGTCGTAAACCGCACCTAAACCATCATAAATTTCACTTGACGGAAACACAAATCCATACTCTTTGCAGTGCGCAATTAATTTCTTGAAAATATCTTCTTGAGAAGCCATACACTATTATTTATTTATAATTCAACATTCTACATCCAACATTTCACATGTTTATAAAAAAGCATGCAAAGTTACTGATTTTTTTGTATTTTTGTGAATTCTCGCAACGATTGGTATAACAAACAAAAGAATTATAGGACTAAAATATGAGTACTGACGAAATATTAGAAGGTGAAATTGAAAAGGATGCAGTGGATAGCAGTAATAATTCTGAAAATATTGATGAAGCTGCTACCCATTCAAATTACAAAGTACCTAAAATAACAGACAAACAAACAAAATATCATTTATCAGGAATGTATCAGAACTGGTTTCTGGATTATGCTTCGTATGTAATCCTCGAACGTGCTGTTCCTGATATTTATGACGGACTCAAACCGGTTCAACGGCGTATTCTCCACTCTATGAAAAGATTGGATGATGGTCGCTATAATAAAGTTGCCAATATTGTAGGACACACAATGCAGTTTCACCCACATGGGGATGCTTCTATAGGCGATGCATTAGTGCAGCTTGGTCAAAAGGATTTACTAATCGATTGTCAGGGTAACTGGGGTAATATTCTTACAGGCGATGGGGCTGCTGCTCCTCGATATATAGAAGCACGTCTTTCGAAATTTGCTATTGATACTGTTTTCAATCCGAAAACTACCGAATGGAAATTATCTTACGATGGTAGAAATAAAGAACCTATTGCTTTGCCGGTAAAGTTTCCTTTGCTTCTTGCTCAAGGTGTTGAGGGTATCGCAGTAGGTCTGAATTCCAAAATTCTTCCTCATAATTTTAATGAACTTATAGATGCCTGTATTGCCTATCTCAAAGGAGAGGAGTTTGAGCTTTATCCTGATTTTCAGACCGGTGGTTCGATTGATGTAAGCAAATATAATGATGGAGAGCGGGGAGGTTCTGTAAAAGTACGTGCAAAAATCAGTAAGGTTGATAATAAAACTTTGTCCGTTACCGAAATACCATTCGGAACAAATACTTCAAAATTAATAGAATCGATAATTAAAGCTTCGGATAAGGGTAAAATCAAAATTCGTAAGGTTGATGATAATACCGCAGCAAATGTTGAGATTTTAGTACATCTTCAATCAGGTGCTTCGTCGGATAAAACCATCGATGCTTTGTTTGCATTCACCGATTGTGAGATAAGTATTTCTCCAAACTGCTGTGTTATACACGACAAAAAACCACGTTTTATGAACGTGAGTGATATGTTGAAAATTAGTTGCGATCACACTAAAGACTTACTTGAATTAGAGCTGCAAATCCAAAAAGCCGAACTTGAAGAGCAACTATTCTTTACTTCCTTAGAAAGGGTTTTTATCGAAAACCGTATTTATAAAGATAAAGATTTTGAAGAAAGCACTTCGCAGGATGCAGTAGTTTTACATATCGATAAGCGATTGACGCCCTTTAAAAAGGATTTTATCAGAGAAGTTCAACGTGAAGATATATTGAAGTTGCTTGAAATCAAGATGATGAGGATAACTAAATTTGACTCTGAAAAAGCTGATGATATTTTAATTAATCTTCAAAAGAAAATTAAGGAAGTTCAGTATGAATTGGATCATCTTGTCGATTATACTATTTTCTGGTATGAAAGTCTGAAAAACAAATATGGCAAAAATTATCCTCGCAAAACTGAGATACGTAATTTTGAAACTATAGTTGCCACAAAAGTTGTTGAAGCAAATGAAAAGCTTTATGTAAACTACGAAGAAGGCTTTATAGGTACAGGCTTGAAAAAAGATGAGTTTGTGTGTAATTGTTCAGATTTGGATGATGTTATCATTTTCTATAAAGATGGAAAATATAAAGTAGTAAAGATTGCCGACAAGCTATTTGTAGGTAAAAATATTCTTTTCCTGAATGTATTTAAAAGGAATGACAACCGAACTATCTATAATGTTGTTTATCGACATGGAAAGAACGGTCCATTCTACCTGAAACGGTTTGCTGTTGAGGGTATTACCAGAGATAAAGAATATGATGTAACGCAAGGAGCAGCCGGTTCGAAAGTTATGTATTTCACTGCTAATCCAAATGCTGAAGCAGAAGTTATAAGGGTTACTCTCAAACCAAAGCCACGTCTGACTAAATTAGTGTTTGAGAAAGATTTCAGCGATATTGCTATTAAAGGTCGTCAATCTCAAGGGAATATCCTGACTAAAAACGATATATATAAAATTGCTCTGAAACACAGAGGAGGTTCAACTCTTGGTGGTAGAGAAGTATGGTTTGACAGGGATGTGTTGCGCTTAAACTACGACAAGCGCGGTGAGTATCTGGGTGAATTTCACAGTGAAGATCAGATATTGATTATTTCATCTAAGGGTGATTATTATATGTCATCGTTTGAACTTACTAACCATTACGAGAAGGACATTTTAGTTATTGAAAAATATCATGCTAACAAAACATGGTCGCTTGTACTTTTCGATGCCGATCAACAATATTATTATCTAAAACGTTTCCAACTTGAACCCACACAAAAGCCTCTCAATATCTTAGGCGAAAATCCTGAGTCGAGATTGATATTACTATCTGATCAGGATTGCCCAAGATTCGAAGTGAAATTTGGAGAAAGTGATTCTCATCGTGAAGCTTTAATTATTGATGCTGAAGAATTTATTGCTGTTAAAGGGTTTAAGGCTAAAGGAAAGCGTTTAACTACATATAATATTGATGCAATAACAGAATTAGAACCTCTCCGTTTCAAAGAGCCTGTTGAGAATTACACCTCAAATGCACAGGAAGAAACAGAAGAGGATTTAACAGGAGGAGAAGAAAATGGAGATGACGCCAACGGTAATCACGACAATAACAATAAAGATGATAACGGTAACGTTATAGATGAAATAACGGGACAAATGAAGTTGTTTTAATAAGCTGTTTAACTTTGTTTATCCTGACTCATTTCCTTTGAACTACGTTTATATTCACTTGGCGTTTTTCTTGCATGTTTTTTAAATGTTCGGGTAAAATGGGCAGAATCAGCGAATCCCACTTTATAAGCTATTTCACTAAAAGTTAATGTTTCATCCTGATTAATAAGCTCTTTAGCTTTGTTAACTCGTACTATATTTATGAATTCAGAAGGACTAATGTTTAATATTGCTTTCATTTTGTTATGTAAACCAGAACGACTCATCTTAAATGTGTTTGCAAGAAATTGAACATCTAATTCATTTTTTTCAAGGTTGTTTTGTATTACTAATAGCATTTTCTCAATGAATGCCTGCTCATGATTTGTTGCAGGTACATTAAAACTTTCAAGTCCGGTTAATTCTTTTAATCTGATCTTTAATGCCTTCTGAATATTAAGAATATTACCCACACGGATTTCTAATTCTTTCATTGAGAATGGCTTTATAATATATGCATCAGCTCCGGCTTGTAATCCTTCAAGTTTATCATCTCTTGTGTCTTTGGCGGTCAACATAATAACCGGAATATGACTTAATCTATTATCAGCTTTAATTCTCTGGCACAACTCAACCCCGCTCATTAAAGGCATCATAACATCAGTTATAATCAGATCAGGAGTTTTTTTATTGATATAATCCAATGCATCTCTCCCATTATCACAGCATTTCACATGATATTGCGTTTTTAAATTTGCACTTAGCAGCATCAATAAATCCTTATTGTCTTCAGCTATTAATATGGTGTATTCTTTATTATATTTTTCCGATTCAAATGATAAATCAATTTCGGTGACATCAGGTTGCAATACACTAACAATTGATTTGTCAACATCAAATTCTTTAATAACAGATGTAATATCATCATTATTTTCAATTTCAAGCGGTAGCTTAACAGTAAAACACGAACCTTTTCCTTCAATACTGTCAACCGAGATCTCCCCATTTAACAGTTTCACAAGACTTGCAGTAAGGGCTAACCCTATACCACTACTTTCAACAATATCATTCGAAAATCTTTCGCTATAAAAAGCTTCAAATATTTTTTTCTTCTTGCTTTCTGAAATACCATATCCACTATCTTTCACAAAAAATTTAATTTGATTGCTTTCAACATTAAAATTAAAATCTATTCTACCATTGTGTGGAGTGTATTTTACAGCATTGGTAAGTAAATTAGTTATAATTTTCTCTAATTTATCATAGTCAAATGATATTTCTGTTTCAGTATAACTTACTTTAAAATTCAAATCTGCATTTCTATTTTTTAGTAAAGGTCGATATAATTCGATAATCTGATTTACAAACTCAACAATATTCCCTTTTATCTTAAACACCTCTGCATGGTCTGATTCAATTTTTCTGAACTCCATTAATTGGTTTACTAATGACAACAATCTTTCTGCACTACGTTTAATAGTTTTTTTCATTTCAAAATCGACACTCGTTACCATCATTTCGATTGATGCTATGATAATGCTGAGTGGAGTTTTAAATTCATGTGAGATGTAAGTAAAGAAATTCATTTTATGCTGATGCAGAATTTTCAGATTTTCCTTCTCAATCTTTTCTATTGCTAAAGCGAGTTTCTCTCTTTGTCGGTTTCTGTAGATCCTGTAAAAGTAATATACAACAGATAAGATAATAATAAAATAAATTAAGTATGCATACCATGAAGCCCAGAAGGGAGGTTGCACAACTATAATAATTGACTTTTCCTTGCTTATCGCATTATTAATCATATTTACAGCTCTTAAATGGAAAGTGTATCTACCCGGAGCTATATTCGTATAATTAGCCTGACGCCTTTCAGTTAGCGGCGACCATTTATCTTCCAAACCTTCCAAATAGTATTGATACTCTATGTCGCTAGATAAATAATTAATTGAAGCAAAATCAAAGGTAAATGAATTTTGATTATAGCTTAATTTAATATGCTTCGAATAATCTATTTGTTGTTCAAGAACACCTGTAGAGTCAGTTTTAATAATTTCATTAGCTATTCTAAAATTGGAAAAATAAACAGATGGTATTTCTTGAGGAATGAAAATAGAACGAGGATTAAACCATGTTAAACCTGTGACACTTCCGAAATATACAATATTATTGTCTTTATAATATGATTTATAATTATGTTGATTACCTGAAATACCATGATTTATGTTAAAATGAATTGCGTTGGAATTTACAATATCCAATCGACTAATTCCTTTATTAGTACTAATCCACAAGAAGCCATCTTCATCTTCTACTATTCCGTATATTGCATTATCGTTAAGTAACTCATCAACTTTATTAAAGATATTTTCTTTATCATTATATTTCAATAATCCATTATCACGTGTACCTATCCAAATTACACCTTTACTATCAATGCAATAACTTATTATAGAATTACTTGTAAGGCCTGAGTTATCATTTGCTTCTAAATGCTCCATCAATCCTGCCTTCGTTTTGTCATATATAAATATACCTTTATTATATGTGCAAATCCACAATCTATTATCTGATGCTTTAAAAATATCATAAACAAAGCAATCATTTAATTCAAACTCACGGAATTTTTGGAAAGTTTCAGTCTTTTTATCCATTATGTCTATGCCTGACAGAGTGCCTACCATTATTGAATCCGGAGACAAAGGATACAAAGCACAAACAAAATTATTACTTAAAGTCTTATTATTACTTATATCTTGAATAAATCGTTTTACTTTTCCTGATTTAATGTCTATTTTTGACAAGCCTCCCATAAAATGACCAGCCCAGCAAATCCCTTCATCCATCATTAAAGCATGTACATTATTATATGGGATATTTAACGGATTATTAGGATCGAACAGAAGATGCTTAAAGTTATTTGATTTAGCATTTAAAATTGCAATTCCTGTGTCTTCTGTGGCTACCCAAAGATTACCATCTGTAGATTTTTCAATAACACTTATAGCCTTTCCTTTCAGATGACCCGGTAAATCAGATGGTAAAATCGAATTAAATCCAAAAGACCTTGTATTCACTATATTAACACCTCCAAAATAAGTCCCTAAAAAATAGACACCTTGTCTGTTTCTGTAAATCTTATAAATTGCATTATCATTTATAGTTTGATTTTGTTTGTTGAATGATTGAGTATAATGATCGTATTTGCCGTTTTTTACATTTACAACATACAATCCACTCTCAGTTCCTATCCAATACTCTCCCTCGACATCACCTTTTAACATAGAGCGTACATAATACATTTTTACATTTTTACATACTTCTATCTGAACAAATTTATCAAGATTAGTATTGTAAGTAAAAAGTCCATTTTCTAAAGTACCAATCCACAATAAATCATAATCATCAATCTGAATGTACGTAATTGCTGAGTTGAGAAGTTCCGGCGTTACACTAAACTCTTTAATCAGTTCACCATTTCTATCGAACCTATACAAAGCAAATCTTGAAAACGCCCAATATCCATTATGATTATCTGTCTGTATGCCAAGTAGATTATTACCATTTATTTTTAGTGGGATTATTTTATCTAACTTATAATTATATATAAAAGCCCCTCTGTTCTTAGTGTTAATTAGCAATTCGTTTTCATATCCTTGTTTCATTGCAAAGATATGTCCCATATTATCACCTTTATGTAACACTCTTCTAAAATCATCTGTTTCAGGCAAGTATTCAGCAAGTCCAAGCGTAGTACCAACAAACAACTTACGATCTGTAGTAAATACGAGACTTATTGCCGGATACGAAGGAAGAGTTTTAATGTTATCAGGTGAATATTTGTACTGTTTAATAGTCTGACCATCATACCGATTTAAACCAACTTCAGTAGCAATCCACATAAAACCTCTGTTGTCCTGACAAATATCATAGACAGTGTTATGTGACAAGCCATTATTATTAGTAATATATTCGAAGACAGGTTTGGCTTGTTGACCATATGCTTGACCGTTGAGCAAAAACAAAAACAGTAAAACTAAGTAAATATGATTTCTAAAATTGAACAATGGTGTTTGCTTTAACTTATTAGCTACAAAGATAGATGTTCTTTGTTACAAAAGTGTTATTTTAAGTTATAGTACATTGTTATTTTGTAAGTATGTCATTCATGTATCGTGAGGGGAAGCATTCATACATCATGAGGGGAAGGGATCATGCGCCATGAGGATATAGTGTCATCTTAATCTTTAAAATAGATATTTTATTTAAAAGAATTAACTGTAGTATATAGTTGTAAAATAATGGTGGAAATTTGAATATTAAAAGCATATTTGGACATATATACAAAAGTTTACTCTTTTATTCAAAATATCTATCAATAACAGCACATAAATTTGCATAGATATAATATATCAATCTGAAAATTTAATAACAATTTAAAAATTAAGTTTTATGAAGAACAAGTGCATAAAAATGGTATTAATTCCGGCAATGGTTTCAATTTGCCTGAACGTATGGTCGCAAATTCCAATTTCAAGTGTCGAAGATTTACAAAAAATCGGAAGAGATGATGCCTATCCCTTGCAGGGGGCAAGTTATTATTTAACTAATGATATTGATTTGACAGAAGTCGATGACTGGGTGCCGATTGGTGCTACAAGTGCTTCAACACCGGGTGGAGGTCAGTTCGAAGGTATATTTGATGGGAAGGGATATTGTATTAAGAACTTGACTATTACATCAAGTAATGCAGGTTTTAAAGGACTTTTCATCCGTTTATACAATTCACAAGTAAAGGATTTGGATTTAGTAAATGTCAATATTAAAGGTTCTGTGCCTGTTGGTGGCATCTCGGGAGCCATGATTGGTGAAACACATATTGAGCGTGTGTCTGTAACCGGTACCATTGAAGGAGAGAGAGAAGTCGGAGGCATAGTAGGAAGGATAGCAAGAAATAATATAAAAACCGGATATAATCAGATTTACGATTGTTATGTGAATGCAAATATTAAAGCAACCAGTCAAAGCACCAATATGAATGAACCTTCATGCGCTGCTGGAATTGCTGCATATACCCACTCTACTCAAGGGAATTCCGTAGCAAAAATTGATATTCGCAGGGTATATGTAACCGGATCGATTACCTCAGAGCAAAAAACTAATACAGCAGGTAATGCAGCCGGCATATTAGCCTTCTACGATAGTCATAATTTTATAAAAATGGAAGAAGTTCTTGTGTTGTCGGATACGATTGGCTCTGCAACATCGAACTTATTCTTTTGCCGTAGAGGAGCCACTTATGCTGAGTTTGAGCTTTTTGATAAGGTATATGCGCGAACAGGGATTATTTTGAATTATCTGAGTCAGACTGATAAAGGTCGTGGAGGTGAAATTCCTGATGGCATAATCAACTATTTACCCCTTGCAGACTTTACAACAAAACAGTTTTACGAAGATAATGTGTCGTGGGATTTTGATGATGTGTGGACCATGACCGAAGGATCGCTTCCTGTATTAAAAAGAACACCGGACGAACTAACCAAAAACTCTTCTATTTTAGAGAAAGACAAAAAGTATATGCTTGCAACAGACACTAAAGGTATAGTGTTAACTCCCGTATCATCTGAAATTTCAGTTCAAATTTTTAGTGCTATCGGTGCTCAACTATATGCAGTGAAAAATCTCAGAGATCAAACCTCAATTCCACTGAGTCAAGGAATCTATGTAGTACGATTGTCGTATAACGGAAAGAACGCTGTTGAAAAAATAATTGTCAGGTAATAATTAAGTAAACTTAAAATAAAATTACTCTGATGTATTACAAATAAAGAGGTATAAACTTATTAGTTCTAATCGTACTTAATTTGTCTGGTGAATTGATTCCAACTGAATCATGTAATCAGTTGAGTAGTACAATAGAAATAAATATTCTATCTTTGTCGTCAGGTTTATATTTGTTAAGTATATATTCTTCTGAAAATCAGACATATCATTGTAATTTACTTAAACATACTTAATAGTTGCAGATTCAAGCTTGTGTGATTCACGTGAATTTACTCTACTATTAAAAATTAAAACATACATTTATGAAACCAAAAAATCTTTTTACATTTCTTCTTACAGGGGCACCATTAGCTATGCCGGTTGTTGCTCAGGAAGCAGCAAAACCCAATATAGTTGTTATAATTGCTGATGATTTAGGTACAAACGAATTAGGCTGTTATGGAGGTGTGAATCTTCCGACGCCTAATATTGATCAGTTAGCTCAAGATGGCTTGCGTCTTACCAATAATTATGCTTCATGTGCTATGAGTGTACCTATTCGAGCGTCACTATACACAGGATTATATCCTGCACGCCATGGATCTTACCAGAATCATAAAGCATCTTATAATAATTTAAAAAGTGTAACACACTATATGTCCGATTTAGGCTATCGTGTGGGGCGTACCGGTAAGGATCATCCGGTTGGACAAAAAGGGGTGTATGCATTCGAAAAAATCGATGGATTTACGGTTGATTGTGTGGCATCACATCCTGCCCTTGCAACTACAGATGGAATAAAATCTTTTATGCAACGAGATGATAACGAACCGTTTTGCTTATTCGTGTGCAGCATACATCCTCACATGCCTTGGGATGCAGGAGATGCAAGCCAGTTTGATCCGAATGCGATCCAACTACCAGATAACTGTGTAGACACACAAAAAACGAGACAGGAATTTTGTAGTTATTTAGCTGAAATCAAATTATTGGATGACGAGGTTGGAGCAGTGATGGACGCGTTACGTACAACTGGAAATTTAAACAATACCTTAGTAATCTTTTTGGGAGAACAAGGACCTCAAATGCCTTTTGGAAAGTGGAATTGTTATTACTATAGTCAACATAGTGCTTTTATTGCACGTTATCCATCTAAAATTACCGCAAATACAACCAATGATGCTATTGTTCAATACGAAGATATTCTACCGACACTCATTGATTTTGCCGGTGGTGAAGCGATTGAAAGTTTGGACGGAAAAAGCTGTCTGGACGTGCTATTCAATAATTCGGATGGTGATCGCGAATGGGCTTATGGTATTCATAATAACATTCCGGAGGGTACCTCTTATCCCATACGGAGCATACAGGATAAACGTTACAAACTTATAGTCAACCTGTCACCCGAAAATGACTATAATATTAAATACATGACTAATCCTGCTAATACAGGCAGTATGTGGATGTCATGGATAAATAAGGCTCAAACAGATGCAAATGCAAAATTTTTGACAGACAGATTTATCCAACGTCCGGCGATTGAGTTTTATGACTTACAGAATGATCGGTGGGAATTAAACAATCTTGCTGATAATCCTGTATATACGGACAGGATTGCTACCATGAGAGCTGAATTGGAAAGTTGGATGGAACAACAAGGAGATCGTGGTGTACAAATGGATACGAATAATCCGGAAGACCCTAATCTAAAAACTGCTATTGAGATTAGTAGTTTAGACGATCTTAATACTTACGTGCGAAACGATTTAAGCGGTAATTATTACCTATCAAACGATATTGAAATTCCTGAAGGAACAGAATGGATACCGATTGGAGCAGATAGTCCTACCGATTCAGATCCACAGCGATTTAAAGGTATTTTTGACGGTAGAGGGTATAGTATTAAGAATCTGACGATTACTACTCCTGGAAATTTCAAGGGACTTTTTGGGCGTTTAGATTTTGCAGTAGTAAAGAATTTGGAGTTATTGCGGGTGGATATCAAAGGCAAATCACCGGTAGGAGGAATAACAGGTGCTATGATTGGAAGCAGTAAAATTGAACGTGTTTCGGTGAGTGGTAACATTGAAGGTGAGACAGAAGTAGGTGGAATTGTGGGAAGAGTAGCCAGAGATCCGACTCATACCGATTATAATATCATCCACGATTGTTATGTGAACGCCAATATTAGAGCGACTAATTTAAGTACCAATATGAATACACCCTCGTGTGCAGCAGGTATTGCAGCATTCTCACATTCAACAGATGGTAACTCGGTTTCAAAAATTGATATTCGTAGGGTATATGTAACCGGGTCGATTACTTCGGATCAAAAAAATCATATAGCAGGTAATGCGGCAGGAATTTTGGCTTTTTACGACAATCATAAATTTGTGAAGATGGAAGAGGTGCTTGTATTATCAGATACGATAGGTGCAGCAACTTCAAATTTATTTTTCTCAAGGAGAGGTCCGAACTATGCCGATTTCGAATTGTTTGATAAAGTATATGCCCGTGACGGTATCACTTTGAATTACTTAAACCAAAGCGATAAAGGTAGAGGCGGAGAAATCCCCGATGGGGTAATCAATTATTTATCACTTGCAACTTTTAAGACCAAAAGTTTTTATGCAGATAATTTATCATGGGATTTTGAAAATGTGTGGAGCATCACTGAAGGTGAACTACCTAAATTACACATTAAACAGATAGATACTTCATTAAAATCAAAAGATGAAACAGTAAAGTATAAAATAGCAACAGTAAATACAGGTGTAAATATATATTTACCCGGTATTTTCTCAGTGAAGATGTATGATGTAATGGGTAAAGAAATTTATAATCTGAAATATGGTCATGATAGCGCATTCGTTCCTATGAATAAGGGCATTTACATTGTAAAACTAACTCAGGATATTAATCAGTACTCAGATAAGATTATTTTATTTTAAATGTAAAAACAAATATTCTTTATGAAGCTAACATCAAGTAATTTAAGCAATCATTTTCGATATCCTGACTATTGATTAGCATATTAAAACATTAGTATATTAACACATTATTTACATATGAAATCAATATATTACTCCCTACTACTATTAGTATTTTTTTCTTGCTCTGACAACGTAAATTCAGGAAATCCTACTTATAAACCTCCTGTAAAAACCGAATCAGTATACAATAATCTTGTAGGACTTGTGCCTGACTGTGCAGATCCATATGTGTTGGAACATAATGGTTTGTACTATCTATACGGAACAGGTGGTAATGATGGTATAAAAGTGTATGTATCGAAAGATATGGTTACTTGGTCGGCTGCCAGAGGATCTACGAATGGCTATGCTCTTCATAAAAATGATGTCTGGGGTGATAAATGGTTTTGGGCACCTGAAGTGTATTACATCAATAATAAGTTTTATATGTTTTTCTCCGTTGAAGAAAGAATTGCAGTAGCTGAGAGTTTATCTCCTTTAGGTCCTTTTAAGCAAGAAACAGCATATAAAAAACCATTCCATGAAAATATTCCGGAGATAGACACTCATTTGTTCATAGACGATGATGGGAAAATGTATTTGTATTTTGTTCGTTTTACAAATGGTAACGAAATCTGGGTTGCTGAATTAAATAATGATTTAAGATCGATTAAAGAAGGTACCTTAACATATTGTTTTGGAGCAACTCAATCATGGGAGTTAATTCAAGCCAGAGTTAATGAAGGTCCTTTTATTTTAAAACATAAAAATACATATTATCTAACTTATTCCGGTAATGATTACAGAAGCTCTAAATACGGCGTTGGATATGCCACTTCCGACAATCCAATGGGTCCATGGTCAAAGTACAAACAAAATCCTGTTTTAGTAGGTAATGACAAAATTTATGGTGTTGGACATCATTCTTTTATAACTTTAAATGATAGCTGTAAATATATAATTTATCACTCACACAATACGACTAAAGCTGTTCAACCCCGAAAGGTTGGCATTGATTTGTATGAATTTATTCCTTCGGGTGATAATTCTCCTGACATTCTAAAGATTTATGGACCAACTACAACTAATCAAACATTATGTAAAAAACCCGAATAAAAACATTTTAAATAATAACTAAAAATAAAATTAGATGAATAAAAACTTAATTCTTGCTTTGGCAATAGTATTATTTGCTGCATGTACTGCTAACAAAAGTACAAGTCATAATCCTCTCCCCGTCGAATTTGGAGATCCATTCGTAATGCAAGCCTCAGATGGTAAGTATTATATGTATGGTACAACAGGCGGACTTAATGGGTTTAAAACGTACTCATCGGATAACCTTATTGATTGGAAAGATGAAGGACAAGTGTATACAGGTGCTACTTCTGACTCTTGGACGGTAGATTGTTTTTGGGCACCTGAAGTTTATGAAAGAGATGGTAAATATTATCTTTGGTTTAGTGCAAACTGGAAAATCAATCCTACAAATGAATTAGAGAATTTTCGTATAGGCGTTGCTGTTGCCGATAATCCAAAAGGACCGTTTAAAGAAATGTTCGGACGACCTGTTTTTGATCCCGGATACCCAATTATTGATGCTAATTTATTTTTCGACGATATAAATAATAAGGTTTATCTGTATTATTCTCGCTGCTGTTACAAAAATCCTGTCGAAAGTGAAATTGCTGATTGGGCAAAAGGAAATGGATGGTATGACGAAATTGAAGAGAGTTGGGTGTATGGAGTTGAACTGAAGCCTGATTTTTCTGATATCATTGGCGAGCCGGTATTATTATTAAGACCACCTGTATCTATTAGCGACAAACAAGCTGAATGGGAAAGCAGATCTGTTACTTCTCATGAAGTCAATAGAAGATGGACAGAAGGCTCGTTTATCTTTAAAGAATCTGATACGTATTATATGATGTATTCAGCAAATTTCTTTGGAGGTCAAAACTATGCCGTAGGTTATGCTACCTCTGAACATCCATTAGGTCCTTTTGTAAAAGCAGAAACAAATCCAGTCCTTCAAAAAAACATTGAAACCGGTGGAGATGTTACCGGCACAGGACATAATATGGTTTTGACTTTAAAGAATGGAGATAAGCTTTGTGTATATCACGGTCGTACTGAGGAAACAGGTGATAATCGTGTTGTGTTTATCGACAAAATGGAAGTTGATGAAAGCGGAAATTTGATTGTACACGGACCTACAACATCTGAATCTCCTTGTTGTTTGCATAAATAATAAATTAATTGAAACCATTTTCAATTAACTTGTTATAACTAACTTATACTGTGCGAATTAGAGTATATTTCACTAACTATCTTTGGCATATATATCTTACTATTATAATCAAAAGAGCGCAAAGTTTAAATCCTTTACGCTCTTTTCCTTTTATAAATTTATATTCAATCTATATCATGCAATAAAGATATAATATCAGATTATTGCAATTTAGCTAATGCTTCTTTAATTCTACCAAATGCTTTAACAAGATTTTCGTCTGATGTAGCATACGACAAACGTATACAAGTTGGCGCACCAAAAGCACCTCCACCAACACATGCAACATGTCCTACCTCCAAAAGATACATTGCAAGGTCTCCCGAAGTTTCAATTTTTCTATCACCATAAGATTTACCAATATATGCTCCTGCATCCGGAAAAACATAAAATGCACCTTGTGGTTTGTTTATCTTTAGTCCGGGAATTTGAGATGCTAACTCCATAACTAAATTAGCACGACGCAAGAAAGATTCCTGCATTCCTTTAACAAAACTTTGGTCTCCTGTATATGCAGCTTCCGCAGCTTTTTGAGCTACCGAACACGGTCCGGATGTATATTGTCCCTGTAAAGTATTGCAAGCCGAAGCTATCCATTTTGGAGCAGCAATCCATCCTATCCTCCACCCTGTCATGGCATAACCTTTTGATACTCCATTGATTATAACTACACGTTCACGGACATTCTCAAACTGAGCAATACTTTCATGCTGTCCGATATAATTTATATGTTCGTATATCTCATCTGATAAAATGTAAATATTCGGGTGTTTTGCTAATACATCTGCCAATCCTTTTAACTCTTCTTTGGTATAAACACTACCGGTTGGATTTGAAGGAGAACAAAGAATCAAAGCTTTTGTTTTTGGAGTGATGGCAGCTTCAAGTTGAGCAGGAGTGATTTTAAAATCCTGTTCAATTCCGGCTGAAACTATAACAGATTTACCATCAGCTATAGTAACCATTTCAGGATAACTAACCCAATATGGAGCAGGAATAATCACCTCATCATCCTTACTGATAATAGCTAATATTACGTTACATACAGATTGTTTTGCACCATTAGAACATACAATTTGTTCAGGCTTGTAATCCAATCCATTCTCATTTTTCAATTTAGCACAAATAGCATTACGCAAAGCCGGATAACCCGGTACGGGTGAATAAAATGAGTAATTGTCATCAATAGCCTTTTTTGCAGCATCCTTCACATGGTCGGGCGTATTAAAATCTGTCTCGCCAACACTTAAATTAATTACGTCTATACCCTGAGCTTTTAACTCGTTACTTTTTTGAGACATAGCAAGCGTTTCTGAAGGAGAAAGGGCTGCTAAACGATCTGATACTGGAAACATAAATAATGATTTTTTTATTTAATTTGTTATTTTCGTTTGCAAAGATATACAAAATCAAACAATATCACAGCGATTTTATAAATATTGCGCTTAAAAGTAAGCATTATTATATTTATTGCGACAAAATAATACTTGTAAAGGGATTTTACTTTATAAAAATGACAATATCTACTATGATCTAATCTGCCCTTCTCCCTTTATTATCCATTTATACGAACAAAGTTCTTCCAATGCCATCGGACCACGAGCATGCATTTTTTGTGTGCTGATACCGATTTCAGCTCCCAACCCAAACTGAGCTCCATCAGTGAAAGCTGTTGACACATTGGTATAAATACATGCAGCATCAACCATTTTATTGAAAATCTCTATCTTTTCGTTGTTTTCACTGATGATACATTCACTGTGTTTCGAACTGTGCAAAGATATTTGCTCAATTGCTTCATCTATTGAATTTACAGTTCGTATCGACATTTTATAGTCTAAAAACTCAGTACCAAAACTCTCTTCTGTGGCATGTTCCAAATATGGGTACGAATCCTTTAGCTGATTATAAGAACTTTCATCTGCATAAATAATCACGTTTTTCTCTGCTAATTTTCCACACAAAACAGGTAAATCTGTCAATCTGCTTTTATGAATAACCAAGCAATCTAAAGCGTTGCAGACACTTACTCTTCTGGTTTTAGCATTAAAAATAATTGATTTACCTTTCTCCAAATCTCCATATTCATCGAAATAAGTATGGCAAATGCCTGCTCCTGTTTCAATTACAGGTATTTTTGAATTTTCACGGACATAATCTATTAATCCTTTGCCTCCACGTGGTATTATCATATCAACATAACCAACTGCATTCATTAATTCAGCAGTCGCTTCTCTTCCGGCAGGTAATAAAGTTACAATATTTTTATCTAATCTGTTATCTTCCAACACTTGCTGAATAATTTCAACTATGACTTTATTTGAATTATAAGCATCTGTTCCTCCTTTTAACACACAAGCATTACCTGATTTAAAACACAGAGAAAACACATCAAAGCTCACATTAGGACGTGCCTCGTAAATTATTCCAATCACACCGAAAGGCACAGTTACTTTAGATATCTGCATACCATTAGGTCGTGTATTTGTACTGATAATCTTACCTAAAGGTGATGGTAAATTTGCCACATTACGGATGTCTGAAGCAATACCTTTAATTCTTTCTGAACTTAAAAGTAATCTATCGTACATAGGATTTGATTTTTCCATTGCATCCAAATCCTTTTTATTTTCTATCAGTATTCTGTCGGTCTGATTTATAGCAGCATCAGCAAGTGAATTTAATACATTATTTATAGTATCATCACTAACAAGATTTAATAAACGTGATGCTTTTAATGATGTTTGTTTCCAGTTCATGTTATTTATTATTTACTAATCAGCATTAATCAATTTAATTACATTTCTTTTTATTGTCTATAGTCTATGGTCTATAGTCTATTGTGACTCCCCACTCCAAGCTCAAAACTCAAAACTAATTACATTTACTCAAGATACAAATAATCATAATGAATAATGGGCTTTTGGTTCTTTTTACCAATGATTTCAATTGCCTTTTCGCTTCCATATTGTGCTTTACCAACACCAATAAACTTTCCTTGATGATCAATGATTTTTATCAGATCGTCTTTTTCAAACTCTCCGTTTATTTTTAAAATACCAATAGGCAATAAACTTACAGCCTTTTCATCTAACAATGCTTTTGTAGCATTTTCGTTGATATAAATTTCTCCTTTTGCAAATCCTTCGCTGTGTGCTATCCATTTTTTGACAGAAGACACAGAGTCGGCAGAAGCTACGAAATGCGTATTTACAACATCTGTTTTCGAATCGAGCAACTGTATCAATATATTGTCTTTCTTACCGTTGGCAATATAAACTTCTATTCCTTCATCAGCTATTTTACGGGCAATAGTTGTTTTAGTTGTCATACCCCCTCTTCCAAATGATGATTTTGATGACTGAATAAAGTCTGACACATCCTCACCTTTTCTTATTTCTCTGATAACTTTTGCATTAGAATCACTCGGATGTCCATTATAAACTCCATCAATATTGCTGAGTATGATTAATGCTTCCATATCCATCATTGAAGCAATCAATCCTGAAAGTTCGTCATTGTCGGTAAACATCAGTTCTGAAACTGAAACTGTATCATTCTCGTTTACAATAGGTATCACCTTATTATCAAGCATTACCCTCATACAATTACGTTGATTGAGATAATGCCTACGACTACCGAAATTTTCTTTCATCGTGAGTACCTGTCCAACTGTAATTCCGTGATCCCTAAACAAATCCCAATAATGATTAATCAATTTAGCTTGTCCTACAGATGAGAAAAGTTGTCTTTGATCTACCACGTCCATTTTCTTCGTAGCACCCATAATACTTCTACCTGAAGCAACTGCGCCTGACGAAATTAAAACTATTTCAGCTCCTTTTTTATGTAGAAAAGCAATTTGATCGACCAATGCAGACATACGCGTAATATCCAGAGTGCCATCTGCCCTGGTTATGACGTTGCTACCAACTTTAACTGCTATTTTATTGTATTTCATTATAAATAATATGTAAAACCGTAGTCCCTACTGCAAATAATGTTTCTTTATCAATATTGTTCATATCATCCTTTGTTGTATGCCAGTAATCGCCAAATCCAACTTCACTTTGTGGGTCGTACTGTATTATATCAATGCTTGGTATCCCAATAATTTTGTTTACATAATAATGATCGTCTGTTATTGTTCCTCCGCTTCTATTGATAAAAAATTTATCAAATCCCAAATTAGTAGCTGTATTCCATATTTTATCAACGATACTGCGTGCGAAATAGTCAGAGATCTGTTCTCTGTAAAATTTTGCATCCTTAGCCCCTACCATATCTAAGAGAATACCAAAGTTTGCAGTATAATTTTTCACATGAGGATTTTTCGACCAATACTGTGAACCTAAGCACCAAGAATCAGGAGAATCAATCTGATATTTATCGGGAGCACCATAATCTTCAGCATCAAAGAAAATTATATCAACACCAATATTCGGCGATTGCATACCGATTTGACGAGCAATTTCCATTAATACACCAACACCGCTTGCACCATCATTAGCACCAATAACAGGCACATTGAAATTCTTCGGGTCGGGGTCGTGATCCGACCATGGACGACTATCCCAATGCGCAAAAAGTAAAATTCTTTGATTTTTTTCAACATTAAATGAAGAAATGATATTGTTTGCATTAAGCTTATCTCCATTAAAAGCAGTGAGTTGTACCTTTTGCTCTACTACTACAGCACCAAAATCTCTCATTACTGAAACAAGATATTCAGAACAGGCTTTATGAGGAGAAGAGTTAGGTACTCTTGGTCCAAAATCCACCTGTCGCTTCACATAATTATATGCAGAATCCGCAGAAAAAACCGGCACCACAACAGAATAATCATTTTGAGATGATGATTTCGTTTCTTGCTTACAAGATAAAAATAATAGAGCTACTAATAATAGAGAAATTTTGCTTATCATTGCATAATTTTTTTAGTCGAGCAAAGATACAGCTTTTTTTAGAGATATAATATTAGTGTTTTTTTAGGAAAAAACATGTTTTATAGCAGAAAACGCCAAAAATAGGTTTTAAAACATGTTTTTTTATTTGCATATCAACAAAAAACAGCTTTTCTTTGCAAGCGTTAACTAAACAACACAATCTTTTTTATACCTTAAAATAAAAAACTAATACCTATTATAGCGCGAGACTTTGTGAAAAGTCTCGTGTTGTTTTTATATAACTCCTCTATTGCATATTACGGATCAGCGTATTTTTTTACAATATGCGCAAAATGACAAATAAATCGTTTAAAATTAAAAACGGCTAAATTACATACAACATTTTTATTACCTTTGCATCTACAATCAACTCATCACCTTTAAGTTATAGGCTAAATTACAATTTGAGGTGCTATAAAAAATAATTTCTCATATCTTTGCATAAAATAATGTATATGGATCAAAAGATTAGATACTGGATTGATCTATCCGATTACGATGTAGAAACTGCTGTTGCTATGCTGAACAGTAAAAGATTTTTATATGTTGGCTTTATGTGTCATCAAGCAATTGAAAAAGTATTTAAAGCTTATTATGTTAAGCTACATCAAGATGTGGCCCATACACGCATAACTTATCCTATTTAGCTAAAAAAGCCGGATTTTATGATGATTTTTCTGAAGAACAAAAGGACTTTATTGACACTCTTGAACCGCTAAACATAGAGGCACGATATCCATCGCATAAAGAAAGATTATTAAGGAGTTTAACCGAAAGTAAATGTAAAGAGATTATTAAAGAAACTATTGACTTGCAATCATGGATCAAAGAGAGATTATAAATAAAATAAAAAGATATAAAACACTTTTGCAAAGGCATATTAACATTGATAGTGTTTATCTTTATGGCTCTTACGCTAAAGGCACTAATAAAGCTGATAGCGATATAGATGTCGCTATCGTAGTACAAAATACAGATGAAGATTTCTTTGCTATTAATCCGCTACTATGGAAATTACGTCGTCAGATTGACGATAGAATAGAGCCTATCCTTATTGAAAAAGATTTTGATCAAGCTAATTTCTTAGGAGACATAAAAAGCTACGGTATTGAAATAATTTGATTTTACGGTTGTGATTGTAGAGACGCCCAAATTGGGCGTCTCTACGGGAATCGGTGTTACGTACATCAGCGTTACATGTGTCGGCACATTTACGTTGGCAAAATTATATTGGTAAATTTACTACATTGCCACATTAGCACATTAGCATATTAGCAAATTTGCACATTATCAAAATTTTGTGCAGCTTTTTGTTGTATCTTCAATAAAAACTATTATTTTTGTGCACAGTTTAATTACTGATAAAAACACTCTCCTTTTTAGCGAAACTGGAGCCTGTTCATTAAAAAGAATAAATTCTAATTAATAACCAAAATAATACGCAAAATGAGTTTTAATATTGTTGTGCTTGCAAAACAAGTGCCCGATACGCGTAACGTTGGGAAAGATGCCATGAAAGCAGACGGTACAGTTAACCGTGGTGCGCTTCCTGCCATCTATAACCCGGAAGACTTAAACGCACTCGAACAGGCACTCCGTTTGAAATCAAAATTCGAAGGTTCACAGGTCCATGTACTTACAATGGGACCATCTCGTGCAGCCGAAATTATCAGAGAAAGTATGTATCGCGGTGCAGATGGCGGCTATCTGTTGAGCGGTAGAGAATTTGCCGGCTCGGATACACTCGCAACTTCCTATGCACTTGCTGCTGCCATTCGTAGGATGGGTAAAATTGATATAATAATTTGTGGTCGACAAGCCATTGATGGCGACACTGCTCAGGTAGGACCACAAGTTGCTGAAAAACTCGGTATCCCTCAAATCACTTATGCAGAAGAAATTATCAGCATAGTGAAAGATAAAATTACAGTAAAACGCAGATTAGAAAGAGGTATTGAGCTTGTAAAAGGTTCATTGCCAATAGTGATAACAGTTAATGGTTCGGCAGCGAATTGCAGACCTCGTAATGCAAAACTCACTCTGAAATATAAGAATGCACGAACTGCAACTGAACGTCAGACATCGTCAACAGACTACACTGATCTTATTGAAGCACATCCATATTTAAATATTCCTGAATGGGGAGCTGCTGATATTGAACATGAAGTCAAATGGCTCGGATTAACAGGTTCTCCTACCAAAGTAAAATCTATTGAAAGTGTTGTTTTTACAGCGAAAGAAAGTAAACGTTTAACCCCTGACGACACAGAGATAGAGGATTTAATGAAAGAATTAATTGCTAATCACACCATTGGATAATATCATGAACAATATATTTGTATATTTAGAAATTGAAGATGGCATCGTTGCAGATGTGAGTCTTGAACTGCTAACAAAAGGTCGTACTCTGGCTGATAAGCAGCAATGTAAATTAGAAGCTGTGGCTGTTGGTCATCAGCTTGATAAAATCGGAACTCAAGTGTTTCAATATGGTGTCGACACATTATATCTTGCTGATGATAAGCGTTTGTCGCCATATACCACACTACCTCATACATCAGTTTTAGTTAATCTTTTCAAAGAAGAGAAACCTCAAATAGCATTAATGGGTGCAACTTCTATCGGTCGCGATTTAGGACCGAGGGTTTCATCTGCTCTGTTTAGCGGTCTAACTGCCGACTGTACAGCTCTTGAAATAGGTGCTTATGAAGATAAGAAAGCCGGTAAAAAGCACAATGATTTACTTTATCAAATCCGCCCTGCTTTTGGAGGAAATATAGTAGCAACTATCGTAAATCCGGATTGTCGTCCACAAATGGCAACTGTGCGTGAAGGAGTTATGAAAAAAGAAATTCGTAATCCTAAGCATGAAGGTAAAACAGTAAAATTAGATATTGCTAAGTATGTATCAGATACTGACTTTGTTATTGAAGTTATTGAAAGACATATGGAAAAATCTAAAGTCAATCTGAAAGCATCGCCAATCATTATAGCAGGTGGCTATGGAATGGGTAGCGCTGATAACTTTGGAATGTTATACGATCTTGCTAATGTATTAGGAGGTGAAGTTGGTGCATCGCGTGCAGCAGTTGATGCAGGGTTTGCTGAACATGAAAGGCAAATTGGTCAGACCGGTACAACAGTACGTCCAAAATTATATATTGCATGTGGCATTTCAGGGCAAATTCAACATATTGCAGGAATGCAGGAAAGCGCAATGATTATTGCTATTAACAGTGATGCCAATGCGCCGATTAACGCAATTGCCGATTATGTAATCACAGGTACAGTTGAAGAAGTGATACCTAAAATGATAAAATATTATAAGAAAAACAGTAAGTAAATAACTAACCTATTCTCACGAAACCTGACATATGACAATTATCAAAACTGAAATTCGTAATATTATATATGAAATTAGAGGTTATAAAGTAATGCTTGATTTTGAATTAGCTGAAATGTATCAAACTGAAACAAAAAGATTAAATGAAGCTGTAAAACGAAATGCTAAACGTTTTCCTACCGACTTCATGTTCCAGCTTACTAAAGCAGAATGGGAATTATTCAAATCTCAATATATTATTGAAAACCAAGCTCCTGACAACTTGAAGTCGCAATTTGCGACTTCAAGATGGGGAGGTAGCAGAAAAACCACGTAAAGCCATTGGATTTGTGAGTTATGATAAATAATACTGTTATAAAAACATCTTGTAAAAAAATAAAAAATATAAATACTAAAATATTATGTCAAACTACTTTTCAAATAATCCCGCATTAAAATTTCAGCTTTCGCATCCTTTGATGCAGAAAATAATTACGCTGAGGGAACAGAACTTCATTGAGAAGGATAAATATGATTATGCACCACGTGATTTTGAAGATACAATCGATAATTATGAGAGGGTACTCGAAATAATCGGCGAAATTTGTTCGGATATTATTGCGCCAAATGCTGATGATGTCGACAAAGAAGGTCCGCAAGTTATCGGCAATCGCGTAAAATATGCTCGTGGGACTCAAGAAAATCACGAAGCACTTGCACAAGCCGGACTATATGGCATGTGCCTTCCTCGTCAGTATGGCGGCTTAAATTTTTCTCTTATTCCTTATATCATGGGTGGAGAAATGGTATCGCGCGCTGATGCTGGCTTTGCAAACATCTGGGGATTACAGGATTGCGCTGAAACAATTGCTGAGTTTGCCGATGAAAACATAAAAGCAGAATTTTTACCTCGTGTTTGCTTGGGCGAAACCTGTTCTATGGACTTAACAGAGCCTGATGCAGGATCAGATTTACAAGCTGTACAGTTGAAGGCAACCTATAACGAACATGATGACATGTGGTACTTAAATGGTGTAAAACGCTTTATTACTAATGGCGATGCTAATATCAAATTAGTTTTGGCACGCTCTGAAGATGGCTCTACAGATGGTCGTGGATTGTCGTATTTTGTTGCTGATAATAACTTTGACCATACTATTAAAGTGCGCCGCATTGAAAATAAACTTGGAATCAAAGGTTCGCCGACTTGCGAATTGGTATTTACAAATACTCCTGCCAAATTAGTCGGTACTCGCCGTATGGGACTTATAAAATATGTAATGTCGCTGATGAATGGTGCACGTCTGGGAGTTGGAGGTCAGTCAGTTGGAGTATCTCAAGCAGCTTATGATGAAGCAATTGCATATGCTCGCGACCGCAAACAATTCGGTAAGGCAATCATTGAATTTCCTGCTGTTTACGAAATGCTTTCCATTATGAAAGCTAAGCTTGATGCTTCCCGTGCTTTGTTATACGAAACAACTCGCTTTGTAGATGTCTATAAAGCTTATGAAGCCATTGAAGCAACAAGGAAACTAACTCCGGAGGAACGTGCTGATTATAAAGACTATCAACGACTTGCTGATGCTTTCACACCGGTATTAAAAATGTTTTCAAGTGAATTTGCAAATCAAAATGCTTATGACAGCATTCAGGTACACGGTGGTTCAGGTTTTATGAAAGATTATGCTTGTGAACGAATTTATCGTGACGCGCGAATTCTTACAATTTATGAAGGTACTTCTCAGTTACAAACAGTAGCAGCAATTAGGCATGTCACTACGGGTAACTATCTCAAACAAATCAGAGAGTATGAAACACAACCGATTAATCCTGAGTTTCATTCCTTAAAGAAGAAATTGGTTGCTATGACTAATTTGTTTGAAAATGCTACTAAAAAAGTTGTAGATGCCAAAAATCCTGAATATATCGATTTCCATGCTCGCCGTTTGGTTGAAATGGCAGGTCATATTATAATGTGTTATCTGTTGGTTATAGATGCAAGTAGAGACGACATGTTCAGAAAATCAGCAGAGATATATCATAAGTTTGCAGATGTGGAAATCAGAAAACATGCAACTTTCATTATCAATTTTGAAGCAGAGCAAGTAGATAAGTATAGAATTGCATAAAAGCTTTTCGGTCACATTATTGGTGATACATTAACGAGGATGTCTCAGAATCAATGATAACACGAATTGATTTTGAGACATCTTCATTTCTACTTGTGTCTTCCACCTTTTTCAGCTTCCATTTGTGCTCTTGATTTACTTTGAGTTACAATATAAACTCCTGAAAACACGAGCAAAGCAGATAATCCCTGATGATATCCAAACTTATCAAGACCCATCATAACTGCAACTATTGAAGCAACTATTGGCTGTACATAATTATACATACTTAGGGTAGTCGGACGAAGTACCTTTTGACCAATCGGTAATAAAAGATACCCTAAGAAAGTCGCAAAAACAATAACATATCCAACGCTTATCCACGACATGGTGGAAAGTCCGGCATAATTAGCTTCAATTATATTTACATAGCTGAACGGTAAACCTGTTATTGTTGCAAATAAAAACATCCATTTCATTATTGTTACAGGATGATATCTGTCTATCAGCTTTTTAAACATGGTGAGATATATTGCAAATCCGATAACAGCAAGAAACACAATAAGATTTCCAAGCATATTGCCACTACCGACCTGCTCTGTTGCACCTCCAAACACAATTATCAAAGCACCTGAAGCTCCAACCAATACACCTATTGCTTTAAGTTGTGTGATAGGTTCTTTCAAGAAAATAGCCGACAAAATCATAGTGATGATAGGTAACATAGTAACAACTATCGAGGCATCAATTGATGAAGTCATTGATAAACCTATGAAAAAAGGCAACTGATTGAGAGTCAAACCAAATATCGAAGCAAAAAAGAGCAATACAATATCTTTAAAAGGTACATGTTCACGTTTAACAAATACTGAAGCAATCCAAAACAGCAACATACCGCCTAAAAATCTAAAGAAAGTAAGTGCAATTGGATCTAACAAATCAGGCATTAATAAACGCGCTATGGGATTGTTTACACCAAAAATTATATTGGCGAATAACAATGCAATATGACCAGTAGTTTTTCTTTGATTCATTTTAAAAAATTAATATGCAAAGATAAAACAAAAATCTATTTCTATCTTTGTGCAAAATTTTACTTTAAATGAAGTTATACTGGCAATTATTTTCAACTTTCTTTCGTATCGGCACATTCACCATTGGTGGTGGATATGCAATGATACCTTTAATTGAGAAAGAAGTTGTAGAAAGAAGAAACTGGATAGCGGCTAAAGAGTTTATCGATATGCTTGCAATGGCTCAATCTGCACCAGGGGTGATGGCTATAAACACTTCTATATTTGTTGGTTATAAATTAAAAGGCACAAAAGGAAGTATAATTGCAGCTCTCGGATGTGCTCTTCCTTCTTTTGTTATCATTCTTTTAATAGCTTCTTTCTTTGTAGATATGAGGTCAAATCCAACTGTTAACAAAATTTTTAAAGGTATTCGACCTGCTGTTGTTGCACTGATTGCAGCGCCTTTATGGAGAATGGCAAAATCAGCAAAAATTACATATAAAACGATTATAATACCTATTGCAGTCGTAGTTTTGATATGGGTATTCAACATACCTCCTGCTTACATCGTAGGAATCTCAATTCTAAGCGGTCTTGCATATGGAACATTCAGAAAAAAATAAGTATTTAACTATCAACTAATAAAGTCAAATGATTAATTATAATAAAGTGCCTTCGCCTTGTTTTGTACTTGATGAAAAGAAATTCAGACAAAACCTCGAATTAATTCAATACGTTAAAAATCAGGCTAATGTAGAGATTATTCTTGCATTTAAAGCCTTTGCAATGTGGAGTGTTTTTCCTATTGTACGCGAATATATCCCATGCTCCACTGCAAGTTCTCTTGCCGAAGCTCGCCTTGCTTTTGAAGAAATGGGTAGTCCGGCTCACACATATGCTCCTGCCTATACTGATAAAGAATTTGATGAGATAATGCAATACAGCAGTCATATCACTTTCAACTCTATTTTTCAGTTTGAAAAGTTTTATCCACGCACTCAGTTTTATAATATCTCATGTGGTTTGCGTATCAATCCTGAATTTTCAGATGTAGGCACCGATTTATACAATCCTTGCTCTCCCGGCTCAAGATTAGGAATTACTGCTGAAAATTTAAAAGATGGTTTACCTGCAGGGGTTGAAGGCTTACATTTTCACACTCTTTGTGAGAGCAATTCCTTTGATCTTGAAAGAACATTATTGGTTGTTGAAAAGAAATTCGGACATCTTTTCGATAAAATAAAATGGCTTAATATGGGTGGTGGTCATTTAATGACACGCGAAGGTTATAATACTGAACATCTTATACAAGTACTGAAGGCTTTCAAAGCAAAGCATACCAATTTACATATTATTTTAGAACCCGGAAGTGCATTTGCATGGAGGACAGGCGACTTAGTATCTACTGTTCAGGATATTGTTGACAATAAAGGTGTTAAGACCGCCATGCTTGATGTTTCTTTTTCATGTCATATGCCCGATTGTTTGGAAATGCCATATAAACCTTCAATAATTGGGGCAACTGATGTTATTTCAGGCAAACCCACATACAGAATGGGAGGTAACAGTTGCTTAGCCGGTGATTTCTACGGCGATTGGTCGTTCGATGAACCTTTAAAAGTTGGAGATAAAATCATTTTTGAAGATATGATTCATTATACGATGGTTAAAACTACTATGTTTAATGGAGTTACACATCCTTCAATAGGTATATGGACAAAAGATAATGAGTTTAAGCTGATAAGAGAGTTTGGATATGAAGATTTTAAAAATAGATTAAGTTGAACTTTGGAACGCGGATAACGCTGATTTTCAAACGCTGATCAAAAATATATTTTTGAGAGTCTAACTAATATCTCTAATTAGTTTCATATTTTTATCTTGAGTAAGTATTTTTTGATCTATTAAAAAGCGTACAACTTGAATAATTTTAGCTTCTTTTAAAGGAAGTTGACTTATAATTTCCTCTATGGATAAAGTTTTTGAACTTAATAATTCTAAAACAGCCAATCTTATTTTGTCGAAATCAGCCTCTGTAGCTTGCTGTTCTTTTTGCTTCAGACAGATGTCACACTGACCGCAAGGTTTATTGTTCGTTTCGCCAAAATAAGCTAATAAAACCTGACTGCGACAGACATTTTGTTCTTTTACGTAGTCTAATACACTTTTTGCACGGTTTATATAACGTTCTTTCCTGTTATCGTATGCTTCTTTACCAAGATTTAATCTTTGTGGATCTTCCCTTTCGTGAATATAAGTTACAAAGGGTATCTTTTTGCGAGGAATAAATTGAATAACTCTTTCTTTCGATAATTCCATCAAAACATCGTATACCTTATCTTTATTCCAATTAAGGCGACCTGCAATTATTTCTTCGCTAATATATGCGTAATCAGTAAATAGACCTGTATATGAACGCAATAAAACATGTAACATCTTATCTTGATCCGCAGTGAATTTGATATTATACAGATCGTCTTTATTTACAATGACAAGCACTCTCGAACTATTGTCCTGTTCATCAGTAAGTTCCAAATAACCAGCCTGTTGCAATATCTTTAGTGAGTTATACGCAACAAGCATAGGCAATTTGAATTTAGAACAAAAATCAGCTAAATCAAATGGAAAAACAGCATCTAAACCATAACCTTCAGCTATTTCATAATAATCTCCTAATGCTTTATAAACCTTTCGAACCATATCCTTTTCAGGAAATGTATCGGCTACTCTTTTTCGCATCTTAGCAATATCACTATTATTAAACAGCACAACAGCATATGCCTTTTTCTCATCTCGTCCTGCTCTACCGGCTTCTTGAAAGTATGCTTCAAGAGAATCAGGCAAATCGAGATGAACAACTGTTCTAACTTCCGGTTTATCAATGCCCATACCGAAAGCATTTGTCGAAACTATAACACGCGTTTCATCATTTTTCCATCTTTGTTGCCGTGCATCTTTAGTCTCATTCTTTAATCCCGCATGAAAATGCTCTGCAACAACACCATTCTGATTTAGAAAATCTGCAACTTCTTTAGTTTTTTTTCTATTTCGGACATAAACCACTGATGTGCCTTGCACTTTATTCAAGATGTTAAGCAATTGATTATCCTTATTTTCGGTAGTTCTGACTATATAAGCCAAATTAGTGCGAAGAAAACTTTTCCTAAATACGTTTTTTTCTTTAAAATGAAGTTTATCTTGAATATCGTCTACAACCTCAAGAGTTGCAGTTGCAGTAAGTGCCAGAATCGGAGCATCAGGGATAATTTCACGTATATCAGCAATTTTCAGATATGATGGGCGAAAATCATAACCCCATTGCGAAATACAATGAGATTCATCAACTGCTATCATACAGACTTTAGTTTGCTTAATTTTTTCAATAAATATTGATGTGGAAAGTCTCTCAGGTGAAACGTATAAAAACTTATATGCCTCGAAAACAGTATTTTCAAGCGTTAATAATATATCATCTTTCGACATGCCCGAATATATTGCAGCCGCAGGGATATTTCTTTTTTTAAGGTTTTCAACTTGGTCTTTCATTAAGGCTATCAGCGGAGTAACAACTATACAAACACCTTCCATTACCATTGTCGGCACCTGAAATGTAAGAGATTTACCACCACCAGTCGGCATTAACCCAAGAGTATCCTTCCCAGAAGCAACGCTTTTTATGATATTTCCCTGTAATGGTCGGAAGTCATCATACCCCCAATATTGTTTTAGTATGTTAAGATATTGCTGCAAGATGAATTTTAAGTTTATAAATCAATAAAAAACAATAGTAATTATCTGATAAATTGTCCCTCAAAATGATTATTGGTTATGTAACAAATAAGATAACGGTTTTCTTCTTGCAAAAAGAAAATATACCAAGTGGTTACATGATTTGATTTATAAACTATATATTTCATGCCTACTTGATATTGTGAAAAATAATGTGGAGCATCAAATTTAGGTAAAACATCAATATACTTTTCTACAAATTCTTTCATTTCTGTAATGTAAACTAAAGCAGACTCTACAAAACTAAAATAATTGTTTTCAAATAGTATATCAATTAGGTTATTAAGATATGTGTTGACCTCCTTTTTGTACCTAATTACAGGTTTACTTCTCTTTTCGGTTTTCACTCCACAATTTTTCGATATGCTTATGAGATAATTTCACAAACTCCTCTCCCGAAATTGCATCTTGCCATTGGTTATCAAAATGCAATTTATTATCATTCATTTTCTTTCTAATGTTAGAATGATTACATGATAATTGTAAACTATTTACTAAAACTTTCATACGATATAAATTTTTGACAAAGTTAATCAAATATTTTTCATAAAAAAGTTAATCTTCCCCATTAACTTCATCAAGTATTTCCTGAATATCATCTAAACAAGCTCCACATACAGCTCCGATACCAATAGCGTCAACTACATCTTCTATAGTTTTACAATCGTTTTCTTTAATGCCTTGAATGACATCGTTTTTAGATATTTCGAGGCAAGCACAAATTATTGGATTATCAGGAGTATCTGTCATATCGTTTGTTTTCACATAAAACGCTTAAAATCAAAAAATGTTTTAATGATTACTAATGTAAAAATCGCAGGTTAGCTAAAAAATTGAATCTTGCTTAACCTGCGATTTATTTAAAAGACTATCTTCAAGTCGCTATTTAAAAATAAAACATCATATAAAGCTTACCACCTAAATTATCAGTGCCAAAAGCGAATCCATTACTGCCTGGTGAAAGCAATTCTGTTCGCTTTTCTACCTTATTGGTAAGCGTATTAAATCCCTCTTGTTCCTGATATGATTGGCGACTAAACATTTGCAGCGCATAAAGACTTACTTCTCCACCTAATGATAGATGTGATGATATGAAATACTCTACTCCAACTACAGCTCCCAAGCCTACAAAAAGATTATTGCCATCATGATACCTTCCAGTAACATAAGCCTGAGTCCAATAAGGAACAGCTATAGGAGTAGGAGGTACATTAAAAAGCCCTGCCGTTCTTGATGGCGTTTGATTGATTTCTGTAATTAAGTTTGCATATTCATAAGTATCGGTAGTTCTTTCAAATCCAAAGATTAAGTCTGCACCCGCATAACCTTGTATACGATTATACCCTCTTCTCCACTCAGATCCTAAAGCTATTTCCATACCTGTACGGTGATGTTTATATACATCGATTAACTTAGCTTCTGATAAAGGATCGTGGAAAAAAGCAGCATCATCTCTTATATATAGTTTTTGATTATAAGTCCTGCCAAGTGTAGCAAAACTTAAACGTAAAGCCATATTATCTGTATACATATACTTCCCTCTGATAGCTAAATTAGGTGCAAATGGTCCTGCAATTAAAACAGGCTCACCGCCAAATGAATTTAAGCTATTGAAAGTATTGCCGTTGAACATATTACCTACATAATCTAATACAGGTACTAAATCAATACCTAACCCAATGTCGCCAGCTTTTGGTAATATGGGAGTTTCCCTTGTTTGTTTATCTTCAGCAACAACATGTATGGATACTAAAACCAACAAGGAAGCTAAGATTATTTTAATATTCTGTAATTTCATTCTGTAATAATTTATATTTTACATAAGAGTTTAATGCGCGCTAAACTATTGATTTATAATAGCATTCCAATTATAGAAGCCCCAACCTGTAGGTGCTATATTCGGAGTAAAGAACATTTTTGCAGATATTGCAACTTCATAAATATTGCCTTCTTCGCTCTTGACTACAATCTTATCATTTGCATTGTTTGCATAAAAGTATCTTCCTTTGATGGTGCTCTCCTCGTCAGTAGATGTATTTGGATGGTGTATGAAGTTCACACTAACCTCATCATCTTCAGGTATAATACTGATGGTTCTTGATGCAGGTATTGTAGCACTTGGTAAAGTAAAGGTAAACTCTCCGGCGGCATCCGTTACATAATCATAGCTGATACCATTAACACTTACTTTTACATCACGATTGCGAGCAGATGTCCAGCTTGCTTCCCAGTTAGAGGTGCTGTTGTTTTTTGATTGTACTGCTAATTTAACAGCTCCCTTAATGGTTAAAGAATGTGTGCTATTAGTCACTACAGTCCAGCCCGGTAAATCATCTGACCATGTTTCAGGTTTGCCTAAAGATGGTAATCCGTTATTGTAATTTGGTGTGAACTTTAAATATTGCCTTCCTACATCACAAGGTATTCCTTCCACAATATTAATTAAAGTAAGAGGGAAACCGGTAGCGTTCGTAGTTAAATACGCACCCTTTAGATTGATGGATTCCCCCGGTTTTGAATAATGAGTATAGTCTTCTTTAGCAAAACCTAAAGTGGAAATTTTATTAATTCTAAAGCCATCTTTATAAGATTTTAAAGGAATAGTCAGACTGTAATCCCCATTAGTATTGGTAGTTGCACCATACGTAAATGTTTGAGGAGAGCCAAACGGATCATAGACAATTTCTAATTCTACTGTACGAGATGGTGCTGCTTGGTAAGCTCCAACTCGATAAGCCGACTCATAAGCCAACTGTACATTCCCACTTAAAGTAATTTCTTTTTCAAAGCCTTCAAGATCAATAACCGTGGAATTATACTCTATGTGATTAGGGAATGAAAAAGCTCCTGGTTTAAGCCCGGTAAGGGGAGGTAGTGATATTTCATATTTTCTTAATTCTGTTTTGAAGACGGGTTTGTAATCTTCCATACCTTCATACGTGTTAAAGTTGGCCGTAAATACTTCTAATCTGAGATTAGCCGTAATACCTACACTAATCGTTGGAATCTCAATTGAAAATTCACCGTTTTCATCTGTTTCTGTTTCGAAGATTTTATTACCTGTAGACCCGCTAACATACTGACTATAAGCTACTTCGACAAACACTTTACGCCCTGCCGCCGGTCTGGTTGTCTCTAAGGTATAATTAGTAGATTCTGCATCTACCCCTGTATTATACACTACTTTACCTGAAATTGTAACAAAATTCTCAATAGAGGACAGATTTAACTCTGATTGCTCTTCAGTACATCCATGCAGGACGAACAAACTTGTTGCTAAAAACAAGATAATAAAGCTCTTAAAATTCATAAATTAATTTTTTAGTTAGTAATTATTTTTATTTGTAAAAAGAAAGTGCTAAGATAATTGTTTTTTTACAATTATTTATATAAAAGTGATGATTTTTCAATTTATTTTAAAGCATGTTTACTTAATTCTCATTTTCATGGTTTTCAATAAAAAATGTATATTTGTATCGATTATTTATAGCTAATGATAATAAACAATAACACAATAAGATACACACTATTACTTATATATATATTCATACTAATAAGTAATATTTTCCCTGCTGATAAGTATTTTTTTTACATTCAGCTTGCAGATAAGAATAATTCCGAATTTTCATTAGATAACCCATCAGAGTATCTAAGTTCCAAATCTCTTCAAAGGCGTATTGAACAATCTATATCGATTGACTCGACTGATTTACCGGTAAATTCAAGCTATATTTCTCAAATAGAGGCTAAAGGTGTGAATGTTCACTCTAAAAGTAAATGGATGAATGGTGTTACTGTTATGATGGAAGATACATCTATAGTGAGTTCTATTCGAGAGTTGTCGTTTGTTAAGGAGGCAAAATATACAGGCAAAATATTATCTACTCCATCAGAAGCTCCTCGTCGTACTAAACGAGTAAAAAATGAATTTAATTATGGCTCAGCAGCAGCTCAGACAAATCAGTTAAATGGCTCTGTATTACATAATTTAGGCTATACCGGTAAAAATATTCTGATTGGAGTAATAGATGCAGGGTTTAAAAATGTTGATACTAATATTGCTTTCGACAGCTTACGATTACAAAACAGACTGATTGGTGAAAAAAGTATTATAAGTCATGATATTGATGTTTATCAGGAAGATGCACACGGTGCAAATGTTTTGTCTATTATGACTGCTAATTTGCCTTCTCAGTTTTTGGGTGTTGCACCACATGCATCTTATTTGTTGATACAAACTGAATATGTACCTTCTGAATATCTTTTCGAGGTTGACTTTTGGGTAAGTGGAATTGAATATGCTGACAGTGCGGGTGTTGACATAGTAAACTCATCACTTGGATATTTTGAGTTCGATGATGCATCATTAAACTACACTTATTCCGACATGAATGGTATGGTTTCGAGAGCAAGTCGCGCTGCAAATATGGCTTCGCAAAAAGGTATTATTGTATGCTCAAGTGTCGGCAATGAAGGCACAAATCCCTGGAAATACATATCGGCACCTTCTGATGCTGATGGTATTTTAACGGTTGGAGCAGTAAATACCGGCGGAACAATTGCTTCATGGTCGTCATATGGTCCGACTGTCGATGAAAGAATAAAACCGGATGTCTGTGCTGTCGGCTGGGGCAATTCACTCGTAAACCAATCAGGCAGCGTTGTTACTGGCAGTGGCACTTCCTATTCATCTCCAATTATTACGGGTATGACTGCTTGTTTTCTTCAGTATTGCAAAGAAAACTTGCCGGGTGCATATAGTGTCGATTTTATTAGACAACACATTATTGCATCTTCGAGTAAATATACAAATCCTGATGATAGATACGGATATGGCATACCTGATTTCAATAAAGTGATCAACCAAGTTATCACCAACTCGCAATTAGAACTTAATGATAATAAATACATTAGTTTTAAATACGATTATAACTTAAAAGAATTGAATATCAGCTTGAATTCAATGATAGAAATAGAATTTGCCACAATAAGTTTTGTTAATGTAACCGGTAATATAGTTTTAACTCTACCTGTCAGAAGCAAGAATGAAATAATCAGTCTGGCTAGCCTGTCAAAAGGTGTTTATATTATCCAAATCAATGATAAATCAAAACGTATAGTCTCAAAAATCATCATTCCTGAATAAAAAAACATGGACATAAAATCATATTCTTTATTTGAACTTACTCAGTTTATTAACAGTGTTGTAAAAGTTAATTTCGAAGAATCTATATGGATTAGAGCTGAAATCAGTGAGTTCCGAGAGCATTCAAACGGTCATTGTTATCTTGAATTTATTGAAAAAGACTCACATACAGATACTTTAAAAGCAAAGATTCGTGGCAATATATGGGTGAACACTTACAGAATGATAAAATCTTATTTTGAAGAAAATACTGGTCAAACGCTGAAAGCGGGATTAAAGGTTTTAGTTGCTGTGACTGTGGAGTTTCATGATGTGTTTGGATTAAGTCTGAATGTAAAAGATATCGACCCTACTTTTACCTTAGGAGAATTGGCAAAGCGGCGACAAGAAATTATTCGCCTGCTAGAAAAAGATGGTGTAATTGATATGAACAAAGGACTTCAAATACCAGTCTTACCGCAACGCATCGCAATTATATCATCAGCTACAGCAGCAGGATATGATGATTTCTGTAATCAATTAGACAACAACTCTGAAGGCTTTATCTTCTACAGGAAACTATTTCCCGCAATAATGCAAGGCGATCAGGCTGCCGATTCCATAATCGAGGCATTAGATAAAATTAGTTATCATATTGATAAATTTGATGTGGTAGTTATGATTAGGGGTGGTGGAGCAACAACCGACTTGGCATGTTTCGACTCATATGAATTAGCTTCTCACTGTGCACAGTTTCCTTTGCCTGTTATTGCCGGTATCGGTCATCAGCGCGACTTATCCATTGTCGATTTGGTGGCACATACTTCTGTAAAAACTCCGACTGCCGCAGCTACATTACTTATTGATACTATGCAAAATGCTGAGACTAATCTATTAGATACATATACGGCAATTTACCAATTACTTAGGCAAAAGATACAAAATCATCAAAAGAAAGTAACTGATTTCGGCTGGAGAATAAGGCACGCACTTTTAAATAAGTCATCAGCAAAAAAGATATTCTTAGAAAAGCAAAAATCGAGACTTACACAATCAATCCGACTTGCAATTTCAAATGAAACAAACAAACTTATGCTTATTGAGAGTAAGATTGAGCGACATTCTCCTTCTTTTCTATTAAAATACGGATATACAATCACAACTCTTAATGGAAAAAGACTAACATCTATTGATGAAGTAAAAACCGGCGATATTATAAGAACTTATATTGCTGATGGTAATATAGAAAGTACTGTAAATGAATGTAGGAAATAAAGTGCTAATCGCACCTATTAATTGGGGCTTAGGTCATGCAACACGCTGCATACCAATAATCAATAAACTTATTGCGGATGATCATAAAATAATCATTGCTTCAGATGGTCATCCTTTATGTTTATTAAAAAATGAGTTTTCTGATAAGTTTCCTAATTTAACGTACATCGAACTTCCATCTTATAATATCAAGTACAGCAAAAAAAAATCTCAAGTATTCGCAATGATATACAATATACCTAAAATACTGTACGGTATCTATCGCGAACATTTCTATCTAAAAAAAATCATCAAACAACATCAAATTAACACAGTTATTTCAGACAATAGATTTGGATTGTGGAGTAAAACAATACAATCTATTTACATAACTCATCAGTTGATGATAAAAGCTCCTGCAAATCTTAAATTTTTAGAGCCGATTTTATGGTTAATTCATCGTTTCTTCATAAACAAATATAATGAATGTTGGATTCCTGATTATGAGGGAGAAGACAATTTAAGTGGTGATTTATCACATAAATACCCTTTACCAAAAAACGCTAAGTTCATCAACCCTCTTTCAAGATTTTATGGTATAGACATTAAGGATATTGACACAAAAAAGGATATTTTTGATGTTGTAGTGATAATATCAGGACCTGAACCTCAGCGAACGATATTTGAGAAACAGATGGTTGAAAAATATTCTAATTCAGAAGACAAAACATTAATAATACAGGGACTACCTAAAGACACAAATCACTTTACACATGAAAATTCTGAAAATAAAAATCTGTATATACTATCTCATTTGGATACTAAAAACTTAGCCATCTGCCTTATAAATGCTCATAAAATTGTATGTCGCTCCGGTTATAGTACAATTATGGATTTGCATGCACTCAATTGTTTGCATAAAGCCGAATTAATCCCTACACCCGGGCAGACCGAACAAGAATATTTAGCTTATTATCATACAATTAAAAAGGGAGCTAAATAATCAGCCCCCTCATGTTAACTAAACTAAACTAATCTTATTACACCTTATCTTCTTCCACCTGTGTTTGTTGTGGGCTTTCTTTCTGTATTACTACTCCTACCAGAAGGAGTACTCTTATTTGATGTAGATTCAACTTTCTTACTTGCTTCTACTTTCTTACTTGTTTCGACTTTTTTACTTGCTTCTACTTTTTGCTTTTGTGCTTCAGGTTTCACCTCTCTTGTTGGTGTAGACTTCCTTTCATTCACTCGAGGAGTCTTTTTTTCCTGCTGAGGTTTTACAGTTATTCTGTTTTCTCTTGTAGTAGCAGGTGTCGCTTTATTATCTTTTTGTGGTTTTATAACAGGCTGTTCTTTTTGAGGTACTCTTACAGCAGGTTGCTCCCTTTGAGGTGTTCTTACAGCAGGCTGTTGGTTCTGTCGTCTGTAACTCTCTGAATGTCTTACATCTTTATCTTTCACATCAGGTTTTTTCTTGTCTTTATAATATTGAAATTGTCCTTTATTTCTATAATCTTTATGTCGTTGTTCAAAACGAATATCAAGATGATTCTTCCAATAATCATTTCTTCTGTAAGGATGAATTACATCTATATAAACAGGAAATAAAACTTTAGATGTATAATAATAATGATGATGCACGTTAACAAATAATTTTAAATGACTAAAATAATGCTGAACAGGAATTATCGGTCTTAGTCTGAAATGTGTAGGATAGTAACCCCAATAATATTTTGAAACATAAACATAATTAGGTTCATTCCATAACCACCTTACAATTTTCGGACGTTTCTGAAAAACAGGTTCAAGAATATAATCATTACCATATAAATATGAGTCGCCAATGAATTGAATATAGTCTCTGCCGTATACATCCTTACCGACAACAACTGAAGCAACATCCTGATAGTAACTACTACCTAACACAGCCTGTATTAAAATCACATGTGTATTACGATTGTATTGTTTAATAACTCTCAGATAATCTACATAACCATCATTATTCAAATCGAGGTTTGAAACCTGATTTCTGTAGTCATTTAATTTGTATTCAAAGTCATCGATAGTTTTCGACTCTCCAAAGACTGTAGCAATAGCCTCTAAATCTAAATAATCACTCAAGTCATACTGATAAGGTTGGCTGTTAGAATGACCTTGAGCTTGAGTTTGCATTTGACTAAAAAAGAAAACCGTCACTGATAAAAAGAGTAAATTTCTATATATTGAGTTCATAATCAGAAATATTAATGGGTTAAACAATAAAAAAATTATGTGCACGGCGTGCAAAAATCAAATTGTATGCCAATAGGAATATTTTTAATATTATATTTGCATTTTGAACATATGAGTGCTTTAGATTTATACATATTAGTCCCAATATTGCTTGGCTTTATTATTGGCTTATTTAGAGGATTAATCAAAGAGATAATATCGTTGATTGTCATAATTTTAGGCATATACGTAAGTAAATTATTTTCTTCATTGGTAGCCACATGGGTATGCGGACATTTTGATATAAGTCTAAAACTTGCACAACCTATTGCCTTCGTAATAATTTTTGTATTGGTAGCTATATTGTTGTTCTTTGCAAGCAGAATACTACAAGGCATTATTAAAAATCTATCTTTAGGTTTTATCAATGCCATTTTAGGTGGTGTGTTTGGTGCTTTGAAATTTGCTTTATTAGTCAGTATTGTGTTAATTATTTTCGACACTCTAAATGAAAAATTTTCTTTTATCGAAAAAGAGAGTAAAGAAGCATCTATTCTATACAAGCCTGTAAAAAGTATAGCTCCTAATTTATGGCAAGAAATCACAGAAAAGAAAGAGTAAGATGCTGGAATTAAGATTTTCAAACCATATATTAGAATGCGGATGTGATGAAGCAGGAAGAGGGTGCTTAGCCGGACCGGTCGTTGCTGCCGCAGTCATTCTACCTGATGATTTTCAATGTGATTTACTAAATGACTCTAAACAACTTTCGGAAAAGCGACGTGATTATCTCCGTAATATCATTGAAAAGGAAGCTTTAGCTTATGCAGTCGCAGAAGTAGATAACCAAACGATTGATAAAATCAACATTTTGAATGCTTCTATATTGGCTATGCACAACGCAATTGATAAATTACCCATACGTCCTGAGTTTATTATTGTCGATGGAAATAAATTTAAGTCATACAAACAAGTACCACATAAAACGATAGTTAAAGGTGATGGCAAATATCTTTCTATAGCTGCTGCATCTATTCTTGCAAAAACATACAGGGACGAATTAATGTGTAAGCTTCACAATCAGTTTTCGGAATATGATTGGAAACAAAACAAAGCATATCCTACAAAAAAACATAAAGCTGCAATAAAGGAATTCGGCACAACAGTATACCACAGAATGACATTCAAAATGGATTAAAAAATATAAACACACATAGAAAATGAAAAAAACACTTCTAATGTCCTTATTAGTCCTTTGCTTTATTAACATAAAAGCTGACGAAGGAATGTGGATGCTTCCACAAATTGACGAATCATTACTATATAAAATGCATGAAAAGGGATGTATTCTCTCTGAAAATGATATATATAGCGAAAATAGTATAAGTTTGAAAGATGCCGTCATTGTATTTGGCGGTGGATGTTCCGGTGTGGTGGTTTCTAATCAGGGACTTATTTTCACTAATCATCATTGTGGTTATGGTGCAATTCAGAAAATCAGCAGTGTAGAACATAATTATCTGAAAGATGGGTTTACCGCTAAAGAACTGTCAGACGAAATTCCTGTACCCGGACTGACTGTCAAATTTTTAATCAGCATTTCTGATGTCACGGAGCGTATTACTTCATCATTACAGAACGTTAACAGCTATAAATCAAGGATAGAGAAACAAGATTCTGTCATTAATGCAATAAAAAGCGAACTCAAAAAAGACAATGATTATATAGTTCAAATTAAATCATTTTATAATGATAATGAATTTTATGTATATGTATATGAAGAGTTTAAAGACATCAGATTAGCTTACACACCTCCTTCTTCCATAGGAAAGTTTGGTGGTGACACAGATAATTGGATGTGGCCTCGTCACACAGGCGATTTCTCTGTTTTTAGAATTTATTCAGATTCTGTAGGCAAAGCTGTTGAGTTTTCCGAAAACAACATTCCTTATACCCCAAAGAAAGTTATTCCCGTATCATTAGAAGGTTATAAAGAAGGTGATTTTGCAATGATTATAGGTAATCCTGGCAGTACTTCGCGTTATATCACATCATACGGACTATTCAATCGCATGAATGCCGACAATCAAGCACGTATAGATGTTCGAGGAGAAAAGCAAGCTGTTTGGAAATCGTTTATGAAAGATAATGAGGCTGTTAATTTAGCTTATGCTAATAAATATGCAGGCAGTTCCAATTATTGGAAAAACAGTATAGGAATGAATAGGGCTATAAGAAGATTAGGAATAATTGCAAAGAAACAAACTGAAGAGCAAGCATTTAACAACTGGGTTAATCAAGATGAAAACAGAAAGATTAAGTATGGAGATATTTTATCTTCACTTGAAGAAAATTATAAATCGATATACCCTACCCTTCACGCTTTGAATTATTTACGAGAAGCTCTTTTGAATGGCACTGAAACACCACGTATCGCTTCTCAACTTAGTAAATTAGCTTTACAGAATTTACCTACAGACTCCTTATTAAAAGAAGCAAAAGAAGTCTATAAAAATTACTACTCTGATGTTGATCAAGCAACAATGGTGGCAATGCTGAAAACTTACAGAAAATATATAAAACCTGAATATCTTCCTTCTGTATATAATATTATAGATAAGAAATTTAAAGGTAATTATGAGGATTATGCAAAATATGTATACAATAAATCGGCTTTCAGCGATTATAATAAATTTTCAAAGAGTATAAAATCAGCAAAATCAACAAAAGATCCTGCTATAGTATTTTATAATGCTATAAACGAGAAGCTTGATGTATTAAACACCAAAGATTATATGGCTTTACAGGATTCTATTCAGCAGAATCTGTATAAATTAGAACTTGGAGTCAGGGAATATAACTCTAATAACACAACAAAACGCTATCCTGAT